>PNLP01000001.1 GCA_013823135.1 Planctomycetaceae bacterium
ACGGGCCGAAGCACTTGGCGATCTTTTCCCGCACGCTGCGGACGTAGCCCTCGGCGTCTGCCTTGGTTTTGAGTGCGGCTAGCCCATCCAACCCGATCTTTTCAGCAGCTCGAACCTGCTCGACGTAGAAGTCCTGCACCATTCGCGGGAAGCGATTGAGCGGGGTGAGAGTTGTAGGAATGGGCTGTTTCTGTTGCGATTTGAGAAGCGGAAGGGGTAGCAGGTGCGTGAAAGCCGAACCCCCGGTGAGGTGAAACCACTGCCGACGTGAGAGACCTGGGAAGGGGAGAGACTGCATGGCGGGAACTCCGGTGGGAATGCAACCGGAGAACCTACCCGTGCGCGATGTGCGTTGCAAGCGACCGAGCCACGAATCCGCGACTGGCTCCGTGTTGGGTGGCTTATCCGCCCCTTGTAGGCGGATTAGCGCTTACCTTGTGGTTTTTGTGTGGGGTTCGACACGCTCATCGTTCCCGAGGGAAAGTCGCACTCGCCGTATTCAGCGGCGTGCTTCCCCGTTTCGGTGAGGGCGTAGGTCGCTTCGAACGGTTCCTTCTCCGTTCCCGAGATCCGGGACAGCAACCCGAGCCGGACCATGCCGGTCAGGAAGGAGCCGTCCTTGGTGCCACGGGTCGGAGAGAGCCGAAGTTCGCGGCCGATGGGTGGCTTCCGGCTCCGCTTGACGGCCCGGAGAACCTGCCATTGGTTGTGCGTTACAGGGAGAACGGGCATGGTGAGGAGGGGTTAATCGTGGTTTCCCTGAGTTGTTGCTGACGGCCACCGGCGGGCGCTTCGATGGTCGGCCCCATGTCACGCGACAGGGGAGTTTGATTATACCATGATACTGGTTCTTCAGTCTCATGAAATTGGTGCTGGAATTTCCGCAGCGGTATACCGTTCGATAATGATATCGTGTCTCAACCAGACACCGTTGACCAAGAAGGTTGCCGATGACGTCTCAGATTCATCCGAATGATGTGAAGGCAATGCTCGACGCGGGTACGCCAGTGGTGCTCCTAGACGTGCGGCAACCGGAGGAGCACGCTTATTGCGCGCTTGCCGGGAGCGTTCTGATTCCTTTGGGGGAGTTGCACGCGCGGGCGTCGGAGCTGGAACCGACCGACGCACTGGTAGTGGTGTACTGCCACCACGGCGTGAGGAGCTTGAGTGGTGCGGCGATCCTTCGGCAAGCGGGCTTCCCGAACGTCACGTCGCTGGCCGGTGGGATCGACCTGTGGTCGCTGGCGATCGACCCCACCGTGCCACGATACTGAGAGCAGCTCGGGCGTGCATCACACGGTTTCGGTGTTCCCCTCGCGGGCTTCCTTTTCTTTGGCATCGATTGCGGCCTGGGCCATGCCGCGGTTGAATCGTGCTCCCACCGGCAAGAACACGACTGTGACGACCGCCATCGCACCGGCCAGAGCTGCGAAGTACACGCCGGGCTCCATGTGCGGATAGAGCCGCGTGATCGGTGCGTTGATGAGCAGGTTCGCCAGGAACACGACCGCCAGCCAGCATGCCGTCACGAAACTCTTCATGCTCTGTGGCGCGGCTACGAAGGCCAGCTCCAGACCCGTCACCGAGATGAGGATCTCGGCCACGGTGATGATCAGGAACGCGAGTACCTGCCACCATACGGTCACACGCTCGGCCGGCTTGACCCACTCCACCATTTCCAGGGTTGCCTTGGTATCTTCCGGTTTGACCTTGGCGAGATCTTCAGCCGACTTGAGTGACGGCTCCAAGACACCACCCGAGGCGAGTGCAGCCTCAGTCGGAAGGTTAGTCGTCGGCAGGTGCCCCTTCGCAAATGGGATCTCGCTGCCGCCCTTCAGGACCAACTTCCCGTTCGCGAACGACAACTTCTTCTTCTCGCCATCCCATTCCCAGTCCGATGCGACGATCCGAGCATCGCCAAACGCCACGGTAGACGATCCCGATTCCGGCTTCTTCACCTCGGCGAGGAGGACTTCGGATTTCGCCAAGATCAATGCCCCCTGGGGTGTGGTGAGTTTCACGACATCCTGCTTCTGACCCGCGAGGAAGCCGGCCACGCTCATGATGACCATGCTCAACCCTGTGAGGGCGAAACCGAGAGTCATCTTTTGCGTTGCCTTGACCTTGAACCCCTTTTTCTCAAGCGTCTTGAACAGCCACACGCTGACAGGGACGAGCAACACGATGAACACCGGGTTGAACGCCTGAATTGCGTCCGCTGATGTTGGGACGCCAAAAATCGTGGTGTCCATGTAAGTGTCGGCAAAGAAGATCCAGGTGCTTGCGGACTGGTCGAAGATCGCCCAGAAGGCCATCACCATAAGGAACACTGCGCCGATCCGTGTGAGCACCTGCAACTTCAACGCCCGGTCGGCGGCCTTCTCCTCAAGGGTGACGACCTTGTAATTCACGGGGATGCCGGTCAGCGTCGTTCCCGAAGGAATGACTTCACCGGGCGTGCCGATCACCTTGAGTTCGATCGATTCGCGGGCGTAGTACCGTTTGCCGAGCGCGAAGATTACGAGTGCAATCGCCATCAACGCGGCCGGGAACAGGAACGCAGACTGATAGCCGTAGTTGGTCCGCAACCAGGGCATACCGAATTGCGACAGGGCCGCACCGAAGTTGATCGCCATGTAGAACCACGAGAACGCACTCGTTCGAAGTTGATCCTGCCCTGGCCGCTGCTGGTCGTACGTCATGCCCATAAGCGTGGAGATATTGGGTTTGATCACACCCGACCCCATCGCCAACAGCACGAGGCTTCCGAACACGACATACTTGTCTTCGATACCGACCAGGAATTGCGCCACAACGTAGGGGATCGAGAACCCAACGATGGTCCAGTACTTCCCGAGGAAGTTGTCGGCGATGTAGCCGCCGATCAGCGGGAAGAAGTAGCACGCCGCTATGAACAGCGACATGAACGTGCTGGCATCCGCCTTGTTCACGCCGAGTCGCTCAGTCATGTACAGAGCGAGGATGGCTCGCATTCCGTAATACGAGCAGCGTTCGGCGAATTCGCCCCAGAAAAAGAACCAAAAGCCGATTGGGTGACCGGTTGGGCCCGGTGGCGCGATCGTGGGAGCTGTTGACACGTCAAAGAACCTTTCACGTATTCGAAATCGGGGTGTTTTTGGGAAAGTGGAGCGATCTTAGCATCCCACAGCGATTCGGGCAGCATTTTTCCTTTCCGCTGCGTTCCACTTCGTCTTGTCACGCGGGTCGGGTCGTGCGAATATCTCGCCCCATGACAACCACCAAACCAGCCGTGTTCCTCGACCGCGACGGTGTCGTCATCGAGGATTCCCATTACCTCGGCAACCCCGACCGTGTGCGATTGCTACCCGGTGCAGCCGGTGCCATCGCCTCGTTGAATCGTGCCGGTTGGCCCGTCGTCATCGTCTCCAATCAGTCGGGCGTGGCTCGCGGGATGTTCAACGAATCGGATGTGGACGCGGTCCACGAACATCTCTCGAACCTGCTGCACGGCTACGGGGCGAAGATCGACGCCTACCACTACTGCCCCCATCACCCGGAGGGGGAAGTGACGGTGTTGCGGATCGAGTGTGAGTGTCGGAAGCCACGCCCCGGAATGCTGGTGCGTGCGGCAACGGAGTTGGGTCTTGACCTGGCCGCATCGTGGATGATCGGCGACCGCGTGACCGACCTCGAAGCGGGTGCGGCTGTGGGTTGTCGCACGGTGCTGGTGCGGACCGGGTATGGAATGCGAGTGAACCCCGCTGGCCTCGATCGCGATGCGCTCAAGCTCGAACTTGTTGCGGCCAACCTCGGGGACGCCGTGAAGAAACTGGGACTTGCGGGTCAGGCAAAACGGGCCGCGTGAAGGGTTTTGCCGTTTGCGGCATCGCAGCAAGAGCCTGCGATGCCGCAAACGGCAAAGACGGATAGGTCTAACTGGCGCGGAACACGCATTTCCCATCGACCCAGTCGGCGGAGATGGTGCCGCCGTCCTTCACGAAGAATTCCAGTAGCCAGCGTGCCAGCGGCGCGACCACTTCGCGTTCCACGGCTCGCTGCAATGGCCTCGCTCCGTAGCGTGCGTCGAACCCGATTCCCGCGAGTCGGTCAATGAGCGATTCCGACCACGCCACCTTCACGCCACTCCGTAGAAGCCCATCGCGGCGAGCGATCGCATCGAGTTCCCGGCGCGTGATGACCTTCACCGATTCGGGCAACAGCGGCCGGAACGTTACGACCTGATCCATGCGGTTGAAGAACTCGGGGCGGAAGAATCGCATCGCCGCGTCCTTGTACTGCACGCCCGATTGCTCGGCGAAGCCCACGGCGCGATTCTGACCCGCGCCGAGGTTCGACGTCATGATGATGATCGTGCTGCGGAAGTTGGTGACGCGGCCGTACTGATCGGTGAGCCGGCCTTCGTCGAAAACGCCCATGAGCGTGTCGAACACATCGGCCGCTGCCTTCTCGACCTCATCGAGCAGCAGCACCGAGAACGGCTGCCGGCGCACGCGCTTCACGAGTTCGCCGGGTTCCCCCTGTGGCGGCCCGAGCAACCGGTACACGGCGTCGAACCCGCCGTACTCGCTCATGTCGAGCCGGAAGAGGCGTTTGGGTTCGCCGCCTTTTGTGGAATCGTCGCCGTAGCTGAAGAAGTACCGCGCGAGTGCCTGTGCCATGTGCGTTTTGCCAACGCCTGTGGGTCCGCAGAACAGCAGCACAGCCGGCGGGCGGTTCGGGTCGTTCAACCCCGCTTTCACCGTCATCACCACATTCGTGGCCGCCTCGCACGCCTCGGGTTGGTCGATCACCCGTTCCGTGAACCACGCCAGCACGTCGTCGCGTTTGAGCGTAATTTCGTCGCGCAGGAACAACTCGGGTAAGCCAGTTCGCCGTCGGAAGCGGTCCACGACGGAGTCGGGCGTGACGGGTGTTTTGCCGTCGCGAACGTGGATGTCGACCATCTCGCGGGCGAACCCCGAGGCCGGGCCAGGGAAGGGGGAGTACGGCATGAAGCGGCGGAACAGCCGGACGATCCGCTCGCCCGTGCCGCGTTCGATCTCCACCCCCGGACCCGATGCCGAGGTTTCGAGTTGCTTGTCGATGACCATCAGTGCGGTGGCACGGTCGAACGGTTGCACGGGCACGATCTGGAACAGGTCGGGCAAGCCGGGCATGAGCCGTCGGCAGGCGTCGAGTTCGGCGGGGGTCGCTTCCGCGATCATCCGCAGTTCGCCGCGCACGAGGTACGGCACGAGGAACATGGCGATGCTGTCCGCTGGCCCGACCCCGCCACGTTGAACGAGGTCGAGCAGGCGTTCGACACACAGCACGCCCTTGAGTTCGCCCAGTGCGCCGATCACGCCCTCGACCCGCTCTTCCCACTGGCCGAGGTACTTCATCCCCGCAATGAGTCGGCCGGCCGACGTCAGCCAGAACCGGCGTTGTTTGGGGCCGGCCGACTTCCCGAATTCCTCGTCCGCGAGTTTCTCGGCATCCTTGACGGCGTCAACCATCAGGGTCGTCTTGCCCACGCCCGGTTCGCCAACGAGCAGCACGTTCGCCTTCTCGCGGTGGAGCTTGTGAACCAGTGCCGCGACTTCAGCTTCGCGACCCCACGCACGGGCGAACCCCTTCCGCACGGCTCGATCGCCGACCGGTTCCGCGACCTGAGCCAGTGCTTGCGGAGGCTTCGCGTGAACCTCCGGTATGGCGAACTCACGCGGTATGGACACCACCACTTCCGAAAGCTCGACCTCCGCAGGCGGCAGATACGCACCGAGTTCCTCGGGCGTCTTACCCTCGAGCTTCTGCAAAACGTACCGCTCGACGAGTTGTGGCAAGTGGGTGCGGTTCGGGTAATCGAAGCGGATGCCGAGCAGGGGAATGTCCGCAGTGGGCTGGCCGCTCTCGCGGGTGCCGACGACCACCGGAACCCGCACCTCGACCGCAGATTCGGCGGGGTACACGCGGTTGATCCCCTTGTATTCCGGGCGAACGCTGACCGTGAACCAGCGCAACTCGGCATCCAGGAAATCCGGCCCCTTGGCGAGCATCATCTTCCGGTGATACCAGCGCAGGTATTCACGCAGGTCGGTGCTGGCATCGCGTGCGGTTGGGCCGAACCCAACCGTGCCATCATCGACGGCGATGGCCGAACTCCCACCCGCAAGGTCACGGCAGATCAACACGGGATAGCGAGCGGTCGGCATGATTGGAAACGCGGAGTGCGGAATTCGGAACGCGGAGTGAACAACACCAATGTTTAGCGGTCGCCCCAGCGGGGCAACGCATCACGTTGCCCGCGGTAACGCCGCCAGCGTGAACGTCCGGAACGTCTCGGCGAACTCGGGGCGTCCTGGTAGCGGCGACACCAACCCCGTTCGCACGTCGGCCACGGGCTGCCCCTCGGGGTACACCCGCAGGATCGGCCCGAACGCGAACGGATCCGCGACCCGTGGCGGCAATGCATCGACCACATCTACACGCACGGGAATCGGCCCGCCGTGCTTTGGCAAGAAGAGATGCGTGCCAACTTCAGTAAGGGCGAGCGACCGGGCGTGAACACCTTTCACTGAGATGATGCCGGCCATCCGATCAAACCACTCATTCTGAACTTCCACCCCAAGCCCAGTTGTCCAGGCACCGAGATAATGCATCCACAATGTCTCGGCAACATCGGAAGGCTGCCCCTCCGGGAAGCCCCGAAGCCACAGGTACACCGCCTTGTCGTCGACGGGTGCGGTTGCCATCAGTCGCAACAACGCGAGCTTATTCTCCACGTCGAACAGGTCGGCATCGTCGGGTAACGGTTCCGCAGTCTCGTACAACTCACGGAGCCCTTCTTCCATGCTTGTAGCTGCGAGAACAGACTGAAGCGGTTGCTTCTCGCGGGCATCGAGATCGAAGGCGTCGTGACTCTTCATCGTTCGATACCGTGGTTTCCGGCCCACGCTATCCGGCTGGCGACCTTCGAGGCGAGCGAGTTTCGCGTCCGCGAGGCGGTCTTCGTATTCGTTCAGCGTGTTCGAGATCGCGTCGGCCATTTCCTTCAGCGCGAAGTAGCGTTCGTGTTCCACCGACACCTTCCCCGCGATCACGCCGCCCTTCGGGCGGACGGAATCGAGAACCGCGTCGATCTGTTCCAGGGCGGTCCACGCGGCGGCGACTCGATCCGCCACGGGCAACGCCGCGCGGTCCTCGAGCGGCACCCGCTCTGCCCAGCCCGGAGCCTGCACGCTCACTGACAACGCATTGTCACTGGCCTTCACGCTGACGATGGTGAACTCGTCCGGCGACAGCTCCGCGAGTTTCCCCGCGGCGGGTTGGGCAAGTTCGCGTTCCACTGCACGCTTCATCGCACGCGCCCCGAGTGCGGGGTCGTATCCCGCGCCGATCACACGTTCGAGCGCATCCGCCGAGACGTTCAGCACACACTTCCGCTGCCCGAATCCCTCGCGTGCCAGGACGTCGTTCACGAGTCGGCGGGCGATCGTGGCCATCTCGTCGCGGGTGAGTTTCTTGAACGGGATCACGCGGTCGAGGCGGTTGAAGAACTCCGGGCGAAAGAACTTCTCTGCGGCCCCGGTGTATGCGAATGAGCGGTCCGCTTCCGGGTTGAAGCCCAGCCCGCCCTCTGCCTCGCGAACCCCGAGGTTCGAGGTCATGATGATGATCGCGTTCGAGAAGTCGGCCGTGCGGCCGAGCGCGTCCGTGAGCCGGCCTTCACCCAGTACCGACAGCAGCAAGTCGAACACTTCGGGGTGTGCCTTCTCGATTTCATCCAGCAGGATGACGGCGAACGGCTGGCGACGGATCGCGCTCGTCAGCAACCCTTCCGGCTGGCTGAATGTGCCCACGAGCCGTGCCGCGGCCCCGTACTGATTGAACTCGTTCAGATCGAACCGCAGCAATCGCTCGGCCTGGCCGAACAGAGTCTTGGCGATCGCCTTCGCACACTCGGTCTTGCCGACGCCCGTTGGCCCGAGGAAGAGGAACGCGGCGAGTGGGCGTTCGGGGTCGTTCAGCCGTGCCTTCGCGATGCTGACGACATCCGCGAGCGATTCCACGGCTTCGGCCTGCCCGATGACCTGCTCGCGAATCCTGTCGCGCACGTCGTCGCGATCAAGCCGTTGCTTCGGGTCGAGGAACGCGAGCGATAACCCTGTGCGTGCCGCGAAGTCGGCCAGCACGTGATCGCGGTCGATGTGCGGCCTTAAAGGCAGAGGGGGAGACATGGAGAGGGGGAGAGTGGGAGAGAAATCGGACGGTGCTTTTTGTCTTTTCTCCCCCTCTCCCTCTCTCCCCCACTCCCCATCTGCTGAGGTAGTGGCTCGTATCGCCAGTCGCGTCAGTACGGCAGCAGCCTTGCCAGGGAACGCGGCCGTGCGGTCGTAGCGGCGTTGCACGTCGATCACGGCTGGCAGCACATCGAGACCGAACACGCACTCGTGCTTCCCTTCGAGGCGGCGCTGCTGATCGACCAGGATTCGCAGGTTGTCGGCGTCGCTGGGCTCCCTCACGGGGATGAAGTGGAACAGGTCGGCGAAGCCGCGATCGCGTTCCTGAAGTACCCGCAATCCCTCAGTTGTGACCTCGCCCAGCACGCGCACGTCGCGGCGTTCGAGGTACGGCTTCAGCACAGTCGCGGCGTTGAGCGTTGAACTCGCCGAGACCCCTGCGAGGAACAGCCCGATGAGGTCGTCGAAGTACAGTACGTGGTCGCGCTTCTTCGCGTGCTTCAGGATCGCAAGCAACCGCCCTTCCCACTGCCCGACGTATGACATGCCCGAGATGAGCCGTTGCGGCGACACGAGCCACACGTTCTGTTCCTGAACGTGGACCTGCTTTCGCTGTGAGACACGTTGAGAGACTGCCTCGTGAACCACGGCCGTCTTGCCCGACATGCGTGGCCCGCAGAGCATCACCGGCCGGCGGTCGCCGAGTTCGAGGAGCCGCGAGAGTTCCGCGACTTCGCGTTCCCGCAGCACGGCACGCTCAAGTTCGTCGGGGTAGAGCCAGTCGAGGCAGCGGCCGACGCGGCGAAGTTCACCGGCACCGTCGCCCGTCTCGCCACCGCCGAGCATCATGAAGTTCATGGGCGGTGGCTTGGGCACCACGGCTGGCACGCTCGCCGATAGTTCCAGAACCTGCACCCAGGCCTTGCCCGAGAGGTTGGTTCCCTCGGGGCGAATGTCGTCCTCGTTCTCCGCTTCGCGTTCCACCTTTCGCCAGTAGTCGGCGAACACAGCCTGGGCACGAAGTTCGAGCGGTTCGCCACGGGTGACCTCGAACCACACGTCGGGCACAGCTGGCGTGAACGCCAGTCGCCGCCCCATGTGATCCAGTGCGACGATGAGGTACTTCAGGCGAGCCACGCGGCGACGCAGTTCAATCTCCAGCGGGACGCGGTGCGTGGTGACCCGCGGGCTGAACGCCCATGCCGCGACCGCGTCGTGCCGATCCTTGCGTGCGGACTGCTCGATGACCGTGACCAGATCGCGGGTGAGTTTCGTGAGAAGTCGGTTGAGGTTGTCGTCGCGCCGTTCGGGGCCGGGAGCGAACAACGGGCGTGCGGCGTACCCTTGTGGGTGCTGGAAAACGTAGATGGGAATGCAGAAGTTCATCGCTCGCTCGAATCGTCACGCCTGGAGTGCGTTCGGAGGACACGGCGAGCGTGGCTTGAGTTCGGACCTCAGAAGAGTGGGAGACACGGAGAGTGGGAGAGGGGGAGAAAAACCACAGTCGAGTTTCTCCCCCTCTCCCTCTCTCCGTGTCTCCCACTCTATCTACTCCGGTCAGAGTTGCCCTCAAAGCGCTACACACCGGCGACCTTCTTCAGCGCCTCGGCCTTGTCGGTCACTTCCCAGGTGAACCCCGGTCCCTTGCGGCCGAAGTGCCCGTGCCGAGCCGTCTCGCGGTACACCGGGCGGCGCAGGTTCAGCGACTCGATGATCCCCTTCGGCGTCAACTGGAAGTGCTTGCGAATCAGGTCAACCAGATGCGTCTCCGGGATCTTCGCCGTGCCGTTCGTGTTGACCCAGATGTTGAGCGGATCGGGGTAGCCGATGGCGTAGCTCAGTTGAACCTCGCACTCGCGAGCCAGACCCGCGGCGACGATATTTTTCGCAATGTACCGGCAGACGTAGGCTGCGCTGCGGTCCACCTTTGTCGGGTCTTTCCCGCTGAACGCGCCGCCGCCGTGCCGACCGCGACCGCCGTAGGTGTCCACGATGATCTTGCGCCCGGTCAAGCCACAGTCGCCGTGCGGGCCGCCGGTGAGGAAGCAACCGGTCGGGTTCACGTGACACGCGATGTCGGTCGGCCCCAGCTTGCTGGTCCCGTCGCCAGGGCGGATCATCACCAGCTTGCCGCGAATCAGGTCTTCCCGCTCGTGCTTCAATACTGGGTGAATGAGCTGGTCGATAATCATCTGGCGGGCTTCGTCGGTGAAGTAATCACCGCCGCTGGTGCTGACCATGACTTCGCGATTGTGCTGGGTGCTGAGCACAACCGTATGAATGCGGTGCGGTGTGCCATCAGCGTTGTACTCGACCGTTACCTGGCTCTTGGCGTCGGGTCGCAGCCACTTCAGTTTGCCATTCTTCCGCAAGTCGGCGTGGTGTTCCACCAACCGGTGCGACAGGTGAATGGGCAGCGGCATCAGGCTTTCGGTTTCGGTGCAGGCGAAGCCGAACATCATCCCCTGGTCGCCAGCACCACCCGTGTCAACACCCTGGCTGATGTGCGGGCTTTGTGAGTGGATGCGGCAATCGACCTGGCACGAGTCCGCGGTGAAACCGATCTCGTCGGCCTCCTCGCGGTCCTTCGCAACGTAACCGATCTCCTGGATCACGTCACGCACGAGCTTATCGACAGCCTGGCGTGTCAACGCAGCCTTGGTCGTGATCTCACCCGCGACTACCGCTAGATCAGTGGTGACCAGCGTTTCGCAGGCAACCCGGCTCATCGGGTCGGCACTCAGACAGAAATCCAGAACCGCGTCGGAGATCTGGTCGGCAACCTTATCCGGGTGGCCCATCGACACGGATTCACTGGTGAACAGGTAGCGGTCGGCGGACACTATGAGCTCCTCCGTAAGCGGTGAACTAGGTCTAGGTTCGGGAGTTCGTTATAGCCAGATGGGTACCGACGGGCAAATGACGAAAAAGCCCACCCATAACAATGGGTGGGCTCAGAAAATCTGGAGATTACTTCCCGGCGACGGGGTCACCCTTCGCACCGGCGGCGGCGATGAGCTTCGGGAACGATTCCACAAGGCTCGTGCCGGCCTCGACGATCACTCGCTTCTGCTCGACAACCATCTGGCCATCGACCATCAACTCGGCCTTCACTTCGTAGAAGAACTTGCCAGCACCCAGCGACGGAGTGACGAAAGCCCGTTCCGTACCAGTCAGGTTGGTCAGGCGACCGTCAACGTACAGCTTGGCGTCGGCGGGCAACTGGAACTTGATGTTCGCCCCCTGCTTGCTGTCCTTCTTGGTCTCGGGAGCGTCTTTCTTGATCTCAGGCTGAGTCATCGGTAGCGGGTTCGGGTTCGTCACATTGCCGTACACATCTGTCGGACTGCTGTAGACCGGCCCACCCCAACATGAGCCCGTGCATCCGCCGCAACTGTACCCGGTGCAGGAACCGAAGCACGACCAGCCCGAGCAGCTATAACCGGTGCAACCCGAGCAACCATTACAGGAGTGACGGTGGCCGAACAGGCCGTGGCCCCCAAAGATGCAGTGGCGTTGGTAGCCGGAGCACGATCCGTAGCAGGAGCCATAGCACGACCCGTAGCACGATCCGTAGCAGGAAGCGGTGTAGCCGGAGCAGCTGTAGCTGGTGCAACCTTGAACGACAACTGGGCCGTGCCCGTGCCCGTGACCGGGAGCAAGTGCGGTTAGCAGAACGATGCTGTACATGGTGGGGAATCCTCCGTGGTGCGAAACTGCCGCGCTGCTGACAGCGTAGCGGACCATGAGGATGGTAGAATGGGCAAGAAAAGGCGTCAAAGGCAATATGTGGAATATGGGGCGATTGGGTAAGTTGTGTATCCGCTACGACCGGACCAGCGGGTAGATGGGGAGTTGGGGAGATGGGGAGAGAAGCAAGCAGTGTCTCCCCCTCTCCGTGTCTCCCCCTCTACTTATTGCCATCCGCGACGGCGGAACAATCGCACGGCAACGGTCAGCCACACCACTCCCAGAAACGCTGCGCCAAACAGGTTGCCCTTGAGAAACCAATTAACCTCGTCGCCGTTGATCGCGGCGTGCAGGATTCGCGGACCGTGGTATTCGACCGCGAGGTATGGCAAGAAGGGAATACTGTTGAGCGTGCAGATCATGAGCAGCATCGACACGGCCATCAGGTAGCACATGCCGCCCAGGAACGCAGCACGCTGCGTTCGTGCGAGGGTCGAGATGGTCATGCCGATGCCCAGGAACCCGGCCGCAACCGCGAAGATCGACAGCCAGAAGAATGGCCTTGCGACAATCGCGGGGTTGTAGACAGCCGCGATTGTCGCGGCGAGCGTGATACCGGCCGTGGGATAGAAGAGGGCTTTCGCGGCAACGATCTCCAGTGGTGACGCCGGTGAGAGTGCCTGAGCCAGCAGGATGCCGCGCTCCCGTTCTTCGCAGTTCAGCGTCGGAAGCAGATACACGCAGGTGAAGTACAACGCGAACACGACGAACCCCGTCACGATCGCGGATCGAATGTCGAGAACAATTCCACCGAGCCCCTCGCGCTTCACGATCAGGTCCGGGATGATGGTGGGCGTGCTTGTCGTCTCGAACGCAATTGCCGCTCCCGTGACCGCCGCGAGAGGCTCGAACCGTCCGCGTGTGGAACCCTTCGCTGCCGCTTCGGCGATCTGATCCTGAAATCGTTTGTGCGACTCGGTCAGCATCCACTGATTCTCGGCATCGAAATCGGGCTCCGGCGGTGTCGGAACTCCGCGGAGTTGGGCACGGGCCACGTTCCAGCGTCGGACCTCTTTCCAGAGCCAGGTTTCGTAGGGGGCGAGCGCCGTGGGGTTGCCGTCCGGGTGCCAGACGGCGACGTGGATGGTGTACTGGTTGTTGGGCGAGTTCTCGGGGCGGATCTCGCGAATCTGGAGTCCTCCCGAACCCACGGTGTAGAGGATGTGCCCTTCCTTGGTCGGAGCTTGGCTGAACTCGCGGAAGTGGATTCTCGCCGTCATGTCGGGCGGGATGTTCTCTTTCAAATGCGTAATCAATGTCGTTTGCCGGTCGTACTCGACGAAGCAATGGTTCACTCCGCCCACGAGGTTGGCCCCTGCGGACTTGTCCTGCCCACGCGGTGCAAACACCGAAAGAAGCACTGCGGCCGTGACGAGCAACAAGCCAAGTGCGATCCCGCCACGGTTGGCGAGGTGCCGTTGCCATTCTTTGACGAGCAAGGCTCGGATGATGTACCAGCGCATGGCAAGTTCTTGGGTTAGCCGCGACCCAGCGGGAGCGCGGATGTGCTATTCGAAGGTAAGGCCGGTCAGTTTCAGGAACGTTTCGTGAAAATTGAACTCGCGGGTTCGCATCGTCGCGATCTGGCCGGCTGTCAGCAATCGGGATAACTCGCCGAGGTTTGCGGGGTTATCCATGTCGAACACGAATTGCTCGCCGTCCTTCCGTGTCACGTCCACCTTGCGCTCGGTGTGCTCTTGCTTCAACGCGAGTGGCGAATCGAGCGCGACCAGTTTCCCGCGGCACACGATCCCAACCCGGTTGCAGATTTGCTCCACTTCCTCCATGTTGTGCGTGGTCATGATGACCGTGGCTCCGTGCTTCACACGATCCCGCAAGATGCGGTGGACCACCTCGGCCGAGTGAATGTCCAGGTTCGCTGTGGGTTCGTCGAGGTACATGATGGGCGGATCGTGCAGCAATGCCCGCGCGAGGAGCAGCTTCTTCCGCATTCCCAGTGAGTAACCACGCACGGGAAGGTCGGCGGCCTCATCGAGTTCGACCATCTTCAGGACCGTTCCGGCACGCGCACGCGGCACGTTGTAAAGCTGGCCGAAAAACTCCAGGTTTCGTCGCCCGGTGAACTCCTCGAAGTGGTTCTCGCGGTCGGGAACGTACCCGAATAGCGACTTCACCTTTGCCCAGTCCCGGACCACATCAAAGCCAGCCACCGAGACGCTTCCCGAAGTTGGCGTGCGCTGCCCGATCAGGACGCGGATGGTCGTCGACTTGCCGGCACCGTTGGGGCCCAGCAAACCGAAGAGTTCGCCCCGGCGAATGTTCAGGTCGAGACCATCCACGGCGGCGAATGAGCCGTAGAGGACGCGCAACCCGGTCAGGGAAATCATCGTGTCGGGAGTCGTCAAGCGTTCACCGCGGAGAAGCGGGGATGTGGGGACGCACGGGGAATATATGATACGAGTGAGGCAGTTGGGTTTGTTCGCGTCGAGATTCTTGGAAGAATTCCGAGTCTTCGCCCGGGCGACATTGGGAGACGCATGCCGTCATCATTCCGGTTGTTTGTCGATGCCGCACTCGCCCGAACATACCCGCGGGTTGCGTGGTTGTTCCGCAGTCGCTCGTGGATGATTCAGGAAACGATCCTGCCGATGCTCTCCGTGGCCGCGTTCGCCTACGCCTACCGGGCGATGAATGCGCCGCCTGAGTACACCGGCTTCGTTATCCTTGGGGCCGCCATGACGACGTTCTGGATGAACGTGCTTTGGGGCATGGGCGCACAACTGTACTGGGAACGCGACTCCGGGAACCTCGAACTCTATGTGATGTCGCCTGCTCCGATGATGGGTGTCCTCACCGGGATGGCACTCGGCGGAATGACCACAACGCTCGTCCGGGCCCTGGCGATCACGATTACTGGCGTGTTGTTGTTCGACGTGCCACTCCGGCCAACGAGTTGGTCCGCCCTTGCGGGGGTGTTCGTGCTGACGCTCGCGGCGCTCTACGGACTGGGGATGATGTTTGCCTCGATCTTCCTCCAGTGGGGTCGTGAAGCCTGGCATCTCGTGAACCTCTTGCAGGAACCGATCTACCTGTTGAGCGGCACGAACTTCCCCGTGTCGATCTTTCCGAAAGTAATCGCAGTGGTGGCGAGCCTGATCCCGCTCACGCTCGGGATGGATGCGATGAGGCAGGTGTTGTTCCAGCGGCCTGGGCTGTTCGAGGTCTGGATCGAAGTGTCGGTGCTCGCGGTGTTGGCGGTCGTGTTCTTGCTCTCGGCCCGGCTGAGCCTGCGACACATGGAACGCCGGGCCAAGGAAGACGGGAAACTCACGGTTCGCTGGCAGTGACCGCCGCGATCACGGCACGGCCGCGACTTCGCCGCCAGCCCGTGTGCTGAGTTGCTGATACTGGAGACGATCCGTCGCCTGCGGGATGAAGCGAACGCTACCGTCTGCCAAAGCGAAGTTCGCGCCGCCCGTGTGCCGGCTTCGGAACGACATAACCTTCTGCCAGTCGGCGGGTGCGGCAGGATTCGGGAAGTAGTTCAGTGGTGCGTGGGTACTCGCGTAATCACCATTGCAATAGTACGCGGCCGTGTGGTAGTTCTGATCGACCACATCCTCACCAACTGCTAGCGTGTTGCTCGTACCGTCCGTGATGTCCGTGATCCGGATCTTGACAAGATAACTATTTCGGAAGAAGAGACCGTTGCAGTTCCTCGTCGTGTGTGTGTCCGCGGTCCCTATAGGACTGTCTGGCCATCCACCTCCCATGTTGCTGGTGCCAATCACGCCCTTGTAGTTCGTCGCGAAAACCGTGGTCCCTTCCAGTTGGTACTGAGTTGTCACGAGGTGATTCGAGGAGTCCGACGGGCACATCAGAATCGTAACCTGAGTGGCCATCTGGGGGAGGCAATTCTTGATCCCCTGGCCGGCACCGAAATCGCCAACCCGCGACGGTTCGAAGGACGTGTAAACCGCGTTCTGCTCCATGAACGCCAAAGCCTCCAGTATCCATCCTCGCCCGGTGGTTGGGCTCGAGGCTCCCGTGTCGCCGTAACTGGTGCTGTACGGGATGTACCCGTGTGCATCGTGGTAGTTGTGGATGGCTAGACCCAATGCCCTTCAGTTAAGGCGCTCACCGCGGTCCCTGGCGTTGCGAAATAACGACTTACGGCGACAAAGCAGTGAACAGCCGTCCCTAACTGAAGGGCATTGTGGCTAGACCGAGTTGTTTCAGACTGTTGGTGCATTTTGTTCGAGCCGCTGCTTCCCGCACCTTTTGCACGGCGGGCAATAACAGGCCGATCAGGATCGCAATAATCGCAATCACCACCAATAACTCAATTAGCGTGAACCCCTCGCGTGGGCGATTGGGCATGGAGCACCTCGTAATCATTGGACTTGTAACAACCGCTCAGATCAGACATGCAATCACACGAATTGGCATGATTATGATGTGCATGGCAGGGTGAGGTCAACTGGATTTGCATTAAATTCGCCTGTTGGTTCAACCGACCAGGCTCCGTCAACCGCCCCGGCTGCCCAGTTCGCCTTTTTTCCTTTTGCAGTCTCTGACTATCTTGCGATGCGATTGGATTACGGCACAACTACGTGCATCATGAGAGGTGCTGGCATGCGGCATGTAACGGGGTGGATACTGGTTGTCGGGATCTCGGTGGTGTGTGGTGGAACCCACACCCGGGCGACTGCGGCCGAAGGTTTCTGGGTGACCTTGGCTGCCGGGGCGGCCAAGGCTCCAAGCCCGAGCGACTACGACGAGTTCTCAATCGAATCGCCACACGCCCCCGTCATTATCCACCAGGTTACGGGCGGGGTGTCCGTTACTGCAACAACGGCTGGTGGCTTCACGATATTCTCGGGCTCAGGCACTCCGCTTCTCCTTGAAACGAGCGACGGTTATGGGACGTTGACGCAGACCGGGCACCCGGCCCCCCCTGGAGGCTTGCCCAGATTTGATGGTGGCACGATGGCCTCGCTCGTTCCCCAACCAGGTGTTGTCCCATCCGGACAGAACTTGCTTTCGATCGATTGGGCTGAGGATGGACCCAGCGGTAAGCACATTCTGACCGTTGGCCTCACCGATGCGCTGGGGAATCCGCTCGGCGATGCTCAGGTATCAGTACCGAAGAATGGTTGGTGGGTAATCGGGCTGGGTACAGCAAACGTTCCCGATCAATCGGATCCCCCTGGAAGCGGACCAAGTGGCGGGCAGGGGAACGGCAATGGCCACCCCATCGGCAACGGTCCACCAGGTGGTGGCGGGGGAGCCGTGACAACCCCCGAACCTGCGAGCGTGATCCTGCTCGGCGTCGGCGGTCTGGGAGGTATTCTCTGGCGGCGTCGGGCTCGACGGTGATCGGGTCGCACCCTGGAAAGTTGTCCTATCCTGACGAAATTGATGTCGTCAGGAGTACCTCACGATGCCACGTCTCCAGGAATTGATTGCCAGGCCCGCCAGCGCCGTCAGCGAAGCCGACTTTGACCCGTGGATTAAGGGGCTCGTCGGCTTCTTGCTCAACGGCGTGGATTTCGTGGTGAACGGCATCTCCTACCGGCTCGCGGAACTCGAAGCCTACTACCACGGGCCGGGCCACTTCGACCTGTTTGCACACTGCGACCCCGTGCAACTGGAGAGCGGCCGCTGGTACTTTCACCGCACACGCGGCGGATATCGCGGTGGCTCCTTCAAGGGGTTGGACCTCGCGTTCGGCGATGGCGTCGCTCACTTCGGCATTCTGATTCGTTCCATTGTTGGGCCTGACGGCACGGTGCTCGATGGGCCGTGCGTGATGGTCGATCACCTCCTGGAACGCACCAAAACGAAAGATGTGGCAACGCTCGATGCGCTGATCGCCGCTCGGAAAGTGTGGGACACCACCTCGCCGCTGTTCGTTCGAGAAAGCGCCGAGCCACGAGCCGCCACCGTGTACCGATCCTCTCGCGTGGGACTGTCGCTGAAGAAGGCGAAGGGGAAGCCGGACGCACCGAGGTTCGTGGGGCGACCCTACCGTTTCCTGACGGAACCGCGTGCGATCACCAAGGGGAAACCGCACCTTGTGCTCGCACTCCATCGGCAGGGCGACCCCCTTGACGCGATCACGCAGCTCACGGGTTGCCCGAGGAAGACGGTTGAGCGATACGTGAAGGACTTCGAGGACGGGAAGGGAATCGCGACCTTCGACGGCTACATCGGCAAGGATCTGACCACGGGCGAACTGTGCCGACTGCTCGGCACCTGCGCTGCGAACGATCCGCAAGTTGGTAGCCACCGTTAGAGCGGTCAGGATTGAACCATTGCGTCTGGCAATGGGTGGAGGTGGTCCTGAGACCAGCGATCAAGGAGATAGAGTCCCTGCCGAAGACCGCAGTGATACGGGCTTCGGCAGGTCCACGGGGTTGACATTGATCAATGGCACGCACCACGGCTCTCGACAGCGACCCTGGCACGTTGACAAGGGGTTTCTTCACATACAAACCCGACCCCTCGTGCCGAGTTCCGCGACATTCGATTCAACCCGTTGCTGGCCGCGGGCGGAGCGTGTTCACGGCTTCGGCTTCGGATGGGCAGGGAGCGTGAATTCGGACTTGTCGGGGTGCTCGCCCTTCTCACCGATGATGATGCGGATCGTGGAGGCCTTCTCCCCGTCGATCATCAACTTGAAGTTCAAATGCTTCGCCTTGTCGGTGACCTTGAACTCGGCCTCGTCGATCGCCCCATAGGTCTTGAACTGGAAGTCAAAACCCTTCCCGTTGGAATGTGGGGTGATCTTGTCGGAAGTCTTGCCGTTGCCCTTCTCCACCTTCTTCCCCTCGACCGTCACCTTCTCGTCGCACACCACCGACCCGGTAAACACCATGATCTTGTCCTTCTTCCCGATGCTGTTTTCCGTGCTGGAACGGAGGTGCCAGACGCCATCCGCATACCAGATGCGGATCGCACCAACGCCGCCGCCCGGGTCGCCGGCCATCGGCACACCAATCGGGTTCGGCGGATCGGCGGCGAGCAACTGGAGCGGTACGAGCAACAGGGCGAACCCGACTGCGAGGCAGACTGAGCGAACGGTCATATCTGTGCTCCCGTCGCACAGCAGGGACACGGAGCCCACTGCCGCGGCAACAATCAACAAAATGGAATCCCGGAGATACACACCGGGAACCGTTCAACGCCGAGTGAATCCGTGCATCCGTGAAATGTGGCGATCAGCGTTGGCGCGTCACGGCTCAGCCCGTGGAAATATCCGGGCGATAACCGCGGCGTTCCAGAACGACCCTGGCACGTCAAGCAGGGTTTTCTTCACACTCAAACCCTACGGCTTGCGCCGAGTTCCGCGAGATTAAATTTATTGTGGGCTCAAAGACGTGATGAGTCCTTGGGAAGAACGCAGCCGGTACAGCGGCTCAGGAGTGGTCAACTTCCACCACCGAAAGGGAGACAGCTTTGCGAGTCAAAGATTGAATCCGGAATGGGCTGCGAACTTCGCGGCACCGGTGCAAGCGAAATCTCTGAGCTTCCACCAATCCGCGCCGAATCAGGAAATGCGTTCGCGTGAGCAGGCACCAAATCGGCTAGAATGATCTCTACGCCCATTTGGAGGAACGCCATGACTCGTTTCGCCTTTGTGCTAGCGGCGTGGTTCCCGTGTGCTGCTCTTTTTGCGATGGACCCGGTCCAAGTACCCCGCGTGTCCACGACCGAACTGGAAGGTGTATGGCAAGAGTCGGCCCTGCCGAAGGAAACGCCTGGGCTGCGATATCGGATCACGTTCGTCGATGACAACGTGACCATTGAAGTGAACGGACTGATCACGCGGGGAACTTACTGGATCGACTATCAAGCGGAGCGTGCGACTCTTCACATCAAGCTCGACATTCCGGGTGGCACCCGACACACGCTTTGCGGCATCTATCGGGTCGAGAAAGGCCAACTCACCATTCAGATCGGGCCGGAGCGGCTCACCAACCTCCGGTTCACGCTCGCAAACACCCGGTTCACGATTGAAACTAACGTAATCGGTGTTCTTGATCAGTCGCCGATCACCATCACGTTGGCGAAGGTAACGAGGTGAGTGCTGGGCAGCAGAACCGCAGAGCGGCGGATGTTGGGCGGCGTTGGCAGGCCACCCCTTGATGGTGTGGTGACTCGGGTGGGCCCGGATTCGGTACAGGATTCAGCCGGGCTTCGGACATGAACACGCCTCAGTTGGTGGGTCACCCCGCCAACTGAGAGGAGGCAATTCACCCACCCATTTCAGCCTTTTACACGGACAGACTTTCCGGAAAGGAGACACTGTGCCCGATAGGGAATGTTGTCCGCGTTCGTTTCAAGAATTGGTGGGGGAATTGGGGACATGCGATATCGGTAATTGCGACACATAGTCCTCATGTCGCGCGACTGTTCCGTGTTTCTCCGAGGTCGGGTTGTTGATGGGTGGGCGTCCCGATTGCCTGACGCAGTAACCATGGGTGGTCGAACCCCGTTTCTGTCTCGCATGATTCGGATGTGGACTCGGAGATGAACTGCGACTGGCGACCCCAGCAAGATTCCCCAAGCGATTGCTGAGGAGTGACTTGCAGAGGTTTCTGCGGAGCCAAAAATTGTTCTAATGAACTTTCTTCCGGACGAATGGAGCGGTTCCAGCACGGTTCCAGGGAAGGGTGTGCATCTCGCCTGGAACCGTTTTCCATCACCCGGTGCGTGACAGTGCCCAATCGTTGGGCGGGGCTCGGTCGTTACGCTCCCTTGGCGGCGTCGCGAACTTCGCCCTTTGGCAGGTTCGGGATCGCCTTCAGGTGCTTCGTCATGTTGGACTTGTAGGCTTCCACCCCGGGCTTGCCGTAGGGGTTGATCCCCATCAAGCGGCCCTCGACGACCGTTGCCAGCATGAGCATTTGAAGCAACTGGCCAATCGTGTGTTCGGTCAAAGCTGGCAGCAGGATGTCGGCGGTTGGGCGAGCGACTTCGGCGTAGGCTTCCGTCATTCCCTTGTGGGCCGCGTCCATCAGGTCGGGCAGACCCTTCCGGCTGAACTGGTTCAGGTCGTCCTCGTTTCGGTCGGCCATCCCGATCATCACCGCCGGGTGCGCGACCGTTCGCACGAGGAGGTTGTTGATCATCTTGTCGCGGTGGCCGTCCTGGTGCTGTTGGCCGCGGCTGTGCAAGTCGCGGGTGTTCACCACGGTGTAGGGGGTCGGGCCGCGGTTCGTTTTGCCGAGCGACTCGCTGAGGAGTTGGTCGTACCACCAGCCGACGGCTTCGAGTTTGCGTGACCACACGGCGGTGACGCGGGTCGGCTTCTTCAGTTCCTCGGCCATCAGGTAGTTCACTGAGGCGTACTGAAGCACGGGGTTGCGGTCGAACGGCTCCTCAAGGAAGCGGCGTGTCATCGTGGCGGCTCCGAGGAGCATCGCCCGGATGTCGAGCCCCATCGTTGCGGCAGGGAGCAAGCCGATGGGTGTGAACACGCTGTACCGCCCGCCGACCTCGTCGGGGATGCTCAGAATGTCCTCGTCGGCGTATCCTTCGGCCTTGCACAGATCGCGTAGCTTGCTCTTGGCTCCGGTGATCGGGACGATCACACGCTTGAGCATGGGCGACTTCTGGCCGTAAAACTTCGCGGCTTCCATCTTCACGGCGCGGTACGACGTTGCCGTTTCGAGCGTCTCGCCCGACCGGCTGGCGACGATGATTCCCCAGCGTTCGTCGGTCAGATCGGGGTCAACGCAGGTGTTTTCGAGCAACTCGAACAGATCCTGGAGCGGATCGTTGTCGACGTTGTTCCCCTCGAAGTACATCCGCGGCTTGCCCATCCGCAACTTGGCGGGCATCTCGTTGTGGTAGGAGTGGCACAGCGCGTCGAAGAGCGCCTTCGGCCCGAGGTAGCTTCCGCCGGTGCCCAAAACGACGATGCGGTCCACGTCCTCGCGCAGCCGGTTCGAGATGCGGATGACCTTGCCGACTTCGCTGGCGTCCTGTTTTCGCTTGAATTGATCGAGAAGCTTTTGTGGCAGATCGATGAAGCCCGATTGCAGGGGGCGGAGCTTAGCGGGCGGATTGAGCAACTCACGCTCGGCCCCGACAACCCCGCGGACGTCCATGGCCGTTTTTTTGATCGCGTCGAGTCGATCCAGCGAAATGAAGTGCTGGGACTGCAACTCGGTGAGCGGGGTCCACGCCTCGGAAGGCTGGGCCAGAACCCGCTGGTAGTTGTACTCGATGTTCTCGTCGGGCAGTTGCATCGTTCGTCCTTAGTCCATGGTCCTCTGTCCATGGTCCGTGGTCCGAGCCCGTGGCGTCGCGTCTCCGGCATTGGGTGGGAACCCGGCCTGGCGACAGGCAACCGGTGAAGGACCACGGACTAAGGACGAGGGACTAACGCTACTGTACGTCATTTCCGGCAAGACGTAAACTATCAGAATGAACATCCACAACCTTGTCCGCGAATTACGTGAACCAAGCAAGTCCAAAATCGTCCTGCTCGTGGCGGACGGTCTGGGCGGTTTACCCCTGGAAACAGGGGGAAAAACCGAACTGGAGACCGCCTCGACCCCCAACCTGGATGCCGCCGCACGCGACGGTATAACCGGACTTTCCATCCCCGTTCTGCCAGGGATTACGCCCGGAAGCGGACCGGGGCACCTGGGCCTTTTCGGCTACGATCCCCTGGAATATCGCATCGGCCGCGGGATTCTCGAAGCCCTGGGAATTAATTTCGCCGTTGGAGCGTCAGACGTCGCTATTCGCGGAAACTTCTGCACATTAGGCACAGACGGAAAAATCAGCGATCGCCGTGCGGGTCGTCCGACCAATGAAAAGAACAAGGCGGCGGTCGAGCGACTGCGGACGATCAAGATCCCCGGTGTCGAGCTCTTCGTCGAGCCTGTGAAAGAGCACCGTTTTGTGCTCGTGATCCGCGGCGAAGGTCTCGGCGACGCCGTGAACGACACCGACCCGCAGGCTGTTGGCGTTCCCCCCCTCAAGGCCGAAGGGAAGGACGCGGCCGGCGCGAAGACCGCCGAGGTCGTGAACAAGTTCATTGCAGAAGCAACGAAAGTTCTCGCACCGGAATCGCCAGTGAACGGTGCCACCCTGCGAGGGTTCGCGACCTACCCGAAGATCGCCAAGTTCGAGGAAGTGTACGGCCTGAAAGCCGCCGCCATCGCGGTTTACCCCATGTACAAGGGGCTGGCACGGCTCGTCGGAATGGACATTCTCGACCCCGGCACGACGCTTCATGGCCAGGTGGACATGATGACGAAGGTGTGGAAGGACTACGACTTCTTCTTCATGCACTACAAGTACACCGACAGCACGGGCGAAGATGGCAACTTCCCCGCGAAGGTGGACATGATCGAGAAGCTGGACGCGGTGATTCCGCAGATCCGCGCCCTGAACCCCGACGTCTTTATCGTGACCGGCGACCACAGCACGCCGAGCAAGATGAAGTCGCACTCCTGGCACCCGGTGCCGACGCTACTGGTGTCGGACGTCTGCCGGCAGGACGAGGTGACCCACTTCAACGAACGCAGCTGCCTCCGGGGCGGTCTGGGCCAGTTCCAGGCAATGCACCTGATGCTGCTGGCGATGGCGAACGCCGGTCGACTGGGCAAATACGGCGCGTGATCCTGGGATGAATTGAGGAGTTCCAATGCCGGCGAAGCCTGCGTTTCCTGAACCGGCAGCGACACTCCCCGGTGAGGCGGATATCCTCGCGACGGTCGTCGGCAATTTGGCCGACGACACCGCGAAACTCGTCTATGCCGACTGGCTTGAAGAGCACGACGACCCTCGCGGCAAGTTGCTTCGCGATTCCGTCACGGCGTTCCGTGCGGGGAAGAAACTCCCGCCGCTGAAGGTGGCCCCGAAACCGTGGTGCGAACTCGTCGGCATCCCACTGCTCAACAAGATCCAACTGTCCGAGTTAACCGCCCAGGCCGACAAGATTCTCGCTCTCGCACGACCCGCACTGACTTGCAAATCCACGCGGACAGCCGACGCGAAGATTCCCGTTGGCGCCAGCAAACTGAGTGGCCTCCCCGATCTGCCACCCAAGGCCGCCTGGCCTGTGTTCCAGGGCGAACCCCTGCACTTTCTGGCACAGTTCAATCTCGCCGAGCTGTCCAAAAGTCTCGCGTGTCGGGAACTGCCGAACACGGGGCTGATCTCGATTTTCAGCGTCTACGACGAGGACGAAGGGAACGACGACTTCCCTAAGGGAAGCTGGCGGCTGTTCTACTTTCCGGATACGTCGAAGCTCGCTCGCAGCTTGTCCGATCCGGGAAGCACCTTCCGGTCGTGCCGGCTGGAGTTTCAGGAAACGCTGTCGCTGCCGGCGTGGGATTCGCCGTGGAAGAAAGAACTCGGTTTGGGCCTCGATCAATCCAACTGGGACGTGTATCAAGAGCAAGTCGCTGGGTTCGGAAGTGGACAGCAAATCCTCGGCTATCCGTCCCCAATCCAGGGCGACATGCTCGGTAAGAAGACAGTGCGGCACCTACTCACACTCGACTCGGACGACAACGCAGGATGGATGTGGGGTGATGGTGGCTGTCTCTATTTCCTCATTGACGAAGCGGATCTGAAGGCAAAGCGGTTCGACCGCGTTCGCATGGAGATGCAGTGCGGATGATACCGCGTTATTCAGGCTTGGCGTGCTTCTCGAAGAATTCCAACCACGCTAACTGAATGGCATCTCCGATCGACTTCGACTTGCGAAGCTCGTCGGGCGTTCGGCTCCAGTAGAAGCCGACCCAGCCGCAGGCGTGCTTCTTGGACGCTTCGACGAACTCGCCAAACTCCTGCATCGAACACTTCAGCGGGAATGTTTCCTCGATCACCACTGGTTTGCCGAGTGCGAAGCCTTCGAGCGTCTTCATGGCTTCTTCGAGCTTTCCCTTTTCCGGGTACAGGTGAACGCAGACGAAATCCAGATCGTCGATGATCTTCTCGGGCACGAACCCCGAGGTGATTCCCTTGCGATCCAGGCTCCAATCAACGAGGCCAACCGTGATGAGGTGTCGCTTGTCTTGCTTGCGAATCGCTGCTGTCAGGTGGCGAATCCACTTCGCAGCTATCTCGGGTCGCGGGCGTTCCAGCGGGTCCAGTGTGATGAATTGAACGAAGTGCTTGCCGCCGAAAGCGCCGCCGAGCCACTCGCCTTCCTTTCGCTTACCGCCCGACACGACTGGCTCATTCATCAGGTCGTAACAGAACACGGCGGGGCTTTTGGCACACACGCCCGCGACCGCTTCCCAGAAACGTGCCTGCACATCCCAGCGTTCCTTCTCGCCGAGTTTGTCGTACCACGCGGGCACGTCGGCCTTGTGGTAACAACCCAGTCCTGTGAGGTCGAGGTAGAGCCCTTCGGATTCCGCCAGTGCCAGGAGTTTCTTGAGTTGTGTGAGGGACTTCTCATTGGGTTGGTCAGCGGTGGTCATGAAACGGCCAAGTTGCAGGTGAACCCTGACCACGTTCGCGCCGAGTTTCTTCATCGAGCGGAAATCTATCTCCACCTTCGGCCACTCGTCCGCCCAGTAGTCCTCGATCAAACGGCCCTTTTCGTCGTGATCGTAGTTGAAGCCCCACGGGGTGAACTTCTTTCCCGAGCCGTGTAGCACAAAGCCTTTCTTGTCCTTCGAGATCACCACTTCTGGCATCTCTGCTGCCCGCAGCGAAGACGTGGCGAGCAGGCCACTAAGACAGGCGGCGACGAGGATCTTGGACATGATGAACCTCACGTGGGAGATGGAGGCGAGGGCCGAAGCGTTTCAACGCGGCCGAGGAGGTAGTCCGGGAGTTCGGCTCGCGTGACCCGATGATACCCGCCAGGACCGGCCCCGACGAACGCACAATCCCGATATCCTTCCAGAGTGTTCGCGGACATCAGGTCTGCGTGCGAGTGAACGCGGGCTTTCTCGGCAACCGCGAGCAGTTCCGCCTCTGTTAAGCCGACTTCGAGCTTGAACTTCACCAGCACGCCGGCAAAACCCCACTCGGAACGGATTTTGTCCACGAGCTTGGGCGTCGGTGTCAGTTTGAGCCACAGTTCCGGGTGCGAACTCTTCACCTTCCCGGCAGTGACATTCTCGAACTGGCCGTCGTGGAACGTGAACGCACCCACAACGCGGTAGTCACTCACGGCAGCCGCGTGGATCACTGCGTCGAACTTGCCGCCCAGCAGTTGCTCGCTCATCCCGGTTTCGAGATCGTCGAACGTGCGGTAGGGGCGAATTCGCCACTCGGGGAGCGTGCGATCGCGAACGCCAGGAATCGCATCGAGAACTGCGGGGTGCGAGGTGAGGAGCGTCACCGCGTGGCCGCGTTCGAATGCGCGAGCGGCGATCTGCCCGCCCGTGCGGCCGGTGAAGATGTTCGTGATGCAACGCACATCATCCACGGGAGTCTGCGTGTTTCCAGCCGTCACGAGGATGTTCATGTCGTCACCTGGCATTCGGTATCGCGAGGAACCTCCGGTTAGATGTAGCCCGCGACGAGTTGGTGACACACCCCTTCAATCGGGTTACACTTCAGCACTCGGTTCAATTTCTCTCCTCTACTCTGACCCGGAACCGCTCATGTCGCGACTCGCCATCCCGTTACTCGGCCTCGTCATTTGTGCCACGGTCGCACGTGCTGACAACTGGCCCGCGTGGCGCGGTTCAACAGGGCAGGGGTACGTCGAGGAGAAGAACCTACCCTCGAAGTGGAGTGCCAAGGAGAACGTCAAGTGGAAGGTTTCACTCGCGGATCAGGGTAACTCGACACCGATCATCTGGGGCAGCAAGATTTTCATGACCCAGGCCAACAAGGGCGGCACCGTTCGGAGCCTGCTGTGCCTCGCACGAGCCGACGGCAAGGAAATCTGGAAGAAGGACGTGGCCTACGAGCCGAAGGAGAAGAACTGGAACGAGTCCTGGTACTGCAACGCCTCGCCCGTCACGGATGGCGAGCGCGTAATCGTGTGCTTCGGCTCAGCCGGGGTGTACTGCTACGATCTCGACGGCAAGGAACTCTGGAAGCGAACAGATCTGGGCAAGTGGGAACATGCCTTTGGCAACGGTGCCTCACCGGTCATTCACGGCGACAACGTCATCCAGTGGTGCGGCCCAAACGATGGGAAGACCGACAACTACTTGCTGGCGATGAACAAGAAGACCGGCGAAACGGTCTGGAAGCACGGTGAGTCGTTCGGTTCCTGGAGCACCCCCGTCGTTGCCAAGGTGGACGGCAAGGATCAACTGGTTTTGGGTCAGTCTCGCGATGTGAAGAGTGCACCCGAGACGAAGTGGGGTTCGCTGCGTGGCTTCGATCCCAAGACCGGCAAGGAACTCTGGGTGTGTCAGGGTTTGAATAGCTACGTTTACACTTCCGCGCTTGTGAGCAATGGCACGGCAGTGGGCATGTCCGGTTACGGTGGCTCCTCGCTGGCAGTCAAACTCGGCGGCACCGGAGATATCACAAAGGATCGGCTCTGGATGCACCCGAAACCCGCCGGCCAGCGGGTCGGTTCCGGCATTATCGTTGGCGAGCATGTCTACATGGTCGATGAGGCCGGCCTATCTCACTGCTACGAGCTCGCCACAGGCAAGGACTTGTGGGAGGGCGAAAAGATCAAGGGCCAGACCTGGGGTTCGATGATCCACTCCGACGGCAGGCTGTACCTCCTCATGAAAAACGGTGATACGCACGTCCTGGCTGCGAAGCCCAAGTTCGAACTGTTGGCCACCAATTCGCTCGCTCCCGGCGAACAGACCAACTCTTCAATCGCAGTGTCCGACGGCGAACTCTACATCCGCACTTTCAAGAGTCTCTACTGTGTGAGTGAGCGAAAGTAGGAATTTCGATGGGGGAAGTTCCCCTCAGCGACCGATTGTAAGGCAAGTGTCAATTGAGCGAGGTCAGTGGGGTTAGTCAAACGCAACGCGGCACGAGGTTGATGTTGACGTGGCCTCCATGCTCTGGGTATCTACTCGTAGCATTGCAACGATATCACGACCGGCAAGGTAGCCGACGGACGGGAAAGGAGTCTAGCGTGGACATCCAGAACAAGCGTATCCTCGTGACCGGCGGTTCGGGGTTCCTGGGCAGTCACGTGCTCGCTCGATTGCGAGCGATCGGGTGCCGCCACATCATCGCCCCCCGGTCGGCCGAGTGCGACCTGACCCGCGAGTCGGACGTGCTGCGGATGCTCCAGAAGGAGCGACCCGAAGTCGTACTCCACCTTGCCGCCAAGGTCGGTGGCATCGGTGCGAACCGGAAGTTCCCCGGCACGTTCCTGTACCACAACCTCATCATGGGCACCCACCTCATCGAGGGCTCCCGCCAGTATGGCGTTGAGAAGTTCGTGATGGTGGGAACGATCTGCTCGTACCCCAAGTTCACCCCGGTGCCGTTCAAGGAAGAGGATCTCTGGAACGGCTACCCTGAAGAAACCAACGCCCCATACGGCCTGGCCAAGAAGATGCTGCTGGCCCAGCTTCAAGCTTACAAGCAAGAGTTCGGGTTCAACGGCGTGAACGTGATGCTCGTGAACCTTTACGGTCCGAACGACAACTTCGATCTCGAAAGCTCGCACGTCATTCCGGCCCTGATTCGTAAGTGCATCGAGGCCAAGGAACGGGGCGACAAAGTTCTGCCCGTGTGGGGCACCGGCAAGCCAACTCGCGAATTCCTCTACGCCGAGGATGCCGCCGAGGCGCTCATCCGCGCCGCCGAGGTGCTCGACACACCTGACCCGGTTAACGTCGGCTCAGGTAAAGAGATCGCGATTGGCGAACTGGTCAAGGTAATCGCCGAGAAGACCGGGTTCACGGGCGAATTGAAGTTCGACCCGAACATGCCCGATGGCCAACCGCGACGATGCCTGGACGTCACTCGCGCCAAGCAACTGCTTGGTTTCGAGGCCAAGACCTCGTTCTCGGTCGGGCTTGAGAAGACGATCAACTGGTATCTGGCGTCACGCAAGGTTGCTGCTGCTGCGTGAACATCAACAGGACAAAAACCCACGGAATGATCTCCGTGGGTTTTCCACGCGCACGATAGGGAGTTAGGGATGAGCGAGTCGCAGAACGCGAAGACACACCATGAAGGCGGCCCGTCCCAACTCGTGCTCGCCCAGTTACAGGCCGAAGTGAAAGAACTGCGTGCCTATGTCAACGACCTGGAAACCAACTTTCGGAATTCGACCTTCCAAGGGATGGTCCGACGTGCGATTGCCAAGGTGATTGGGGCACGACTCCACAAGTTGATCCAGTACCGACCCCGGCCAGTTCGCATTCCCGCGTCGTACCACCGAACGACCCCGCCAGCGAACCCGCCGCTCATCTCGATCGTCACGCCGTCGTACAACCAGGGCCGATTCCTGGATGAGACGATTCGCAGCGTCCTCGACCAAAATTACCCTCGGCTCGAATACGCGGTTCAGGACGGCGGCTCGAAGGACGACTCTGTTGACGTGATGAACAAGTACCGCGACAAGCTGATTTATGCCGAGTCCCGCAAGGACAAGGGGCAGGGGAACGCGATCAACCTCGGCTTCGTCCACGCCTGTAGAGGCGAGATTATGGCCTACCTGAACTCCGACGATTTGCTGCTGCCTGGGTCGTTGAACTACGTGGCCTCGTACTTCGAGGCGCACCCTGAAGTCGATGTGGTCTACGGCCACCGGCTGATCATCGACAACAACAGTCAGGACGTGGGGCGCTGGGTCATGCCGGCGCACTCGGATGAAATGCTGATCTGGGCCGACTATGTTCCCCAGGAAACGATGTTCTGGCGGCGGAGCATCTGGGACAAGGCCGGTGGCCGGATAGACGAATCGTTCCAGTTCGCGCTCGACTGGGACTTGCTGCTGCGGTTCCGCGACGCGGGGGCAAAGTTCGTTCGCCTGCCCCGCTTCCTGGGTGCGTTTCGCGTTCACCCGACACAAAAAACGTCAGCCGAACTGTCGGCCACGGGCACCCCTGAGATGAATCGGTTACGCACGCGGGTTCACGGCCGGCCGACCGTACATGCCGAACTCCGCCAGCATCTTCGCCGGTACATGCTCGCCCACGCCTGGCACAACTGGCTCTATCGGTTGGGAATTGCTCATCAGTAACCTTTGGATCGCTGCGACCCCATATGGGCGTTGGGGTCTGATCTCGCTCCCCTGCCGGGTCGCGGCTAACCAAGTCTGGATAACACCAGCAGCCGAAACACTTCGCCCAGGAATTCGACGACATATTCCTGAATTCCGGGCGAGGTTCGCTCCGAGTTGCCCGCCACGTTCAGCACACGCATGTCAGTGCTCAGGATCCATTCCGCCACATCCGCTGGCGAAACCCCGCCGTTGATCTCCACGTCCAGGTGTGGCCTCCGCTGCTCGTGGCAGAGCCGGAGCGTGAGGAGTTCCCCGGCCGAATCCCAGACCGCTGCGAATCGGAGAGTTGCGTCGGCTTCCTTCACGTTCAGTGCCGTGCGGGGCTGGTACTCGCTGCTGGCCGTTTCCCGAATTCCGTACCGTTCGGCGAACTCCGGGTGATTCCCGTCGTGTGCCAGGAACCCGGCGGGCATCCAGCCGCCGGTGGGGATGCCCGCTTGCCGGGCGGCGATCAACGCGGCCCGATCCGCTCCCGTCTGCCCGCCCGAGATGACCCGTTCCAAGGCCATTCCTTCACCTCGCCGCGCAATTGTTACAAACGATTGGAGAACGTCGCCGTTTGAACAACGGTTGCGTTTGCAGCCCGGTTAGGAGGCCGAACATGAATCGGCGAAGCCTGGGGTTCACGCTGATTGAATTGCTCGTCGTGATCGCCATCATCGCGATCCTGATGGGCCTGCTGTTGCCTGCGGTGCAGAAGGTACGCGAGACCGCAGCCCGCACGCAATGCGCCAACAACATGAAGCAATTCGGGCTCGCGTCGCACAACTACGCGGGCGATAACGACAGCCGACTGCCGGTCGCGCTGGCCAACGGCGTGTACTGGGCTCCGTTCGACGACCGAGTGAGTTACGCCACACCAGCACTTCCGGACTACGACCCCACCAATACGATCCTGTGGCGGTATCTCGAAGGCAACTCGAAGATGTTCCGCTGCCCGGCGGGAACGGACCAACTCAAGGGAAGCCCGACCTACGGCCAGCCACTCCAACTCAGTTACGCGATCAACAGCGTGCTGGGCGGGCCGCAGGGGAAGTCGCTGGTCCACATCACCAACGGCAACGGCACCTCGCAGGTCATGTTCATCTGGGAGCAATGTCGCACGCCGGGGTGCGCGACGAACGGAACCACCCCCGCGGGTCTTTCCCCAGGGCTCCCGTGGCCCACCACCGATTCGGACGCGATCAACCACTACCCCGAGGGGCGGCACGGTGGCGTCTTCGGCATCCTGTTCTGCGACGGGCACGTCTCGATGATGCGAGCCGCGGATATTATCCCCGCGATGTATTACATTCAGTAGCCCGCCGCCCCGCTGGGGCGGCCGCTAACAGGAACCTGATTCACTTTTTCTCGAACACGATCTTGCCGCCCACGAGCGTGAGCAGCACCTTTGTGTCTTTCACGTCGTCGACGGGGCACGTCAGTAAGTCGCGATCCACCATGATGAGGTCCGCCAGTTTGCCCGCTTCCAGTGAACCCTTCTCCTTTTCCTCGCGGCCGAGGTAGGCGTTGTTGATCGTGTATAGCCGCAGTGCTTGCTCGCGGGTCAGCACTTCGGTCGGTTCGAGCACGCCGCCGCGTTCGAGCTTGCGCGTCAACGTCTCCCAGATCCCCAGCCACGGCGACCACGGGTTCGTGCTGTCGAGCGGGTCGAACCGCAGCATGTGATCGCTGCCGCCGCCGATGGTCGTGTACTCCATCCACGACTTGTACGGCTGGAACCACCGCATCCGTTCCGGCCCCAGGACTTTCAGCAGTGTGTGGCCGTCCTTGTAGAGCCACGCCGGTTGCACGTCGGCACAGACGCCCAGCTTTTTGCAGCGTTCGAGGTTGTGCTGACTCGGGAAGTTGGCGTGCGTGATGCAGAAGCGCAAATCCTTGATCGGCGTGATGCGGTCGGCGGTTTCGTAGGCGTCGAGCAGCACGTCCATCGCTCCTTCACCCGCGGTGTGCGACGTGACGGCCCACTTCCGCTTGGCCGCTTCCTCCGCGACGATCTGAAGTTGCTCGGCTTTCGCGAACAGCAGTCCCCGGTAGTCGTCCTCGGTCACCTGATAGGTGTCGCCCTTGGGCCACGGCTTCCGCATGTACGCGGTGCCGTTGAGCATGCCGCCGTCCGTGAACATCTTGATCGGCCCGATGCGGACCCACTCGTCGCCCACGCCCGTGGGACCGCCGCGACCGTCCTTGCCGGGCAGATCGTCCAGCCGTTTGCCGATCTCCTCGCGGGTGCCGCCGGGGCTGAACCCGCGTGCCACGTTCACCCGCACGGTGAGTTCATTCGCTTTTTGAAGCGAGAGGTACAGGTCAAGGTCGCCACGGCCGGCGTTCCGATCTGAGATGCTGGTGATGCCGTGCTCGTTGTACAGCGAGAACAGTTTCATCACGGCGGCGCGTTTCTTCTCCGCCGACACGTTCTCGCCGCCACCGGGGACGCCCTTCAGCACGCCGTATGCACTGCGAAGCATTCCCGTCGGTTCGCCCGTGACGGGGTCTTTCACCACGACGCCGGTGCCGGGGTTCTTGGTGTCCTTGGTGACGCCCGACACCTTCAACCCCATGCTGTTAGTGACCCCCGCTGGGCCGGCGTGGTAGAGCACGGGGTGCTTGGGGGCGGCTTCGTCGAGCTCGGCCTTGGTGGGGAAGCGGGCTTCCTTCAGTCGCGTCGGGAACGCATAACGAAGGACGATCCACTGGCCTTCGGGCGTGTCGGCTGCACGCTTCTTGATGTACTCGAACACCTCGGGAAGCGACCGCAGCGGTGGAACCGCATCGCCCACTTCGCTGAGTGCCGCACCCGTCGGGTGAACGTGGCTATCGTAAAGGCCAGGGAGAACGGTCTTCCCCTTGGCGTCGATGACCTGTGTCTTCTCCCCTTTTAGTTTCAGCACATCCGCATTTGTGCCGACTGCCGTGATCTTCCCCGCTCGCACGGCGACCGCTTCGGCGACCGAAAACTTCGCATCGACCGTGACCACTTTGGCATTGTGAACGATGAGCTCGGCCGGCTCGGCCGCGAACGCGGGGAGAGCGAGCAATCCCGCTACGAGAGAGAGGAGTCGTTTCATGGCAGCCTTTCGAGGTGGGCCAAGGCAAGCAGAGTTATCCGCAGATTACGCAGATGGACGCAGATTTGAAAAAGAAAAGATGCAAGAGTCTCAAATCCCATCCCGTCTACTCGAGTTGATCTCCATCTCGTCTCACAATCGTTGTTCTGTTTTCAAATCTGCGTCCATCTGCGTAATCTGCGGATAACTCTGCTTCGTCTTCGCACGGTTTGGATCCGAAAACTCCGGTCCGAAATTCCCAATGCCGTAGTCACTTCCCGATCACGTCGCTATCATGATCCGTCTCTGCGAATTGTTAGGTTTAGAGGAAGCCGCCGTGGCCGTTCGTATCCGAATGAAACAGATGGGCCGGACTCACCGGCACTACTACCGTATCGTCGCCATTGATGGCCGCCAGCCGCGTGACGGCCGGGTCATCGAAGAACTGGGCGTGTACGACCCACACGTGGCCGACAAGGAGAAGCGGGTTAAGCTCATCCCCAGCCGGATCAAGTACTGGCAGAGCGTGGGTGCGTTGCCCTCCGAGCACTGTGCCGCGATCTTCTCCAAGCACATGAAGAAGTGGGAAGAGATCGAATCCCAGGAAGCCGCCCAGGCTGCCGAAGCGAAGGCCAAGGCCGCCGCGGAAGCACCGAAAGCGTGACCCGTGGACGCTCCGACTGCCGCGCCACGCACTATCCGCTTTGACGTGCTGACGCTGTTTCCGGGAATCTTCGAGAGTTACGTCGGCCAGAGCTTGCTCGCGGATGCCATCGAAGCAGGGTTGGTTCAGGTTCACCCCTGGAACATGCGAGATTGGACTCTCGACAAGCATCAGCGGGTCGATGATCGACCCTTCGGTGGTGGGCCTGGGATGGTGCTGATGGCTCAACCCGTACTCGACTCTGTCGAGGCGGTGCAGGCCAAGGCAGAACAGCCCGGCAAGGTTGTGATGCTCACGCCAACGGGTGAACGACTCACCCAACGGGTGGTCGAGCAACTCGCCCAGGAACCACGGTTGCTCCTGCTGTGCGGTCGGTACGAAGGGTTTGACGACCGAATTCGCCAGATTCTGAACCCGCGGGAAATCTCGATTGGGGATTTCATCTGCAACGGTGGCGAAGTGCCTGCGATGGTTCTAATCGATGCGGTGATCCGGCTCATCCCCGGTGTCCTTGGTGATGAGAGCAGTGCGACTGACGAATCGCATAGCGAAGCCGGTCGACTGGAGTATCCACAGTACACGCGACCCCGCAGTTTCCGCGGGGTCGAGGTTCCTGAGATTCTCCTGAGCGGTAACCACGCCGCCGTCGCAAAGTGGCGACGCGAACAGTCCGAGAAGCGAAGCGGTAAGAACTGATTCAAAGCTGCCCTCGGTCAGCCGAGGGTCAAAGACAAAAACAACCAGCGATGACATTGGGGGCGGACTACCGCCCAGAAACCAGAAAGACGAAGGTGGGCCATGCTGAAACCACTCATCGGCCTCGTTGAGAAGGCCAACCTGAAGTCGGAAGTCCCCGACTTCCGCATAGGCGACTTGATCGAGGTTCACCAGAAGATCCTCGACGGCGCCAAGGAACGAGTCCAGATTTTTGAAGGTGCCGTGATCGGCCGGCAGAACGGCGGCGTTCGCGAAACCGTCACCGTTCGCCGTCTCGTGCAAGGCGAAGGTGTCGAGCGAATCTTCCCGATTCACTCCCCGCGTATCGCCAAGATCGTCATCAAGAAGGCCGGGTTGGTTCGCCGGGCCAAGCTGTTCTATCTCCGCGATCGCGTCGGTAAGGCGACCAAGATCAAGGAAGATGTGAAGCGGCAGACGAAGATCGACACCGACCTGAAGTCGGCGGCGGAAGCCGCGGCCCGGGCCGCTCAGGAAGCCGCCGCGAAGGCCACGGCCGAGGGCGGGATCTCGAAGACCGCACAGAAGAAGAAGGCTCGCAAGGAAGCCGAGGCCAGCAAGAAGAAGTGACCATGGTCACCGAGCCAACGACCGAACCCGGCTTCACACGATGGCCGTGGTGGCGACGTTGGTTCGGTCGGCGAAGCGAGCGGGCTGCCGCAAGGTACCTCCGCTCGCTTGGGTTTCGGATGCTCGCCGCGAACGTCTCGGACCCCGCGGGCGAACTCGACCTGCTTGCTCTCGATGGCGAAACCCTGGTCGTGGTCGAGGTTCGCTCGACCGCCTCGGATCGCGAGAATGCCCTGGAACAAACCGCCGCCTCGGTGGACCTCCGCAAACAGCGGAAGATCACCGGGGCGACGTTGCGTTTCCTGGCAACGCGCAACCTCCTGGGGAAGATCGCGGTGCGGTTCGATGTGCTCGCGATGAGCTGGCCGGCCCACGCCCGTGAACCCGCGGTCAAGCACATCCGTCATGCATTCGAGGCCACGGGCAAGTTTCAGATGTTCAGTTGAAAAGAAGCCATAGAGAAAACAGGAAAATTCAGGATTAACCACAGAGTCACAGAGAGCACAGAGGGAAGACAAAACAACACTGAGACGATTCATTGTTTTGAACAAGAGTCTGCTCTCTGCCTTTTGTTTTGTCTCTGTGCTCTCTGTGACTCTGTGGTTAATCCTGCTGTTCTTGTAGTTGCAGGAGACTTCCATGCCGACGTTTCTCCCGGTTGAAGAGCAGCTCGCGATCATCCTTCGCGGGGCTGCGCAGATCGAGACGCGCGACGAGCTCAAGAAGAAGCTCGAGCGCAGCTTCGCGACCGGGAAGCCGCTGCGCATCAAGTACGGCATCGACCCCACCGGCTTCGACGTTCACCTTGGGCACACCGTCCCGCTGCGGAAGCTGCGCCAGTTCCAGGAACTCGGCCACACGGCGGTGCTTATCATGGGCACGGCCACGGCCGCGGTCGGCGATCCCTCGGGCCGCGACGCGAGCCGACAGGGGCTGACCCCGGAGCAGATCGCGAATAACGCGACGACGTACCTCGAACAGATCGCCAAGGTGATCGACCTGAAAACGCCAGGACGCTTTGAAGTGCGCCCGAACGGCGACTGGTTTTCGAAGTTCGGTTTCACGGAAATGTTGCGCTTACTCGGCACCACGACCGTGCAACAGATGCTGGAACGGGACGATTTTACAAAGCGTATAAAAGCGGGTACCGCAATTTACCTGCACGAAATGCTCTACCCGCTGATGCAGGGCTGGGACAGCGTCGAGATTCAGTCCGACGTGGAGCTCGGCGGCACGGAACAGCTTTACAACCTGATGGTCGGCCGCGACCTCCAGCGTGGCGCTGGGCAAGAGGCGCAAGTTTGCTTCACGATGCCGATCCTTCGCGGCCTCGACGGGGTGAAGAAGATGGGCAAGAGCCTGAACAACTACATCGGGTTGAACGAACCCGCGAAGGAGATGTTCGGGAAGACGATGCGGATTCCCGACAACCTGATGACCGAGTGGTTCACGCTTCTCACGGACCACACGACAGATGAGATCAACGCACTCATCGCGGGAAAACCGAACGAAGCGAAGAAGGCACTCGGAGCCGAAATCGTGCGGTTCTACCACGGTGCTGCGGCCGCGGTGGGGGTTCTGGAAGACTGGCGAAAGCAGTTCGAGAACAAGGGCGACCCCGACACCATCGACGAGGTAACGATCCCTGCGGACAAGCTCAAGGATGGGTTAATGGCTGCGGTGGATCTGATCGCCGAGACAAAGCTAACCGCGAGCAAAGGCGAGGCACGGCGAAAGATCGAGGAAGGGGCGTTCAACTATGGCCCCGACCGCACCAAGGCCGCCGACCTGAAGGCGACCGTGGCCGTGACCGACGGGCTGGTGATTCGATTGGGGCGGAAGATCCTCCGCGTGCGGATCGGCTGACGTGATTCCTGTCGCACAACAACTTGTCGTACTTCTTTCCGGACACTGCGTTTGGTTCCATAGTGGCGCAGGAGCGAAACTTGCATCACTTACGACAGAAGACGTAGTTGGAATAACTGACTGAGCCCGGGTTTTGGCAAAGTCGATCTGACGCAAGATGTCGTTCTGATGTTGATTCTTCCGGACAGGTAAGATGGTTCCAGATGGTTCCGGAGAAAGGTGTGCATATCGGCCGGAATCAATTTGAGGCGTTCACTCACTGTTCTCGCTTCCAAGAGCAGTGAGTGAACTCTCGCGAGATCACAATTCCAAACCGCTCGGCCACGGGTTTGTTTCTTTCTCTGCCAGGCGAACAGTTCGCGGGGCTCGCCGCAACGTCGAAGGCTCGGTCGCGTGCCGGGTCGCGGCCGCTTCACGCTCGGCTTCGCCGCTGGTCAGGAAAGGATCGAGAAGCAGGGCAGTCAGGGTAGCGAGTGTGCGATCCATGCTTCGAACTCCGGGTCGGGTTGGTCAACTTTGCGTGTTGGGGTATTCGGCGAGAGCCTGCATCGGGGGGTAAGAACTACGCGCCTGGCGTGCAACGCTTACCTGAGTTACGCGGGCAGGTGGACCGCTCCGAGGTCGAGCCACCAGTCGCCCGAGTCGTCCGTGGAGTCGTAGGTCGAGTCCAGGAAAAAGCAGGGCTTGCTATCGTCGTTGGCCAGCGAGAAGGCGTCGTTATCGGGGGTCATGCCGGTCGGGATCATGGTTATTCCTCGCGTGTTCGAGGCTTGCCGGGGGAGTCCGGTTAGGCCGATGAGAGGTAATACGCATCCGCCGTGCCGACCCGATGTGCGCTGTGCGGTGGCTTGCCGGAGTGAGGTGGTAGAATCGTTGAACTCGACCAGGAATCCGCAGGCATCAAGGTTTCGCTGGCTGACCCAGGATGCCAGCTTCAGCGGTTTTGACAGGCTGGGCCGCCGCGATGATGATTCGCGCGCAGGCTTCCGCATCCGAGAGCGGGTCGTGGTGAATGAGACCGATCCCGAGCCGGCGACAGACCGACGCGAGATCGTTCGGCTTCAGCCCCCAGTGTCGACGGGCGAGTTGAACGGTGCAGACAAAGGGTAGGGCAGGAACGCTGTGGCCACCCACTTCGCAGCAGGTCGCCAGCACCTTGCCATCGAACGGCGCGTTGTGAGCCGCGAGAAACGTGACGCCATCCAGCAGGGGCGTGAGCCGAGGCCAGGCATCGGCGAAGCTCGGTGAGTCCTTCACCATGTTCCATGTGATCCCGTGAACCCAGGTGAACAGGATTCGGGAACGCGGCGGGCGAATGAGCAACTTCTCGCGAGCAACAATTCGCAAACCTTCGACCCGTACGATCCCGATGGCACAGGCACTGTCTGCCCCATGATCGGCCGTCTCGAAGTCGATTGCCGCGAACGCCCCGTCCAGTGGGGGTAACTCGGGTCGGTGGCGTGGTGTCATGGAAAGACTCTATACATCTGGACATTCTACTTCTTGGCCACTTCCTTCGCTAGATCGCTGAGTTTCTTCATGTCGAGCTTGCCGCTGCCCAGTACCGGCATCGCATCCACGAGGTAGCAGTCGCGGCGGTCCGGAACCCACAGGTTGGGCAGCCCCCGAGTGCTGAGTGAATCCAGCGCCGCAGTAAGCTTCTCCGTGGCGGCTTGCAGATGAAGCACGACAATTCTCTCGCCGCGTTTCTCGTCTGGCACCGCAGCGACGGCCAGCACACGCTCGCTGTTGCTGTCGAGGGCGTCGTGTAGCTCCTCGTCGAGCCGTTCGAGGGGGACCATCTCCCCGGCGATCTTGGCGAACCGCGACACACGGCCGGTGATGCGGATGAATCCGTCAGGCTCGACAAATCCCACGTCGCCAGTGTTGTACCAGCGGTCGCGGATCGCCTCCGCCGTCTTCTCAGGCTGGCCGAGATAACCCGCCATCACGTTCGGCCCCTTCACGCAGAGCACCCCCTCGACCCCGATTGGCAGCGGCGTTCGCTCGGTTGGCTCGAACGCTTTCACCGCGACCCCAAACATCGGCTGCCCCACGGTTCCACGGCGGTTCCGTTGCTGAACGAAGCCATCGCCGGTGATGTCGGGGAGGTTCGCAGACACGACCGGCGAGACTTCCGTGCAACCGTAGCCTTCCAGTGGAAGCAGGCCGAAGCGGGCGTTGAACTCATCCTGGAGTTTGACGGGCAACTTCTCGGCCCCGCAGATCAACATGCCAATGGTGCGGAAGTCGTCCTTCTCGCAGCGCCGGATGTAGAACCGCAGGAACGTGGCCGTGCTGAGCATCACCGTGATGCGGTTCGCGCGTGCCAGTTCGCCCACTTCTTTCGCGGCCCGTGGATCGGGATAGAACACCGTCACGCAGCCTGCAATGAACGGTGCCCACATGCAGACCGTGTAACCGAAGCTGTGGAAGAACGGCAGGATGCTGAACAGCCTGTCGTGTCGCGTGATGTTCAGAGTGCGGATCGCGGTGTCGGCGTTGTGCCCGATGTTTCTGTGCGTCAGGACGATTCCCTTGGGTTCGCCCGTGCTGCCACTAGAGAATACGATGGTCAGCGGGTCGTCGATCCCGTGGCGATGCAGACCCAGCACGAACCGATCGAGCACCCAGCCCGGCAAGAGCAGCACAGTCAGGAACGTACGGATGCGTTGCCATCTCGTGACCGACGCAAGAACATCTTCAAGGTAGATTGCTTGCACGTCCTCAGGCAGATCAAGCGGGACACGTGTCAAGAAGCGCTTGGACGTGACCACGACACGAACGCCCGCTTGCCGGATGGCAGACCGCACCGGCCCCGCTCCCGCCGTGTAGTTGAGGTTCACCGAAGTTCTGCCGAGGAATGCAATCGCGAGATTGGCCAGCGCTCCGCCAAGGCTTGTGGGCATCCAAACGCCGACGTTCCGGGCGTCGCCAAGCCGCGACCGCAGATACGCCGTGACGCAAAGGGCACCAACGAGCGTCTTACTCCATGTGAGTGTTCTCGCCGCACCCGCGGAGTGATCGACAACACAGGGGCGGAACAGGTTGCGGAATCGCGCGGCGTTCCTGACGAATGCCCGGTGGACGTGTGACGTGTGATCGCTCTCGCGGATGGCAAGGTCGGCCGTCGTTTCTTGCACGGCGAGTCGGTAGTTCGCAGCGGTTTGGCCTTTCGACAGCGGCTCACCAAACCACACCGCGACACGGGGGCGGAACGCGGCAGGCAACTTCCGCATGATCGGTCCGCCACCGTGGCTGAAGAACCCATCCCACAGCCCGCTCGTACACGCTGGGACTACCTTCACATCGGTCTGAGTCAGCTTGAGGATGTGTTCCAGGCCGCGACCAAACGGCAGCATGTTCCCACTTCGAGTGAGGCGCGCTTCGGGAAAAATGAACACGACCCGACCCGCGTCGAGGGCTGCCGCGATTCGCTTGAGCCCTTCGGCAACGGCGTGTGGCTTTGCCGGACTCGTCTCGATGGCGATGGCGTTGTGCCTGGCCCACGAGAGGAAGAACCGCAAGACGGGGTTTCGGTAGTAATGAACGCGAGAGACGAACGCGGCCGAGCGAGGACAGGCAAGCCAGAGAACCAGCCAGTCGATCAGGCTGACGTGATTGGCGACGATCAGCACCCCCCCCGACTTCGGTACGCGATCACGGTGATACACCTGGAACCGGTAGAGCAGGTGCGCGGCGATCCACAGAGCCGGACGCAAAAAAATGGGGAACACCCACGAAAGCACGACGCAGAGAAGGAGCAAACCGGCGATCTGGGAGAAGTCGTCGAGCATTGGCGCGTCCGTGGAACCGCAGGGCCATCGAGCGTGTGCCACAGATTACGGGACATGGAGGCTGCTGCCAACCGCAACGGGCCGCGACTTTTCTTCACGAGTCCGCTTGCGGTGGTGGCCGAGTGGAGGTATACGCCCCTCACTTAGCGACAAAACGTGTTGGCGGGGGGATGGCGGTCACGCCGGGGTGGGTGGGGGACCCGCCCGGCTGTGGCCGACAGGGGTGGCCGTGCGCCATTTGCACGGCCGATGGGTAGGGGAACCGAATGGCAATTTCGTGCGATCCACTGCTGCGTCACGTTCTGCGAGACGAGTCACTCACCCGAGGGCTGGGCGATGTCGAAGCCAGGATGCTGGTGGAATGGGTAACTGACTGGACAGAATTACTTGCGGATGCGTCCCGCACTGAAGACGATGCCTGGTCGTGCGTTCGCCGGCTCTGCCGCCGCGGTCGTGCGATCAGCCGATTCGTGCAACTCTGGACGGACCCAGAGAATCGCGGAGCGGCGGGCCAACTCGCCGCAGCCGAGCGCTTCGCGTGGCCCCTGCCGACACGTTCGGTCGATCCCGCGGACCTGATGCACCACATCCTCACCTGGGAAAACCAGCACCCGGACTCGTGAGGTACTTCAACCTACATTGGGAAGGCGTAGTTGGAAGTTCCGCAACGCCCGGTGCTGGGAGCGGTTGAGCCGCACTCCTGGGCGTAGCGATTGCAGTAATTGAACGCCATCACGGACAGACCGCGCCATACCCACCGACAGCAGGTATGCCACGACGACGCACCCAGTGCGACCGTGACCGAGTGCACAATGGACGTAGACCGGCCCCGTCGCCAAAGTCGCACTCAGTCTGTGCAGCAAATCGTCGAACTGCGCCTCGCTCGGGGCGGTCGCGTCGAGGATGGGGAACGATCGGTAGCCGGGTGAGCTGCGCAAGACGGGGGTTTCGCCAAACTCGGGGGCGAGGTCGAATACCGCGACCCATCCGTGGTCCATGATGGTCGAGGCTTCGTGGTTCGAGAGGCGTCGGCCGAAGAAGAGATTGGGGATCACTTCTGCCCAAGCCTGTTCGCGGCTCGCCAGCAGATGCAACTGGAAGATCAGCGAGTTGACGAGGAAGTACGGGCAGAATAGTAGCCAACTCAGCGCGGTTTGTTGGCCAGAGGCCCGTTTGCAGAAGAGTAGTGGACCAACTCCGGCGTATGCCAACGCCACCAAAGAAAACGATATGGCAGTGTATGCGAAGAGAAGTGCCGGCCATCCGACACTCCAAGATGCTGCAAAACAGAACGCACACGCTAACACCAGAAATACAAGAGTGTAAGCGCCGTGCATGTGACTTCGTCATTCCTTGATTTCGGTACCTGCGACCACAAGTGCGCGACTGCGGTTTCCGCCCTCGACTTTGATCGATCGCTGATACTCAAACGTCTTGCCGCCTACGGTCCAGCGTGCCTTCACCTCGAACGTGTACTCCGTCCCCTTCAACAAGTCCGGCGACGTGAGTGTCCATTCGGTCGTCGGGTCACCTTCACCCTTCTTCCCGTTGACCCACACTTCTGCCGCGGCTGGAAACTCCAAAGTCAGCACGGCCGGGAACTCGTTCACCAAAGCAATGTTCGGTCCGGCGCGAAGCTCGACGGGCTGCGACTGATAAACCGGCGGCCCGAACGAGAAATTCGATGCGGGGGCGAAGCCATAAGGGTTGTACCCGCCAAAGCCGTAGACCCCCCAAACACCTGAGAATGGGAACCCAGGATGGGTCGGAATTGTGGGGCAGAAGCCGCCCCCGACGCCGCCTGTAGCGAATCTTGGAGCCCCGACACCCGGAGAAATTGGGCCTACCGGCGCTCGCATCCCCCCCCCGAACCCGCCCGCTGGGGCTGCTGCGATTCCTGGTGACAGAGGTTGTGCGAATGCACTGACCGGTAAGCCAAACAAGAGTGCTAAAACACAGACATGGCGGATCATGGTGGCAGCTCCGATGTGATGATATTCACCTTCATTTTATCCGTTTGAAAGTCAGTGTGCGAAGTATTCGGCGAGGAAACGAAGTGGGGCACAAGATTCGGCGGGGGGACTCGCACACCCCGCTAGTCTCGTGCCCATCTGTGGTGGGGACAAACAGCTTCGGCTTGAGTCGGGACTCGCATCTGACTCGCAATTGACCAATGCAAGACCAATGCCAAACGCTCTTGGGTAGTTGTACACGCATCGGGGAATCTTGAACAAACTATGGAAAACAAGCTGTTTCACTCCGCTGCTTCGTTCGTAGCACTCCGGACAGACAAGACTGGGGAAGTGGCGGGAACTCGCTCGCTGGATGGTTCCGCAACAACCACCTGTGCGATTCTGCGAGGTTTTGCGTTGGCATCTGGAGGGGGTGTAACGACCAACACAGAAGTAGACTTACTCCCAAGACTGTGAAGGTTGGTATTGGCTCAGATTTTGTCTTGGTGCACAACTCGGTTGATTTCAGGCAGCAATACTTCCAATTCAGAAAGAAGTTACGCACCGTTACATCTCAGAATCTCCGTTTGTGAGGGCTCGATCTGAAGCAGGAACGTCGGGTTTGGTAGGCAGGTTTCCCGAATCTGGGATAAAGGGGTTCGGTATGCGGCTTGCAACGGCATGGTAAGCCCGGATACATTCAAAGGTGTTGATCCTCTCTCTACTCAGGGCCGAACATGGGCGGTGGCTACTCTTGCTCATTCGGACATACCTGGGCGGCGCACGAAGGGCATGCCCCCAAAGCGTGTCCGGTGTGTGGCGATACGTTGTTACTTCCCATCGGCAGCACGCTCGGAAGCCCGCCCCCACCGGCTCGGGGATCCATCGGTGGATTAGATTTCGCTGACATTCCTGGTGGTGATGTCGCGACTTTGAACTACATGCCGGGCCCGCCGCCAGTTGCCACTTCCACAGACACGCCTTCGTTCTCGTCCCTAGTTGGAATGCCCGCAGTTGAGCAATCGCCCACGATGGACGTGGACAGCGTTGTTCCGTTCGCCGAGGCGGTCGATTTTGTCCCTCCGACCGTCCCGGGGTACGAGATCCTCGGAGAGGTCGGCCGTGGCGGGATGGGAGTTGTCTACAAGGCCAGGCAACTGAGTCTGAACCGACCCGTCGCGTTGAAGATGATCCTCGCTGGTAGCCACGCTGGAACCATTGAGCGGGAGAGATTCCGACGAGAGGCCGAGGCAGTCGCCACGCTTCAGAACCCGCACATCGTCCAGATCTTCGAGATCGGTGAATCGAGCGGGCACCTGTACTTGGCTTTGGAGTTTGTGGAAGGCGGCAACCTCGCACAGCACCTCAAAAACGCCCCCTGGTCAGCGCGCGACGCGGCTGAGTTGGTCGAACTACTTGCCCGAGCCGTTCAGTATGCGCACCACCAGGGCGTCGTTCACCGCGATCTCAAGCCCGGGAATGTTCTCCTCCAGGGGCCGAAGTTGGAAGGTGGAACGGATTACCAATCGACCAAGGCCTGGGGTGTCGATAACTCCGGGTCTTCCGATCTGCGGTTCCCCGTCATCGGTTCCCGGCACAGCAGCGGTAAGCCAGAAGTACGAATTACGAAGCCCGTCCCGAAGATCACGGACTTCGGACTCGCCAAGCGGTTGGGAGACACCGCCAATCCAGACGCGACAAAGACCGGTGCGGTGATGGGCACACCCAGTTACATCGCGCCTGAACAGGCATCGGGGAAGACTCGTGACGTTGGCCCATCGGTGGACATTTATGCGTTGGGTGCGATTCTTTACGAGTTGCTCACAGGTAGACCACCGTTCATGGGTGAGACTCCACTCGATACTGTCCTTCAAGTGTTGCACGACGACCCAGTGCCGCCCAAGCGACTTCAGCCGACCGTACCACGCGACCTGGAAACAATCTGTCTCAAGTGCCTGACGAAAAACCCAGCTAAACGGTATCTGAGCGCTGACGCACTCGGTGATGACCTCCGCCGGTTCCTGATGGGTGAACCGATCAAGGCACGCCCCCTCTCGGCCTGGGGTCGCGGGATCAAGTGGGCACGGCGGCACCCGTCAATGGCCATCCTTGCGACCTTCACGGTCGTAGCAACTGTCGCGCTGGTTTCGGTTCTCTCGGTGGCATACTCCCGGGTTCATGCAGCGGTCATCGAGAAAGAAGCTGAAGCTCAAGCGGCGGACATGGCTCGCAAGAAGGAAACGATCGAGCGAGAACGCGCCGAGAAACTCGCCGCGGACAACGAACGTGCCCGTATCCAGGCCATGAAGGACAACGAGAAGTTGCAGTTGGAGGCAGAACGTACCCGGCGAGCGGCATTCGCCCTACAGTTGGCTCAGATCGCAGCCATGTGCGAGCGTGACCCAAGACGGGCCAACGAGTTGCTGGACAATCCGACCCGTTGCCCACCGGAGCTTCGCGATTTTAGTTGGTCCTACCTACACCGGATGTGTCAGCGAGAGGAGCGGGCTTATCGCGATCATCCCCCTAACGATCCGCTTCAAGCAGTAGCGTTCTCGCCCAACGGGGCTTTCGTTGCATCGGCTGGTAAGGCCGGGCAGGTTCGCATCTGGAGTCCCCGCACTGGGCAGACGTGGGCCATCCTCGTCGGGCAAGTCGGACCCGTTACGAGCGTCGCGTTCAGCCCCGATGGTGGTGTCGTGGCTGCCTGCGGTGAAGACCATGCCATCCGGTTATGGGAACTCCCGGTCAACATCCTCGAGGATGTCAGCCGGTCGGTGGATTTTTTTCCATTTCTTCAGCGAGTTGTCCAGCCGTTAGCAATTCCCCCCACTGTTGTGCTAAATGAAGCTCACGCTGGCGATGTGAACTGCCTTGCTTTCAGCCCTGACGGCGAGTTTCTTGTCAGTGGTGGTGAGGATGCTTATCTCCGCTGGTGGGATCTTGGCGGCTGGCGAGTCCGGAATGTGTTGGTCGGGGGCATGGGTGGTGTTGGTGCGACGGCGGTGTCCGTCCAGCGGGCCAAGGTCTCAAACAATATGGTCACCCGAGGACGACAATTTCCGGTTGAGACCAAGTTAAAAGATCGCCGAGGAGTCCGTTCAATTGCGTTTGCCGCATCAGGCAAAGTTCTGGTGTCTGGTGGTGCCGATGGGGTAGCCCGAGTCTGGTCGGGTGATGGGAAGAGCATGATCCGCGCCTTTCCCTCTCCTTCCACTATCGTCCGAGCCGTCGCCGTGACTCCCGATGGAAGGACCATCGCAGTCGTGAACGACGATGCGGTGAAGACAATCCGCATTATCGATGTTGAATCCGGCAAGGATCTCCGTCGCCTGACAGGCCACACACGTTCGATCTATTCCCTTGCCATCAGCCCCGACGGTGAATTGTTGGTATCGGGTTCCCTCGATTTGTCAGTGCGAATCTGGAGTCTGGAGGATGGCCAGCAACGGGGCATTCTTCAAGGCCACGAGCAAGGCATCAGTAGCGTGGCGTTTGCGCCGGATCGGCGCTCTGTGGTTTCGGCGAGCTTCGATACATCCGTTCGGGTCTGGCACACGTCAGCCAGGCCACACGATACGGTGGATCCATTTGGTGGAACGATCTTGTCGACCGTGGGGTTCTCAGCTAGCGGGACAACGCTCTTTGGTGGTGACGAATCCGGGGGTATCCAGGCGTTTCGCTCCGACATCATTGCGGTCCGCTCGGGAATCCCGCCCGGGGCGACTCCGTTCTACTTCACGAAGATCCTTGACCGGAACGTAAATAACAAGGGTGCCTCGCAACGCCTTGTGATCAAGGCAACCGCCGCCTCGACTGATGGGCAGATGCTCATCGCGGCGACGGATCGGAACGCACTCCTCGTCTGGCGGATGATGCGGATGCCTGGCGCGATGGGTAGCCCGGGGATCGTTGCACGCCAACCGTTGATTGTTAGTGTTCCGCAGCCAGTATACGCGATGGCTGTCGATTTCTCTGGGCGATGGCTAGCGACGCTTGATATCGAGGGCGTACGCCTTTGGGACTTGCATTTACTCCCTCGCTTTCAGGCAGAGGGGGCGGTGTACAAACCCGATGCAACCGGCCTGATTCACCCCGCCAGTAAGACACGCGAACTTGCCTTCCATCCTTCCGGTGAGCGGTTAGCTGTAACCGTGGAGAACGGAGTGCGGTTGATAGACCTTCTGGGCAACGTGCTGGTCGATGCGGGTGGCCTCCACGAGGATCGCGTGGAGGCTCTCGCTTTCGGCGGGCGAATAGGCGAGCAACTCGCAACTGCCGACTCGGGCGGCATTATCAAAGTCTGGCAAGTCAGTGGATCGAAACTCATTCCGCAGGCCGAAATGGCTGGTCACACCGGTCTGGTGTCCAGCCTTGCGTTCAGTCCGGACGGTCGGACGCTTGCTTCTGGTGGGGCCGACCGGACAGTTTTGCTCTGGGATCCGAAGATGGGTCAGGAGCGTGCCGTGCTCACAGGGCACGCAGACATGGTCATGCGGGTGCAGTTTCTGCCGGATTCCTCTGCCTTGTTGACAGTGAGTCGGGATGGAGCAGTGAAACGCTGGCGTACGAACGGGATTGTGAAGCCCGGTGTCGGGAACCCCGGCGTACCTCGACCGAACCTCGGCTCATCCATGCAACTCAGTCGAGGGTGAATCGGATTCTGATCTCGCGAGTTGGCAAGCGATTGTCTCACGAGTGACTCAGCCCAACTCCGGTCGATTGATTGTGTAGGCCACCGAGCATGCGGTTCGAGTTCGATACTCTTGAAGTTGGGCTCGCCCTTTCGGGGACGCCGCAAGCAGCTCGGGATATCCTGGGGGCTGGCTTCGAGGCCGTCCTCAACGTGTGGGACAACAACCAAGCTCCTTACACAGTCGGCTTGCCTGCGCTGGTTCAGGTCGTTCAACAGCCTATCGAAGACGGCATACCCGCACCTCTGGCCTTTCTCCGCCGAGCCGTTCTGGAACTGGCGGACTTCCGCCGTCGGAACCTCTGGACTCTGGTCCACTGTCAGCAAGGCCAATCACGCAGCGCGGCGGTCGTTGCGCTCTATTGGATAGCACGCGATGGAATCAGTTGGGAAGAGGCAATCACGCGGATGCGTGTCACCCGACCCCAGATTCAACCTCACCCCAAACTTGTCGATCCCGCGACACGTGACGCAGTCGTGGAATCGGTTCAGGAATTCCTCGCCGGCAACGAGTCGGTTCTGGTGAACGCCCGGATGGAAGCTAAGGGGTTGGTTGTGGCAGATGAAGAACGCGGGCCGCCACACGAGGCCCGCGGGTGGAGCCTGATCGAGACCGGTTTGGGCTGCGGGAGTGCGCCACTTCAACCCGCGGAGTTGGCACGGACGGGGTTCTCCCGTCTCCTGAATGTTGCGGGCGGCGAGATCAGTGGGTTCGGGATGCGTTTGCCGGATGAAGTGGAGGCGATGGAACTCGCACTGGCTGAAACCAGTCCGGTCAAACCGCAAGTGTTGGCCGAGGCGGTGTGGCACCTGCGATCCTGGCGGCAAGAAGGGCACGATGTGTTCATCTCATGTACCGATGGCAAGTCGCGGTCGGTGCTCGTGGTGGCGTTGTCGTTGATGATCGACCGCGGCTGGGACTTTCCGGGGGCGATGTGGTACATCCGTAAGCGCCGTCCGGGTGCGTGGCCACGTCCACAGATTCTCGAACGCCACACCATGCCCGATCTCATTGCCGCGTGTCTTGCTCACCAGCCCGAATGATTAACTCATCCAATAAGCGGCGAAAGTTGACGACTTCGATCGCAAATGCGGAGCCCTCCACGACTGCCGGGAAATGCGGATCAACCCAGCCGTTTGTTGCCGCAGTTGCCCACGACGTTCCTGCAGGTACATCGACCGACTTCAGCAACACGAGCCGCTCCGCTTTGTGAATCACGGCGATCCTCGCTGCGATGCTATCGGATGTCACATTCCACGAGTGCGGCAACCCCTCAAGATCAAGCCCACAGGTCGCGATCTCTGGGCAGTGCAGACTGATCAACTGCTTCAAGAATTCCCCAGCAACCGCCATCCCTTGCAACGCCAGCCAGTGGCACACTTCTTCGCCAAGGCTGTGGATTGCGTCAAGTTTCCGGATCGCTTCAACAACATCGCCACCACCCGGAACAAGCAGCAACTTCTCTGGCGCAAGTGAAGCTAAGTACGCACGCAACCCTGGCCCGAGTTGGGGGTGGTCGAACAGACTGCCGCCAACCTTCACGACGATCACGAGCGTGACTCCGATGCTAACACTGCGACTGCATACGCGGGAGCACAGGCGGATACCACGGGGCCGAGCTCGTCGTTCAGCGAGATGATTCGCTCGATGGGTGCACCCTGGAACACACGGTCAATCACGCGCCGGGCCAGGAACTCGCCTGCTCCCGAAATGATGACTGTGTGCAGTTCGGGTGGATTTTGCGTGTCGTAGTATGCCGCACGCGCCGCTGACGAGATGGTTTCGAGGATTCGTGTGTGAACGCGAGTGGCGAAGTGGACGATGTGATCGTCCGAGAGGGTTTCCCGATCCCCACCAAGCATGCGTGCCAGTCGTGCGAGGGAGTGCTCGAACGTACTCGATCGGCCGTCGGCAGTGTCACGGTCATCGGGGTTTTCCTGAAGCAATCCTAGAACGGTGTACACGTCTCGCGTTGTTGCAAACAACTCGGCGCACACGCGGTCCGGGTATACAGCGCAAACTGGAGTGCGAGAGACCCCGAGGTACACGAGTTCGTGGTGTTCGAGCCGCTCCCAGTCAGTCGTGCCGTAGGTTGATGGGACACCGTGGTTCAGGGGGATAATGTCCGAGGTCGTGGACCCGATGTCGAGCAGCAGGCCGCCGTGGTGAGGGGCGAATCGGCCCGCGAATGTGGCCAAAGCGTGCCAGTTCGCGGCCGCGACCTTGAGGTGGTTCCGCTTCGCTGCTTCCGTGTCCACGAACACGCCATCGGTGCTCCACACGCGGATTCTGCGACCGCCACTCGCGAACCTGACGGCCGAGAGAATTGCGTTCACACCGTCGCGTTTTGTTTCGAAGCAGTCGCACAACTCGCCGGTCATGGTGACGGCGAGTTCTTCAATCCCGGGAAACTGCGCGACCAGTTCGGCGAGAGTTGTGGGAAGTTTGTCCGGTTGCTTCCACAACGGGAACGGCAGCGTAATCGCTCGCTGATCCGTCGTGGCTGCCTTCAGATTCGCCCCGCCGACGTCCAGCCCTAAAATCGTGGTTGGCATGATCCTCGCACGATACAAGGTTTGACGATGTCTCGCTACCTCGTTGGGATTGACCTCGGCACCACGAACACGGCCGTCGCCTACGTTGATACGGCGTCGAAGGCGGTCGGCGGGCCGAAGTTGAACACGTTCAATGTGCCGCAGGTGGTCGCGGCTGGGCAGGTGCAGCACCTGCCGCTGTTGCCGTCATTCTTGTATCTGCCTGGCCAGCACGATCTCGCACCGGGGTCGATTGATCTGCCGTGGAAGAAGACCCCCCCGGACACCGTTGGCGTGTTCGCGCGCAACCACGGGGCGAAGGTGCCTGGTCGGCAGGTCACCAGCGCGAAGTCGTGGCTCAGTCACCCCGGTGTGGATCGCAGCGCGCCGCTGTTGCCGTGGGCCGCGCCGCCGGATGTGCCGCGCCTGTCGCCGCTGGAAGTGAGCGCGAAGTATCTTCGCCACCTTGTGGAAGCCTGGAATGCCGCACATGGCCGCAAGCCCGAGGACTACCTTCAAGAGCAAACGGTGGTCGTCACGGTGCCGGCGTCGTTCGACGATGTGGCCCGCAACCTGACCGCGGAAGCGGCCAAGCAAGCCGGGCTGAAGAACGTTACATTGCTGGAAGAACCGCAGGCCGCGTTCTACGCATGGCTCGGCACGCACTCGCCCGCCGAAGCCGGAATGCTCAAGCCCGGAATGCGTTGTCTCGTGGTCGATGTCGGGGGCGGCACATCCGACTTTAGCCTGATCCGGGCCGGTGAAGAGAAGGGCGAACTCACGTTCGCACGCGATGCGGTCGGCGATCACCTGCTGCTCGGCGGCGACAACATGGACCTCGCACTCGCCAAGGCTGTGGAGGCGAAGTTGCCGAGCGGCCGGCTCGACGCAGCGCAGTTTGGGTCGCTCGTGCAGGCGTGCCGGGCTGCGAAGGAGGCTCTGCTCGCAAGCCCGCCGCCCCCGAGTTTCCCCGTCACGGTGATGGGTCGTGGTCGTTCCGTTGTGGGTGGAACGGTGTCCGTGAACATCACCCCGGACGACGTGAAAGCCGCCATCTTTGAAGGCTTCTTCCCTCCTGCCGCGTTCGATTCCGAGACCACTCGCGGCGCTCGTGCGGGCCTTCAGGAAATGGGATTGCCGTACGTCTCTGATGCGGCCGTCAGCAAACACCTCGCGGCGTTCCTGCGGCAGCACGTTCCCACTGGTGACCCCGTAGACGCCATCCTGTTCAACGGCGGTGTATTCCAGCCAGAAGTGCTGCGAGAACGTGTCGTCGATGTCATGCGGCCGTGGTTCGACCGTGATGCCGCGAAGTGGGATCCCCTGATCCTGACGAGTCCGTCGCTCGATCTCGCGGTGGCGTGGGGTGCGGCATACTTCGCGTGGCTGAAGCACTCCGGTGGCAAGCGAATCGGTGGCGGCATTCCGCGTTCGTACTACATCGCGGTCGAAACTGACACGCCCGGTCGCGGTGTTCACGCTCACAGCATTCCCGTGTTGTGCGTTGTGCCGAGGCGGATGCAGGAAGGCGACGAGGTGAAGATGCCGTCGCCCGTGCTGGAGTTGGCGCTCGGCCAACCCGTGCTGTTCCCGCTCTACACCTCTACGGTTCGCGGTGACGACAAGCCGGGGCAAGTGCTGCGACTGCCCCCCGAGTCGTTGTTGCCGTTGCCGCCGCTGCACACCGTGTTGCGTGGCGGAAAGCGAACCGGCGTGAAGCAGGTTCCGGTCACGCTCGCGGCGAAGTGTACCGAGATCGGCACGCTAGAACTCTACTGCGAAACGAAGGAAGGGAATCGCTGGCGACTGGAGTTCAACGTCCGCGATGTGCTTCGCGAACCGACCAAGGAAGACGAGGAAGCCGATAACTCGAACGCACTGATCGACGTGTTTCCCGAGGACCGCGTGCAACTCGCCGCCGGGCTGATCGAATCGGTGTTTGGCGATACTCCCCCCGCTACAGAGGCTTCTGGCTCACCAGCGCCCACTACGTCCGAACTGACAAAGTTGATCGAGGCCGCGCTGGAGTCGCCGCGCTCCGATTGGCCAACCGGGCTGTGTCGGCGGATGTGGGAGTTTCTCGAGGTGAATGCCGCCGGGCGTGGGAAGTCGCCAGGGCATCTTTCGCGCTGGTATAATCTCACGGGGTTCGTGCTGCGGCCCGGATTTGGCGACCCTGTGGACCGCTACCGCGTCGAAGCACTCTGGAAGATGATTACCACGGCCGCGAGCGCTCCGGCCGGCAACCTGAGCGGCGGAAAGAAACCGCCGATCGTTCCCGAGGGCGGCGCGGATTACTGGATCATGTGGCGGCGTGTGAGTGGCGGTCTGAACGCGGCGCTGCAACAGGCACTGTTCACGCGATTGCGGCCCGCGTTGCTCCCTGGGAAGGGAAAGGCGTTCTCGCGACCCCCGGCGAACGAGTACGCCGAGATGTGGCGAGCGGCCGCGACCCTGGAACGCCTCGACGCGAAGACCAAGGAAAACCTCGGCGCGGCGCTGCTCCGCGAATGCAAGAAGTCGCCGGTGCCGGTGTATGCGTTCTGGTCGCTCACGCGGCTCGGCGCACGGGTGCAACTCTACGGCCCGCTGAACTCGGTGATTCACCCTGACATTGTTGAACAGTGGATCGAGGAGTTGTTGCCGTTCACGCCGGGGAACGAGAGCGAGAAGAACGGCTGGCTGTTCTGCCTGTCGCAACTCGCCCGCCAAAGCGGATTGCGTGCCGTCGATGTCACCGACCTGACCCGCAACCGCGTCTTGGGCGTGCTGCGGTCGCACCCGTGCCCGGCAGCGTGGAAACGGATGGTGGAGGAAGTGGTTGCGTCGGAGGGTGAGGAAGCGACACGCCTGTTCGGAGAAAGCCTGCCGATCGGTTTGCGATTGAGCAGTTCATCATGAACCATTCTCAGCGGGGCCAATGATGAGAAAACGATTCCACGCGATATTCACACCCTTCCGTGGAACCGTTCTGGAACCGTTCGATTCGTCTGGAAGAAAGTTCATTAGAACAATTTCAGGCTCCGCAGAACCTCAATAACTAACTGTACAGACGTCAGTTGTGCGATTGCCCATCGATCCCCGATCGCAGTTCATCTCCGGGTTCACGTCAGAATCATGCGAGCCAGAAATCGCGATGCTGGCAGATCGGGTACGTTTCGCGCAAGGGGTCGGCGGAATCGCGTTCCGTAGGTGAACCCGGTGGTGGAATCGCCGGGTGGCTAAACGGAAGACTTACCCATGTTCACTCAGCCCACCAACCACCCCGGTCGCGTCACAGTTGTCGCTCCGGATGGCACGGAATCTATCAAGTCGGTCGATCTTTTGCCCGAGTGGATGAAGTTCGCACGCGGTCGTGACGGCATGACGGTTCCCGTGGTGTTGATCGCTCAGGTTCGCAGCGGCGTCGGCTTCACGTACCACAGCTACGGTGCCGACGGGCGCTTGGTTGCTGTTACCGCGTCGCTGGGCAACTCGCCGGTTGCACCTCCGGATAGCGTTTCCGGCTGGTTCTGATCGGGCACTTGTGTCGGAGTAATCTGTGTTCGCAGCGAACTCGCGTCATGCCCGAGTTCGCGAATTTCTTCCTCAAGTTCTGCGATCTTCTCTTCGATCCGCCTCAGTCGCTTCTCGGGTGTCTGACCCAACAACCGCGCGACAAAGTTCAGCAACAGCAACGCATGCCAGCCCTCCGTGGCAACTCCACGGAGCCGGTAAAGCCGCTCCATTCTCGCGAGTTGCTCTGGGCTGAGTGCCTGACCCGCACGCAGCAACCGCGCCAGTGGAGCCATGTGCCACTTCGCCAGCATAAACTCCACAAGCGGCAACACGACAATTGCCAGGTCGAGCCAGTTCGCCTTCGCAAACGCGATCGGCTTCGGGTGTGCCGACGCCTTGAAGATGAACTCGGTCGCGAACGCCATCCAGATGACGCCGATACTCACGTCGAGAGCGCCGCTCAGAACGGGATCACTTTTCACCGCGGCCGCACGGAAATATTCCAGTGCGAGCACTGGCAAGATCATGAGCGCGACCAGCACCATTGGCCCCGCAAAGGCATGTTCCAATCGCTCTGACAATTCCTTGCCAGGCAGATGCCAGCCGATTCGCGGCACCCAGATCATCCCGGTTCGCGGGTCGGGTAGAGCCATCCGAAACGGCGGCATCAGGCACACCACCACGGCTCCCCACATGATCGGAAGACGCGGTAAATCTCGGTTGCGACGCAGTAGTCCCCAAATGGCTTCAATCCAGAAGATTGGCCAGGAGACGAGGAGCACATTGGCGACAAGATCGCGTTCCGATTCCGTCACTCCATTGCTGATCGACCGGTGAACAAGAACGGCGACAAGGATGAGATAGCCGAACCCCAGGATGAACATCACCCGAGCGCGGAAGTTGTCGGCTCTCGTGGTGGCGGTGATCGTGGCAAGCATGGGGCAACCCGTGGGCTGGGGTTATGAAGTTGCGATCTTGGTTTTAGCCCTGGAAGGGCGGCGGATGGTAACCAGGGGTGGAGTGAGCAAAGCGAACGCAACCCCTGGCCCGAGGCAATGCGTGGTGCCCGTCGCCCCATCCGGGGCTTCATTTCACGGTAGGCTGCGGACCAAGGGTTTGCTCACTTCGTTCGCTGCACCCCTGGCTACCATCCGCCGCCCTTCCAGGGCTAAAACCAAAGCCACAACCCAATCACGCAACCCGTGGGCACTGCAATCGTATTCCATTGGCAGAGCGAACTCGCCGCAAATCCACCCCCTCCCGTACAACATTTCTATCACGCCTCGCCTCTACCTGGAGTTTCGCCGATGTCCGCTGCTGCTGACCCGTGGTTCCAGACCCTGTTCGCCGACCGCATCGGAGGTGCCAACTACGGCAAGGGCACCGACATCTACAAGTTCGAGAAGATCAAGCGAGCCAAGCGCAAGGCACTCGCCGACCACCCCGAGCGGAAGTTGCTGGATTTTGGCATCGGTGAGAACGACGACATGGCCGATGTGTCGGTGCGTGAGGCACTGACCCGCGAGGCAAACAAGGTTGAGAATCGCGGGTACGCCGACAACGGCATTCAGAACTACAAGGACGCCGCCGCCGAGTTCATGCACCGACAGTTCGGCGTAAAACTCGACCCGGTGACAGAGGTGTGTCACTGCATCGGCAGCAAGCCTGCGTATGCCATGTTGCCGGCCTGCTTCATCAACCCCGGCGACATCACGCTGATGACCGTCCCCGGTTACCCCGTCGCGGGAACCTGGACGCGCTACCTTGGTGGCGAGGTCGTTCGGCTTCCGCTGAAAGCGGACAAGGGCTTCTTCCCCGATCTGGATGGCCTCTCTGCCGACACGAAGAAGCGAGCGAAGTTGCTCGTCATCAACTACCCGAATAGCCCGACCGGGGCGGTCGCGACGACGGACTTCTACAAGCGAGTGATCGAGTTCGCGCACAAGAATCAGGTCGTGATCGTGCAGGACGCGGCGCACATCCTCCTGAGCTACGCGGCGGAACCGTTGAGTTTCCTGCAGGTTGACGGCGCGAAGGAAGTCGGCGTCGAAGTCCACAGCATGAGCAAGGGCTTCAACATGATCGGCTGGCGGCTCGGCTTCGTGTGCGGGAACGCGAAGATCGTGCAGGCTTACGCCGACGTGAAGGATAACAGCGACAGCGGGCAGTTCATGGCGATCCAACACGCCGCGGCCCAGGCACTGCGGACGCCCGCGATCCCGGTCGAGATTCGGGCGAAGTACAAGCGCCGTCTCGAAAAGCTGGTGACGGCGTTGAAGGAGGTGGGGTTCAAGTGCTCGATGCCGGGCGGGACGTACTTCCTGTACACGAATGCACCGCTGTCAGCCGGTGACCGCAACTTCAGCAACGCGGAAGAAGCCTCGCAGTACTTGATTCACGATCAGAGCGTGTGCTGTGTGCCGTGGGACGACGCGGGTGCGTATCTGCGGTTCTCGGTGACGTACATCGCGAACACCGAGGCCGAGGAAGACGCACTGATGGCCGAAACAGTAGCCCGCCTCAAGGGGATGAGGCTGACGTTTTGATCGCAGGCTGGCCGGCAGGTTCCCGTGCGGCGCGGAGCCTGCCGATCAGTTCCTCGAACTTCGGGTTCCCCTTCAACTTGCTGAACGGACGCATCTCACGGATGTCGTCCGGGTGCTTCTCGCGATACCCGTTCTGAATCGCACGCTCCAGCGCTTCGATCGCCTGATTGTGGAAGTTCGTTTTGACGGCATCCATCCCTGGCCCGGTCAGGCTCAGGTTGTCCGCCCGCATTGCGGACGCGACTGCCAGGTTGAATGCGGCGGAGGAATCGGTCGGGTTTTTCTTCAGAACCTGTTCGAGTAGCGTCGTGGCAAGTTTCCGCTCGGACTTCGATTGCTCGATGTCGGGTGTGGGCTTGTAAGCGAAATACTCGGCACGGAGCAAATGAGACTTCGCGACGATGCCCAGACCCTCCGAACTGTATCCGCCCTCCGCCTCGGACAAATCTCGCGGGACGTTGCCAGCGATATCAATGAGTTCCGCGACTCCGTCGAACTCTCCGAGGATGATCTTGAGCTCCGCGACCTGGTTTGCGGAGCTGCACACGTCGCGGTTGAACTCGATGCTGCTCGGGTTTGCGGCGCTGACCTTCTTGCGGAGTTCGAGTGATTCCTGGGCGAAATACTTGGCGGTGCCCAGAGCGCGGCAATAGGTCTGCACGCGGGCACAGTTCCCCCAGCCGCGCGAGAACTGCGACTCGGCCTTGAACAGTTCCCGCCGGTTCTCCTCGACGGAGAGATCGACAGCCTTCAGGATCTCGACGACCTTGGCCCGCATCCGGTGAGCGTTCCAGTATTCCTTGTCCGCCCTGACTAATTCGCCGCCGTTGAGCCACACATCGCCCAGATACCCGTACCCGCGGGCGAGGCCACGAAGGTTTTCAATCGCGAGTCGGAACTGCTCCGGTGATTCTTTCTGGATTGCCGCGACTTTGTCCGCCGGAAGCCGATCCGCTCCGGCCAACGCGATCAAGCGATATTCGATTGCCTTTTGATATGCCGCTGCCGCGAGTCCCAGGCTGCGCTCGCCCCGCGACCGGTCGTACAGTTCGCCGCGAAGGTGCCAGGCTTCCGCGAGGTCGCCGGCACACTTCGGGTTCGAGACCGCCAATCCGGTCAGGAGTGAATCGACGGAATCGCAGGCCTTCAGCGCTTCCGCGTCCTTGTTCAGTTCAAACGCGAGGCGACCGCGTTTGATTTCCGCATCGGCCCGGTTGAAGCGTGATTCGGGGGTATCCTTGGCGACAGCCTGAAACAACTCGCTCGCCGCCACGTAGGCTTCCAGAGCCTTGTCCTTGCGGCCCGTCTCATGGATCAACTTGCCGATTTCGAGCCACGACTTGGCCAGTTTGTTCTTGTCGTAGCCTTCCTCTTGCTTGAGTTGATCGTTCAGCGTTCGGTAGTAGTTGAACAGTTCGTCCTTGAGTTGATCGAGTTGTTTTGGGTCGTGGAGTTTACCCATCAGGATTCGGTCGCGGATGCCGCCAAGGGCAACGAGCGCCTCGTCGCTGCGTGAACGGAGAAGTTTCTCGTTGATCGAACGGAGGTGGGCCAACTCGCGCAGCGAGGTCTTCTCGCGCTCGTCGAGTTCCCGCTGGTAATCCTCTTTTTGTGCTTGAACTTCCGCGGCGCGCTGGCGGTCGTAGTAGTAGAACGCGCCCGCCCCCGCGATTGCGAGAGCCAGTAACGTAAGCCCGACAGTTGCGGCCTGCCAGGGGCGCCGCCGAACCTGCCGCCACGCACGCTCCCAAGAAGGTGCCGAACGAGCGACGATGGTTTCCCCGTGAAGCCAGTGGCGGAGGTCGTCGGCGAGTTCACCAGCGGTGGCGTATCGTTGCCCCGGTGTTTTGCGCAGGCACTTCAGGCAGATCGTCGCGAGGTCGCGATGAAGTCGTGGGACGAACTGACTCGGGGATGCCGGCTCTGCCCAGCGGACCTGCTCCAGCGTGTCCACAAGATTGACGCCACGAAACGGCGGCCGGCCCGTGAGCATCTCGTAGAGAATCGCCCCAAGGCCATACACGTCGGTCGGCGGCCCCAACTGCTTGACTTTCCCCTCAGCTTGCTCGGGTGCCATGTAGCTGGGGGTGCCCATGACCGCCCCGGACGGAGTCATGCCCGACGAGACCTCGAGTTGCTTGGCCAGCCCGAAGTCGGTGAGTTTGAGGATCCCGCCCTTACCCCGCAGGATGTTCGCGGGCTTCAGGTCGCGGTGGATCACGCCTTTTTCGTGTGCGAAGTGGACCGCACGGGCGAGCGTTTCAGCCATCTCGGCGGCTCGCCGCGGTTCGAGCGGCTGGCCTTTGAGTTCACGATCGAGGCTCCCGCCCTCGGCATATTCCAGGGCGATGTATGGCCTGCCGTCGGCGCAGATGTCGATCGCGTAGATTTGCACGATGTTGGGGTGATCGAGCAAGGCGATCATCTCAGCTTCGCCACGGAAGCGACTTGCCTCGAAGGGATCGGTGCTACGGAGCAGTTTGACCGCGACATGGCGGCCGAGATTTCGGTCGATGGCCTTGTAGACACGACCCATCCCACCTTCGCCAAGTTCCCCAATCACTTCAAACTCACCAAACGTGAGCGGAGCGCCGGACGACGTGGTTGGATGCGACCAGCTAGAATCTAGCCCGGAGCGAGCAGCTGCCTCAGATGCCAGTGCGGGGATCTGGGAAATGGTTACCGTCGATTGTGTGTGTTCCGGTGTTGGATGAGGCGTGTCCACGGTAAAACCCACTCTCGTTAATGGTCCTTCATCATTGCCCGGCATGGCCGCCCCTCATGGGAGCCAGACCACCCTCGCCTTTTGCCGAGCAACGCGAGATAATTCCCTTTCTGACGGTTGCAGGGCTGCGCCGGCGCGAACGCTGACGTCCTCCGTTCCGCCACAAATCTATAATACCTGACGACTGCCCACTCCGGACAACAATCGCCTCCATTTATGAACCGGATCTGAATTGAACCCATCGCATTCCAACCCGGGTCTTGAAATTCCCCTCATCACGCCTGGTGGTCGAGATTTGCGGCGAGGCGGAGTTGCCGAGGTTGCGGTACTGTGTGTTGCCCAATCTGGCGGTCAAGATGCCTCACGTTCCGACTGGGTGGCCGTCGAAGAGCCACTGGAAATCGTGCTGGAATTCGGCCCCGCAGAGAGCCGTGTTCGTCGTACCGTCTCGCTCACGATGCGAACGCCGGGCAATGACGAGGAACTCGCGGCGGGCTTTCTCCTGGCGGAGGGCGTGATCCGCACTCCCGAGGAGGTTGGACAGATTACGCCATGTGGTCACCCGAACGCTGTGCGTGTTGAACTTCAGCCCGGGGTCGCCGTTGCGTTTGGCGGGCTTGAACGGCACGTGACAACCACTTCGAGTTGCGGGGTCTGCGGGAAAACGTCGCTCGATTCGCTCGCGGTCCGGAGCACGCCACTCCCAGGCACCGACAGCCCGTTTCTGCCGCGTGAACTGGTTCACCGGTTGCCGGGCATCCTCCGCGACGCCCAGCCAACCTTCGACCGCACCGGTGGGTTGCACGCCGCCGCACTGTTCGATTCCGCTGGAAAGTTGCTCGCCGTGCGCGAGGACGTTGGGCGGCACAACGCAGTCGATAAACTAATTGGGGCGGAATTTCTTGCGGGCAGGTTGCCGCTCACCGATCGCGTCATGCTCGTCAGCGGGCGTGCGAGTTTCGAGCTCGCTCAGAAGGCACTCGCTGCGGGAATCTCGGTGCTCGCAGCGGTCGGTGCTCCGTCCAGCCTCGCGGTCGATCTTGCGAATTGGTTCGGTCTGACATTACTTGGTTTCGTGCGCGATCAGCGTTTCAACGTGTACGCTCACCCCGGCCGGCTTCTCCCATGACCACACCCGCCCAGTACGACGGAAGTTGTCCCCCCGAACCCGACGCGCCGAGTGTCGGCCACCCCAAGGAGGCCGCGGCCGGCTTCACCGCTGTGGTGAAGTCCATGGCGCACGTTTGGGGCGAGGCGGGCCTCTTTCGTGGCACCCGCGCCCTGATGCTGCTCAATCAGTCGGCCGGGTACGACTGCCCGAGTTGTGCCTGGCCCGACCCGGACCACGATCGTTCCTCGACGGAGTTTTGCGAGAACGGAGCGAAGGCGGTCGCCTGGGAAACAGACACACGCAAGATCGGCCGCGAGTTCTTCGCGAAATGGAGTGTCGCCGAACTTGCGAAGCAGTCCGACTACTGGCATGGGCAGCAGGGGCGACTCGTGGAACCGCTCGTGCTGCGGCCGGGTGGCATGCACTACGAACCGATCTCCTGGGATGAGGCGTTCAAGCTCGTCGCGGATGAACTGAATGCCCTCGCGTCTCCGAATGAGGCGCTGTTTTACACCTCGGGTCGCGCCTCGAACGAAGCCGCATTCCTCTATCAACTCTTCGTTCGGCAGTTCGGCACGAACAACCTGCCGGACTGCTCGAACATGTGTCACGAGTCGAGCGGTTCCGCCCTCGGGCCAACCATCGGCATCGGCAAGGGGACGGTGAAACTCGACGACTTCGAGAAGGCACAACTGATTCTGATCCTCGGGCAGAACCCTGGCACGAACCACCCGCGCATGCTCACTGCACTCCAAAAGGCCAAGCGGGCAGGGTGCCAGATCGTCGCCGTGAATCCTCTCGCCGAGGCGGGCTTGCTGGAGTTCCGCAACCCGCAGGAAGTCCGCGGGATGCTCGGGTTCGGAACCCCCCTCGCAGATGTGTACCTGAAGGTGCAAGTGGGTGGCGACGCGGCACTGCTTCAGGGGATCATCAAGGCGCTGTTCGCACTCGACGCGGCGAAGCCGGGTTCCGCCATCGACCGTGCATTCGTCGCGGAGTACACCGAGGGATTCCACGCCGTACAGGCAGCGATTGAAGCGGTGACGTGGGAGTTCGTCACCGAGCAATCAGGAATCAGTCGCGAGCAAATCGAGGATCTCGCACGCCGAGTTGCGTCATCGGAACGGATCATCTCCTGTTGGGCGATGGGGCTCACCCAGAACCCGAACGCTGTCGGCACCATCCGCGATCTCGTGAATCTGATGCTGCTCCGCGGGGCGATTGGGAAGCCCGGTGCGGGTCTGTGCCCCGTGCGAGGCCATTCGAACGTGCAGGGCGACCGCACGATGGGGATCTACGAGAAGCCGTCGGCCGCGTTCCTCGATTCGCTCGGCCAAGAGTTCGGGTTCAACCCGCCGCGTGAGCACGGCTTCGACACGGTGGATGCGATCCGGGCCATGCGTGACGGCAAGGCGAAAGTCTTCTTCGCTCTCGGCGGGAACTTCCTCTCCGCGACTCCCGACACCGCCGCGACCGCTGCCGCCTTGCAGAACTGCCGACTGACGGCGCACGTCTCGATCAAGTTGAACCGCTCGCATCTCGTGCCGGGCCGCACCGCACTTATTCTGCCGTGCCTGGGACGGACCGAACTGGACCGCCAGGCCGGTGGCGTGCAGTTCGTGACGACCGAGAACTCAATGGGTGTTGTGCAGAAGTCGGAGGGGAAACTGACGCCTGCGTCGCCGCAACTCCTCAGCGAACCGGCGATCGTGGCACGCCTCGCAAGTGCCACACTCGGCGCCCGTACGACCGTGCTCTGGAACGCGCTCATCGCAGACTACGACCGCATCCGGATGCACATTGCGAGGGTGATTCCGGGGTTCCAGAACTACAACCAGCGCGTGCGGCAACCCGGCGGCTTCTACCTGCCGAACGGCCCGCGCGATCGGCAATTCACCACACCCGACGGCAAGGCGCACTTCACCACCAACCCGGCACCGACGAACCGGCTCGAACCGGGACAGTTGGTGATGATGACGATTCGCACGCACGACCAGTTCAACACCACGGTTTACGGTCTTGATGACCGGTATCGGGGTATCTCTCAGGGTCGGCGAGTGGTGTTCATGAACGCCGAAGACATCCGCGAACGTGGCCTCAAAGCCGGTGATGTGGTGGACCTCGTGAGCCACTTCCGCGGGGAAACACGCACTGCACCCCGTTTCATCGTCGTGGAATACGACATCCCGCGACGCAGTGCCGCGACTTACTTCCCCGAGGCGAACGTGCTGGTCCCGCTGGATAGCGTGGCCGAAATCAGCAACACGCCGACATCAAAGTACATCGTCATCACGATGCAGCGCTCGGCATGAACTCGGTTAGCGGCAGTCCCAGCGGGGCTGCCACCACGGAAGGAGCCATCATGTCGTGGGATCGCATTCGCGGGCATGCCGAAGCAAAGAACACGTTCCGGTCGGCGTTCGCGAGCGGGCGGTTCGGCCAGAGCTACCTTTTCGTCGGCCCCGAAGGGGTCGGTAAACGGTTGTTCGCACACGAACTCGCCAAGGCACTCCTTTGCGAACGCCCCCCGGCTCCGCTGACCGCGTGCGATTCGTGTCCTGGTTGCGCTCAGATCGAAGCCGAGACCCACCCCGACTTCATCACGCTCCGAACCCCTGAAGGAAAGCACGAACTTCCCGTCGATGAAATGCGGGCCTTCTGCGCTCGGCTCTCCCGCAAGCCTTCACGCGGCAGTCGGGTGATCGGGGTCGTCGAGGACGCGGACGACTTCAACGCGGAATCCGCGAACAGCTTCCTCAAGACGCTCGAAGAACCACCGCCCGGCGCGGTGCTCATACTTCTCGCGACGGGCACCGACCGCCAGTTGCCGACCATCCTGTCGCGCTGTCAGATCGTGCGTTTCCGACCGCTCAGTTCGGGTGATGTCGCTGCGGTGCTAGCGGTGAAGGGGATCGCCGACCCGAGCCGGCGTGACAAACTCGCACGACTTGCGGGCGGAAGTGTTGCCCGCGCGATGGCGCTCGATGACGACGCGATCTGGCAAGTGCGGGAAACGCTCGTTGCGGGGGTGACGGCTGACCGCCCGAACTTCCCGAAGCTCGCAGATGCGTGGGCGCGGTTCGTGGAGGAAGCCGGCGACGATTCGGCGGGGAAACGGACGCGGGCGTCGGTCGTCATCGGTTTCCTGGTGGACGCACTGAGGCAATCGTTGCGGCTCGCCCTGGGTGCGAACGCCAGCGACATCGACGCGACCGAGGAATCGCGACTGAGAGCGTTTGCCCAGCGTCATGGCCCGGATCGACTTCTGGAACTGATTGAGAAGTGTGTGGAGGCCGATTACCGCGTCGAACGTCGCGTGCAGTTAATTCTTGTGATCGAGTCCGTGCTGGAGCAATTGACGAAGGCAACGAAGTGATAGCAATAGTCACGATTTTTCGAGAACCAGATCGACGACCCAACATCCGCGAACATGTGTGGACTTCTCGTCGCGACAATGACCGAGGATGTCGTCGTTGTCGCACCCTGTATCTTGCAGCGCATCCGCGAGAATTGGCATCGGGGAGAAATCGCGGGACTCGTACATACCACGTGCCAGTGAGATCACGGTGTCACTCCGCCAGTCGGTATTCAACACGACGGGGCGAAACGGGTTCCCGATTATGCAACGAAGTATCTCGACGTGATCTGCTCCATCGCCGCGTTGCTGAGTGGGGAAAGTTGCGTTCCGCGACTCAATCAACACCCCAAAGACCGCCCACCGCAACTCTATGTCTTTTCGCGTCGTATCAACGACTGCGGAGGCGATTGCGTAACTTTCTGTCATTCGCATATCAACAAAGGCCGGCCCGACTGTCGCACGCACGGTCTCGGCGTTGCGCTGTGCGCGGTGAAGATCTTTTGTCTTCGCCAAGCCATCAGCAAACCGCTCGGATACGTCAATTGCCTGCCTGCTTCGGACATCCGTCAAAGAAGTCCAAAGTTGTCGAACGCATGCGCACGCGAATAACCGCGACTTTCGGCTGCTTGCCTTCCCGTCGAGGGTTTTGAGCATTGCGATCGGATCGTCGCTCGCCAGCCATTCCGCTTCCGTCATCGGTGACTCCGAATCTGTCCGAATCTGCGGTTGGTCTTGCGTTCCCCACGCACTCGCTCTATTCCCCCCGGCATGAAACGACTCGCGACCATCGCTGTCGTCTGCTTTCTCGCGGGGTGCAGCAACGCTCCGATCGCGGGGTTCCTCGATTGCGTTTCCCCCAGTAAACCACCGGGGCCGCGACGCCCGGTTGATCGCACACCTGACGCCGGCGACCGTATCCCGCCACCCGATCTTGGTGCGCCGGTTGGCCCGCCGCCTCGCAACTGACGCTCACGTCGTCACGGTTGCGGCGACGATTTCCAACTTCACGTTCGAGATGAGCTTCTCCCACTCCTTCCGCCACGTCTGAAACGCTTTCCGGCCTGCGGGAATCTTGGCACGCATTGACGAGATGAGCCCCTCGAACCCCTTCTGGAAGCGTGGCCACTCGTCTGGTACGGCCAGCTTCACTTTGTCTCGCAGCGCGGTGAGGTGGTCCCGCCCCACTGCCGCGTCCTGAATCTCGCCGAGCACTTCTTGCGCCTTCTCGATGGACGGGTAAACCGCATCCTTGAACGCGGGTGGAAAACACGTCGCGAAGATCTCGAGCGCGTAGCGCGCTCGCTTGCCGATGATGCGGAGTTGGTGGAGGTCGTAGGGTTCGGTGGGGTTCGCTTTCACGGCCTCGTCGAAGATCCCGAGCAATTCCCCGAACTGGAACGCCGCCAGGGTCCCGAAGTTCGGTGGTGGCTCCTCACTGCGTGGCTCCTGGGCTGCCTGTGCCAATTCGAAACTGAGTTCCGTGAACAACGGTCCCGCGGTCGTTGCCGCTTGTGCCAATCGCGTCTGGGCGGCTGTGCGTTCACCAATCGCGTAGCCGGTGAGGAAGTCGCGAGCGGGTTTCCCGGCTGTCGTGTTCAGAGATTTTGCCGAGGACAACCCCAGGCGGAACACGTCCCAGTCGCGCGAGTCGCCCGCAGCCTGGCGGATCGTCCGGAGGTGCTGCTTGACGGCCTTGAGGTACTTCCGTGGCAAGCAGTCCTTGAACACGCGCAATGCCGCACCTGCTCGCCGCGTGCCAACTCGCAACTGGTGAACGTGCTCGGGGTCGTGGAACGGCCTCTCGACGACCAGTGGCAACTCATTCCGAATCACTTCGAACCGTGCCGAGAGTACCGCCTTCGCCGCATCCGCTACCGACATCTCGGGAGTCAACCCCCCGATCCATTTCCCATCTGCCATGATAAAGTCCTGTCTCTCAATTTCTGTTTCGTCACGTGTGACGATTACGACCCGTAAAGTTCCGTCACCTGTGCGGCTTGCTGACGTTCGGTCAGGAAGTCGCTCACCACCTTCGTTTCTGCGAGTAACGCATCGACTTGCTTTCGTTCTTCCCGCAAGGCTTCCGCGATGTCCGTTGGCACCTTCAAATAGGCTCGCTCCAGTTCCTCGGACATGCGGGTGGCGAGCTTGGAGCGGAAGCGTTCCCGGATCGCGGGCCAGCGGATCGGCAGCAACATCAGGATCAACAAATGCACGGCGATGATGACGATGAGCGGAACGAGCCCGATCAGCGACATCTCGAACATGCCCGGCACGTTCTGGAGCACGATGAAGTTGTACAGCAGCGTTCCCGCTGTCACGAGTAAGGCGAGTTCGGGGAGCGTATTCGCCATCGACGTCAGCGTTCCCCGCAGGACACGCCGCCAGCCGGTCGGGTTCGTGGCCTCGCGTTCCACCTCGGCGAGCGAGTCGATCACGGCGCGGGTCACCCGTTCCCGCCAGTCCATGCGGCCGATCGCGTGCGTGGGGTCGTTCAGCAGCGAGAGCGGGAACCCACGCTGGTCGCCTTCCACAAGTAGACGGTTGACGAGTGCCGCTGTGCGCTGGTCGAGGACTCGCTCGCCCGCGGTGCGAGCACATTCCTGCACGAACTCGCCGAGGTTCCACTCGACCGGCGTCTCGACCTTGGCCCCAGGCAGCAACCGCCCGGCGAAAGGAATGCGATCGCGCAGACCACTCTTGGCGTAGCGCATTCGCGTCGTGAACCGCAGATAGGCAGCCATCAGGCCGCGGTACCGTTGCTGATCCTCGACACTAAAGTGGTGCTCCACTTCCGTCTGATATGGCTCCAGCGTGCCGACGAGAACCTCACCTTGCACGTCTGCCTCAACCGCGAGTGTCTTCCGCCACGCTTCCTTCACCTTCTCCGATTCTGCCGTGAGATCGGGCGGACGAAGGCCATCAACCACCCGCGAAACGGAGGCGAGTAGTTGCCCGACGCCGCGTGCTTTGACCGCTTCGATTTCGAGCCGGGTCAGGCCGAGTTCCAGCCAATTCCGGAGCAGATTAAACTGCTCACCTTCAGGAAGATTGTGCGGCGTGGGCGGTGGCCACGCTCCCGACTTCGCTGCGGAATCGACCCACAGTTGAGCCGTCGTGCGGAAGAGCAGCGGGTTCGAGAACCCCTCGTCCTTCAGGTCTTTCAGCAGGTCTTCGTCGGGGCGCAGGCCGCTTTCGCCGGTCACGCAGCGGTCCCATTTGTTCAGCACGAACGCGAACGCTCGCCGCTGTCGTTGCTCCTTGAAGAGATCCCAGCCGAGCTGGTCGTGGTACTTTTCCTGCGAGCCGACGTACAGCACGATGTCGGCCATCGGCAGCAACGCTTTCAGCTTGTCGCGGTTCGCGAGATCGTTCGAGTCGAGGTCGGGTGTGTCGACGATGATCTTCTGTTCGAGGCCGGGGCGGTCGTGCTGTGCGAGTCGGCAGAGCCGCAGCGCCGGATCGAGGCGATCGGTCCGTATGGAATGGTGGAAGTACACGACGGGGTCGCGGGTGGTCGGTCGGGTGAATGCCGCCTGTGCGATCGGTGCGCCAGAGAGTGCGTTCAGCAGTGTGGATTTGCCGACGCCGGTGCCGCCCATGAGCATGATCGTGAGCAGCGGTTTCTCGACGTCCAGAGCTTCGGCCTGACGCCGGAGGTCGTCCGCGAGCCCTTCGAGTTCCGCCCGCTGGAGCATGGTGAGCGGGAACCGGCGGCGTGTGTCGAGCCACGTTCGTACCTGTCGCTCCAGCCCGCGGAGCAGGGGGGCGAGCGTGCGAAGGAGCGGTTGCGGCTCGGCAGGTGGGGCGTCGCTCATGGTGTCGTCGTGGCTGTTGGTGCGGAGTCCGGCTTCACCGCGGCCCATTCCGTGGCCTTGGCTTTCACACGCTGTTCCATCTGGCGGATGGTCTCGGGCACGCGGCGGAGAACCTGCTGCAACTTCTCGATACTCGAACCGCCGGTCGCGGGCCACTCGGCCAGCCATTCCGCCAGCGGTGCCGTGAGCACGCCCGAGACCAGCGTTTCCCGCTGGTTCCGCACGCGGGCCCGCGCACCCTCGACCGCTCCCCGCACGGCCAGTTCGGTTGCCTGATGTGTTGCCGACACCGCCACTGGAACCAGCAGCAGGTACCAGCCCGGTGGCCACGTCGCATACACGATGCCGCCAATCGCGACGAGATCGAGTGCGAGCTTTCCGCTGCGGAGCGAGTAGAGCAACGCCGGGCGTTTCTCCACGGCGTCCACGAGTTTCTTGCCGGCTTGTTCGAGTTCGTCCGTCTCCTTCAACTCGAAGTTCCGCAACTCCTGGTTGAACCGCTCGCGGGCTTGCGGGCCGAGTTCCGTGTCGAACCGAATGGCGATTTGCTTCCACACCGCGTGCGTGCTCGAACGCCGGAGCGATTCCGCCTGGAGTTTGTCGAGCCAGCCCGTGAGTGAAGCCGTCAGCACCGTCTGTTCCGAGAGGTTGAACACTTCGGGACGCACGATCAGGCCCGCGACGTAATCACGTGTCCAGCGGTACGGCGAGCGCAGCAGCCAGATGAAGCCGCCAAGCATCCGGCCCGCGCCGGGCAACTCCAGATCGTCCATCAACTGGTCGCGATAGCGGTTGAACCGGTGGAACTGCTCCCCTGACAGGAATTCCTGGCGGTAGCGTTCCTCGAAGTCGGCCTTCCCCGCGAGGACAGCCGTTTTCCAGGCCTCGAATTCGGCGAGGTCGCGGCGAGCAACGTCGAGCAAGCCGTCCCCCGCGGTAGCGAGGAACTTGGCCGCGTTGGTCACGGTCCGCACGCGCGTGGCCGCTTCGGACTCCACCTGCATCAGAATCTGGTTCAGCAACAGCACACGGTGTTTGGCCCCGGCTCCGCTCGGGTCGGTCCGTTCGCTCTGCGGCATCTGCGGGAACGCGATCACGGGCACAGCAGGGCTTGTGCCATCAGGTAACTTCGGTAGTCGCCCAAGGATCTCGCGGCGGAAGTGTTCGGTGAGTGCGGTTGCGTCGGACTCACGCACCTTGGTAAGCACCACGACGACGGCCTTGCCGGCCTTCACGAGCATGTGGAGGAACTGCGTCGGAACCTCGTCGTTGTACCGTTCGTCGCTCGCGACATACACGACGACGTCGGCGAGAGCCGCGACTTCAAGCAACCGGTTGACGTACACCAGCGAAGCCCACGTTGTCATATCCGGGCAGTCCCAGATCACGAACTCCGAGAGCGGGTCGGCATCGCCCGACTTTCCCGCGGGGATGCGCTTGACCTGATACACGTCCTCGTCGGCGTTCGCGGGTTTCTCGCCGCTGAGGCGGTTGAGCGGCCCCATGAAGCCGATGTACGTTGGCCACTGGAACGCGGGGCCGTTGGGAAGGAATGCGGTTGGGTGTCGCGTGTACCCGGCTTGCGGGTTGGCCTCCGCGACAACGGTTCCCGCGAGGAAGTTCACGACCGTGCTCTTCCCCGCACCGGCACCGCCGACGACCGCGATGTGCAGCGGCCGCGCGGGCTGCCCTTCGAGGAACGGTCCGATCACATTCCGCGTCAGTGCGGAAGCGAGGCGAAGGGTGCCGGCGTGCGTGGCCAACTCCGGCTGCCGACGGCAGTGGTCTTCAAGCCAGCGCAGGTCGTCGGCGAGTTGCCCGACCGCGGAACGGTGTTCGGTTGGTTCCATGGGATCATTTTACGGATGACCGGGCGAACGTCGCGGCAGCCTGACGAACCGAGTAGTGTCAAACGGTTCTTATTGGTTCCAGGCAAGTTACCCACCCATGCCAGGAATCAATCTGGAACCATTTACCTGTCCGGAAGAATTAGTATCAGAATGTTTATGATGTGCCTAAGTTTATAGCAGATATTGTTTTAGCTCCGAAACGCTGCTTTCCCGCCGCTGTGGGGCTTGCGATCCACTGCAAACGCTTCCAGAGGCACACACGTCGGTTTGCCGGTGAACAGTTCCGTTACGGCCTGAGCTGTGCCGAGGGAGAGTTGCACACCGGCGCGGAAGTGGCCCGTTGCCACGAACACGTTATCCCAGCCCGGCACCGGCCCAATGAACGGCGATCCGTCCGGCGACCCCGGCCGCAACCCGCTCCAGCACTTCACGAGCTCCGCGTTCGCCAGCGCGGGGACGGTGCGAACCGCCAGCCCGATCAGTTCCGCGACCGCCTCGGCCGTGTTCGCCTTCTCGAAGCCTGCTTCGGGTTCCTCGGTCGAACCGACGAGGACGTGCCCATCAATTCGCGGCACGAGGTAGCGCTTCCCGAGCATCAGCACCCGCGAGAAGACACGATCGGGAGTCTTCAACAGCACGATCTGCCCACGAACGGGATGAACGCCGGGGCTCGCGTGACGGCGGAGGAGTTCTTCGCTCCACGGTCCGGCAGCGATCAATACGCGATTCGCCTCATGAGTCCGCACACCGACCAATTCCATGGCCGTTCCACTGCTCGTTCGCCGAACGCGGTCGATCTTGGCGTGGGGATGTAATTCGACTCCCATTTGCTCGCACGCAGCAATCAGAGCTCGAAGGTGCCAGGGGTTCCGCACCTGGGCACAGTCCGGCAGGTAGTACGGTTCGCCGGGCACGTCCCCAAGTCCGGGGGCGATCACCTCGCGAACCTGGCGATGGAGTCGGTCGTAAACGATCCCTTCCGCACGCCACACGTCGAGGATTTCTGTCGGATCATCCTCAAGGAACTCGATCGCGCCGCAACGGAGGTAGCCGTTATCCAATCCGGTGAGTTCGCGGAGTTCCGCCGAGAAGCCGGGGTAGCGCATGGAGCCGATCGCCCGCAACCGGTCGATGGGCGTGGCTGCCGCTACGGGGTTCCCCGGTGGGATGATGCCAGCACCCGCCCACGACGCTTCCTTGCCCATGTCGCCACGGTCGAAGACTTCCACCGCAAGCCCGGCTTTCGCGAGGAAGTATGCGCACGTGAGCCCGATGATGCCGCCGCCGATGATCGCCACGTCTGGATGCTTCGCCATGCGGGAATTGTACGGGTGCAGTTGCCGTTGACGCCCCACAGGCGGCACGGCATATCCCGATGCATGTCACCGATATCACCACTGCTCACGTTTCGGGGGAAAGCGATGCCGCGGATCGCACTCATGCTGGGGATAACGGGAATGGCGATCGCCTTGACGCTGTCGGCGCAGGCCGCGAACCCGAAACCCGACGACGATCTCGCTTCGCTTCAGGGGAACTGGAAGCCCCTCCAGTGTGAATACCAGGGCGTGCCACAGATGCCCGCCGAGGTGATGAAGCAGGTCACCGTGGTCTTCGACAAGAGCGAATATCACCTGTACTTCGTGGACAAGGACAAGGGTGGTCAGCCCAAGGTGCTGAAGTTGGCGGTAGCGAACATCGGCCTCGACCCTACGACGAGCCCGAAGACGATGACGTTCGAGTTCGCGGAAGGCCCATTCAAGGGCCAGAAGCGGCACGGCATCTACGAAATCGCAGGGAACCAGTTGAAGATCTGCTATGGCCCGGTGGACAAGGCGAAGCCCACAGGGTTCAAGGCGGATGCGAACAGCGGCTTCTTTCTGGAGACGTGGGCACGCCAGGTGAAGTGACGTTCCCAGATTCGCCGCTTGCGGCTTCGCAGGCTCCGGCCTGCGGAGCCGCAAGCGGCGACGCTCACATACAATTCCATTGCCGCGAACCCCGCGTTGTGTTGGGGTGTCCTGCGGGCATGAATGCTGCGATCGCCGAACTCACTGCTGTTGAATCCGACACCATGGATGCTCACACCCTCGATTTGCTCGGGTTCGACAAGGTCCGCGCACTTCTCGCCAACTACGCCGCGTCGTCGCTCGGTCGCGATCTCGCACTGCAAATCGAGCCAGGCCTCGACGCGCCGACGATCCGCACCGAGATGGCGTTCACCACCGAGATGGTCACCGCGCTGGGGCTCGGTCAAGCGCCGCCGTTTAGCGGATTGCACGATGTCCGATTGATCGCTCGCCGGGCTGCCATTGGCACCATGCTCACCGCGGAACAACTCATCGAAGTTGCCGAGAGTCTGAACTGCACCGGAGCCATCTACCGCTACCGAATGCGGCTTGCGGAAAACCTGACCGGCCTGATTGAAATGCTGGCGGGGATCGAAGACCTCGGCACGGTTGGCAAAAGTATCGGCGGATGCATCGACGGTCGCGGGCACGTTCTCGACATGGCGAGCCGCGATCTCGCACTGGTCCGGCAGAAGTTGTTCGACCTCGACGAGAAGGTGAAAGCCGAGATTCGGCGACTCCTCCGCGACCCCGAACTCCGCAAGGTTCTTAGCTATCCCAATGCAACCGTTCACGGCGACCACTACGTTCTTCCCGTCTCCGCCAATCACCGCCAAAAAGTTCAGGGTGTCGTTCACCGCATGAGCGGGACCGGCGAAACGGTGTTCATCGAGCCGGCCAGCATTGCAAAACTGAGCGTCGAACGAGTGGGCTTGAAGGCCGACGAAGACCGCGAGGTGAAGCGCGTGCTCCGGCGACTGAGCGGCGAAGTGGGTCGGGTCGCGAAACCGTTATGCTATTCGCTCGACGTGATTGCGAAGCTCGACCTCATCACTGCGAAGGCCCGCTATAGCCGCGACTTCGGGATGTACCCGCCGGACGTGAATACCGAGGGCCGCCTCTGGCTTCGCAACGCGAAACACCCGATCCTTGAGTCAATATTTCGCAACGAAGTCGTGCCGCCGCCAGATTCTTCCCAACAACCAACAACCAGCCCACCACCAACCACCAAAAAGGTCGTTCCGATCGATCTGCGGTTGGGCATCGGGTTCAACTTGCTCATCATCACGGGACCGAACACGGGCGGCAAAACGGTCACGCTCAAGACGACGGGGCTGCTCTGCCTGATGGCTCAATGTGGAATGCACCTTCCGGCAGGGGAGGGGAGTCTGGTTCCGGTCTTCAAGCACATCCTCGCGGATATCGGCGACGAGCAAAGTCTGGAACAATCGCTGAGCACCTTCAGTTCGCACATCTCACGCATCGCCTCGATCTTTGAAATAGCCACCGCGGATAGCCTTGTTCTGTTAGACGAACTCGGAGCGGGCACCGACCCGACCGAAGGCGCTGCTCTCGGGCGTGCGATCCTCGATCAACTCGATAAAGTCGGTTGTCGCGCCATCGTGACGACCCACCTTGGCGACCTGAAGACCTATGCGTTCAACAACGAGCGTGCGGAGAACGGGGCAGTCGAGTTCGATGTGGAAACGATGCGGCCGACGTATCGCCTGCACATTGGACAGTTCGGAATGAGCAACGCCCTGAAGATCGCTCGCCGGCTGAAGCTACCGAAAGAACTTCTGAAGCGAGCCCACAAGTACCTGAAGCGGCGCAAGGGAAAGACGGGCGAACTCGCACGACTTCAGCAACTCCGCGAGGAGGCCGAGAAGGCGAAAGTCGAGGCGATGGCGGCCCGGCACGAGGCCGACAAGGAGAAGGAAGAGTTCGAACGTCGCCGTGGTGCGCTCGATCGCGAGGCAGCCGAGAAAGCTGCGTTGAACGAAGTGCGGACCAACCTGAAGACAGGCGAGGTGGTTCGTGTGTCGCGGTTCGATTCGACGGGCAAGGTCGTGCGCGTGGATGCGAAGAAGCAGACGGTCAAAGTGAGCGTGGGCCTTGGCGAGTGGGAAATTCCATTCGATGAAATCTTCCCCGTTTCGTGAGGGGGTATGGCCCCCGCCTGATGAAGCACTCATGAGAGCCGATCCACATCGCGCAAGACACCAAACGCAGTTCGTCTTCCTTGCAGAAGGGCCGAGTAAGTGACCGGCCCAACATCACAAGGAACACAATCATGATCCGCAAGTTGATTCTCTCGTTTGTGCTCGCCACCGGAGCCGTCACCGGCCTGGCACTCACGCCCGCCGCCGCGAACGCCGCTCCCCCTGTTGTGGGCTATGGCTTTGGTTACGGTTACGGCCCCAACCGGGACCACGACCACGATCACGACCGTCGCGGAGTCCGGTACGAAGTGCTGGTTCGCCACCGCGGCCACTGGGACGTCTACGGGACTTATCGCGATCGAGACGACGCACGACGTGTCGCGTGGTTCCTGGAACGGACCGGCCGGGATGCCCGAATCGAAGTGGAACGGACCAGGTGGTAAGTGAGAACCATCAAACAACCGCACCGGGACCGCAACCGGTGCACATGACAACGAAGCGAGGGCACGCGTCATCCGCGTGCCCTTGCTTCTTGTTCTCGCAAGATCCCGAACATCTCAATAGTCGCCCGGCACTTCACCGCCGGACCGCGTTCCGAGTGCCTGCCAGGCCACGAGATCGACCCCACTGCGAACGAAGCGAACCGAGCCGTCCGCAAGTACCACGTTCACACCGCCCGTGTGGGCGCTGCGTGCGAGCGTGACCATGTTGTCTGCACCCAACGTACATGGAGCGGTGGCGATGGATTGACAGTGGCCAAGTCGATCGGAGTTCGAGGGGGTGCTGGGTTGTGCCAGAGTGCTGAACAGCACTGCGCCGTCGCGGGCGTTGTTCCAGATCCGACCGCGAGTGTCGTGGCCCGTCACGTCTGGGGAGAGCAGGATTTCGCTGAGTAACGCTGTGTTTGAAGTGCCGTCCGTGATCGAAAGGATGTTGATGCGCGACCCAGGGTAGAGCACTCCGTTGAGCGCGGGGAAGGCTGGTGTGGGATCCGACCCATTGAATGTCGTCGAACCCGAACAGCCCGCGTAGTTCGCATGAAATCCCTGATTGCCAGCGAGAGTCGTTGCCTTCCCGCCGTTCGGGTCCGATGGACAGGTTAACGTGGGGATCGGAGTTGTCGCATACTGACTCGTCGGCGATACGGCGTAAAGCGCGTTGGTAGGCGCTGCGTTCACGGTTGCGGAACCGATCGTCGGCTGTTCAATTTCGGCCAGCATGAAGTGTACCCACATCCTTCGGTCTTCACCGGCATAGGCCGCGCCGTCGGTGCCGATCTTGTTGTTCTGCCCGGCCGGGAAATACTCGCGACTGCTGTGGTAGTTGTGCATCGCGAGGCCGATCTGCTTCAGGTTGTTCTGGCACTTGGCACGTGCTGCCGCCTCGCGGACTTTCTGCACCGCAGGCAACAGCAGGCCGATCAGGACCGCGATGATGGCGATGACGACGAGGAGTTCAATCAGCGTGAAGCCGCGAGTGACATGTTGGGTTTTCATGGAGGTGTCACCTCGTGAGAGCGGTTGGAAATTCGTCTGAAGAAGTGATGGCAGCCCGTGGCGATTTCTTTCACGGGATTTAAGATTGTTTCCCGATCCGCCTGGAAGCTGTTCACAGAACGCAACAGCATGTTGCCTCAACTGGGGTAACTCCTAGACCGATTGCGATCAGCGCGACATCGCACATCATCCCATCGCCGTCTTGGAGTTTCTCGAATGTCCGTTCGCGTCTCTCGTGCAACGTCGGTGATCGTTCACCAGGTCCCTGTGCAGGCTGCTGATCGCTTTCTCGCCTTACAGGGCAGCCTCACTCAAGCCGTTGAAGTATTCCCCGGGTATCAAGCAACCGAGGTCTACCCGCCGAGCGACCCTAATGGGACTGAGTGGGTGGTCGTCATCCACTTCGCTGATGCCAAGTCGCTTAAAGACTGGATCGATTCTCCGACACGAGCCAAGTGGACGGAGAGACTCGGCCGGGAGATTGGTGAGTTCCGTCAAGAAACACTGGCAACCGGGTTTGGCGCGTGGTTCACCAGGCCGAGCGTTGATCCGCCACCCGGCTGGAAGATGGTCGCGACGGTCTTGCTTGGGCTATATCCCACGGTCATGCTGCTGACGTTGACCGTCGGTGCGGTCACTGCACCACTGGGTATGGCTGTGGCCATGCTGATCGGGAATGCGCTTAGTGTGGTGATTCTTCAGTATGCGGTCATGCCGGCGCTGACGCGTGTGTTGGGTCCGTGGCTTCACGCGAACGCACGCACCGAACGTACCAGATCCTTCGGGGGAATCGGGGTGATTGTGCTGTTGCTCGCTGGGCTCGCCCTCGTGTTCCGCCAGATCGCGGGATGAATGATCCGGTCGCAGTCGATCCACGGATCTGCGGCGTCAGGTCAGTCTTTTGACTCGAAAGAACAAAAAGTTTGGAGATTCGCGGCGATCGTTCGTTTCTCTTTCCGCAAGCATTCCTTCACACTATTGCGGAGCCTTCGATCATGTTCACTCGTATCACACTGACCGCCGCTGTTCTCTCGATGAGCGTTCTGTTCGCAAGTGCCGACGACCCCCGTGGGAACGTCAAACTGGTACCTCAGCCGGTCGCGCAATCGGGCTCAAGTTCAAAGAGCCCGGAAACTGTGCCAACCGACCTCGCCGTCACCACCATGAACATCAGCAATGCGACGAAAAAGGTTGCTGTGACCGTGACGTTCGAGAGCCGGATCGGTGTGAGACAAGTGCCGGTTCGGCTTCGTGTCGCGGGCGGCGGTTCCATTCGATTCGACCAGACGAAGAAGGCGGACATGGCGTTGAACAGCACCAACGTGATCGTCTTCAACGTGGATCTCGCGACAATTGCTTCCTCGCTTCCACCGGCAACGAATCCGCTGTTGCCCCGGTTCCTGTCCGTGACCGCAACCGTCGATCCAGAGAATGCGATCACAGAAGTGAGCGAACAGAACAACACGATCACGCGCATCATCAAGGTGGACTGACTCCTCGGATACCGTTGGCGAACCCGCCTTCACTGGGTTCACCAACGGTGTGCGGTTCGGATACAACTCCGGTCACAGGTTGTGCCACACTCACGTCATTTCTGCTCACCTTGGGATCGCTCCATCCCATGAATTCCGCCTTCATCAATGGTCATGACTTTGGCACGCGCCATGCTTAGCTTCGGAGTTACAATCCTGACGTTTGCCGCAGTCTGCCGATTCCGTTGGCGAACGCGTGATCGCACCCTCCTGCTCCCAAGAGGATCATCATGTCATCCACCCCACCCATTCGCCGCGTCCGTTCTCGATTCGGACCATTTGGTTTTGCGATTCTCTTGTTAGCGTGTACCACGCTTGGTGCTACCGCCGCATACCCTGTACCCGCACCCAAAGGGTTGGTCACATACACCAAGGGCCGGGTTACCCTCGGAATTCCGTCCGCGTGGAAGGAAATCCCAATCCCGGGCGCGACCGACATCCTTGGGTTCTGGAGCGTGGAAGGGAAGGATGTACTCAACACGACCGGCGTGATCCTCGTCGGTAAGGCGAACGACGCCGATATCAATTTGGACCTGAAGAAGGTCACGATCACCGAGGACAAGCAAATCACCATTGCGGGGCAATCGTGCCGACGAGTCGTGATGCAAGACAAGGGCGAGAAGGGCGGCGTTGGACTGCCGAACGCACGGGGGAAGGGGATCGGGATTGTCGTGAACAAACCCGGGGCGGATGGCAAGTATCTCGTGTTCATGTTCGTGTGTGCTGCCGACCAGTGGGAGAAGATGAGCCCCCTGTTCGAGGCGTCCATCGCATCGATAACGATCGACGGGATTGGTGGTGGCGCAACCACGGGAAACACCGGCACGGTCAATGTTGTCTACACGGATCGCGGTCAGGAGAAGCCACTTGAAGGGGCGACCGTGATCGTCGGGCGACAGCTTCATTTGCTCTCGCCCGGCGTCTCTGCACCCGTCGGCGGGTTACTGGAACAACTCGGGACCATTCCCGGCTCGGTCGATGTTGTCCGGGGTGATGCGATGTTCCTGTCGGGTACAACAGGCGCGAACGGCGCTTTCACCACGAACGCTCTCCCACCTGGCACCTACGACGTAAGCGTCTGGAAGGCCGGGCACGTTCCGATTCAGAACCTCCGGATGACCGTCCCTGGTGGTGGGGTCAAAGCGTATGTGAACCCGGACACGGGCGTCGGCGCGGCAGACCGCCACCGCACGCTCGACACGAGCAAGATTTTCCAGATGAAGCCGCCGAACCCGGCCGTGCCTGTGATCTGGGGCAGAATCGCGCTCGGCACCCGCACTGTCGGAAGCCCGAACTCGGACCCCGTGGCCGGCGAGAACGTGACGATCCTCGTCGGTGAGAACTTGTCTCTGAGCAGCACGGGACTCACCACGGTAACTGATGTGGTGCAGGGTGATGTGATTTATGCGGAAGTGAAGACCAACGCGGACGGTACGTTCGCAATCCCGATGCCGACAGGCGCATATAGCCTGCTCGTTTGGAAGCAGGGGTATACACCGCAGACGCGAGTGGCCGTCACCGTTTGGCCCGGGCAAGTGTTCTACACGCTTCTCAAGGACGACGCACCCGGCGGCACCGGTCGCCATCAGAACCTCGACACCACGACCCAGAACGTCCCGCGCAAGAAACTGGATGCGAAGCCTGGCATCCGTGGGGTCGTTCGCCTCTCCGACCGTGGTGTGCGCACCGCAGGCGACAACGTCACGATCCTCGTGGGGACCGAGTTACGCCTGGATCATCCGATCATTCCCAACGCCACCGACAAGGTGATCGGCAAAGCGCTCATCGCTCAGACCAAGACGAACAAGGAAGGCGAATTCTTCGTCCCGGTCCCACCGGGCAACTACCACCTGATTGCATGGAAGGAAGGATACATCCCGCACGAGTTCGACCCGGTCGCAGTTCCGCCGGGGCAGTACAACGTGACGCTCAGTTACGACACCCAACCCGGTAGCAGCGGTCGCCACCAGAGGCTCGACCTTTCTGGCGTCAAGCAAGTGTCACCGCAACCCGGAGGCGTTAGCCTCGACCCCACCGTGGCACCGTTTCTGACACTGCTTATCGCCCCGGACCCGCCGCAGTTGACCTCGCGCACCGCCGGTAACGTGACCCTCTCCACACCTGCCGACTGGCGCACGGACAAAGACACTCCGGCCGACGAGGGTGCCTGGTTGACGGGCAATGCGAACAAGCCCGAGGTGTACTTTGCAGTTTTGCGTGACACTGCATTCGACGGCCTCGCGGCCTTGATCGCTCCCAAGGGTGTTCCGGATTTTGTGGCTGGTCGCGCAGCCACGAGCTTCGAGGGGAAGCTCAAGAACGAACCCGGCACGCGTGCGCGGCTGTTGGTCCTGACTGATGCCGAACCGGACGGTCGCCGGATTGCGTTTCTCGCGAAGGCCACGGAGGCTTCTTGGGCCGATCACTCACCGACGTTCGATGCGATTCTGAACAGTGTGAAGTTCTCCGGTGGCAGTGCGCCTCCCAAACCTCCCAAGCCACCGGTGGCAGAGGAGAAACTGAAGGAACTTGCCAGCGTCGCGAGGATCCCCGACTTCACGGCCGCGTTCGCGTACACCGCTTACGAAGATCGCGTGCTGATCGCGGACGCCACGGGAAAGGCCGTGAGCCTTGGCGTTGCTGGGCGTGGGAAACCCGTGGCCAAGGCGTTTGTCGAGTACCTTGCGGGCGAACCTGGGGTCGCGGCCATGCTGGGAGAACCCGTCACATACGAGATGATTGCACTGGGCAATACGGTGACCTTCCAGGTGTTCCGAGGCGGCACGCTGGTGCTGGAGCGAGCCACGGGCAAGATCTGGTGGAATGCGCACCCCAAACGTCCGGCCGACCTTCGCCCGGCCGATGAGATCACTCGATATCCTCGGGTCATCTTCAACGGAGTGCGATACGAGGTGATGACATACCCGGACCGCGTGCAGTTCGTGGACGATGCCGGGAAGTGGTCGATGGCGGTGAAGGTGGGTGCCCCAGGTCAGCCGATTCCGGAGGAGTTTCGCAAAGCGCTGGAGGCCGACAAGATTGACCAGGCCATCGGTAAAGCCGTGTCTGCAGTAGAACCGTTGTTCAACACGCCGGCCCGCGTGCAGGTCTACGAGAGCGGCGTGATGGTCCTGCTGCCTGGAACCGGTCAGTGGTGGTGGGCTCGGCACATGAAACGCAGTGCCGCTGACCCGCCGCTCCCGCGGGTAATTGCGTTGCCAAAGGATCCGACTGCCGTGGTCGTGCGTCTCGACTATGTCGGTGGTTACACGCCACCTCGGAAGACTAACGACCCGTTCCTACAAATTCGCGCCGACGGCCGGGTGACACTCATCGACCCTTTCGGCAGCCGTAAGCCGATCGACGTGAAACTCGACCCTGAAGGCGTGCTCGCGTTCGTGAAGTTTGCGGTTGAAGAGAAGGGATTCTTCGCGATCGACTCCGCCGCAATGGAACGAACCATCAAGGATGAAGCGAAGCGCCGCAAGCTGCCGACAGTGCTCGATATGCCGACGACCGTGGTAACGATTCGCACTGCGGACGGTGTGCATGAGGCCCGTTGCTACGCGCCAGATTTCTATGCGGAACAAATCCCGACGCTGAAGTCGGTGCAAGATTTCCAGGCAGTACACAAACGGTTGGCGGACTACATGGAGAAACTTCGCGGACCGTGACGTGGCGAGGGCGTTGAAAGGTTCCTGTACAACCGGATCTCGCGACGTGCAACTTGGGGGAAAGACCGCCTTCCTGCATCTTCCCCCGGTTTGTAAGATGTCTTTGGCGAATCGGGAAGGGTGGCAGAGTGGTCGATTGCACCGGTCTTGAAAACCGGCAACGCGAAAGCGTTCCAGGGTTCGAATCCCTGCCCTTCCGTTTCGATCACTTCGTGAACTGAGCTTTCAACCCTGGGATCGGAGTTCCGTTTCGATCCACGAATCGGAGAGCCCCTTTCCAGTCCCCGTGCACGTTTACCACCTTGAACACCACAGTGTTGACCCCTTTCTTCAAGGTCAAGTCGGAGCATGTGTTCTGGTCCTTGCCGATGCCACGGTTGTTCACCGACTTGCCAACTTCCTTGCCATTGAGATAAACCTTTGCGCCGTCGTCGCTGCCGAACCGTAGATCGACGTCCTTGATTTCCTCAGGGGCAACGACATACGTCACGGCATAAACCGAGCAGTTGTTGGGTGTGCCGCTACCTGTGTCCATGTCGAAGAAGTACTCTTCAGCCAGCACCTTATCCCAGGTCAACTCCTTGTCGCCGACCTTGACCTTGTCGCCTTCCTTCGGTGCCAGCTTGCCTTCATCCTTGACCAGTTGTCTGTCAACCGCTTGTCTCGGGTCCACGTTTGATGGACTTGGGATCGGGGCCAGGATGAGCCAGGCTCGGATGAACCCCTCCTGGTCGATCGGCTTTGGGCTGGCAATGTCGGCGAGCGAGGGCGGCGTTTTCAACAACTTGGGATCGCACCACACGGCATGCGCGTTGTCATTATTCCCAGGACACCGCACTTCCAGTTCGAGTCGGCGCACGCCTGCCACGTCAATCGCGAAGGGTTGCTGGTCTTGTTTCGTTCGCACGGGTCGCGATTCCCAGAGCACGCGCCCATCACCTTTCACCGTGAATACAAGACCCACGGGTTTACCGGCTCCCGTGTCGTTGATGGCCACCTGTCCTGCCAGCGAGCGGAAATTGCCATAGATCTCGTAGCGGACGTGTGAAGAACCGTTCGCAGGGGGGTGCATCGATAGCCCCTGGAACATCGCCGAGCCCTTCACCGTGATCTGGCGGTTGTCGTACCCAAGGGAACCACCCTTTCCGAACTGCCCCCGACCCACAGTGGCATCTTCTTCGGATAAGTCCGACAAATAAATCGGCCTCGCCACGGGCACGGTTGATGTGGTGGCCGGCTTCGCCGTTTGTGGAGGGATTGGCTTAGTCGGTGCTGGTTCGGTATGAACGACCTCGGCCTTGCGGTCCTGCGTCTGGACGTAGACGCCTGCGGCTGCGGAACCCACGCACAGCAGGCCCACAAACGCAATCTTCTTCGGGAACTTCCGGGCAGGTGCTGGCTGTTTCTCGTGTTGGTCTTTCCGTGTCCTGATCGGCGGCTCGTATGGCAAATCGATTGAGGTATCCACGGATGACTGCGCCAGACTCTCGACCGTATCGCCCGCGGGAATCGCCAGGGCAGCTAGCAGTTCGTCAGGTGTCTGGTAACGCTGAGCGGGATCCTTGCACATCATTCGGGCGATGATGTCCGTGAGTTCCGTCGGCAATTCTGGTCGGATGTTTTTTAGCGGCTCCGGGTCGCGGACCTGGTGCCAGAGCAACTTCTGAGTGGTGCTTGCGCCTTCGAAAGGAGACCGACCGATGAGTGCGAAGTAAAAGGTTGCCCCGAGGCTGTAGATGTCGGCCCGAATGTCAACCGCGCTGCTGTCGAGCGCTTGCTCAGGGGCCATGTAGTCGATGGTCCCCATCACGCCGCCACCGAATCGGCTCGACAACTCCGCGTCTTCCTCGAAAAATCGGGCGAGACCCAGGTCTAGAATCTTCACGATCCCGGTTTCCGTGATCAAGAGATTACTGGGTTTGATGTCGCGGTGAACGACGCCGGATTCAAAGGCGTGTTGGAGTCCCAGAGCCGACTGACGCAGGTAGTCGATGACGCGATTGTGGCCAAGGCGACCGTCGCGCGACACGCAATCTTCGAGAGTGACCCCCTTCACGTACTCCATGACCAGGTAATGGACATCTCCATCCTGGGCGACGTCAAACGCGTGGATGATGTTGCGGTGGTCGAGGCGGGCAATCGCCTGAGCCTCGCGGTAGAATCGTTCAACCGTCTCGGCGTCGCCGGCTTGCTTTGGTGGTAGCACCTTGATGGCCACCTGCCGGCGCATTCCTGGGTGCTCGCACAGGAATACCTTTCCCATGCCGCCAGCGCCGAGAATCCCCAATACCTTATATCGACCAATGAAGAATCCCCTCCATTTACCCTGGAGGAGCTGATCGGCCTGGAAGCGGGTGAGCACACCATCACGCACCAGTGCGTCAGCCACTTGTGAGGGACCATCAGACGCCGCTGTGTTCTCGGTGGCCACTGAACTCAGACTGGACGCATATTGAGTGACAGTGTTCGCATCGAGCAGGTTGCTCTGCGCCAGAAGGGCAAAAAATTCGGGTTTGGTCGCAGGAATTCCCATGGGAGAGGGGGAAAACTGGGGAGGAGAGAAGGAACCCTGGTTGCGTTTACCAGGGGCTGTCGTGTCCTGACTTTGATCGTGTGAGTGACGAAAGCCAAGACACAAGGCAACCTAATCTTATAGCACACGTCCATCGTATGGGAGGAGTTGTCTGCAAGATTGGGTGGACGCCGGCCTGCCGACCCGAAGCACCTGTCCACTATTCGTGGGGAACTCCAGATGAGTCCGAAGGGTGAGAGCCCACACAGAGGATTCTTCGGTAACGGATTTCGTTGAGAGGTACCCCAGTTGATCAGCCCAGCCTGATGTCGCAGAATGAAACAAGGAAAGACCTGGCGAATGTGCTCGACGACGCGGATCAGAAACTGGGTCGTTTTTGCAAAGTGTGCCGTAAGAATTCCACAGTTGTAAGAAGGTCTGGAAAGACTTACCTGTTCTCCGCACAGATTTGGGGCACATGTCCGAAGCGAACGAAACGAGAGCGGCCCCGGCGAGACAGCGCTGTCTCGCCGGGGCCGCTCTCGTTTCGTTGACGGGGAATCCGGTCAATCACCACATCCCAGGTCAATCCACAAATCTCCCAGGTCAGCAGGGCCGATGTCGCGGTGTTCCTCACGTAAAGCAGGGCGGAGGTCATCCACGGGGGCGAGCAGGGTGCCGAGGTCGGACAGGACAGCGCTCGTCATCATCGTTCAGTCCTCGGGAGCCGGGCTTGTAGATTTGGTGTTGTGCCCGGTGAGGAAAGTAACAGCACTCACCGTGCCGTCTTAGCCTCCAAAAAACTGAGATTTTCAAAGTGAAGGAGTGCGAGTTGCCCAGGCTGCCCCAGATGGATAGAGTCGCTGCATGTCCCAGAGAACCAGCCCTTCCGGACCCCTAAAAGTTCACACTCGGCGGATGTCGGCCCAGGTCCAGTGGCGGTCGGAAGTCTGCTGCACCGATTCCGGGGGATAGCCCAGTGTGCCGACGAACGCACGGACCTCATCGAGTGTTAACGCTGCGTGAAGCGATTCTGCGAAGAGTCGTCGTTGATGATCATTCGCACCTGCGGCGTAGGTGTTGACGATGTGCTCCAGCGTGGCGGAACTTGAAGGTCGAAGCAGATCGCGAACGAAGACGGTACCTTCCAGCGCACAGACGCGGTGCATCTGAGCGAAGCAGCAGGAAGGATCGGGGATGTGGTGGATGATGCTGTTCGAAATCACAGCACCGAAGTGCCTGTCTGGGTAGGCGAATCCTTTTGCGTCCGCCTTCTCCAACTGAATCTGGGAGGTTAAGTTCGCGCGCTCGACGTTCTGCCGGGCGAGGGTGAGCATGTGGTCGGCGAGGTCGATCGCGACGATACGCAGTTCTCCCCAGACTGGAGTGCTTACATGGGGAATCGCTTCGCGGGAGGCCTCGATTAATGAGGCGTGGAGGCGACAGAGTTCGATGGGGATTTGTGCGGTGCCTGTGCCGACGTCGAGAATGGGGGAAGTACCGTCCCACACTTCGAGGAACTCGGCAGCGAAAAGTTGGTTAACGGCCGAGTGATCCATCGCGTCGTAGTCGCGGGCGTCCTCGGCAGTGTCCATGACCTCGGGTTCGAGCACTCGCGCAAGCATGTCTATCTCAGCAGACGGCAAGTTCCAGACACTCGACTGAGGCTCGACGCTCCCGGTCCTCAAGACACGCTTCGAGCAAGCTCGCTCGCAACTCGAAGTTCCCTAGCCCGCCACAATCCCAGGCCTGAATTACCGCCGAGGTCGCCGGGTTCAAGCCCGCAATCTTGGTGAGCCACACAACGCCCGCTTCGTGATTGAACTGGCAAGTGCGCGGGTGATTCCACGCAACGTGCGACGCGAGGCACCCCATCGGCATCGTGCGGGTGAACGCCCCGTGAATCAGGAGCGGACTCCCCTTCTGCAACAACTCAATGAGCCTGACGAGCCCCGCGTCGGTGACGTGAGGCAGCCAGTCGGCCCGAAATTCGGTAACGGGGTCGTTGGAGAGCATGGGCACTCCTGGCGGCACAGCCGGCACGGTACGGCGTTTATAAGGGACTCTGCAACAATCTGGCGAATGTCGGCCGGGATGAGGGGTCAGTCGCCGGCTACTCAATTGACCGGGGCGCAGGTGCTTCAGAACCGCCCGATCGCTGGCGGCGGCCCGGTTCGATGGGGGCATCATAGAAAGCGGTCAAAAGGGGTGTCAAGGCGCCAGTCGGGTTGCAAAACTCGTCCTTCGGTCGCAGCGTCGGTCGGGATTTCTGGACACAACGCCCGGGTAAGCAGTTATGGCCGAGCCTCCCGCCGGATGTGGGCGAAAAAAAATTGGAAGGAACCGGTAAAAAGATTAATGACGACATATACTGTAAAATTAGTTATAATTAAACTCGTCAGTGGCTATGGGGTGTCGCAGGCGACAGTCGAACCACTGGAAATGTCAGTAGAAAATGCAATATTCACCGACGAGAATTCGCGTCATGCAGTGACAATGCGATGTCACAACCAGTGACAACGCGTTGTCACTGGACCAGGACAACGCACCCACTTCTCACCGCGCCGAGCTTTCCACTTTCTCGGTAACATGCGCATCGGGGACAGACTTGAGCATCTTCACTCGGTCTGCGTTGAGTTGCACATACCCCGCCCACTTGGCAGGCATATCGGTGTCGAGGAAGATCGCTTCGACGGGGCACTCGACCTGGCACGCTGCACAGTCGATGCAACTATCGGGGTCGATGTAGAGTTGATCGGCGTCGCCGTAGAAGCACTCACAGGGACAGACAACAACGCAGTCCGTGTACTTGCAACCACGGCACGGTTCGGTCACGACGTAAGGCATCGCGTTCACTCCGGATTGGATGGTGTTGGAAACCATCCACCGGAATGCATCCGTGATGCCGAACAGAAACGCCTGGATTTGCAGGGGAAATAGCGACGACTCGCGACGTGATGTGGTCGGGTGACCGTGGGGCGTCATGTCCAGGATGCGGGATCTTTGCTGATACCGTGCTTCCGCATTTTGCCGTACAGGGTCGTCGGGCGAAGGCCGAGACGATGGGCGGCCCCGCCAGGTCCGTAGATACGCCCGCCGACTGCTTGCAACGCTTCCAGAATCCGACTTTTCTCCTGAGCTGACCAGGTTCTGCCTGCGATGGGAACTGCGGGAGTCGAGCCGAGAAGCCATGCAGGTGTTATCAGCAACTCTGGGCCCGTCGAGACGATCACTGCGCGTTCGATCACGTTGCGCAGTTCGCGAACGTTCCCCGGCCAGTTGTGGGCCGCAAGGAGCCGCAGCGAGTGGTCGGGAATGAAATTCGCGGGGCGATCGTGGGTGGCCGCAAAGTGGCGAAGGAAGTGGAACGCCAGCTTCGGGATGTCTGCTGGGCGTTCACGCAGCGCGGGGACCACGATCGGGAACACGTTGAGCCGATAATACAGGTCGGCCCGGAACCGGTTGCTGGCAACGTCCGCTGCAAGATCGCGATTTGTCGCTGCAATCACACGGGCGTTGACAGGAACCGCATCACCACCCAGGCGTTCGACAACCTTCTCTTGAAGCGTCCGAAGCAACAACGGTTGAAGCTCCGGGGAAAGCTCTCCGACCTCGTCCAGAAAGAGCGTGCCCGCGTTGGCAGCCTCAAACCGTCCGCGTCGTCGCTTGAGAGCACCGGTGAAGGCCCCGGCTTCGTGCCCGAACAACTCACTCGCTGCCAAAGCTGGAACAAACCCTCCGCAGTTCGCCGCAATGAAAGGACCGCGTGCTCGTCTGCTTTGAAAGTGGACCGACCGCGCGACGAGTTCCTTCCCCGTGCCGGTTTCACCAAGGACGAGTACATTCGCCTCCGTGTCAGCAACTTGCTCAATCGCCAGCCGCACCGCAGCAATCGCCGACGAAGCACCAAGCAACTGCGGAAAGTCGGAGGCCATGATTCCCTCATCGTCATCTGGTGAGTGACGGACTCCGTAGGAAGGGGGTGGGTTCGGAACCATCCACCACCCACCCCAAGCAAAACGGCCGGGGAAGACCCCGGCCGTTGCGTGAACACGTCAGGGTATCTTCCACCAGGAATCACTTCTCGCGGAGTGACTTCACAAGCTGAACGAACTTCGTGTCGAACGCGGCACGCTGCGCCCACTGGCACTTGGCGCTCGCAACGACTGTCTTGCTTCCGACGGTGATCGCCGAGATTGCGTAGAGCCAAGAGTGGGTCGGATCGCGGTCGTTCACGCTCCTCATCAGAACCGACTCGGCGTTGCCGTCCACCGTGTTTGGTGTTGGGTCACCTTCCAGCGCACCGAGGTGTTCGGTGAACGTGTTCTTCCCGCGAGTCTCGACGCTCTTGTTCGCCTGAGCCTCGATGTAAGCCTTGGCGTCGGCAAGTGCGTTGCCGCTGCCATCGAGCACGTAGATCGTCAGTTCGGCCTCGTCGTTTTGGTCGCGTTTACGGTCCTTTTTCGTCACGAGGTATTTGTCGGCCTTGGGGTCTTCGTCCTTGACGCGAGCCTCGTTGGTTTCCTCAACCCACATACCTTCGGCATCCAGAATCGTGTAAGGAATCTCGGTGTTCTTGAAGGGAACGACCGGAGACTGCTTTTCCTTCCAGTCCTTGCGGAGCTCAAGCAATTTGCAACGCCTGCGACCTTCCGCGAACACGGCCTTCTGATCTTCGTAAAGGTCGCTGCCCGTCCACGAAATGAACCAGTAGCCGACGCCCTTGTGGCCAAAGGCTCGCGCGTCGCCTTCGACATTCCCACCGGACTTCAACGCCCCGCTGAACTTGTACCCGCGTGTTTCCTGGCCCATCCAGGTCTTGTCCCCCTCCTCGGGGTATTTCTTTCGAGTGTCCTTCTCGAGGATTTTTTCGAGCGCGCGATCGAGGCCAGCCTCGAGGTCGCTCGGTCGGGGAGAACTGTTGGGGTAGTCGCGGGCACCGAAGGCCATGTACGCCTCCGGGTCTTCACGCCGGTAAACATGAATGTAGGGCGAGCCCAGTTTGGCACGCATGTCTTCATCCCGAACCCACGGTTTGGGTGGTGGCTCCAGGGAGAAGTTCTTTTCTTTGTCTTTAAGGATCGCGCCACCAGATTGGCTCGACTCGTTTCGGTGCGAGATCTTATACCACATCGCCACGCCCGCGGCACAAAGCGAGATGATGCCAACCCCCACCAGCAAGACCGTTTGAAGCTTCGAAGCCTTGACCGGGAGCCGTGGTCCTTCTTCGCCGTCGGCCTTGGCGGTGTCGGGTGTCATATCGCCGAAGGCGGCATTGGTCGGTCGTGCTTGAGGTCGAGCCGGTGGCGGATTCGGCGCTGCTGCGTATCCTGGGGCCGAGTAGCCGCCGTGTGGGGCAGTGCCATAGCCCGGTTGGGGTGCGGATGGGTAGCCAGTTTGTGCGCCGGGGTAACCAGGCGGACTGCTGTACCCACCGAATGTTGCAGTGGGGGCAGCCGCTTGATGGCTAGGCGGAGGCGGTGGGGAAGCTGCGGCCGGCGTGCCCAACGTGAACCGCATTCCACACCGCGGGCAGGCCAGAACGACGCCTGGAGGCACAGTTGACGGGTCAAAGAGATATGGGCAACTCGGGTTTGGGCACTTCAGCGCTGTGGACATATTCCCCTCGATCGCTTCGACTGTGCGCTACGAATTGCTTGCTGCTCACTCATCATACCTAATCGGAGGGGGTGTTGGGGAGTGGCAACTTCGCTTCCTCATCAGACTCGGGAGCAATCGGCAGGAAACCGAGCGGTGCGGCCGCCCTGGCATTCTCGATCCGAATCGCGGTTTCACCCCTGAGAATGGCCTGTAGCTCTGTCAGGATGTTCACCGCTCGCCAGCCTCGGGTCAGCGGAACATCTGGGGTCGGGTCGCGGAACACGTGGCTTCGCACAACTGCCTTGAGATCGGACCCGGACGCGACAAGATTCGCCGCCAGTTTGTTCCGCGTACACCAGTCCGTGAGGACCACGCCGAGCAGGTTCGCCATGAGCACGACGTGCGGCGGATCGTTGTCGCGAGCTTCCGCCTCAGGGCAGTTTTCGAGTGTGAGATCTTTCGCACGACGGACGGCCTCCAGGATCCGTTCGATCTCCTTCTGCGGCATGCCACGATACGCCGACAAGTCTTCCACTTTCGTCGGGCAACGACGGGCGATCTCGGCGAGGATGTCGTCGCGAAGGAGCTGCCGGGGCGGGCGGTTCACTCGCTCCGCGAACTGCTCACGCCAGGCGAACACTTCCCTTGCGACAGCCAAACCCCGCCGGTCGAGTCCGCCAATCCCCTTGACCTTCCGCCACTTCTCCGCGGCGGCTTCTTCGTCCCCAATTGCCTTCCGGACGCTGTTCTCGAATTCCTCGGTGGCCCATTCCGTTCGCTTCAACCTCTTCAACCGGTCCGTGAGCTTCTTCCACGCGGGAAGCAGATACCGCACGTCGTCAAAGGCGTAACGAACCTGCGCGGGGAGCAGCGGCCGCCGTCGCCAGTCCGTGAGCGTTTCCCCCTTGGTCATCCGCTGGCCGAGGAGGTCGCTGACCAACCCCGCGTAGCCAATTGGGTAGGTCAGCCCGATCAACCCCGAGGCGACTTGCACGTCGAAGACATCGGCAGGCGGTTTGCCGGCCTGGAAGTAGCACATGCGGATGTCTTCACGACCCGCGTGCAGCACGGTCTTCCGCTTGGGGTCGAGCAGTAGGTTCCAGAAATCTCCGAGCGGCCCTACGTTAAACGGGTCGATGACGAAGAGTTGCTCAGCGGTCGCGATCTGGATCAGGCAGAGTTCGGGACGGTACGCATCTTCCCCGACGAACTCCGTGTCGAAGCCGATCACGGGCGATTTCGCGAGGTGGTCGAGGCACCCGGCGAGTTGGGCCGGGTCGGAGATGAGATGTTCCGGCAGGTCCGGCAACTTCATTGGTTTGACGTATCGTCTGGGCATGCGGTACCGATCCATTTCGCCCGGCGTTCATGTCGGGTTCTGCGAGACCCGACATGAACGCCGGGCTCGATGGCTATCGTGGCGGAGCGGGTGCATTCGGATCAAGCCGCCCTGCAACGTCGCCACTGCGATGCCGGCCAAGTCCGATCCCTCTTTCGGAACAATCGACCAGCCAACACACCGTACACTTCCACCCACGCACCTGCATAACAAAGCTGGCCGCCGAACGGGTGAGTCCGAAACCGGCAACATCTGCAGTACCCGTGGTCGGTAAACCGGCGTCCAAGAAGACCACGGCACGACTCGTATCCATCGGTTGTTCGTCCCGCTGAGTGAAGTGGCTCGGGCGGGTTGCACCGGGGATCTGCCGTGCGTCAATTCCGTGCCAGCGGAGGGTTGCTGTCCACTGGTAGTTCATGGCGTATACGGGTCCAGTGTAGCCGGCCGAGCGCAACTCTGCTGCCACGTTTCGAGCGATTTCCAGTTTTACGACCTGTCGTGTTGCCCGGTCGAGCGATGGCGGGATCAGAGGCACGGGTTCGATCACGTGAATCGCGAGGAACACAGTGGCACCGACGGGAATCGCGAATCCCGATCGAAAGCCCCATCGCCACCAGGCCGATTCGCGCACCCGAGAGTACCACACCGCCGCGAGCGGCCAGCACGCGAGGTAGCACGGGAAGGCCCAGTTCCCTTCGAGATGCCCGCGAGTCGCTTTGAACAGGAAGAACCCGAACGGAATCACGAACAGGCACGCGATGGGCCGCAGCCGAGAGTCTGCCAGCAGTTCCCGCCGGTTCCGCAATGCCCACACGAACACGGCGAAGGGGACCGTTCCCAACAGCAAGATCTGCCCACCCACAAACTCGCCGAACATCTTCAAACCTGGTTCAGGGCTACTCATCGAGTGGCCCCATTGATAGCGCAGCGGCTCGAAGTCTCGCTGGATGTTGTAGATCAGAATCGGGGACGCCACCAGGAACGCGATTACCCCCTTGAGAGTGTAACCCAGAATCCAACGCCTGGGGTTCCCTGCAGCAAGGAAGCTCGCTGTACCGGCGATCACGGCAAGGCCGGTCGTGTACTTTCCCAACACCCCGCACCCCAGGATCACCCCGCCGAGTGCCCACCACCCGAGGCCGGGAGCCGATCCGCTCGCAAGCCGCCGGTGCATCTCCACCAACCACACGAGGTAGAGCGACCAGAACAGGAGCAGGGGCGTGTCCGGCGTTACCAGGACCGCGGTGAACGTGAGCATCGGCGACAGGATTACGAACGGCAGTAAATCCCGCGGTTGGGATAGCCAGCCAATGGCGACCACGACCACCCAGGAGCTGAGGATTGCCGGAAGCCGAATGGCAACAATGCCGTCGCCGAAGCACGCGGTTGCGGCCCGGATCATGTATGCGACCATTGGTGGGTGGTCGTAATAGCTGAACTGGAGATCGCGCGACCAACACCAGTAGTAAAGTTCGTCGTCAAATGGGGGCACCACTGCGGCAAGTAGCAGGTACAGCGGGACGAGGCACAACGACCAGCAGGCAAATCGCGGAAAACTCACAGCCTAGCCTCCGTGCGTGCGAGGAATCGCCGCCATATACCCTGAACCCCCATCCCACCGCGATACCGCTTTTCCCGGCTACAATCATTTGGGATGATTTGACTTGCGAGATTCAACCATGCTGAATGAGTATCTGGAATCTAAAGTCGTGGTCGATCTGATTAGCCCCTACGTCTGCCTCGGGAAGCTCGTTCGGTACGACGACCATTACCTGGAATTGCGAAACGCCGACTTCCACGACTTGCGTGACACCGACACGACGCGTGAACTCTATGTGGCGGAATCCGTCGCAACCGGCATCAAACGCAACCGCAAAAGGATTCTGATTCGCCGCACGGAAGTGGTGGCCATCTCGAAAATCGAAGACGTGGTGGATGAGTGAAAGAATTCCTATGACCCAGAAGCAACTTCATCAGTGCCCCTGCTGTGATTACTACACTCTGGACGAGCGGCACGACTGGGACATATGTCGTGTCTGTTTTTGGGAAGACGGCGATACTGACCTCGACAATATCGATTCAATGTCGGGTTGCAATCACGGCTTAACATTACGACAGGCAAGAGCGAACTTTCTGCAAATAGGAGCCTGCGAACAAGCCATGTTGAAACATGTCTGCTCCCCTACAAAACGAGCGTTATACCGATGCGAACCGCGTCAAATTGTTTGAACTCTAACCAGCCACTTCCGTAATAGCCCTTCGAGTGTTTCCAACTCTTCCGGCGATAGCTTCGGCTGCGAAGCTTTCGCCTCCTCGAAACGGGTGGCCGTCGCGGCGTCGATGACTCGCTTACCCTTCGGTGTGAGTTCGATCACGACCTTACGGCGATCGTCGGCGTCGGAACCCCGGGCGATCAACGCAGCCGCTTCGAGTTTATCGAGCCGGGCTGTCATGCCCCCACTGGAGAGCATAACGCTGCCGAGCAATTCGCTCGGGGTCAGCCGACCCTTGGGTCCGTGCCGACGCAGCGTTGCCAGGATGTCGAACTGACCGAGCGTCAGCTTGTACTTTTCGAGTGCCTTGCCGACGCTCTGTTCCAGATGTCGTGCCAGCACGATGACACGGCCAACCACCGCAAGCGAACTCGGATCGAGATCCGGCCGGGTTTCCCGCCAGTCCGCGAGGAGGAGGTCGATGACATCGGTAATCGCGTTGGTGGGAGCGTCTGTCGTGTTCATATCGGAAAGTTTAAAGAGGAGTATCTTGCTGTCAAGATTCTTGACGGCGAGTTATTTGATGATTAGATTTAGAAGACGCATTCCACGCGTTCAGCGGCGGTCCGAACGGGACCGCAAATTCATTGAGGGGCGACATGAAAGAGATTCGCATCGGGGACACGGTCGAACAGTGCGTCGAACGAGCCGATTATCCGCCGGACCGCGTCCGCCAAATTCTGAAGGATGAACTCGTCGCTGTCATCGGTTACGGTGTTCAGGGTCGTGGCCAGTCCCTCAACATGCGGGACAACGGCATCAAGGTCATCGTTGGCCAGCGCAAGGGTGGCAAGGCTTACGACCTTTGCCTTCAGGACGGCTGGAAGCCCGGCGAGACGCTTTTCGATCCGGAAGAAGCCGCAGCGAAGGGTACCGTCATCCAGTACCTGCTCTCCGATGCAGGGCAGAAAGAGATGTGGCCGAAGATCAAGCCGCACCTCACCAAGGGCAAGGCGCTGTACTTCTCGCACGGCTTCTCGATCGTGTTCAACGACCAGACTGGTGTCATCCCTCCGCCAGATATCGACGTGATTCTGTGCGCTCCGAAGGGATCGGGCACGACGGTTCGCCGATTGTTCCTTGAAGGCCGTGGCATCAACAGCTCGTTCGCGATTCACCAGGATGCCACCGGCCGCGCTCGCGAACGCTGTCTCGCTTTGGGCATCGCAATCGGCTCCGGCTACCTCTTCGAGACGACCTTCAAGAAGGAAGTGATCTCGGACCTGACCGGCGAACGCGGCGTTCTCATGGGCGCCATCTACGGCCTGTGGCTGGCCCAGTACGAAGTGCTGCGAGCCAATGGGCACTCGCCGAGCGAAGCGTTCAACGAAACGGTCGAAGAGGCAACCCAGAGCCTCTACCCGCTGATCGCCGAGAAGGGCATGGACTGGATGTACGCGAACTGCTCGACGACCGCTCAACGCGGGGCTCTCGACTGGTTCAAAGTGTTCCGCGACGCCAGCAAGCCGGCGTTCGAAAAACTGTATCAGTCGGTTGCAACCGGGGAAGAAGCTCGCCGCACGCTGGAAGCGAACAGCCGACCCGATTATCGCGTGCAGTTGGAGAAGGAACTCAAGGAAGTTGCCGAGAGCGAGATGTGGCTCGCAGGCGCTCAAGTGCGAGCACTTCGCCCCGAACGCCAGGGTTCGTAACCGTGTGTTGGGTGTGCCACGGGGTTCATCCCGTGGCACACCCAACTCACGGTCCCACTCGTGGCACAACATCCGGCAGCGGGTTGTCCTGTCTTGGTGGCGGGAGAATCCCGCCCGATCCCGGCTGCGGGAACGGCTGGGCATCTGGAGCGACTGGCTGGATAGGTGCGGCACCGGGCTTCACCTTGGGCAACGCGGGTCGTTCTGGTGCCGGCAGCGTCTGGCCCCTCAGTCGCAGTGCTTCGGCGCTATTCAACAAGTCATCGGTGCGAGTTTTCGTCGCTTCGTGAAGCTCGAAGTAATACCGGCGTGTGTCCTTGATGTGGAACGGCCACAACACTTCTGCGGCAAAGTCGAACGGTGGGTAAGCATACCACGGCGCGCGAACGTGAACTCGCTTCGTGAGCGTTTCATATCCCGGCTGCACAAGCGTGACCGTGTAGTTGCCGTAATACTCAAACGAGGAGTGCGACGGCGCTGCACCGACGGGTTGATCGTCGATGTAGACCTGCGCGTTCGGCACGTTCGATTCGATGATGAACCGACGGTCCACGCAACCCGCGCAGGCGAGCACACCAAGAACCGCGACCATTCGCGGAGTTCGCCCCGTCATCATTGGGCTTCCTCGATCCCGGCAGGTTCTGACCCTTTGAATCGGGGAGGACATACCTTGAGCGGGGTGCCCGGTCAATGCAACGTGGGCGATGGAAAATGGGTAATCCGCGTGTGAAGCTGGGCGAATCGGGCAGAGTTACTCTGGCCACGCATACTCGAAGCTCTCCATCTCCGCGGTGTCTGTGGCCATGCCTCGCCACACCAGCGCTGCGGTAGACCCCATCTCGTCGAGCCAGTCGGGATCAAGCTCATCGCGAACGCTGCTCGGCAACACGACCACGAGCCGCTTAGCTCCGTTCGTGCGACCCGGCTGCAGGGCATAATACTTGTCGAGGTACGTGGGTTGTTCCAGCGCAGCTCCCAACAGCGAGTTCAGCAGTTGGGGATTGATGCTGTGAGGAATGGTCCGCGCATCGCCGAGTGAGGCGTCCAGTACGACCTGAAGTGTCGTGTACGGGTTATCCGCGAGTACCTGTCGCACGCAGCTTGCGGCGAGTGCGGCGTGGCGATGGAGGCAGTGGGCGGTGAACCAGATGGTAAAGGCCTGAGCACGGCGATTGACGTGTGGAGGAACTGTGGGCTTGATCGCGTCGAGATCAACACGCCAGACTCGTTCCAGCCCGCCAGCGGTGTCGTACTCCAGCACGGGTGGCACCTGGGCATCGAACTCCACGGCGAACAAGTCCTGTGCCTTCTGCATCAACTCGAAGAGATCGGTTCGCTTCAGAGTCGGCGTTTCGAGAACGTAGTACGGCGGTCGCGGTTGGAAGCGAAGCCCGAGTTCCGGTGCTTCCTGGCGGAATGCGGTGCCGGGGAGGATCGCGAGGTTGAAGACCTGCACGTCGCTGTAGAGGTCGCCGTCGCGGAGGTAATTAAAGGACCGCATCACCGATTCGGGTGTGTCTCCAGGCAGGCCGACGATCAGGTCGACCTTCACGCGGATTCCTTCCTCACGCATTGCCCGCACGCCGCGCTCGAACGCACGCAGGTTGTTCTTGCGATCCATCATCCGCATGGCGTCCGCGTCGATCGACTGCAACCCGACTTCCACTTCCGTGAAGTTTGCCTCGCGAAGTAAGCGAGCGGTCTCCGCAGTCACCCCCTCGGCTCGCAGCTCGCCAAAGTAGCTGAAGCCCTGGCCTGGGTTCTCTTCCGCGAGCAACCGCAGGAAGTCGGCGAAATCGCGACGCTGGTTCAGGGTGGGATCGAGGAGGAAGACTTCACGTGCCCCTCGTTCGCGTGCGTGCCGCAAGCCTGCGCGGATTTGATCTGCAGCGATGTAGTACTGCTTGTCGTAGCTCTTGGGGTAGTAGCAGAACTTGCACTTGAAGACGCACCCGCGTGTGGTTTCCAGGAGCAGCATTTGCTCTTCACCCGGATCGACGATTCCGGCAAGGTAGGGTGAGCCGAGATCGTTCAGGTCTTGCAACGGGGTGCGGAACGCGGGTCGGCGTGCGGGGTCGTAGCGTGGCCCGCTCGTCGGCGGGATGTACAGGCCGGGGATGTCGCTGAGCCCTGTTCCGGCAATTGGCAGTGCCCAGCGGTCAGCCTTCGGCGTTCCGCGAAGTGAAGCGAGTAACGCGGCGAAGGTCTGTTCCCCTTCGCCGATCACAGCGAAGTCGTAGTGCGGCGTATCGAGCACCCAGGCGTTATCCGGCGTGATCTCAGGGCCGCCGAGCACGATCTGCAATTCTGGCCGGTGTCGCTTCAATTCGGCCGCGACCCACAGCACTCGCTCGATGTTCCAGACGTAACAAGTGAAGCCGATCATCCACGGATCGCGTCCGAGTAGAGCTGCAACGAGTGCGTGATCGCCGAGGGCGTTGGCATCGCGACCGGGTAGTATCTGGATGTCGTAGTCGTGTCCGAGACCTTGTTTCTCGGCCCAGAGCTTGAGGTACGCGCCGGCGAGTGGGACGTTTCCCCGCACGGGGGCCGGGCCGAGTGGCGGAATCGGCAGTTGAACGAGAACGACAATTCGACGCGCGGTAGAAATCATACTCCGATTGTAGCTCATGCAATCCGATGTGGTGTGGAATCGTGACTCGGAAGGTATCCGACTCGCGTGGCCACCGATTGCCGAATCGTCACGCTCGCTTACAGTTACCGGGAACACTGGCTTCCGCTTCAGGAATCCCGAGTCGTCTCAAGTTGGAATGACAACGCTATGTCACTCGTTGCAACCGGTGTGTCGAAGGACTACCCCACCCGCATGGGGCCGCTCTCCGTCTTGCGGAACGTGAACGTGTCGCTCAATCGCGGTGATGCCCTCGCGGTCATGGGGCCATCGGGGTCCGGCAAGAGCACGTTCCTGCACATGCTCGGCACGCTCGACACGCCGACCGCAGGTTCGATCACGCTGGAAGGGACCAACCCGTTTACGCTACCCGAGCGAGAACTCGCGGCGTTTCGCAATCGCCGGATCGGGTTCGTGTTTCAGGATCACCACCTGTTGCCGCAGTGTTCCGTTCTCGAAAACGTGCTCGTACCCACGCTGGTGAGTCGCGACACGCAACCTGCCGAAACCGAAGCCTATGCCCGGCAACTCCTCGAACGTGTTGGGCTCGGAGGCCGGCTCGATCACCGCCCCGCGGAACTCTCGGGCGGCGAGCGGCAGCGGGTGGCCGTGGCGCGTGCGCTCGTGTTGAAGCCCGTGCTGCTGCTGGCCGACGAGCCAACGGGGAACCTCGACCGCAAGAACGCCACCGCGGTCGGCGAGTTGCTGATGGAACTTCACCGGCAGGAGAACAACATCCTCGTTGTTGTGACGCACAGCCCGGAGTTGGCGAAACTCCTTCCGAAGCAGGTCGAAGTGAACGACGGCACGCTCGTGACCTCCTGAACCGATCTCCGCACCGCCTGGTGGTTCTCGCGCTCCCCTTCGGGTCGCGGCTAAACATTGTGGGTTTATGATTACGTTCCCCAAACTCGTCGCTCGCAACCTCGCGTATCACTGGCGCGGCAACCTTGCCGTGCTGCTTGGGGTCGCGGTCGGTTCTGCCGTGCTTACCGGAGCGCTTCTGGTTGGCGATTCCCTTCGCGGCAGCTTGCGTGCCCGCGTCGAGCGGCAACTCGGTGGCATTGACTCGGCGGCGATGTTCCCACGGTTGGTGCGTGCAGACATCGCCGATGGTTTGCCCGGCGACGTTGCCCCCGTGCTGCTGGTTCCGGGATCGGTGCAGGCGGTCACGGATCAGGGTAACGCCGCTCCCTTCCAGGGTCGCGTGACGATGCTGGGGGTCGATGCGCGGTTCAAACCGAGTGACCAGAGTTTCGATTGGAGCGGAACTGCGAAACAGGTTTTCCTGTCGGATCGGCTCGCGGGAAAGCTCGGCGTGAAGGCCGGCGACAACGTACGCATCGGCGTCGAGAAACTGACCGACATCCCCCGCTCGTCGTCGCTGGCGAAGCGTGGTTCGACTGACGTGACGGCCACAGAGGAGTTCCTCGTTGCGGGGGTGCTTCCGGCAGACTCGCTCGCGAACGACTTCAACCTGACGCCGAACCCGGCCGCACCGCTGAACGTGTTCCTGCCGATTCGCACGCTCGCCCGGTTGGTTACGGGCAAATCCGATCCCAAGGCAAACGTGCTTCTGGCACGCGGTTCGAGTGCTGACGCCTTGAACGCGGCGTTGAAGCCGAAGCTCACATCGGAGGATTTCGGGCTGAAAGTGCGAGCCATCGAACGGCGTGAACCGGCCACGGCGAAGCGTTATCTGAGTGTCGAATCGGATCAACTCGTGATGCCCGACTCCACGGTTACCGGTGTCGAAGCCGCCGCGAGCGATCTTGGGCTGCGGTTCGAGCCCACCGTCATCTACATCGCGGACACGCTCGCCCACGGCGACAAGGAGATCCCGTACCCCGTCATCGCGGGACTGAACGTGGCCTCGCCGCTGCCGCTAGGGCCGTTCCTTCCCACCGGTGTGTCGGCACTTGCCGATGACGAAGTAGTGCTCCTCGAATGGACCGGGTCGCAACTCAACAAGCTCCCCGACGGGGCGAAACTGAAGCTGACGTACTTCGATCCTGAGGTTGAAGGCGACGGCAAGTTGAAACACGCGACGCTCACACTTCGCGGGTACATCCCGCTCGCCGGCCCAGCACGCGACCCGAATCTGACCCCCGAAATCAAGGGCGTGACCGACCGGCAGACGGAACTTCGCACGCTCGACTTCCCGCCGGTCCTCCCCAACGCCCGGATCAAGGAGCGCGTGCCCGACAAGCCGCCGCACCCGCGTGGCACGTTCTTCAACTCGCTGAACAAGGCCACGCCGATGGCGTATGTGAACCTCGCCACGGGGAAGAAGCTGTTCGGCAGTCGCTACGGCTCGGTCACCTCCGTGCGTGTCGCTTCGCCGCCCGGCAGCCCCGAGACGGATGAGTTTCAGGAGCAACTCCGCGAGCGACTTTTGGCTGCGTTGCCGAAGCATCTCGATGCCAAGGCTGCCGGCCTCGCGTTCGACCCGATCCGCGAACGACTCCTCACCGCAAGCAAGGGGGGCACGGACTTCGGTGGGTTGTTCCTCGGCTTCAGTTGCTTCCTGATCGCGGCAGCGCTGATGCTGGTCGGACTGCTGTTTCGGCTGACGCTCGACCGACGTGCGAAGGAAGTCGGGTTGCTCCTGGCGACGGGGTACAGCACGAGGCAAGTACGCCGACTGCTGCTGTTCGAGGGTTTGACGCTAGCCACGCTCGGCGCTGGAATGGGGCTGGCTCTTGGAGTTGCATACAACCACATGCTCCTGGCCGTGTTGCTTGATTTCTGGCCGGATAAGGAAGTGGCGAACGTCCTTCGACCGCACGCCACGGCGCTCAGTTTCGTCCTGGGGTTCGGTCTCACGCTGGTCATGTCATTTGGTGCGCTCTGGATGAGCCTTCGCGGCCTGGTGAAACTCAGCCCGCCGGCGTTGCTGCGTGGCGAAACGCAGGTTCCGGGGGTCGTGAACGAGTCGCGGTCGCGGCTACCCAAACTCGTCGTGTTGGGTGCGGTACCACTCGGGATTGTTTGCGTCGTCGCGGGCAAGTTCATCTCGAACCCGGACTTCCAGGCGATGACGTTCTTCAGTGGCGGCGGCTTGCTTCTGACGGCGGGGCTCGCGGCGCTGTGGTGGTGGATGAAGCGGGCTCGTCACTCTGTTGTGAATGGTCGCGGGGCCAGGGCAATCGCACAGCTCGGTTCCCGCAACGCCGCCCGAAACCCCACTCGCAGCTTGCTCACGGCTGCGTTGTTGGCATCGGCCGCGTTTCTGCTCGTGGCTGTCGAGAGTTTCCGCAGACAACCCGGTGCGGAGTTCGCGGAGAAAGACGGCGGTAGCGGTGGCTTCAACTTGATCGCGGAAACGGATGTGCCGCTGTACCAGTCGTTCGGCGCTGGCCCCGGTCGCGCCGATCTCGACAAGCAATTGCGGAACCTCTACGCCCCCGCGGATTCGGATCCGAACAACCCACCCGCCACGCCGCAGTTTGATGAGGCGAAGGCCAAACTCGATTCCGGCATCGAAGACGTTTACGCGCTGCGGTTACGCGATGGTGACGATGCCAGTTGCATGAACCTGGCGCAGGCCGCACGACCGCGAGTGCTGGGGGTTCCCGATTCGCTCATCGACCGGGGCGGGTTCAAGTTTTACATGACCGAGGCGAGCACACCCGAGGAGAAAGCGAACCCGTGGCTACTGCTTCGGAAGCCGATCGTGGGTGGGGCGATCCCAGTGTTTTGCGAGCAGAACACCGCACAGTGGATGCTCAAGACCGCGGTTGGTGGCGAGATCAAGATGCCGGGCGACGACGGAAACGAACTGACTTTCCGGATCGTCGCCACGTTCGCGGATAGCCCGTTCCAGAGCGAACTAGTGATGTCCGACGATTCGTTCGCGCGGGCATTTCCGAAGTCGGGCGGTTACCGCGTGTTCCTCATCCGCACTTCGGTGGGGCACGAAGCGGACGTCGCTTGGATCCTGGCGACGGCTTACCGCACGCAAGGGTTTATCGCCACGACTGCACGTGAGAAGGTCGCCATGTATCAGGCCGTGATCGGGGCGTACCTTTCCACGTTCCAACTGCTTGGCGGGCTGGGGTTGCTACTTGGCGTGATGGGGCTCGCCATCGTCGTGCTTCGCGGCGTGTGGGAACGTGTCGGGGAACTGGCGTTGCTCCGTGCCGTCGGCTACCGCACGCGGCAACTCCAATTCCTCGTGCTGGCGGAGAACGCGCTTCTGCTGGTGGTAGGTCTCGCAATCGGAATCGTGGCGGCGCTCATCTCGGTCGCACCCCATGTGGTTGCCGGGGCGGATGTGCCCTGGGCGCGACTCGCGGCGATTCTCGGGCTTGTCTTCCTTGTCGGGTTGGGTGTGGCATTCGGCGCGACAGCGGGTATCCTGCGGGTTCCCGTCATTCCCGCCCTCCGCCGCGAGTAACTCGCCATGCTCAAACTCGGCATCCTCGACTTCGACACTTCGCACTGCGTAGAGTTCACGAAACGGCTCAACCAGATCGAGGGTACACCCAAGGAACAGCTCGTGGAGGGTGCCCAGATTGTGATCGGCTGCCCCGGCGAATCCAAGCTCTCGGGTGAACGGATCGAGGGCTTCACCGCACAGATGAAGCGGTTCGGCGTACTGCTGGTTGAGAAGCCCGCCGACATGATCGGCAAGGTCGATGGGATGCTCATCGAGGCGGTCGATGGCACCGTGCATTTCGAGCGTGCCAGGCCGTTTCTCGAAGCCGGCATCCCGTGCTTCATCGACAAACCATTCACCTGCTCGGTAGCCGACGCGAAGAGAATCTACGAACTGTCCGAGAAGAAGAAGGCTCCCGTCTTCTCGTCGTCGTCGCTGCGCTACGCCCCGGAAGTTGTGGAGTTCGCCGCGGACGCCAAGCCCGGAAAGCTCGTGGGGTGTGCGGTGTACGGGCCCGCTCCGCTGTCGCCGATCCCGGAACGGAACGCGGGGTTGTACCACTACGGCATCCACCCGGTGGAAGTGCTGTACACGCTGATGGGGCCGGGGTGTAAGCGGGTGAGTAACGTGAGCGATAAGGGTGTCGATGTCGTTACGGGTCACTGGAAAGACGGCCGCGTCGCAAGCCTTCGCGGGATTCGCCAGGGACAAAGCGGTTATGGCTTCACAGCATTTTCCGAGAAGGGAATCAAGACCTCCCCTGTGGGCACGGCGTTCATCTATCGCGAATTGCTGAAGAAGGTGGTCGAGTTCTTCAAGACGGGGAAACCCCCTGTTGAACCCGCGACAACGCTGGAAATCATGGCGTTCATTGAAGCCGCCAATAAGAGCGGTGCGAACCACGGGGCAGGGGAGACGGTTCAGATGTGAGGGAATTTGATTCCGGGTGAGATACCCACCCCTCTCCGGAACCATCCGCACTTGTCCGGAAGAAAGTTCATGAGAACAATTTCAGACTCCGCAGTACCTCAGGATGTGACTCACCAGCAGTGAATTGTGTCGTCGCATTCTGGCCCCGAGACGGAGTTCATCTCCGAGTCCATGTCCGAATCCTGCGAGACATGAACAGAAGAGGGCATGATTCACGCAATTGATCCTCGCTCACAATTGCCCGCCTGCCTTGCACTTCCACACGAAAGGTTCCGTCATCATGATTCGAATCGTGAGTTTTCTCGTTATGTTGTCGGCGGTGTTGCTCCATCCCGGAACCCCGCGAGCGGCCGAAGGTCCACGACCCATCAACGCGGAGGTGAAGACCATCAAGGTCGGCGTGATCGGTCTGGATAACTACCAGGCGGTTGCATTCACCGAGTTGTTCCACAACCCGAAAGCCGCCGAGCACCTGTCTGGTCTCAAGGTGGTGGCTGCGTTCCCTGCAGGTAGTCCCGATATCGAGGAGAGCGTTCGCGAACTTCCGAAGTGGATTGAGGGGATCAAGAAACTCGGCGTCGAGATTGTGAAATCCCCCGAGGATGTGCTGAAGCAGGTTGATGCGGTTCTGGTGATGAGCGTGGATGGTCGCGCGCATTTGGAGCAACTCAAGGCCGTGCTGAAAGCCGGCAAGCCCGTGTATGTGGGTCGGCCCCTCGCGGCGTCACTCGCGGATGCGGTCGAGATATTCCGGCTCGCGAAGGAGCACAAGACACCAATCTTCTCGTGCTCGCAGCACCGCTTCAGCCCTGGCTTTATCGGGATGCGCAACCACCCCGATGTCGGCGAAGTGCTGGGCTGCGATGTCTACGGTGGTTGCCCGCGCGAGCCTCACCACCCGGACCTGTTCTGGCACGCGGTTCACGGTGTCGAGACGCTCTATACGATCATGGGGCCGGGTTGCGTGTCTGTATCGCGGACCTCGACCGATACGGCAGACGTGGTTACGGGCGTGTGGAAGGACGGTCGCGTCGGCACGTACCGCGGCATCCGGAAGGGTGCACCGAAGTACAGCGCCACGGTGTTCGGAAGTAAAGGCGTTTCCACTGCCGGGGTCTACGGTCACGGCGTTCCCGTGAAGGGGGTGGTGCCGACAAACGACAAGTACATGGGCTACGAAGCCACCGCCATCGAGATCGTGAAGTTCTTCAAGACGGGTACGCCGCCGGTCAGTGCCGAGGAGACGATCGAATTGTTCGCGTTTATGGAGGCCGCAGAGGAGAGCAAACGGCAGAATGGCGCGGTCGTGAAACTCGAAACGGTTCTCACGAAGGCTCAGAAGAAGTAGTAGTAAAAATAGCGGCGACGGAAGTTATGCTCCGTCGCCGACCACTGTCACAAACACGCACTCAGAGCGGTTGCCAGGCCGTCGATTTCCGTCTTGGTGCGTTGTTCGGTCACTGCGACCGAGAGGCAGTCGGCCAGTCCCGGATACCAACGGCCAAGCGGAAGTCCGGCGTGGTAGCCCATTGTCCGCAGAGTTGCGAGTAACGCCGGAACGTTGCCTGGAACCTTCAGAGTGAATTCCTTCGCGAACGCTGTCTTGAATCGCAACGACACGCCGGGAATCTTCTCCAGAACCTCTGCCGCGTAGTGAGCCTTTCGGATGCAGAGTTCGGCCGTCTCACGCAATCCCGCTGGTCCGAGCGCGGTGAGGAACACTGCCGAACGCAACGCGAGAAGTCCCTGGTTTGTGCAGATGTTGCTCGTTGCCTTTTCGCGGCGAATGTGCTGCTCGCGAGTCTGGAGCGTCAGCACCCAGCAGCGCTTGCCGTTGCGGTCGGTCGTCTGCCCGACGAGCCGGCCCGGAATCTTGCGAACGTAATCGCTATCACCGCGGCAAGCCAGGATGCCCAGATACGGCCCGCCAAAGCCAAGGGGAACGCCGAGCCCTTGACCCTCGGCAACGGCGATGTCGGCACCGTAGTCGCCAGGCCGCTTCAGGACACCCGCAAGAATCGGATCGAAACTGGCGATGAACACCGCACCGACTTTCTTCGTGGCCTCGCCAATCGCCTGCATTTCTTCGAGGTGACCGAAGAAGTTGGGCGACTGAGCGATCACGGCAACCGTCGAATCGTTGACCGCGGCCTTCACATCGTCCGGGTTCAGGAAGCCGTCGGGCGTGGGGAGTGTGCGAACCTTGCAGTTCAGGTTTGCGGCGAAGGTCGAGAGCGTCAGCCGATACTCGGGGTGAACGCTTTCCGCGATGAGCACTTCCCCGGTGCGGCCGGTGATTCCGAGCGCCATCAGCACCGCTTCCGCCACGGCCGAGCCGCCTTCGTAGAGGCTCGCGTTGGCAACTTCCAGCCCGGTGAGTTGGCACATCAGCGTCTGGAACTCGAACACCGCCTGGAGTGTTCCCTGGCTGGCTTCCGCCTGATACGGGGTGTACGCGGTGTAGAACTCACTGCGCCCCGCTATGGCATCGACCACGCTTGGGATGAAGTGGTCGTAAGCTCCGCCACCCAGGAAGCAGACCGCATCGGATGCTGCCTGATTCTTCTTCGCGAGCCGAGTGATGTGGCTTTGCAATTCCATCTCGCCCAGCGCTGGCGGAATGGCGAGTGGCCGATCGAGACGGAGCGCCGCGGGGATGTTTGCGAACAAGTCATCGACCGACGCAACACCGACCTTCGCCAGCATTGCCGCACGTTCATCGGCAGTATTCGGGACGTAAGACACGGTCACCTCTCCTTGAAAATCCGAAATTCGAAGCACAAAATCCGAAGGAAGCACCCCCGATACTGTTTCGGGTCGTGCTTCGGATGTCGGATTTCCGCAAGCGTGTTTAGTGGCCTTCCGACGCCAGTTGGGCATCGTACTGAGCGGCGGTCAACAGGTGATCCAGAGTCGCACCGGGTGCGAGCTTGATCTTCACCATCCAGCCTTTGCCGAATGGGTCGTCGTTGACGAGGCTCAGGTCTGGTGCTCGCTTCTTTGCCTTGTCTTCAAGGAGTAACTCGTTCCGCTCCACCACGGTGCCGGCCACGGGTGAGTTGAGGTCCGACGTGGACTTCACCGACTCGATGATGCCGAACGCCTTCCCGGCCGCGACAGCCTTCCCAACTGCGGGAAGTTCCAGGAACGTTGGTTCGGTGAGTTGCTCGATCGCGAACGCCGTGACTCCAACGGTAACGACGTCGCCTTCGAGTTTGGCCCACTCGTGACTCGGGCTGTAACGCAGATCAGCAGGGTTGCTCATGGAATCTCCAAGGAAAATCGAACCCAGGATGGGAATCCGTGGGCATTGCGAACTTACTTTGTGCGTTTGTAGAACGGGAGCGGGATCACAGTCGCGTGCAGCGTTGAGCCGCGAACATCGACATCGAGTGGCGTGCCGACCGATGCCAGTTCCGGACGGACGTAGGCCATGGCCAGCGACTTGTCGAGCCACGGGCAGAAGCTGCCGCTGGTGATCGAGCCGGCGGGTTTACCGTCTGCGTCGAGGAGTGGCGAGCCCTCACGGGCGGCCCGCTTTCCTTCGATCTCCAGTCCGACGCGAACGGGTTTCGTGGGGTCGCTCGCTGCGAGTGCGGCACGCCCGATGAACTCACCCTTGTCGAGTTTCACGGCCCACCCGAGCCCAGCCTGAATGGGGTTCACGTCCTCATTCAGTTCGTGCCCGTACAGCGGCATGGCAGCTTCGAGTCGCAACGTGTCGCGTGAGCCAAGACCGCAGGGCACTGCACCGCGAGTAACAAATTCGCTCCACAGCGACAGGGCCAACTCGTTCGAAACGATCACTTCAAAGCCATCCTCGCCGGTGTAACCCGTGCGGCTCACGACGCACGGTTGACGACAATACAGCGTCGGCGTTGCGTAGTAATACTTGAGCTTCGACACATCATTGTCGAAAAGGCCGGCGACCAGTTCGACCGACTTCGGTCCCTGCACTGCGATCATCGCTGTGCGGTCGGTCTGATCGACCATCTCGATGTTCTTGCCGACACGGTGCTGCTCGAACCATGCCAGGATCTTCGGGCGATTCGAGGCGTTCACCACCACGGAGTAACCGTAGGGCCAGCGGTAAACGAGGATGTCGTCGAGGATGCCGCCTCTTTCGTTGCAGACCAGGCCGTAACGGACCTGATCGTTCTTCATCGTCGCGACGGAGTTGGTGAACACCCCTTCGAGGAAGCTCAGAGCGTCCGGGCCACCAATGCTAACCCGGGCCATGTGCGAGATATCGAACAGCCCCGCGGCGGACCGCACGGCCTTGTGTTCCGCTGTGATGCCTGCGTACTGCACCGGCATGTCCCAGCCGCCGAAAGGCACCATCCGTGCCTTGTGATCGACGTGCCATTGATACAGCGGGGTGCGAAGGTTCGACATGTTGAGCACCGCAATGAACGCACGGAGGGCGGCCCCGACGTGGAACCGCCCTCTTGGCTTATCGTAGTTCCCCACCCGGCGATTTCCAACTGTCCTGCCGCAACCACCCGGATGGAGTTGGCCACTCGCTTTATGGTATGGGAAGGCCGGTCGCGCGAATCACTTGAGACCCGCACGCTCGGCCATTGCGTCAAGTATCTGCTTGCGTGTCCAACCGCCGGAATCGTGTCCCTTTCGCGCCTCGATCAAAATGGTGCCATCGAACTTCGGGTTGTTCAGCTTGTCAGTTGCGTCCTTGAACAACCGCACGGCCGCGTTCAAGAAGTAGTCGTCCGAGTCGCCCACCCAGACGTTGATCTTCCCGCCACTCAGTTTCGGCCCCAACTCCTTCCAGTTGTTAGTGAGCACTAGTTTCAGGTCGTACTTCTTCCAGTGCTCGACGGCGGTTTTGTCGATCGTGCCTGTCTTTCCGTCCCACACCGGCACCGGCAAACCATCTTTCCCCTTTGGGCCGTAGGTGGCGTTCCAGCTTGCCCAGTCTCGCCCGCTGAGTTGCCACTTCCCGCCGCGTCCCAGCACCGTCTCAAGCTGGCACTCGTGCCGCACGGTCGAGACGGTGTCCCCATCAAGGGTTCGCGTGGCGGGGCGTTCGACACCGAAGCGGTTCACGTAGGCGTTCGTATCCGCGTAAAGGTTAACCAACTCGTACCGCTCGAACGTCACCGAGTCCGGGCACTGCGACCAGCAACCGTTGAAGAAGTCCGGGTAGAAAATCTGGAGTGCGAGCGATACCCACCCGCCCGTGCTGGCCCCGGTTGTGAAGCGGCTCTTGCCCGTGCCCAGACAGCGGTACGTCTTCTCGATGTGCGGGATCACCTCCGTGGTGAACGCGGCCCCGTACGGACCGTTATTCGCGGAATCGACGTGATACGGGTCGCCGTATGGTCCGGCACCATCGGGAACGATTTGCACGAACCGCGAATCAGGCTGGATCTCCGATGCGTGGGTGTAGCGGGTTCCGAAACCACCGATGTCGACAACCAATCCGTAACGCTTCTCGGGCTCCTTCTCGAAAGCCTGTGGCAGAACTACACCGACACGGTACACCATCGGCCGCCCGTGGAAGTCCGAGAGCAGCTTCGAAGGGATACGCAGGTACTTGTGCGTCGCGGTTTCCTTCGGTTCAGTCTCCTGCAGTGCGAAACTCTTGTCGAGCGTCAGCGTAACTGTCGTGCCAGCGGTTGGGTCGAGCTTCAGTTTCACCGCTGTGCAGTAGCGGTTCCCAGGCGCGTGCGGCAAGTTGATGTCGCGATTCGTGGCGAAGATTGCCTGCACCGTGTAGTCGCCCGCCGGGAGTTTCTCGAGGCCGCCAACAGGGAACATGTCGGAACTGCCATCGAGTGTGATCGACTTATCATCACTGAACCCATCGACGTCGATACCCAAAATCGGCAACACGGGTGGGCGATAGTTCGTGAAGTCCGGTTCGCTATCCGCAGGCCCGATGCCGACGAGCAGGCGACCCGATTCTGGTGCCTTCCCCACCTGATTCGCGGCAATTTTCACCTGGAATTTCATGCCGGCGGGCTTTGTCGCTGGCTGAGAGATCCCCACCAGCGAAGCTGCGAGTGTGCCAGCCAACACGAGTACACAGCGGACCATCGGTAAGCTCCGAAGAACGACAAGCACGTTCGAGAGGTGCGGGCATTGTAAGTGCGGACGCACAGGTTCGTATCCCGACGGTTGCAACGGGCACGTACCCGCGGTTACTCTCCATGACATGGAAACGACCAACGACCCGGCGCTGACAACGCCGCTGGCCACGCTGCCCGTGGTCATCAATTCCGCGAACGCACAGTTACCCGCCGTGCCGGGGTATGAGGTGCTCGCGCTCGTGGGTCGGGGTGGCATGGGTCGTGTCTACCGTGCACGCCACCAGACTCTCGGGCGAGTGGTCGCGTTGAAGTTGCTCACACACGAGCCGAACGAACGGCTCCTGGCTCGCTTCCGCGAGGAAGTTCGGGCAGTCGCGACGCTCCAGCACCCGAACATCGCGCAGTTGTTCGAGACGGGTGTCATCGATGGGCAGCCGTACTTCACGCAAGAATTCCTTGACGGCGGCTCGCTCTCGCAGTCCTTCGATCGCAAACCGCAGGAGCCACTGAAGGCCGCAGGCATCGTCGAGACGATAGCCCGGGCGATCCAGCACAGCCACGACCACAACATACTCCACCGCGACTTGAAGCCGGCGAACATTCTCCTGGCGAGCGATGGCGCGCCGAAGGTTACCGACTTCGGCCTCGCGAAAACCATCCCTACACTCGGCGAAGCGGGGGAAACGGCTCCGGACGCGGCAGGGCTCACCCACACGGGCGAAATCCTGGGCACCCCCGCATACATGCCCCCCGAGCAAGCCTCCGGAGTGCTGTCGCTGATCGGCCCACCTGCTGACGTGTACGGTATCGGCGCGATTCTTTACGAGGCGCTCACTGGCCGGCCGCCGTTCCTCGGCCCCGACGCGATCCGAACGGTCATCATGGTTCGGGAAATGGAGCCTGTTTCGCCCCGCACTCTGCAACCCGATGTGCCCCGCGACCTGGAAACGATCTGCTTGAAATGCCTCGCCAAGGAACCGCACAAGCGATACGCCTCTGCCGGGGAGTTGGCCGAAGACTTGCGACGGTTCCAGAACCGCGAACCGATCTATGCCAGGCCCGTTGGCACTTGGGAGCGAACGGCGAAGTGGGCACGGCGTAAGCCGTGGCAGGCGGCTGTGGCAGCTTTGATTGTCGCGTCGGTCGTGGGGTTGGCAGTGGGCCTCGCGCTCCTTTCCGAGAAGAATCGTCTGGTACGGCAAGCGAACAGCGCTCTGGAAGCGACGAACGCGGAACTAACCGCCAGCCTCGCACGTGAGGAGCGTGCGAATGCCGAGTTGACAATCGCAAAGAACAAGGCCGAAGCGGAGACGAAGCGTGCCGAGGCGACACTGGGTATGACCCTCCGCGCACTCAACCTGTACTACTTCCAATTCTCCGACAAACTCAAGCATATCCCCCAGGCGGAGAAACTTCGGCTCGAAGTCATCACCCAGGCCCGCGGCACACTCGATGAACTGAGCAAGTTCCAGCCCGACAACTGGAACCTTCAACAGAATCGAATGGAGGGCTACGATCGTCTCGGCAACATTGAGTCGCAGCTCGGTAACACGAGCGCATCCGAAGCGGATTATGCGAAATCACGCGATCTCGCAATCGCCCTCGCCGCCCGGTATCCCGACGAACCGGGCTATCGGGCGAATCGGCTCCACATGACTGCCAAGATCGCGAGTCTGCAAATCCGAAAGGGGGATTTGAAGGGTGCCGATGCGCTGGTCGATGCGATTCTGCCTGACGTGACAGCACTGGTCGCGGCACACCCAGAGCACCCCGGCGTGATGGACATGGAGGACTTGGTGCGTCAACAACTTCTCATGCGAGAGATCCGGCTTGGACGCTGGGACGGTGCCGAGACACGCATGAAAGAACTGGGTGAGCTTTATCGGCGGCGGGCAAAAATCGATAGCGACAACCCCAATCGGATCCTTGCCGTGATCGACAGTGATCGCCAGTTGGCCCAGTTGCAGATTGATCTGGGGAAACTCGACCCAGCGAGCGAGTCACTTCTGGCTGCGCTCCGCAGTGTGGCAGCGCTCAAGGAGCCGCTCACGGTGGAGGGCCGCAAACTGCGGGCCATCGTCAATGCAACAACCGGAACATACTTCCAGGCACGCAACGCGATGTACCCCGCGTTCATCTCGTTCGTCGCCGCACTGCGAGATTACGACTCACTCGTCGCTGACTTCCCAGACTTGCCCTTTTACTCATACCAGCGAGCGGAAACGCTGTGGTACCTCGCAGTGACCGCGTCGTCACTCGGCGACCAACCTCTCGCGGTACGATACTTAGAGCGAAGCGAGAAGTTACTTGCCGTGCTGACCCGCGACTACCCCTCGGAGCCTCGGTACCGCTCGTTTCACGAACGCTTGCAGCGGCTGTTAAAACTACCCCGTCCCACTTCAGCAACGCCCTGATCGAGGTTCTCACTGCCAGATGGGGAAATGAAATCCAATGTTAGCTGGAAGCGGACTGTTGCCGTCGCATTCCGCCTCGGCCATACTGTAAAGGGGTACCGGACATCTCCCCGGTTTGCTCAGATCTTGCCAACGCGGCGAAACACGCCGCCGATCCACTACCCCGGCATCAACACCCGTGATCGTGTTCGCCGTCTTCAGCCCCCTCCTAGCCGCCGGTGCCGCCACCGCCGCCGTTGGTCTACCCGTCCTTATCCACCTGCTGTTTCGCAAGCGTTACCAGATCGTTCCCTGGGCAGCCATGCGGTTTCTTGTGCTCGCCGAACGTCGGCACCGCCGCCGTATCGACCAGTGGTTGCTGCTGGCGCTTCGAGCGCTGGCGTTGTTGCTCCCACTGATCGCGATGGTCGCCGCGACCAAATGGGCCGAACCACTCTGGCAGTGGGTCAAGCCGGGTGCAACGGAAACGATCACGAACGTACCTCGCACGCACCACGTGATCGTCCTCGATGCTTCGCTGAGCATGACCGCCCACGGGGAGGACGGCCAGACGAGGTTCGAGAAAGCCATCGCACAGGCCGAGGCGATCATTCGCTCAGGCGGTGCGGGGGACGGTTTCACCGTGCTGGTTTTGGCTGGCGGCGTGCAGTCGCTCGTTCAGGGGCCGGCCAACGATCCCGAGAAGGTGATCGCGGAGCTGAAGACGGTCAAGCAGACGCATGCCCCCGCCGACATTGCCTCGTCACTGGGGACGATCGCAGAGGTTCTCGCTCGCTCTCCGCGTGCGTACCCCCGCCGTCAAGTCACCTTCCTGACCGACTTACAACGCTCGGCCTGGGCAGGCGCTCTTCCCAGAGCGGAGGGCACTGCTCCCGACGTCTGGCAACGGATTGTTGGCCGCGCGGACGTGGTCGTTGTCGATCTGGCGCGGGCCGACCTCGATAACCTCGCGGTCACATCCGTAGAACTGGCCGACTCGCTTCCCTTCGTCGATTCGCCCGGAGTTGTGAGTGCTGTCGTCGCCAACTTTGGACGTGCCGAAAAGCGCGACGTTCGCGTGCAATTGTTGCTGGGGCGTCCCGGTGCCAACGCAGATACACTTGTTCCGGTCGAACAGCAAACAGTGAAACTCATTCTTCCCGCGGGTCGGACCACGGTCACCTTCGGCCTCGAAGGGCAGGTGCGGTTTCGCGAGAAGGGGCTTCACGTTCTTCAGGTCAAGTTGCTCGAACCCGATGAATTGCCCGCAGACGACACGCGTGCGATCGCCGTTTCGGTGCGGGATGGAATCCACGCGATCCTCGTAGATGGCAAGCCCGATCCCGATCCATTCCGCCGAGCGGCCGGCTACCTCTCGCGTGCGCTGTTCCCGCCTGAAGCAAAGCCCGGCGACTCGCCCGCCCGACCCCGCATCATGACTCCCGCTGAGTTCGCCGACCCCTCGGCTGGCGACCTGACGGGAGTTGATTGCGTTTACCTTTGCGATGTGCCCTCGCCCACTCCTGATCTGGCGATGAAGTTGGATGCCGTCTTGAAGCGGGGCGGTGGTGTGGTGATCGGGCTTGGGCCGAACGCGGCGATCAACCGCGCAAGGTACAACCAGGTTCTCTACAGCGAGGGGACCGGGATTCTTCCTGGGCCGCTGGGCGATGTGGTCGTGACAGGTCCAACCGAGGCGGGGTATCGGCTCGCGGCTGATGAGGAAGACTACGGGAAGCCGCCGCTGCAATTCTTCCAGAACGAGAAGATCCGCGGTGGCCTCATCATGGCACCCTTCCGGAGCTTCATTCGCCTCGACTCCCCGGCTGATAGCCGGACCCGCCGCATCCTTTCGTTTGTTCCTGCTGGCACCCCGCAAGTCGCTCCAGGTTCCACGGGCACTCGCAAGCCCGATGCGGCATTCGCGGAGTGGAGCCGCCATCGTGGCCGCGTGGTGGTTTACACCAGTTCGTTCAACGAGGACTGGAACGACTGGCCACCGCTCCCGTCCTACCTGATGTTTCAGCAAGAGTTCATTCGGTTCGTCACCTCAAGCCCGGACCGTCACACCATCCAGGTTGGTGAAGACATCGAGGAGTTCTACCCACCTGCTGCTGCCGGCGTGAAGGCGACACTCTCTGGGCCTGAAGGGATCTCGGCGACACTTCCGCTCGTGATGCAGGATGAATCGGGAGTAGCACGGTTCCAGGGGACACGCCTGAGTGGGCTCTATCGCTTACGAGTGGAGGGGCAATCCGAGCGGGTGTACGCCGTGAACATTCCTGAGGGCGGGAATGGCAGCGGATACGAATCGGACTTGAAGCGAGTCGATTCTGCCGAGCTTCGTTCGGTCGGGCCGCTGCAACCTGTGCAAGACATCGCGGAAGTGAAACCCAGCTCCGATAGTGGTGCGGTCGTGGTGTCGGCACCCAAACCGCACGGACCTTTGCTCGCGCGATTCGCGGTGATGGCTGCACTGCTCGTTCTGGTAGTCGAACTCACCCTTGCGTGGCGCTGGGGACCATCTCGCGCGGCAGGGGCGGGCACGGCGAAAGGCTCAGTGCGACCCGTCGAACGCAAATGGTACCTTCGTGTGATAAGCACGGCAGGGGCACTCATTCCGCTCGCGTTCGCGGTGTCGATTCTCGGCACACTGATCCATTACGAGCGCACGGGGAACCTGCTGGGATTCTTACCGCCTGAGATGCGTCAAGGTGTGGAAGGCGCTGTGGGCGTTCCCGAGGCACAGCCGGGGGAAGGCACGAAGTGGCGGCTCGAAGGTTTCACGGCGTTCGTCCGCAACGGTCTACTGGACCGCAGAATTGTGCTGGCATTGGCTGCCGGGGCAATCGTGTTGACGGTGACCATATACCGACTCGAACGCCTCGCGGTATCAGGTGTGCATCGGCTTGTGGTCCCAGGGTTGTTGCGACTCTCAGTGTTTCTGCTCGCACTGTTCGTGCTCCTTCCGCAGTTGCGACTCGCATTCGACCGTGAGGGTTGGCCCGAGATTGTCATTCTGATCGACACATCCGGGAGCATGGGCCATTACGACGAGTTCAAAGACGCCGCAGTGCGGGCGAAGGTAGAAGAACTCACCAAGTTGAACGATTTGCCTACGGCACCCCAGCGTCTGGCACTCGCCCGCCTCCTCCTCACTCACAAGGACGGCCCCTGGCTCGAACGCCTCCTCAAGGAGAAGGAAGTCAAGGTTCACATCTACGCGGTTGATTCAGCAACGCCGCGGGTGGTGTCACAGATCTATGAAACGGAGGATTTGCCTGGTGCAAACAAGGCGTTACGTGATCTGGTTTGGGATGAGACCAAGAACGACAAGAAGGGCGGGTATCGTGAGCTTGGCACGGAATCTCGCCTTGGCGACGGTCTTGAAGCGATATTGAAGGCGTTTCGTGGCGGGTCGCTCGCTGCTGTCATCATGCTGACCGACGGCGTGACGACCGCGGGCGATGATCTCCCCAAGGCAGCGCGAGAAGCCGCTCGTGCGGGTGTCCCGCTCTACTTCGTGGGCGTCGGCGATGCGTGGGAAGTTCCCGATCTTGAACTGACCGACCTTCAGGCGGACGACACGGTTACGGTCGGGGATCGCATCGTGTTCGACGCCCGGCTCGTGGCTCGCGGCCAAGTTCCTGGTAACCCTGTGACCGTGACGCTCTACGAGAAAGGGCGTTCGCCAGATACCGGTAAGCGAATCACGGTCACTCCCGATCCGAACGGGAATCGCGTGCCTGTGACGATTGCGCACACACCCACCGAGGCGGGCGAGAAGGTTTATGTGCTGGAAGTGCAATCCGTTGCTGGTGAAACGGACCTCACCAACAACCGCCTCGAACGAACGGTGCTGGTCACGGATTCGAAGAGAGTGCGGGTGTTGTACATCGAGGGCTACCCCCGCTACGACTTCCGCTTCGTGAAAGTGTTGCTGGAGCGCGAGTCGGAGCGATCCGTGGGAGGGAAGGGCTTCTCCGTTGAGGTGCTGCTACTCAACGCCTCCAAGGGCTGGGCCGAAACGGACCGCTCGGCGTTCCGGGGCGACTTTCCAACTCGCGACCAACTGTTTGCTTACGACGTAATTGTGCTGGGGGATGTGGACCCGAAACAAATCCCGCGTGCAAACGGCGTTCTTCAGAACATCGCCGACTTCGTGAAGGTGAAGGGTGGCGGGTTGCTGTTCCTCTCCGGCGAACACGGCACGCCGGCCGCGTATTCCGAAACGCCGCTGGCGGAAGTGCTCCCGGTTACCTTGAACCCGGTCGCCGGCCGCCCTGGTGAGGAGCCGGCGATCTCGGAAGGGTTTCGCCCGCGAATCACGCCTGCTGGCCGACAACACCCCTTGTTCCGCTTCTCACCCGACGATGTGGAGTCGTCGAACATCTGGAATCGACTGCAACCGCTCTATTGGGCCGCGAAGGGCTACCGTCGCAAACCCAACACTGTTGTGCTCGCGGTCCATCCCGATCGACCAGCAGAGGGCGGTCCGGTTGGGGAGAACCAACCGCTCGTGATTCAGTCGTTTGCGGGAGCAGGGCCGGTTCTCTTCCTCGGGTTCGACGATACCTGGCGATGGCGTTACCGCAACGACGAGGAACACTTCGACCGTTTCTGGGTGCAGGCCGTGAAGGTGTTGTCCCGCTCTCGTGTCCGCAGGGTCGAGTTGAAAGTCGTGCCGAAGGTTGATTTCCGGCGCGACGAAAAGATGACCGTCGTCGTGAGGTTCCCGGTTGAGGCTCCCGCACCACCACCGGGCCAACCGGTGCGTGTGGGCTTGGTACGTGGACCCCTCACCAACCCAGACGGCACACCCGGAACCGGGCCGACTGAAGCATCCACGCTGACGCTTGCTCGCGTTCCCGGCCCCGGAGTTCAGTACGAAACCTTGGTGACGCGAACGCCAGAGGGCGAGTACCGGTTCACTCTGACCGATCCCGAACCACAACCGGGAGTCTCGCCACCGTCGGCCGTGGCGCGAGTGTTGCCACCGCTGAATGAACGGGACCGCGTACAGCTCAACAAGTCCGACCTCGCGGCCGCGGCCGCGGTTTCCAACGGCGGCTTCTACACGCTCGCAACTGCCGACCAGGTGTTCGACGACTTGAAGAACCTTCAGCGGGTGCCGCTGAATCAGCCGTGCCCGCCGGTCGAGTTGTGGAACAGCCCGTGGGTATTCCTGCTCATCGCGCTGTTACTCTCAGCCGAGTGGCTTTTGCGGAAGCGCGAACGCCTGTTATGATGTGAGCTTCGGCTCGCCGCGTGTGAGAACGCAACATGGCCCTTGTCCTACGCCCGCCGACGAACAGCGAATCCCTCACCGACACCCTCGGTGATCTGGGCCGCTCGCGGAAGTTGGTGGCGGTGGCCACGGGTCTGTTCGCGTTCGTGGGAGTCACGGTCGGAACAGTCCTCATCGCGTGCCTCCTCGACGCCGCCTTCCACCTCCCATCGCTGGCTCGTGGTCTTGCACTTGTTACGGTCCTCACGCTTGCCGGTGTGGTCTGGATTCGAGGCGTCCGTCGGTCCCTTGCATTGCGTTCGGACGCGCAGTCCATCGCTCTGGAATTGGAAGAGAAGTATCCCGCGTTGAACGATTCCCTGGCCTCGGCCGTGGCGTTCCTCGAAGCGGACGACGCGGATGAACGCGGGGTGTCGTCGCAACTCGAACAGGTGGCCGTTCGCTCGGCACAACGCGCAGCGAACCGGTATAACTTCGACCGCATTGTTCAGACGGGCCGCTGCTGGCGGATGGTCTGGGCGTGCGCTGCCGTGGTGGCTTTCGCTGTGCCACTCGTCCTCGCCAACGCGGAACGGGCGACTGTGGCGATCGTCCGGCTTGCGGATCCGTTCGGCGTTCATCCGTGGCCGACCAAGACTCGTGTCGAAATACTCCTTCCGGCCGAGTTGCCGATGCGGCTTCCCAAGGGGGAGCCGTTCGACCTCAAATTCGTGGTGCGTGGGGCGATCAAGGATCGTGCGGTCGTGACTTTCCGGATCGCGGGGGGTGAGGAGTTCGAGGAACAGTACCCGCTCGCGATCGGGAACGACCCAAAATTCAGCAGCGCCGCTGTTGTCTCAACTCGGATCGAAACCGCTCGTATCCCTGCTTCGTTCTCATTCAAGATCGCGTCCAACGACTTTGACTCGGAATGGTATCGCGTGGACGTGGTTCCGCCCCCAAGGCTCGTCCCGTTTGCGGGTCCAGGTGGTGGTCGCCCCAGCCCCCAGTTCCACGTCAAGCCGCCAGAGTACACCGGCCTGCCCGATATGGATCTGCCGGATGGTGCCTCCGTTATCGAGGTACCGGTTGGAACCGCTATTCGGATGCGGGCTGTCGCCGATGTGCGGCTCGCCTCGGCCGTGCTTGCGTTCACGGGCGACCGTTCGAATGTCCTCCAGGCCGCGGGGGTGGCACCTCTCGGGAACCTGAACCCCTTCACGGCTGTGGGGATGCAGTCTCTGGCAGACGATATCGGTAGTGACATCACGTTGTCACTCGATGAATCCGGGAAGCTGCTCAGCGCGTACTTCTCTCCCTCAATGTCCGGAATGTACGTCTTTCGACTGACAGACGAGACCGGGCTGACCGGCACACGCTTGCTTGAGATTCGGCTCGTTCCCGACCCGTCTCCGACCGTGACGCTTCTCCGACCCGCGGTTGGAAAAGACCCGCAGGTGCTCACACCTGCTGCGCGGGTCACGCTTCAGGTTGCCGCCGATGACAAGGTCTACGCGGTCCGAAAGTCGTTCCTGGAATATCGCGTTGGACGCGACGGCCCTTACCGCACCGTCCCACTACATGACGTGCAAAACACGGCACTGGCACTGCCTGCAATCGTCGGTGGCGTTGCTGTGCTCGCCAAAGTCCGCCCAGGGGCAGCCGCGACGAATCTTGCACTCCCCCTGACCGCATTCACGCGAGACGGAACGAACCCACTGCGTGACGGTGATTTGCTCACGATCCGTGCAGCAGCGGATGACTGGGACGACGTGACCCCCGTCAAGGAACCCGGCCGAAGCCCCGAGTTCGAGATTCGGATTGCTTCCCCCGAATCCGTTGAAGCCTGGCTCGAACGCGAACTTGCGGCCATGCGGCCGGATCTCATCCGCGTTCGGAATCAGCAACGCGAAGCACGCCAGAACGTGGGCGAAGTGATTCCCCAGGTGAATGGCTCGCTCGTGCCTGCGGACCGCGATCGGCTCTTGGCTTCCGAGCAAACGCAGCGATTGATCCGCGGGAAGATCAGCGACACCAACGATGGCTTGCGGGCGAAAGCCGACGTACTTCTCGAAACCGTGCGGGCCAACTCGCTGCCGCGATCGAACACGACAGACCGCGTTGCGGTGGTTGCTGAGGCGCTTGGGCGACTCTCCGACCGCGAACTACCGGTGATCGAGCCGACTCTTTCCGACGCCCGACAGCTTGGCGGGCAACCCCCACGAGTCGGTCAAGAGCGCATCGTTCCCGACATGCTGAGACGCGCCGGCCGTCACCAGAAGGCTGTTGAAGATGGTCTCACGGACCTGCTCGACCTGCTGTCCGTTTGGGGCGGAGCGGTGGAGATTCGTGGTGAGGCACGTGTTCTCCGCGACTTTATTCAACGGCAGACTGACGAAGTCGAAAAGCTCGATCAGCGGCCCCCCGCAGCCGACCTCGATCGAGCGGGTACCCGTGCCGAACAGGCAGCGGATCAAGCCAGTCAGTTGATGACACGCGCCGGACGCCTGGCAGGGGAGAAAGATAAGGAAGCCGTCAAGCACGGCGAGTCAGCCGAGTTGAAAGCGCAGGAAGCCTCCTCGCTCCGTGTGAAGGCCGCTGGTTTACCTCCCGGCACGCCTGACAAGTCCGCGATGAACGCCCAAGCTGCGTTACTGGAGGTCGAGGCGCAGGAGTGGAAAGCCGCGAGTGAAAAGGCTGCTGCGGAGGCCGCTGCGCTTCGCAAAGCCATTGAGGTAGCTGAAGGCCAAAGCCTCCCAGAGGGGTTGCGTGATGCCGCCGGGAAGATTCGCAAAGACAACCGCTCCCTCGGCGTCGATCAGCTACGTATCGCAGTAACCCGTCTGGATCGCCTGATTGATGCACTGACGGAGAAGGCACCCGAGACCGCGCCGGATCTGGAGAAGCGGAAGAAAGCAGCCGACAATCTCGACGCGCTCGCCGCGACCCAGGACGATCTCCGGAAACGATCCACTGATGCCGCGAAGATTGCCGATCCCGTTGCCAGGGCAGCCGAGTTGAAGAAGCTTGCCAAGGAACAGGACAAGCTCATTGAACGCGGTAAAGAGATGCTGCAGCGGTTGACACTCGACCGAGCAGACCGACCCGCGCGGGATGTTCGCGCGGCTCTCGATAGTATGGAAGCCGCTCGGAGCGACCTGGAGAATGGTAACCCTGGTATTCGCCCCCAGAACGACGCCGTCGAGAGACTCGACAATGCTCGCGATCGCCTTGACGCTGCAACTGCCGTCACTCCACAACAACTCTCGGACGAAAAACGGCGAAAGCTCTCGGAGAAGTTAAAATCGGTCATCGACCGACAGAAAGCTGCGATTGCCGAAGCGGAGCGGATTCACAAGCTCGTGGCCTCCGGCAAGGATTGGAGTCGCGACGCGCTGACCTCCTACGGCGATCTGGCGGAGAAACGCCAACAACCGATCATCGACGACGTACGAGCATTGGAAAAAGAGGTCGCGGGGCTTCCGGTACTCGCGAGAGTCGTCAAGGAATCGGCAGGTGCGATGGACTCGGCCGTGAAGCGGATCACAGCGAGGTTGCAGGAGATCGACCCGACGCTGGAATACGACGCCAAGCTCGAGATGGACAACGATCGCAAGGTGCTTCGACCGATGACCCTGGCGCTTCGTCGCCTGGACCAGTTGCTCGAAGCACTCAAGCAGGATGATCCGAAAGCCACTGCCAAGAACGACCCACCGCCGAAGACGCCGAACCCGATGAACCCACCGGCATCGGGAGGCGGTGACCGTGACATTATTCCGCCGATGGCCCAACTCAAGGTGCTCCGATCGCTGCAAGCGGAACTCAACCAGCGAACCGCGGAGTTTGCGAAACTCCACCCGGACCCGGATAAACTGACGGAAGAGGAACGGGCCGAATTGAAGGAACTGGAAGACGCACAGCGTGAGATGGCTGCACTCTTCGAGCAGATGGCGAAGTTGTTTCAGCAGGAAAATGAAGCAGAGCCGCCGGCCAAGAACGAGAAACCCGAAAACCCCGAGCCGGAGAAGCCATGATTCGCGTGCTCTCGTTCGCATCGTTACTACTCGGGGTGTTCTCAACCGCACGTGCGGAGTTGCCGGTTGCGCCGCCACCACGTGAAATCCGCGAGGACGGCACACGCGATCCCGTGCCGGCACCTGAGTTGACGAAGAAAGAGAATCCGCTCGAGGTGGTCGAACGCATCATCAAGAACTCCAAGGATGTCGGCGAAAAGCTCGCCATGACCGACACCGGCACCGATACGCAAAAAACGCAGGAGAGGATCCTCAAGGACATCGACTCGCTGCTGAACCAGGACGACCCACCACCCAAGTCCGACAAGGATAAGGATAAAGATAAAGATAAAGATAAAGACAAGGATAAAGATAAAGACAAGGATAAGAATAAAGACAACAAGTCGGACCCAAACGACAAGAAGGACATGATGCCCATGGGGGGCAAGGATGACATGCCTCCCAAGAAGATGGACATGTCGCCGATGGGTGGGATGGACGATCAACCAATGGGGGATCAGCCAAAGGAACGACGACCACGGCACGGTGGTGACGCGAAGCAAGAAGCTCAGCCAAAAGATCCCGGAGGGAAGGGTGAGCAGCCGAAAGATAAGGAACCCAAAGGTGGGAAGCCCAAGGAACCGCCGAAGAACCCAGGGGGTAAGGGTATGCCCGACCCCAAGGATGGGAAGCGGCCTCCGAACCCGTTGCTTCCGTTCGAGACCGACGTGGTGAAAGATGTTTGGGGGCACCTACCCGATAAACTTCGCCAGCAGGCCACGCAGTACTACCAGGAGGAGTTCATGGCACGCTACTCGAATCTTCTCAAGATGTACTACTCCTCACTGTCCGAGAAGAAGTGACCGCTCTGGCCATTCGCGCTCCACGACCTTTTCGGAGTGAGTCTATGTCGCTTCCCGTGTCACGTCGAAACTTCATCCAACTCGGGGCGACCGGGACTGCGGCCGGGGTTCTCGGCTTGGTGGGGCACGCCCAGCAACCCAACTCTGATCCCGTTCCGGGTCTGGGAAATCGCTCCAAATCTGGTGCCGAGTTCATCAACCCGGATACACAGACCGCGATCGAGCGCGGGCTGGATTACATCGCACGAAGCCAAATGACAGACGGCTCGTTTGGTGAGTCAGGAGGCGGTGCGACCGTCGGCATTACAGCGCTCGCCGGGCTGGCCTTGATGGCGGGTGGCCATCAACCGGGGCGAGGAAAGTACGGCAAGAACGTGACCCGTGCGGTGGAATACGTCGCGAGCATGGCGAACGGGCCGCACACGGGTTTCCTCACGACACCGGGAAGCCAGGCGATCCATCGCCTGAATAGCAACCCCTCGCCTATGTACAGCCACGGGTTCGGCACACTCTTCCTCTCCGAAGTGTGTGGCATGCTCCCCTCGTTCGGGAGAGATTCCAAATTACGTGGCGCTCTGGAACAAGCCGTTGCGTTCACCGTATTCGCCCAGAACACCCTCGGCGGCTGGCGGTACGAGCCAAAGGTCCAGTTCGCAGACGTGTCTGTCACGACCGCCCAAATGATGGCACTTCGAGCGGCCAAGAACGCGGGAGTGTTCGTCAGCAAAAATGTGATCGAACATGGGGCAACCTATATCAAGGGTTGCCAGATGGCGGACGGTGGGTTTAGTTACTGGAAAGGGCAGGGGTTCTCAGCGTTTGCCCGAACCGCTGCGTCCATTGTCGGGTTGTACTCCGCAGGTATCTACGAGGGCAAGGAAGTTGAACGTGGCTTGAAGTATCTTCAGCAGTTCACTCCAGGTCGCCAGTTCTCGCCGCGTGAGATTCCGCCACAGCACTATTGGTATGGCCAGTACTACGCGGCGCTCGCGATGTGGACCGCGGGCGACGACTACTGGAACGCCTGGCTTCCCGCGATCCGCGACGAACTGCTTGCAAAGGCCCGCCTTGGTGGCGGCACTTGGAACGACCCGTATCACGGGGGTGTTTACGCGACCGCGATGGCACTGATCGTCTTGCAGTTGCCCAACAACTACCTCCCGATCTTGCAAAAGTGATCAGGTTACCTGGCGTGCAAATCACTCAGTGAGGTTGACAACGAATCGGGCGAACAGGAAGATACGGTCACGGAGTATCCCACGGATGGTTCTCGGCCGGCTACTTTTGCTCTTCCTCATCCTGCTCCAGTCGGGATTGATGACTCGTCCGCATGCCCAGACTTGCAGCATTGATCGGCGGTGTCATCACTCGGATAACTCACACGTTCACGCATTCGAACTGCTCAACTTCCTCACGCCTGAACTGGGCGACGATGACCAGGACGAGGGTGAAGATCACGATCTTGATGCGTTCGATATGTCGGACTTCACTACCCCTCACGTTGATGCTAATGCCAATCCCGTCGAGACGGCTTTGCTTCACGCATCGGCTGCGTCGATCGTGGTGGGCTTTTCAGGCTACTGGCCGTTCTTGATCGGACTTCCCCCATCGACTGCGGGTCCGCCGCAGCCGCTCTATCTCACCTTTTGCTCGTTTAGGAATTAACCATTCGCTGGGACAATACCGGTGATGGTACTCGTGCGCGCTTTCAGGCACTGACCACCTCCGAGTTTGCTCCCCACCTCTGATGACGTCCGCTTCTTGGACGACCCAGGCTAACTGTGCTCGGTGATTGATCCGTTCTCGTGCCTTATCTGAGGGAGGTGCTCCGTGCGCTGGCGTGCAATCCTCCGCGCCTTGGCGATGTTCCTGATTCTCGCGGCCGTTGGTGCCGGCGTGTGGACCCAGCGTGAGCGCTGGCAGAAAACCGCTGAGCACGAGGTGGTCGCGAAACCCGGCTCCGGGCCGGTCGAGATCCTGAGTGTGAAGCTCAGCGATGAAGCGGTGCAGGGTCTCGGGCTGCGGAGCGAGGAGGCCAAGCTCCAGGATTACCCACGGGTAATCGAGGTTCCCGGGGTCATCATCGACTCGCCCGGTCGGTCTCCACGTGCTGTTTCCTCCCCGGTCGCGGGAGTCGTCAATCGTATCCATGTCTCCCCGGGCGAAGCGGTTCGGCCGAACAGTCCGCTGTTCACGATCCAGCTCGCAAGCGAGTTCGTGCAGAGCACCCAGACCGATCTCGCACGCTTCGCGAAGGATCTTGTTGCTGCCACGGTCCGACGCGACCAGACAGCGAAGCTCGTTGCCGCTGGCACGAAAGCGGGTGTCGAACTGATTGAGGACGAGAATCAGGTTCGCAGGTTAACGGCCCAAGTCGAGGGGCATCGCCGCCAACTCGCGGTCTTTGGGTTCGACGCCAAGGATGTGAAAAATGCTGAGGCTGGTAACGCTGTTACCGAGATTGTCATTTCCGCACCGTCCAGCGACCCGGTCGTTGGTGGCTCCGTTTCCACGACTCAAGATACCACGACATTCACGTTCGAGGTTGAGTCGCTTGCGGTAGCACCGGGGCAGGCTGTGACGGGCGGTCAACTTCTGATGCGCCTCGCGGATTACCGGGAATTGTTGATCGAAGGCCGAGCGTTCGAGACCGAAGCGGCGCTCGTCGCTAACGCGACTGGGGAGGGTAAGCCCGTGGGCGTTGACTTCCTCGAAATAACGGCAAAGGCGGGTGTTGAGGCTGAGGCGAAGCTCGTGATTCGGTCGCTAGGAAGAACGGACCCCGCGACTCGCACGTTCCCGTTTTACGCTGCTCTTGCAAATGAAGCGAAGCCCTACGAGCGCGGCGGGAAGACGTACCTGGCTTGGCGTTACCGTCCGGGGCGGCAGGTTCGACTCCGCGTTCCCACCGGCATTATCCCCAAGGTGATTGTCCTGCCCGCCGGTGCTGTGGTAAGGGAAGGGGCGGATGCATTTGTCTTTCGGCAGAACGGCGATGTGTTCGACCGCAAGCCTGTTGTGATTGTCGGCGAGGATCGGTTGAACGTGGCCATCGCTCCGGGGAATGGAATCGAGTCCGGAGTGTTTGTGCTTCGGAATCAGGCGGCAGCCGTGAATCGGGCGTTAAAAGCACTCCAGGCACGCGGGTTTGGTGGCACGGGCGGGAAGAAGGGGCACTGGCATGCCGATGGTTCTTTCCACGAAGCGGATGATTGAGGATTAATCATGCTCGATGCTGTCATCCGTGCCGCTCTTCGTTACCGGGTCCTTGTGGTCCTGGGTGCGCTCACCGTCATGCTGTACGGGACGTACCTCGCGACCACGATGCCCATTGATGTATTGCCCGACCTCGACCGGCCGCGTGTTGTGTTGCTCGTTGAGTGTCCGGGGATGGCACCCGAGGAGGTCGAGGCACGTGTTGCCCACCCGATTGAAACTTCCATCCTTGGTGCCAACGGCGTCCAAGCGGTCCGTGGCCAGTGTACTGCCGGGCTCGCAGTAATCTTCGCCGAGTTTTCCTGGGAGATGGAGGTACGAGCGGCGCGGCAGACCGTTCAGGAACGGCTTGCGACTGTCTTGCCGCAACTCCCCCCAGGGGTTCTCCCGCAGATGATGCCCACGAGTTCCATCATGGGGCAGGTGATGCAAATCGGTGTCACGTCGAAGGACGGGACCACCAAGCCGATGGAACTTGGCACTTTGGCGAACTGGGTCATCCGGCCCCGCCTGCTCAAGATCCCGGGTGTCGCCGAAGTGATCGTACTGGGTGGAGAGAAGAAGCAGTATCAGGTGCTTCTCAATCCCGACGCCTTGCGGAAGTTCGAGGTAACGGTCCCAGAAGTCGAGGCGGCTCTGCGTGCAAGCAATCTCAACACCACCGGCGGATTCGATCTCCAGGGCGATGCCGAACGCCCGATTCGAGTGTTGGCGCAGCTTGGCCCCGATCCGGCCAGGGTGATTGCCGATTTGCTGCTGATCGTGGTAAAGCCGGCTCCGCCTCAGCCCCACGAACACGAGGAAGGAAAATTCGGGTCGTCCGCAGTCGCGGGGGTGACCGCGCGACCGATCTTGCTTCAGCAGGTTGCCCGTGTGGTCGAAGGGCCGGAACTGAAACGAGGCGACGCGAGCGTCGATGGCGTACCCGGAGTTGTCCTGACGGTGGTCAAACAACCACACGCGGACACCCGCGCGGTGACCGCGGAAGTCCACGCTGCGATTCGCGAACTGGAGCGAACATTTCCCAAAGATGTGGTCGTGAATCACGAGCTGTTTCAACTCAAGAACTTCATCGACCGTGCGGTTTACAACGTCGGCGAGGCACTTGTTGTCGGGGCTGGACTCGTGCTGATCGTCCTCACGCTGTTCCTGATGAACGTCCGCACCACGTTCATTTCGCTCACGGCGATTCCGCTTTCGCTGGCAGTGACGGCGATCGTTTTCAAGCTGATCGGGCGGTTCACCGGAACGGAACTCTCGATTAACGTGATGACCCTTGGCGGCATCGCGGTTGCGATGGGAGAACTGGTCGATGATGCCATCGTGGACGTGGAGAACATCTTCCGTCGGTTGCGCGAGAACAATTTGAAGCCCGAAGCAGGTACGGTTGCACTCTCAGATTCCGCAGTACGCCAGCATCCGCTACGAGTGGTCTACGAGGCCAGTCGCGAGATTCGATCTGCAATTGTCTTTGGTACGCTCGTCGTTGTGCTCGTGTTTCTGCCGTTGTTCGCACTCTCCGGCGTGGAGGGTCGGCTCTTCGCCACGCTCGGCCTCGCGTATATCGTCTCGATCCTCGCGTCACTTCTCGTGTCGATCACGGTAACGCCAGTTGCGGCCTATTACCTGCTCGCGAACTCTCACGCTGTTCACGCCGAGCGTGATGGCCCGCTTCTGCGGTTGCTCAAGTTCCTGACTCGGCCCCTGATTCGCTTCAGCATGAACCATCCCATGATGTTGTTGTTGCTGACCTGGGCAGCGGTCGCGGTCGCCGGCTGGCAGATGAGTCGACTCGGGGCAGACTTCCTGCCGCCGTTCGACGAGGGGAGCGTTCAGGTGAATGTGTCGGTCCCGCCAGGTTCGTCGCTGGAAGCTTCAAACCACTTGTGTCGCGTGATCGACGCCAGACTCAAGACACTCCAGAAGACGGATCAAAAGCCTCAAAACCCGGTCCTCCACTTCACGCGTCGAACCGGTCGTGCAGAGCGTGACGAACACACGGAGCCTGTGAATCGCACCGAGTACATCCTGAGCATGAACACGGAGTCTGGTCTAACACGTCAGGAAGCCATCAAGCAGATTCTCGCCGACCTGAAGGACGTCGCCCCCGGTGCGGACGTGGAAGCCGAGCAGCCACTCGCACACATGATCTCCCACATGGTTTCGGGCGTCTATGCACAGGTTGCGATCAAGATTTACGGCGACGATCTGGATATCTTGCGGCGTGAAGCCGAGCGAGTGAAGTCGACCATCGCGAGCATTCCCGGAGTTACACCGCCCGTGGTTGAGATGCAGCAGGCAACTGGTGAGGTGCATATTCGCCTTCGGCCCGCTGATCTGGCTTTCCACGGCCTGACCCGCGATGAAGTCTCGTCGGTTGTGAAGACCGCTCTACAGGGTGAGGAGGTCTCGCAGGTGATTGAGGGTCAACGTCGGTTCGATTTGATCGTGAGACTCGACGACGAGTTCAGAACTGATTTGCCACGGCTCGGGAAACTTCGGATCGAGCGCATCGGCCGGCCCCCGGTCTTGCTTGGCGAGGTGGCTGATATTGGTGACGCGACCGGACCGAACGCCGTGAACCGGGAGAACGTCCGCAGGCGTATCATCATCCGTTGTAATGTGCAGAGCCGCGATCTCGCATCGGTTGTTGAAGACATTCAGAAGCGGGTTGAAGCCGAGGTTAAGCCTGGCCTACCCGCAGGGTATTCCATCGATTACGGCGGGCAGTTCGAGAGCCAGCGACGGGCGACCCGATTGATTGCTGTTCTCGCAGCCGTTTCCGTCGTCGGCATGTTCGCGGTGCTGATGGTGCTGTTCCCATCCGTGCGGATTGTGCTCCAGATTCTGAACGCGCTTCCAACTGCCTTTATCGGTGGCGTCCTGGCCTTGGTGCTGACGAACCAAACCCTCACGGTAGCAAGCTTGGTCGGGTTCATCTCGCTGGGTGGCATCGCGGTTCGTAACGGCATCCTTCTGGTCGCTCACTACATGCACCTGATGCGGGAAGAAGGCCAGGGGTTCACGAAAGAGGTTGTGCTGCGTGGGAGCCTGGAGCGATTGGCTCCAGTGCTCATGACCGCTCTCACGGCGGGGATCGCCCTTGTCCCGCTTGTTTTCGAGGGGCTGAAACCTGGGCGAGAGATTCTCTATCCCGTGGCCACCGTCATTCTTGGTGGGCTCCTGACATCGACATTCTGCGAATTCCTGATTCACCCTGGCCTGTTTTGGCGGTTCAGCGGGCAAGACGCGGAACGCCTCGCCCGTTCAGGGCTGGGTGACGACCCGCTCGCGGACACGGAACTGCGAGCCAGTTTTCCAGCGACCGACGTTCGGCCGCATTCTGAGGTGTGACACCTTTCCCATGGAGTTGTGTGATGACTGCAAAACTGTTGACGGCCTCGATTCTCCTGATTGGCCTGATGTGGACGACGGGTTGTGACAAGAAGGCTGCCCCGACGAGCGCAAAACCTGACGAGAAGAAACACAAGGATGATGACCACGATCATGCCCACGGGGCTGGCCCACATAAGGGCACGATCTTCGACTTTGGCGGTGGGAAGTGGCACGGGGAGTTCACGGCGGACCACGACAAAAAGGAAGTCACCGTCTGGATTCTTGGACTCGACGAGAAGACCGCTGCGCCGATCAAGGCCGAGAAACTGCGGTTGGTGGTGTCGAACATCGACCCGAAGATCGAGATCGATCTGATTCCGGCTGACAAGGCGGCAGACGGATCTGCCCACTCTTTCACGGGCAAGCACGACGGCTTTGCAAAACCCCAGGAGTACAAGGGGACCGTCAGCTTCCAGGTTGCCGGCAAGCAATACAGCGGTGACTTCGAGGAAAAGCCCGAGAAGAAGTGATCGTCACCTGCTGTTATTCCGTAGACCTCCGCAACTCGTAGTAAACCCCAAGGAGTCGGTCTCTAACGGGTTGACCGCGTTGATAGACGAGACGTTGCAAATCGGCGTATTCGGTCCGACCCTGCAAAGTCTCAATCTTGATCGGCGTGAAGCCGTAGCTACTGAGGTCGTATGGGCTGGCACGCATGTCGATCTCGCGTGCCTCCATTGCGACATCGAAGGCGTCCGCCAGTAAGTCCGAAGGACAGAATGGCGCGATCTTGTATGCGAATCGATACAGGTCCATGTTCACATGCAGGCAACCTGCCTGATCGTGTTCTGTGGTCGCGGCTCGCGTGAGTTCCCAGCGGTTGCGGGGCAGGGCGGCCGGCGTGAAAAAGCGATAAGCGTCGTAGTGTGAACACCGCAACGGTTGGCTCTCTACGACGGCATCGGTGGCTTCGCCGGAAAGTCGCAGCGGGACGTAAGGGTGGCGCACATTCGGATCACGGTAAACCATTGCCCACTCGTGGAGCCCGGAACAGCCGAACGCCGGTTCGCGGGTGAGCGTTGCTGTGAGATACTCGGTTGCCCAAGCGAGATAGCCGAGCCGCTGTCTAGGAAAGGCTGCCGCTGGCAGTGACAACCCCTCGCCACTCGCGATGAATTCGGTCCAAGATACGTCCTCGCGCGCAGCCTCTCCGAGAACTCGGTTGCACCCAGGGGACCATCGCAACAGGTGCGCAGGCCGGAATGAGTGGTACTCGAACAGAAAATCGTAGACCGGGTGCTTCTGCTGCCGGCTCATTCGCGTGAGTCGGTCTTCGGCCCAGGGGCGTACACGCTCCAGGTACTCCTGTCGTTCTCGTTCCCACTGCTCACGCGGAATGACCGTCATAATCCGAAAGCTCGTCAGGCCACGCGGCCTCCTCGACGGAGCAACCGCGAAAGTCTCTTCCCTTTCCAATACTATCCAGGTGGAATGGCTTCACTTCACCACTCGCGGACTTTCCCATGCCTGAGACATTTCCGATCAAGGTCTTGCTCGTCGATGATCAGGCGATCGTGGGGGAAACCGTTCGTAGAATGCTCGCTTCAGAACCAGGGCTGGAATATCGTTTTTGCTCAGACCCATCGCAGGCGATTGATGCGGCGAACGAGTTCCAGCCCACGGTGATTCTGCAAGACCTCGTGATGCCCGAAATCGATGGGCTTCAACTTGTGCGGTTTTTCCGCGCGAATTCTGCTACCAGGGACACTCCGCTTGTCGTTCTCTCCAGCAAGGAGGAGCCCGATATCAAGGCGAGGGCATTCGCACTCGGAGCGAACGATTACATGGTGAAACTCCCGGACAAGCTCGAAGTTCTCGCGCGTGTTCGTTATCACTCCCGCGGCTACATCAACCTCCTTGAGCGAAACGAGGCCTATCGACGGCTCGCGGAAAGCCAGCGAGAATTGGCCGCTGAAGTGAATCGCGCTGCACGGTACGTCCAGTCGTTGTTGCCTGCTCCGCTTACCTCCGGTTCTGTTCGCACAAGCTGGAAGTTCGTGCCGTCCGCACACCTCGCCGGCGACATGTTCGGCTATCACTGGCTCGATCCTGATCACTTCGCGATTTACCTGCTTGATGTCAGTGGTCACGGTGTTGGCTCCGCATTGTTGGCTGTTTCAGCTGCGAACGTGCTCTCGACTGGTGGCTTGCCCGGCGTCGATCTTCGCGTACCCGGGCAGGTGATGACCAAGATCAACGAGATGTTTCAGATGGACCGGCAAGACGGGAAGTACTTCACGATGTGGTATGGGATCTATCGCCCGTCGGATCGCCAGTTGCTGTACTGCAATGCCGGGCACCCACCTGCACTGCTCCGCTCCGGCGACACCGTGACCGAACTTGAGGTGGACGGTCCGGCTGTCGGCATGGTTCCGGATTTGCCATACGACACGCACAAGGCGGCTGTCGCGGAAGGTGCGTTGCTTTTGGTGTACAGCGATGGCGTGTTCGAGATCGACCGAGCGGTCGGGCCGATGTGGCAATACGGTGACTTCATCGCACACATCACCCCGGAACTCAGTCGTGGTGGAGACTTGATCGAACGCCACCTCCAGTTCGTTCGCGACATGCACACCGGAGACGTACTCGGCGATGACTTCTCCATGGTCGAAGTGCGCTTTTGAGCCACCACCTGTGTCCTACAGGTCGTGAGGGAAGTGCCGATCCTAACACTTGCCCAGCTCCGGAGTTTGTGGGCTTTGGGGAAAGCGGCTAGACTGGATAACTTGAACAGGTAGGATCGGTTTACCTGCTCCATTCCCTCGCGGTTGCCCCCATGATTCGTCTCCGCGACATTCCGCTGCGTACCAAGTTAAACGCACTCCTCATCGGTTACACCATCACGGTGGCCGCTGTGATGGGTCTCACCGGTTACCTCCTGGCGAAGTACAGGCTTGGTGGGCCCGTTTACCAGGAGATGGATGAGCACAACGATCTTATCAACGATTTGTCACCCCCCCCACTTATGATTCGTGGGCCATATCTGACACTTCAGGAACTCGAAACGGCTAACGATCCGGCCGAAATCCGGCGCCTCACGATCCAGTTCCGGGATCAGGAAACTGAGTACAACAAGCGGCGCGACTCCTGGCTGTCCAAGTCTCTTGATCCTACTGTTCGGCGCTATATCGAATCGACCTCCCACCAATCGGCGGCCGAGATTTTTCGCCTCGCCAACGAGGAGATCTTGCCGAACGTGAAGGGTGATGCAGCGGCAAGAGCAAAGGTCAGCAAAATCCTCCGCGACCAGATTGGCCCGTTGTTCCGGGAACACTCCAAACTCGTCACTGAGTCTGCCAGGCTTGTTGAAGCGACCGCGGATGCCGACGAAAAAGAAGCGACTGCGAACATTCGTTGGTGGATGAACGTGACTGTCGTGCTGAGTATCGCTTCCCTTGTCACGTTTGGAACAATCGGATGGTTCATTATCCGAAACATCTCGCAATCGGCTCGAATGCTGATCGGGCGAGTCAACGAGATGGCGGGTGGAGCTGGTGATCTTACTGCCCGCCTCAACGTCGATTCCAAGGACGAGATGGGCCAACTCGCAAGCGGTATCAATGCCATGATTGCGAAGATTCAGGGGATTGTCGGTAAGGCTCGCGAATCCAGTCTGCAACTCCTCTCGGTCGCATCCGAGATAGCCGCCACTGCCAGGAATCAGGAACAGACCGTTAACAACCTGAGTGCATCGACGACGCAAGTCGCGGCCTCTGTGCGAGAGATTTCGGCGACAACCAAGGATTTGTCCGGCACAATGAATGAAGTGAGCACTTCTGCCGCACATGCTGCCGAGTTGGCGACCAATGGCCGTAACAACACGACCAAGATGGCCACTGAGATGAAGCAGTTGGTGGAGTCCACCGCATCCGTGTCGGCCAAACTGGGAATGATCCGCGAGAAGGCCGATAGCATCAATGCGGTTGTGACAACGATCACCAAGGTGGCAGACCAGACGAACCTGCTCTCGATCAACGCTGCGATTGAGGCCGAGAAAGCTGGCGAATACGGTCGTGGGTTCCTCGTTGTGGCTCGCGAAATTCGTCGCCTTGCCGACCAGACCGCAGTGGCGACGCTGGACATCGAGACGATGGTTAAACAGATGCAAGACGCGGTTTCCGCCGGCGTTATGCAAATGGACAAATTCGCCGATGAGGTTCGCTCTGGTGTTGGGCAGGTGACGAAGATCAACCAGATGACCTGGGAGATCATCACCGAAGTTCAGGGGTTGAGCGGCCGCTTCCAGTTGGTCAACGATGGGATGAAGAACCAGTCAATTGGTGCGGCACAGATCAACGATGCGATGACTCAAATTGCCGAGGTGGCACGCCGCACAGTCCAGTCGATCCATGAGTTCGAAAAGGCAACCGCTCACCTCCGAGGTTCCGTCGAAGGTCTCAACGCAGAGATTTGCCAGTTCAAGACGTGACCTGAATCCCGATTCCTTGGCTCATGCTCGGCGGGTTGAGACCTCACGACTCCGGACAGACGAAATGCTCGCCCTCATGTTCCAGGTCGGTCGCGATACGGTCGCAGTGGATGTTCGTCACGTCCGCGAGGTCGTGCCACGCGTGCGGTTATCGGCGGTGAATGGTTCACCTGTGTGGATGGCTGGGGTGTTCGTTTACCGCGGTCAAGTTGTCCCCGTTGTCGATCTTCACAAGCTCACAGGGGCTGGTGAGTGCCCACCGCACCTGAGTAGTCGAATTATCCTGTTCCCGTGGCCAGTCGATGCTCCTGAATCCTTGGTCGGTTTGCTCGCGACGCAAGTGGCCGAGATTCGTGAGATCTCTGAGGGGAACCTCCAACGCATGCCCAGTTCGCGGGGGCAGCCGACTTTGGGGCCAGCCTTACCTGACGGCCATGGGATCATACGCATCCTCGACCCTGAGTGGTTACTATCGCAAATCGCCGCAAGTTCCGGCGGTACGATTGCCGCGGGGATTACGGGATGAGCCTCCTGGGTGTTGAAACCGTGGTTCGCGACAGGCTCGGGATGGATCCTAACTCGTTGGGACCGTCTGCGCTTCCCCAAGCCGTCGAACTCCGGATGAAAGCTCGCGGGATAAAGGCCGAAGAAGAGTATTGTCGATTGCTCAGCAGCGATTCTGGTGAGGCTGACTCGCTGGGTGTGGAATTGGCGGTGCCAGAATCGTGGTTCTTCCGTGGTGGCCGCGCACTCTTCACCAGGATGGCCGAGTTTGTTGCTGCTCGTGCTGCTACACGAGCCCCCGGCCAGGTTGTACGCGTCCTGAGTATTCCGTGCAGCACGGGTGAAGAACCCTATTCGCTTGCAATCGCGTTCCACGAGCATTTCATTTCCCCGAAGGAATACCGGATTGATGCGTTCGACGTATCCTCGCGGCATCTGGAACGAGCGGAGAAAGCAAGGTTCCCGGCCTTCTCTTTCCGGGAGACAGGGAGTGATATTCGTCCAGCATACTTTCGCCATGCTGATGACCGCTGGGAGCTCCTCCCGCATCTTCGGCAACTTGTCCGGTTCAGGCTCGCGAATCTGACGGACCCAGCGTTTCTTGTGGACGAGCAGCCATACGACCTGATCGTGTGCAGGAACGTCTTCATTTACTTGACCCCAGATGGCAGGCGGCGGGCGATGACTTCGCTCGACCGATTGTTGGCGTTCGACGGCCTGATGTGTCTGACTGCTGGCGAAGCCGATCGACTCCCTGCTGGGCAGTTCACGCAAGCATCTGCCGGGGAATTTGGGCTCTACCGACGGGTCTTGGCAGTGGACGTAGTACCCGCGGTTTGGGTGCCACAACCCGAGACAAAGTCGACCCGACAGTTCGCCAACGAATACGAAGCGCCGCAACAGCAGGCAATACCGGTGCTCGCGAAGTACGCCGAACCTGTGGCTCCCCCAACGCCACAGATTTCGCCTATCGAGTCTGCGAGAGAACTGGCGAACAGAGGTCGGTTGATCGAGGCTCGTGCGGCGTGTGATGGCCTTCTACGAGATATGGGTCCGTCGGCGGAGTTGTACACTCTGATTGGAACGGTTGATCTGGCAGAAGGGCTTAGCGAGAACGCGGCTGAGGCATTCCGCCGGGCACTCTACCTAGATCCTCATCATCAAGAGGCGATTTCACACATGATCCTGATCTGCGACCAGAAGGGAAATGAGATGCAGTCGGCGGCGTTTCGCCGTCGGCTTGCGCGGCTGAGTCAGGGGGGCGCAGCGTGAATCTGGCACTTCCTATGGTCGCGACTGAAACGTGCTGGAACCGGATCGGGGTTCGTGGGGATCGCTCGTGTCCCGAACTGGTCAAGGTTACGCATTGTCACAACTGCCCAGTATTCGCTGCGGCTGGCCGTCGCTTTCTCGATGCTCCCTCGCCGTCAGATTACCTCGACGAGTGGACGGTTCGATTAGCTGACCCCGACAATCGTGCAGCGACTGATCAGATCAGTGTCCTCGTGTTTCGACTCGGGGATGAGTGGCTCGCACTGCCCGTGGGGGTTCTTGTGGAGGTCACACGTCCCCGTGTTCCGCATCGTGTTCCGCACCGTGGGGGTTTGCTCGCTGGCATGGTTAACATCCGGGGCGAACTCCACCTTTGTGTCCGACTCGACCTCCTCCTTGGCGTTGCGATCGCAGGTGAACGCCATTCGGAACAGAACCCCAGACTCATTGTCGTTCGCAGGGAGTCGGAAGGGTGGGCGTTCTCTGCTGACGAGGTGGACCAAGTCCACCGTGTCCCCGGCCATAGCCTGACGCCGCCAGCCCCGACGTTGTCCCGAGCGCTGACCAAACTCACACGCGGCGTCTTCACACTTGGCACCCGCCCGGTCGGGTTGCTCGACGACCAGCGTGTCTTCCAGACCATCCGGGAGCGGATTCGATGAGCGGTATCGACCCCGGTATGTTCGAACTCTTTCGCGAAGAAGTGCGCACGCACGCCGACACACTTTCGCGAGGGCTTCTCGATGTCGAGGCCGACCCTGGAAACTCGACGCGAATCGAGCCGTTGATGCGGGCTGCGCATTCCATCAAGGGTGCCTGCCGGATCGTTGGCATTGAACTGGGTGTGCGACTTTCGCACGTAATGGAAGACGCACTTGTTGCAGCCCAGAATGGTCAGATCCGACTTGCCCCACCAGACATTGATACGTTGTTGCGTGGTTCCGATGTGCTCTCGGGTTTGGCCGAGTTGACTCCTGCCACGGCTGCTGATTGGTCCCCGGCGAACGTACAAACGGTTGAATCTCTCGAACCCGTATTTGTTGCGATGGCTACCGGGAAGCGAATCGCTGCACCTGTTCCTCCCGCTGCAGTTGCTCTCAAACCCGATTTGGTTCCACCGCCAGAACCCGCTCCCGTTCGGGTTGCAGAGAAAATCGAATCCTTCGACTTCCCTCCTGTGCCCGCGTTCGAGTGGCTCGCGATTCCCCCGACGCCGCTCCCCCTCAGGGTGGATCACTCGATGCTTGACTTGTTCCGAGAGGAACTGCGGCATCACTTGCTGATCGTCGATAGTGGGGACATTGATGCCGCGCTTGAAAGCCTCAAGCAGGTTCGCGGCGCAGCCCGACTCGTGAAGTGCCGCGCGGTTGAACACGTCGCGAGTTCGATGTCGGCATTCCTGTCCGCGGCCCGCACGAACACTGCCGCTGTCTCCCCGCAGGCAACAGAATGGTTGAAGTTCGCTGTCGCCACGATCGGTGGAGGCATCAACACAGACGACGAGTCTTTCGCTTCGTGGGTGACGACTGCGACACCAATTCTGTCCGAGATCGCGAGTGTCTTCGAGCGACAGACGGCCGCGAAGGGCGCGAACGAGATTAGTCCGCAGGTCGTCAAAGCGCCTCCAGTTGTTCAAGTGCCTGAACCCGCGAACGTTGCTGCACACGCGAAAACCGAAATCGCCGCACTTCCCGTTGTGGAAGTCCCCCCACCCGTTCGTCAGGAAGCGGCTACTGCCGCGCCTGCCGAGGCAGTCGTCCGCGTCACCGCTCAGAGCCTCAATCGGCTCATGGGTCTCGCGGGAGAATCGCTCGTTCAAGCACGCTGGCTGCCGTCGTTCTCCGCGTCGCTTCTGAGTTTGCGGAAACAACACGACTTGCTGGCAGTCCTGCTCGACGGTGCGTATCACGCGGCGGCCGCTGGTACAGACCCGGATGAAATCGCTCGTGCGATTGCTGAAGCACGTCAGCAGGCGGTGTTGTGCCGGGCTTCTCTGAACGACAAGGCAGCAGACTTCGACGATCACGCGGCTCGCGGCGAGGATCTGAACACCCGACTGTATCGCGAGGTGATCGTGAGCCGAATGCGGCCATTCGGCGACGGTGTTCATGGATTGCCACGCCTGGTCCGCGACATGGCCCGCACACTTGGGAAGGAAGCCAAGCTCATCATTGATGGTGATAAGACGGAGGTCGACCGAGACATTCTGGAGAAACTGGAATCGCCTCTGTCGCACCTCATTCGCAATGCTGTCGATCACGGCGTCGAGCCGACGGACGTTCGAGTAGCTGCGGGCAAGCCAGCGGCGGGCACCATCCGGCTCGAAGCCCGACACCGCGCGGGAATGCTCCACGTGACCATCACCGACGACGGCGGCGGTGTGAACCTCGACAAGCTCCGGAAGAAGATCGTCGATCGCGGCCTCAACTCGACCGAACTCGTTCGCCAGATGCAGGACGCCGAGTTGCTGGAATTCCTGTTCCTGCCCGGGTTCAGCACAGCCACGACTGTGACCGAATTCTCCGGTCGCGGCGTCGGGCTCGATGTGGTGCAAGACACCATCCGTAAGGTTGGAGGAAGCGTCCGCATTAGCTCGCAACCCGGTCGTGGTACCACGTTCCACCTGCAACTTCCACTTACGCTCTCCGTGATCCGGGCCGTCGTTGTGAATGCCGCTGGTGAGCCGTACGCGTTTCCGCACAACCGGATCGACCGGCTCCTTCGCGTGCCGCGTTCTGCGGTGCGATCCCTAGAGCATCGCCAGTTCGTCACGGTCGATGGGCAGAATGTTGGCCTCGTTGTCGCGGCGCAGTTGCTCGACTTGCCGGCCATGCCCACAACCGGCGACGAACTCGCGGTTGTTCTGCTGAGTGACGCCACGGGTACTTACGGCCTCGTGATTGACTCGTTCCGTGGCGAACAGGACCTCGTTGTTCGGCCACTCGATCCACGGCTGGGTAAGGTGCCAAACCTCAGCGCGGCCGCGATCCTCGATGACGGATCGCCCGTTCTGATCGTGGACGTGGAGGATTTGCTTCGCTCCATGGATCAGTACATCCAGACCGGGGCACTCAGTCGGTGCGACACACGGCCGACCAGTCAGTCGCGTAGGAAACGCGTGCTGATCGTTGACGACTCGATCACGGTTCGCGAAGTCGAACGCCAACTGCTTGTCCACAAGGGTTACGATGTTGTCGTCGGAGTCGACGGTATGGATGGGTGGAACAAGGTCCGCTCGGATCGGTTCGACCTCCTGGTGAGTGATATCGACATGCCGCGGATGACAGGACTGCAACTCGTGACAGCCGTGCGCAGCGATGCCCAGCTCCGCGATCTTCCGGTTGTCATCGTGTCGTACAAGGAACGGGAGGAAGACCGGAACCGCGGCCTCGAGGTCGGGGCGAACTGCTACCTCACCAAGAGCAGCTTTCACGATAACCGGTTCATCGAGGCGGTCGAGGATCTCATCGGCCCTGCCATCTGACGGGTCGTGGTGCAAATGCTGAATGAGTGTACGGATATAAGCTAATTCTTTTGGGATTGAGCGAGTGGGTGTCACTCCTTGAACTGTGGGTCCGGTGTTGCCCCACGGGGCAACCCCTACTTGATGTTCATTGAAACGCTCGGTGCTGTCGGCGTCGATCGCTGACGTATTCCTCGGTCGTGCCGCGTGCAATTACTTCGTAGAGAATCGCCTGCTTGTCGCCGTGCTTTCGCAAGATGCGACCCAAACGCTGGACGTTTTCCGTCGCGCTGCCGGTTCCGCCTAACACGATTCCCACACCTGCTGCCGGCACGTCCACGCCCTCGTTGAGCACCTGACAAGTCACCACGGCGGTGTACTCACCAGAGTGGAACTTTTCCAGAATCGCCTTGCGTTCCTTGGGCTTCGTTTGGTTGGTCATCGCCGGAATCAGGAACTTCCGCGAGATGTGGTAGACCGTTGCGTTGTCCGCGGTGAAGATCAATGCGCGTTCTGTCGAGTGCTTCGTGAGTAGCTCTTCGAGCAACTTGAGTTTGCCGGTCGCGGCCTGCACGATGCGTTTTTGCTCACGATATGCTCGTAACGCTTTGAAGCCTTCCGGGCTTTTGCTCGCCTCAAAGAGGAAGCGTCGAAAGCCGTCTGGACCGGACATCGAGATGTTGCGATCCGAGACGAACCGGCGATATTCCTCGCGGCAGTTGCGATACGATTCTTCCTCCTCGGGCGTCAGGTCAATGAAGACCTGTCGCGTTTCGTACGGTGCCAGAAACTCGCCAGCCACGTCGTTGATGTCAAGACGGTACACAATCGGTCCGACAAGTTCGGGAAGCAACTGATCGCCACCATCGGCTCGCTCGGGGGTTGCAGTAAGACCGAGTCGGAAGGGTGCCAATCCCGCGTTCGCTGCTTCCATGTAGGACGCGCCGGGGAGGTGATGGCATTCGTCGAAGATCACCAATCCGAAGCGATTCGCCCAGCGTTCGAGGTGGATGTATGCCGAGTCGTAGGTGGTTACTGTGAGGGGCCGGTAGTTGAACTCACCAGCCCCGACCATGCCAACCTCGACGCCGAAAGCTCGTTCGAGTTCTTGCGCCCACTGCACCATCAAGTCAATTTTCGGCGTAACGACCATCGTCGGCCTGCCGACTTTCTCGATGCACATGAACGCCGTGAAGGTCTTGCCTGTGCCCGTGGGCATGACGACTACGCCCCGGCGAGTCTTGGCCCACGCGGCGACTCCCGCCTTCTGATACTCTCGTGGTGTACGTTCGGCGTTCAGTTTCCAGCCGGTCTGTTCAACGGGCCAGCCACGGGCGGTGTCTTCATATGCCAGTTTTTCACGGATGAGATGTTCAACGATGCCACGATAGAAGCGGCCCTGTGCCCGGTGAGTGGAGGTGCGAGGGTCGAACAGGACGCCCGGGATTGTCGCGGGAACGAATCCGTTTGGCCCGCCGGTCACGACAACGGTGCCGCGGTCGTAGGTCAATTGAATGGGGTTATCGCTCATGCCCCGATTATGACGGCAGCCTTGCAAGTTGACCAGCAAGGATTCCGACAGGTTGACACCGATGGCTGTGTGTGCGACCGTAAGCGCAACCCCTCTGGAGATGCACCATGTCACTGCTGACGTTGAACGCCTCAACTGCCGCCGAGATTATGACGGCTGGGCCAACCTCGCTGAATGCCTCAGCTACCGTTACGGAGGCCACATCATTCCTGACGGCTCGTGGCTTCGGTGCAGCGGTGGTCATCGATGAAGCCGGTCACGCGATTGGCGTCGTGACCAAGACGGATGTCCTCGTCCACGCCCGACAACGGAAGCCAGGTCTTGAGCCTGACGATACCCCGGTTACCGAGATCATGACGCCAGCGGTCTTCTCGGTTCGCCCGGAAACACCTGCTAGCTCTGTCGTCGAGCAACTCCTCGTGCTGAACGTCCATCACCTATTCGTGGCTGACCCCGCGGGCGTGATCGTCGGGGTCATCAGCCCGATCGACGTGCTGCGGAAACTCTCGTGACACGGTCTTACGGCACGTAGCTCATCAGGTACATCACCAGCGCCAGGCAGATCACTGACAAGAACATGATGAGCCAGGCCTGGAAAAACCAGGTGTAGTAGACCGGGTAGTCCGGGTAAGGGTCCGGGGGCAGTGCCTCTGCTGCGGACTCCGATTTGATCTGTTGCGCCATGTTCGTCACCTCAGTTTGCTTCTTTCTGCATCCTGCAACCGAACCCGCTCCTTTGCAGTCGCAGTTCGGAGCAACTCCACTCGTTTCACTCGCGTTGTATCACCCCTATCATCGACCGACATAGCGGGTGGTTCCAGTCGCAATAGTTCGGGTACGGCGATAATTCATGTCTGGGTACGGATTATGGTGTTGTTGTGGAGAACGCAGGATACAATCTCATGACCGGCCATATCCAGAACACCTGCCGGAACAGCTTTGTTGGCCGCCGACCGGGTACCCGGGATGCAGATTACGACGGTTGACGCACTGATCCAAGCTCTCCACGACAGCAAGCTCCTCTCCCCCGAGCAGCTCGAGGTCGCGGTGCAGCATTTTGCGCCCGTTCGTGACACCTTCGCATCCGTCTTGAAGTCACTGGTTGAACGGAAGCACCTCTCTGTCTACCAGCTTCGTAAGGTGATACACGCCAAGGCCGAAGAGCTGTTTCTCGGCCCGTACATCATCGTCGATAAACTCGGCGAAGGCGGGATGGGGCGCGTTTACCGCGCGCGTCACGTCCGGATGGGACGGGAAGTGGCACTGAAGATCATTCGTCCAAACTTGTTATCCAACCCGATCATCCGCGGCCGCTATCAACGTGAGGTCGAAGCTGCGGGTACGCTCCGTCACCCCAACATTGTCTGCGTCGATGACGCCGGAGAAGCGAACGGAAAATACTACATGGCGATGGAGTTCGTGGATGGGGTTGACCTGTCGCGGCTCATGAAGGATCACCGCACTCTGGAAATCACCGAGGCATGTGAGTACGTTCGCCAGGCGGCTTTAGGGCTTCAACACGCGCACGAAAATGGTTTTGTCCACCGGGACATCAAGCCATCGAACATCATCGTGGCCGGTGAACGGCACGTCGCACATGCGAAGAGCCCGGCCATCGTCAAGATTCTCGACATGGGTCTTGTTCGGCCGCTCGGTTACGAGGATGTCCCCGGTGCCGCCGAGTTGACTCGCGCTGGCACGGTCGTCGGCACACCAGACTACATGGCTCCCGAGCAAGCCAAGAACTCCAGTTGTGTGGATGCACGGGCCGACCTCTACAGCCTGGGTTGCACCCTATACTACCTGCTCACGGCCCAGCCTCCGTTCCCGGATGGCTCTCCGATCGAGAAGTTGCTCAAACACCAGCTCGATCCTGCCCCCTCCGCTCGGGTGTTGCGACCAGACATACCCGAGGCAGTTGACGCCATCATCGCCTGTTTGACGGCAAAGAAGCCCGAAGACCGATTTCCCTCAGCAGCGGCAGTGGTTCAAGCCATCAGTCCACTGGCGGTTCACGCACGTGGGACGAATGCTTTTGCCGTCCGTGCCAGACCCATGCAACCGATGGCAGTGCCGGATGCGACATTGCCTTCGGACCGGAATCTCCCTCCGCCCACGCCCGGCCCCGGTACCGTTGCGACCTCGACGCCTGGGTCGCGGATTGTTCCTGTGCTCACCCCAGCACCCGAGTACAGTAGTCCGCAGCCAGTCGCTCCGTCCGATCACACACCACGGCCACCCGGTTTGCCTGGGGTGATCCAGCCGATTCTTGGCGATCCCTCTCCCTTCGCGGCAATTGCCGACCCACCTTCCGTTCCTCTGGGGTTGGTTGTTACCGATGCCAGCGCTCCAGAGCACTCCCCCCCACGGGAATCGTCGCAACGGATGTGGTGGATTGTGGGTGGCGTGGTTGCACTTGCGATCCTCGCGGTTGTTGTGGTCGTCGTACAACTTGGGGGGAAGCCGGTTGTTCCAAGCAATCCCGGCCTTGCGAACCCCGACCCGCCCCCTCCACAGCCGAAGCGAACGGGTATTGTCCCGCAACTTGGTACGATGCCTCGCTTGCATCACCACTCGCTGTTGATTCCCGACGGGAGTGGATTGGTCGTCGTAACTTTCCCCGCCACGTACCTGAAGGAGAAGGATTCACCCTTTGTGAAGGGCACCGGTCCTGCGCGGCTAACTCAGTGGGTGAACCGCATCGCTGCCGACGCAGCACTGGACCCACTCCACACGGACCGGCTCATCGTCACGGTCCCCGCGTCGTCGTCGGAGCGGTACTTTGCGGTCACGGAGGGCGATTACCTTTCGGCCAATTTTACGCCGAAGCTGTTCTCCTTGAACAACCCCTTTCTCAAGGTTGATCGGCCCTTGAAACGGTACGTGACTTCCGCTGGGCGGCACACAGCAGTCCTGACACCGGTCCACGGCCCGACGGTCTACGCCGTGATGTCCAACGCGGGATTCCTCGAAGACATGAGGCCACGTTTCGCCACGGAACGAACCCCGCCCGTGCCAAAGCTCGACACCGGCATGATCCCCGCCTTGAACGCGGTTGCGGAGAAACCGCCACTCCTCTTTGCGGTCGCGGGGGGAAGCTACAAATTGCCGTTTGGTGAACACCCCACGCTCGAAGAGTTCGGGATCGAACTCATGACACTCCGCGTTCAAATCGCCGAGAGGATGGAAATTGAACTGACACTCACGGGTGCGGATGCGGAAGTGCTGAAGCAAGGGGTCAAGGATCTCGCACAACTCGTTCGGGGTGATCGACACCCCTGGAGCAACACGGTCGCCGATCTGGTGGCTCGCCCTGGTGTTGGGGATCGTCAGGATTCCCGGTTCCGCTGGACGATCAAGACAACCTGGACCGCAGACCAGTTCTCGGCATTTCTTGACCAGTGCCTGAGCCAGTGACCTCAAGCAAAACGGCATCGGGGTTCGTGAAACGGTTGTTGACCGTTTCACGAACCCCGATGCCGCTACTCGACTCTCGTCGCTCTCAGTTTCCCTTGGCCCGCTTCATTTCGGCCTCCAACCAGTCTTTGAGTCCATCGAACGCAGGCTGATCCTTGGTGCGGAATCGCTCATACTCGGGAGCGTCTTCTGGCGGCATGTCCTTGTCCGCGACGAGTCGTTTCAGCATCCGGCCGATCACGAGTTCTCGTTTCTTCGCTTCGTTGTTCCTGACCCAGTTTTCGCGTGACGGTTTATCGAATGGGTCGAAGGCCAGCATCGGTATTGGGTTGAAAGCCTGCTTGGCCGTGCCAGTCACATCATGACACCGGAGGCAAGCGGTTGTCGGCACGACGGCAACCTCCTTCTCTTCCTGTCCGGGTGGAAGTGCCACGCTCGGGCCGCTTGCGTAATCGGTGCGGCTGAACTTGATTGTGTCCGACAACCTGTGTCCCGCTGCCACGTCGTTCACGGCTGCCGCGAACCGATCCTTGAATTCCTCGCGGTCGGGGATGTCGTTGGCCTTGATGACCTCCGTGAAGTGTGAGGTTGTGAATACTTCCTTGGCCAGTGTTGCGACTGTCACTTTCGGTTTGTTCACCTGTTGCGCGAGGTTGGTGAGCGTCGTCCCCAGGAATTCTCGGTCGCCTTCGGTGAGGCCGATCGTGCGTGCCAGCCCCATTGCGCTGACGGCCGTTGACGGTTTCGCCGGCACCCGTGCTGCTGGCCGTAGGAACGCACGGGGGTTACTTGGTTGCCGCTGGCTCGGCATTCCGGCGTCTCCGCTGGCACGCTTCTCGTCGTAGTTCATCACGGCTTTCGAGTTGCCACCCCAGACGAGCAGAATGTCGGTCCTCTGCGAACTGCCGCCGCCCCAACCAGCGGGCGTATTCGTCGTGACGCTTCTGAGGTTTCCGATCGAACCGGATGGGCTGTAGTCGCCGAGGGTGTTTACGCTCGCCTTGTGGATCGCCACGAGTTCATCCGCGAAGGTCGGGAAATTGGCGGTGAACGTCATGTCCAGGTCTCGCTTCGCCTGCGTGTTGCTCTGCTCGATCGGCATCGGGTTAGCGATTGCGGTGAGCAGAACGGTGAGTGCTCTGCGTCCATCCGGGCTTTTCGTCATTGCGCGGTACACGTCCCGGTCGCGGGCGAGTTCCGCACCCTGTCGCACGGCCGCATCGCACGCCTCGGGTTCGGGGATCACGAGCGAAATGCCGTCGAAGGTTGTGGCTTCCTTGATTTGTGCGAGGCTGGGGTTTGAACGAAGTCCGTTGGACCATCCTCCTGGGGGCTCCGTCATCGCGGCGTTCGCGTTCAGAGGTATGCCCGCATCAGGATCGACTGGCTTGGGGAGTGGCTTGCCGTTGAGTCCCGGGATGTCGAAGGCTTGTAATGCCGCAGCCCGTACTACGTCGTTGTGGGTACTGTTCGACCACGGTCCCTGGCCGAGGATTGGCCCTTTGTTCTTGTGGCAAGAGAAGCAGCGAACTCCGTCGAGCACCTGAAACTCGGCAGGTTGGACGCCGCATTCAATCACACCAAAGTCGAACCGCTTCTTGCGACTGTTCCAGGAGATGACCTCGATCGTCTTCACGCGGAACTGGCCGTCGTTGGTCATCTCCATGTTGGCGGCCAGGAACAACCGCCCTTCAAGCGATGGTTCGGTCGCCTTCACCGGACTGATCGGCGGGACGGGAATGTCGCGTGCGATCCCCATGTTGAGCCCCTGACCACCGAGGTTCACTACACCCTTGACGCCACGAAACGCTGGGAATCCCCCGAAACCTGCGAACGGGTCGAGCCCGCCGATCTTCGCGCCGCGAGCCGGCTTCACAGGTGCGTCATCTTTCTTGGGGGTTGAGGGGTCTTGATTGGGATCAGGCAGGGTTGTTCCCGGACGCGGTGCAATGATCACTCGTGGCGTCGTGAGCCCCGAGGATGTGTTGACAGCGGAGAAGGGGACGGGGAGTTGTGCGAAGTCACCGAGTTTCTGGAGTGCCTGTACGAGTTCCGAGCCGCTTGCGGGAACGCGATTGGAGTTTGCCTTGATGACGGCACCGAAGGCCGTGTGGTCGAATTGCGTTGCCTTGGTAGCGGGCACCTTGGGCTCCGGCTCATCGGCCGCAGCGGGCCGCGAGCCTTGCAACCCCAGGAACGCCGCACCCAGTAGTGCGAGGAACACGGTACCCGTGATGGTTCTCGTGAGCGACATCATCTGGCCCTTTTACGTAACTCGGGTTCGGTGTGCGGAACCCCTGTAATCCCTCCAACCAGAACACCGATCACTGTTCGACGTTGGGAATGCGTTGAGAAAATTCTTACCGGCGTGGTTTTGGTGGATTCTCCGAGCCCGAGCGAGGTTGGTGTTTCACTTCGCTTGGCTCATACAAGCCGTTCCGGTTCACTTGACTGGCTTGATGTCGGCTTTCGCTCGATCCAGGTTCAGCACGTAAACCTGGCTGTGCTGACCCACGGCCCATACGAGTTTGCGAGCGGGGTCGTACATCAACCCCATCGAGTTGTTGAACGGGATGGGACGCTTTCCAATGGGATCATCACCCGGAATCGTGATTGTGACCCAGCCATCTGTTGCACAATCGAAGCCGACCCAGCGCCAGTTCCCGGCGCTGTCTTTCGTGCGGGCTCCAATCAGCACCATGTCGAGTTCGGGCAAGTAGATCGTTTCCCGGCAGTGACCCAGTGCCTGCTCCGCACCCGCTGGGTCGAGCCACTTGAGCGTCGAACCCGCGATGTCGTAGGTCGCGACGTTCCCCTTCTTCGTGCCGATATCGCTGAAGAACAGCAAGCGGTTTCGTTTCGAGTCGAACGCCAGACCGTGATGGTCGGCGTTCATCTCGGGCAGCCGCGCGTCCTTCGGCAGTGGTAGCGGCTTCCAGATTTTCGTTTCCGCGTGTAGCCGCCAGATGCCCGGTCCGCCACCCGCTTGCCGTGCCCACGTGACGGCCCCTTCGGGTGTCGTGCAGACCGTGCTGTTGTAGAAATCGGCCCGGAACGGATTCTTCTCGGTGAAGCGCGACCACTTGCCCGCGCTGCTGTCGAAACTGTAGGTGTACCCGTGTGCGGCGAAGATCATCGCCTTCAGATTCGGGTCGTACCCTGTGGATTTGTAAGTGTGCCCGGTCATCCACGGGCGACCCTGGAAACTCCACTCACCATCGACCTGATCGTTGCTGTAGACGTATTCGAGCGGGTACTCCGGCGCGAACGGCAGCGAGTAACGATCCGTCTTCACGTCGTATACGAACGGTGCAGTGCCGCTGTATGCCGAGTGCCCACCACTGAACCGCACGATCTTGTCGTTCGCGGTGTCGAACACCGCCGATCCCCAGTCCATGTTCATCTTGGGGGCGTTATCGGTGGGAATCGGAACCCATTCGTTCACGGGAAGTTTCTTCAGCCGTTCCGCCACGGCAGCGGCATCGGGAGCCGGGCGACCCTCTGAGTACCACTTCGGATCGTGCGAATCTTTGCGCCGCACCACGCTCCCCGGCGCGGCTCCAAGTTTGCTCGTGGCGGCCGAGTCGGGCTTGCTCACGTCAATCTGGCAGGTCCACGCACGGTTCTGGGAATCGAGTACCATCACGTTGTCGTCGGCATCGACGGCCGCGCCCAGGAGGCCGTTCGCGGAACCGACGGGAGCATCTTTCCCCCAGTTGGCGACGATTGCCCACCTGTTCGTTTCAACGTCGTAGGTCCACGCCTCGAACGGTAACGGCTGATACAGCGATGCAACGTAGCCGGTTGTGGATGTGTACGTGAAGCCACCGAGGAGCAGGACTTTCTTGGACTTCGGGAGCCACAGCAGAGCGTGGCCGCCGCGTGGCGATGGTGACACTTCGGGTTTGCGTTCCGTCCAGGTTTTCTTGGCGGAGTCGAACACCCAGGTGTCGGCGACCAACTGGTCGAGTTGATCGCCCCCGAAAAGCACGGTGAGCTTGTTCACGGGGTCGTACACCAGCCGCGAATTCGCTCGGGCCGGCGGTTGCTTCGCGAGTTCGAGTTGCTCCCACCTTTTCGTTTCGGGGTCGAAGGTCCAGGTGCCGGGATCCCCGCGCTCGGTCTGGATGTTCCCACCGCCGAAGAGAATGAACCGCTTCGCCCCCTGATCGTAGCACATGCTTGACCACAAGAGCACACCGCCATGCTGAGCCGCCGGCCCAGTCTTCTGCTGCAGTTCGGTCCAGGCTCGTTCCTTGGGCTGGTAGCGGAAGGTGCTGTTCCCCGCGTGGAAGTAGAAGCTGCCATCGTCCGTGTTGAGTGCGTACAACCCGCCAAGTGAGAACGTGCCGTAGATGCTCCAGTTGGGGCGGGTGTTGCCGCTCGCGTCCTTGAACCCCCAACTCTCGCTCTTCCACGCGGGGGCGGTGACCGAACCGAACTCCGCTCCCCAATCCTTCCCTTCAGGAGGGAGTTCATTTCGCCATTTGCCTGCCCTCGTGTCGAGCGAGAGCACATCGTAGGATCGCGGCTTCTTGGCTTCAGCCCACGACGTGCGGCCGCCCAGTACCATAAAGCGTTTCAGTTCGGGGGAGAACCCCACGGGCACGTCCCATCTGCGGCCTTCGATCTGTGCTGCGGTGTGCTTGACCCAGACGTTGGGTTCGGCCGCGAGGGTCATGGAGGGAAGCAGCAGAACGAATAGCGTGGTTCGCATGGGGCACCCATGTGATGGGGCGGGCCGCCGGAGGGAGTCGGCTGCGCCTGGTGGGAGAGGTTGGGATGACCAACCGCACGACAGGATACACGATTTAGCGTGGTTGTGCGGAAAGGATATTCGCGGAGATGGTCGGACCGATCAGGTTCAAGGGCAGCACTTCAATTGCAGCTCGCTTTTCGGCGGCTGCCTTGGGCATCCCGTAGACAACGCACGTCGCCTCATCCTGAGCAATGGTGTGCCAACCGGCCATGCGAAGTCGCAACAAGCCCTCCGCCCCGTCAGTTTGCATGCCCGTCAGAAGTACACCGATGCCGGGTCGTGGCCAGTGCAATGCACAACTCAGGAATAGCACATCGATTGACGGGCGGAATGGGTAGCTTTGGGGATTGGGCGTGTACCGGAGGGTGCAGTCACGCGTCAGTTCGAGGTGGTCGTTGCTTGCTGCAACCAGGACCGTACCGGGTACGGGCCGCTCACCTTCGCGTGCGATACGCACGGGCAACGCGCACTTGAGTGCGAGTTGCTGTACCAGTCCGGGCGTGAACTCGGCTGCGATGTGCTGAGCGATCAGGATCGGAGCCGGGAATCCAGAACGCAAGGCACTGAGCACAACGCTCAGTGCGTCTGGTCCACCCGTCGATGCCCCCAGGAGGACCAGTGGCGGATGGGTTCCGGCAGATTGCATAGGCGGGGCTGCCGTCACGCTCATCCAGGACCGCGTGACATTCCCCGTGGCCGCACGCAACTTGGCAAGTCGCGCGACCAGTTTCTCTCCGTTGAGGATCGTTCCCTCCGACCCGAACGTCGGGGTTTCGACTGCGTCGAGAGCGCCGACACCCATCGCTTGAATAACCATGGCGTAGTTCCCCGAGACTGTCGCCGTGACGACCAGAATCGGGCAGGGGGACGCACGCATGATCTGTCGGGTTGCCTCGACTCCGTTGAGCCGGGGCATGATGAGGTCCATTAGAATCACGTCGGGGCGATCGGTGGCGGCCTTTGTCACCGCTTCGTCGCCATCCTCAGCGATCCAGGCTACCGTGTTCCCAGATATGGACATCACAAGCCGTCGGAGCACTTCACGCGCGAGGGACAGGTCATTGACAATCGCGATTCGCATCTCAGGAGTTTAAGGTTTCCGTGTTCCTGTTTCGAGGTGAAGAAGGGAGGATTCGATCGAGGGCGTTCGCGACGGGAGGCGATAAGCTGATGGTTACGGCGATACCGCGACCAGCGGCCACGAGGGGTTGGCGTTTATCATGCTCACAGGCAAGCTCGTCCGCGTTCGGCACGCCAAGAACAAACTTGTCCCGCTGTACATCGAGCCGGCGGACTCGTCGCTTGTCGCGCTCGCGGAACAACTCTTGTTCGCGTATCGGAGTTCTCCCGGCCGCACCCGAGGCGAAATCGCCGAAGACCTCACCGACTTCATCCCAGAAGGGCCGCGCGGCTTGCTCCCTGCCGGGCTCGCGAAATTGCTTGAAGATCGCTGTGAGTTCGAGGTGGAAGCCGAGCACCCGCCGGGTGAGTTGCGAGAGGCTGGGTTCAAGGCTGCGGCAATCGCTCGCGCCGAGGCCGCGAAAGCTGGCAAACCGTTCGATCGCACGGCCGTGCTGAAGGAGGTCGCTGAGTCACTCTCGATGACGCTCACCCCTGAGTTGGTCGAACGATCGCTCTTCGCGGACCTCAAGGATGAACAACGGGTTCAAGCGTTCGAGGACATCAGCCCCGAGCACCTGCTGAACCGCTACAACGTCGCGCTGGCTCAGTCGATCCTGTTGCGTTGCACGGCGATGGAGGTGCGAATCTGGGGAGAGACGCCGGCCCGTTTCCGCCAACTGTTCCGCGCCGTGAAGTTCCATCGCCTGATCTGTTCGATCCACGAATCTGCGGGCAATTCCTACACGTTGAAGCTCGATGGCCCGTTGTCGCTGTTCTCTTCCACGAACAAGTACGGGTTGCAATTGGCGCTGTTCCTTCCGGCGCTCCTGCACTGCAAGGCGTTTGACCTGAAAGCGAGCGTGCGCTGGGGCACCGAGCGAAAAGAAAAGCTGTTCACGGTGTCGGGGGCGGACGGGCTTCGTTCGCACCTGTCGGACTTTGGTGTGTACACCCCGCCCGAGTTGCAGATGTTCGCGGACAGTTTCGCCACCAAGGTGAAAGGCTGGGTGCTTGCAACCGAGCCACACCCGATCAATCTTCCCGATGGCGTCTGGGTGCCCGACTTTGAGCTCACACATCCTGCGTCCGGGAAGAAGGTGTATGTCGAGGTGTACGGCTTCTGGCGAAAGGGCGATGTCGAGCAACACTACAAGAAATTGCAACGTGGCGTGTCTGGCAAGTTCGTGCTGTGCGTAGGCGAACAGTTGCGTGCTGATGAGGATGACGAAGTGACGTTCGGTAACGGCGTCTATCGCTACAAGCGAACCCCGCTCCCCGAGGAAGTGGCCCGCGTGGCGGCGCTCGTCGCGGGGATCGCCTAGCGGTCGTCTACATTCACTGCCTCAGCACAGCAACTTGTTCTGACAACTGTAATTGATTCTGGATGGGTTTCCTGTCTGCCCGAAATTTGCCCGTACGGGGAGCTGCTTTTCATGGTTGGATTGAATGTCGGAGATCGGAAGACCGTCTGTATCTGTGAGAATCCGACGAACAGTTCGACAACGAACTTTGAATGGACGCCCGTCTCGGTTAGAATGTAACGATGGGTGAAGTTATGCCGCTCCTTGAAAGTGCGACCATTCGCGCCCTCACGGGAGTGATCGGGCATACCACGATTCAGCTTTCTGCCTTTCCCATCGCACAGGAATCACGCCTCTCCTGCCGTCAGTTCACAACTGTGCGTTCCGCCCAAACGACTTCGTATTGTTCGGCTTCTGAGATGTTGGTCGGTGACGGCCCGCTCACATCATCTCAGATTACTCAACCCAATAACGCCCGAATGTTTTCCCGCCGACGTGGTCACCCTGCTGACCCCGGCTCTCGCCCACTTACCACCCTGAGTCTGCTTCCATGACGTCCACGACCAAGGCCAAACCGAAAGCCGCTGAGCGCCTGCTTGCCGCCGTCTGCGCGGACCCCGACGACAACACCGCTCGCCTTGCCTACGCGGACTTTTTGGAGGGGCACGGTGAGCCCGAACGTGCCGAGTTCATCCGTCTACAAATCGAACTGGCACAACTCCCGGCGTGGGACCGCAAAGCGAAGTTGCTTCGCTTTCGCGAGCGGTTGCTTCTGGTTCGCCACGGCGAAGACTGGCGCAAGGAACTGCCCGAACTGGGCGGAGTCGAGTGGGGCAAATTCGAACGCGGATTCGTGGCCGAAGTGATCCTCGAAAGCCTGAAGGTGGCGACGAAACGGTTCGACGTGATCTTGGCTGCGTCGCCCGTGACTGGCATCCAGGTGAACTCGCTGGATGGCATCACGGCGAAGCCACCAGAACCACATCGCTGGCTCCGCTCGCTCCGCTTGGGCGGGCCGGCTTGTGCCGTGCCGGGGTTCATTGCACAGATCGTCAATTCGCACTGGGTCGCAACTCTCACGCGATTTGAGGTGTCGGGCACCGTTCTCGCGACCGATCTCGCGGTTATCGCCGGGGCGAATCGCCTGTCGCAACTGCAAGAGCTCCATCTCACGCAGGGTTCGAGCAGCGACGCGGGGATCGCAGCGGTCGCGAAATCCGAGAACCTCGCCAACCTGCGAGTTCTCAAGCTTCCACCTTACAACCTTGGCACCTTTGCGACCGATCCGCCAATCACTGTCGCTGGCATCAAGTGCCTGGCTGCTTCGCCGCATCTCACGAATCTGACGACCCTCGATCTGGGCAACCAACGGTTCACCGACGACGGGGTGCGTGCGATCCTCACGAGCCCCACGTTTGCGAAACTCGAAACGGTTTCCTTCACGGGGTCGGCCCTGACCGCACGGGCGTTTGAACTCACGACCGGGCAAACTCGCCTCCGCGACGTAAACCTGAGTCAGTGCGTCATAGGTGATGTGGGAGCTGCGGCACTCGCGAAGTCCCCGCAGTTCTCCAAGGTCGCACGTCTTGATCTGCGGGCTTGCGAGGTCGGTGCGAAGGGGATCGCGGCACTGGCCGCATCGCCGCTGGCGAAGCACCTCCGGGTCTTGGATCTGTCCGATAACCCGGTTCGGGCATCCGGAATTCTGGAGCTTTCCCGCGGTCGCTGGCCGGAACTCCACACGCTGAACCTCTCGACTTCTGGGCTCGGCTCAGAGTCGATGAAGGCATTCCAGGCTGCCGAAGGTTTCGGTCGCTTGCTCGATCTGGACCTATCCAACAACGAAGTCGGTGCTGCAGGTGCAATTGCCGTGACGCGAGCGAAGTGGGCGGGCCACATGGTTCGGCTCAACCTCGCGGATTGCAAGTGTGTCGCGGGAGCGATCCTCGGTGGTGCCGCGACGCTCCGTCGCCTTCAGTACCTCGACGTGACCGACAACCCGCTGATGCCCCCAGGTGTTGAGGCATTGCTTGAAGGCGAGTGGCCCGAGTTGACCGATCTGAAACTCGGCGGCACATCGGGCGGCGATAGCGGAGCCAAGGCACTCGCTGCATCGGGTCTGCTGTCGCGGCTCGTCTCGCTTGCAATCGACCGGTTCCCACTCTCACCGGAAGGGCTCGCGGCGCTGTTCATTGGGCAGACACCCACATTGGTCGAACTCAATCTTTCGGAGAATGAAACGCTCGGGGACGAGGCCGTTCGTGTCCTCTCGAACACCTCCATGCCTGCGCTTCGGAAACTCGCAGTCTCGACGCTGGGGATGACCGAAGCGGGCTTGCCGCAACTCCTCGCCGCACCGACGCTCGCCCAGATTCGGCACCTTGAGTATGAAGGCAACCCCATCACCGACGATCTGCAACAGGCGATCTGGGCAAGGTTTGGTAACCCCGAACCGGTGCCGTTGCCCGCAGCCCCGACTGGTCACGGACACCGCGTTACGATTCGCTAAATTTCTGTTGTGCTCCCCCTACGCTGCGGGGGGCCAAGTTCCTTCCCACTCCCTCCTTGAGGTATCCCGTGTCTCGCACGACTCGCCGTTCGTTCCTGAAATCGACTGCCGCTGCAGGCACCTTCCTGACGCTTCCCGCTGCGACCTATCGCGCGGCGTTGCTCGCCGAGGAGAAGCCTTCCGAATCCGTTCGGGTGGGCTGCATTGGTGTCGGTGCTCAAGGCCGCAGCAACATGGGTGCAATCAAGAAGCACGTTGTTGCTGTGTGTGATGTGGATAAGGAACGTGTCGCATCTGCGGCAACCGAACTGGAGAAGGGTGGCACAAAAGCCCAGATCTTCGGTGATTACCGCAAACTACTCGAATCCAAGGACATCGACGCCGTCCTGATCAGCACGCCGGACCACTGGCACGCGTTGCCCACCATCGACGCTTGCAAGGCCGGCAAGGATGTGTACACCGAAAAGCCGCTCTCGTTGGTCGTCACCGAAGGACGGGCAATGGTGAAGGCCGCTCGCGACAACAAGCGGATCGTGCAGACCGGGAGCCAGCAGCGTTCAGGGAAGGAATTCCGCCAGGCTTGTGAGTTGGTGCGAAACGGTGCGCTCGGCAAACTAAAAGAAGTGAAGGTGGGGCTGCCCGCTCCGAACTGGACAAGCAAGGCGAAGATGCCCGTGCCCGATTCGGACCCACCGGCGAACCTCGATTACGAATTCTGGCTCGGGCCAGCGCCGGAGCGAAAGTACAACGTGAACCGCGTTCACTACCTGTTCCGCTTCTTCTGGGACTACTCGGGCGGCCAGCAAACGAACTTCGGAGCGCACGACCTCGACATCGCACAGTGGGCGCTGGGCATGGACGAGAGCGGCCCGACCACGATCGAGGGCACGGGGACGTTCCACCCCGAGAAGTGGTTCGAGACTCCGCTGACCGCGAAGCAAACCTTCACCTACGAGAACGGCGTGAAGGTGCTGTGCAGCCTCGGAGCGGGTGGCTACCCCGGTGGCGTCACCTTCGAGGGCGAGAAGGGAACGATCCACGTTCGCCGCGGCGGACTGACGGCCACGATCAACGGTGAGAAGGTCGCCGACCCGTACAAGCTCGCGACGGGCGACGTGAAACTGTACGTGTCGAACGGCCACCACGCGAACTGGATCGAGTGCATCAAGACGCGGAAGTTGCCGATCTGCGACGTCGAGACCGGGCACCGCAGCGCCACTGTCTGCCACCTCGGGAACATCGCCATCCGCACGGGCCGCAAGCTCACCTGGGACGCGGCGAAGGAGCAGATCGTCGACGACAAGGAAGCCGCCGCGATGCTGACCAAGGAATACCGCAAGCCCTGGTCGCTCGGTTGATCGAATCGGAATTGGGGGGTGGCTCAGTTGTCGTCTTCTGACGCCACCTCTCCGCCGGCACGAGTGACCAGCTTTCGCAACGTCCGGGGGTCCATCGAGTCCTTTAGAAACGCAACGTGTCCATCGCAAAACACGACGTGTGCACCGCCCGGGTGAAAGCTAAAGATTTCTTCGTTTGGTCCACAGTTATTGGTTGCCCAGGGACACGATGCCGGACCTCCAAAGGGGGTCCGGTTCGCATTGATACCCAACGAAATCCCGAAAGCACAGTCTGGCTCGGCCCATCGGTGAATCTGCCGCAGTCCACCGAGAGGGTCGGCGTAGGGCATCGTCATCGTTTCGTTCCGCCCCACATCCTCTCCAATTGCAATCGTATTACTCGTCCCGTCCGTGATGGATAGCACGGTTGGTTTGCCGAGGGTCAGGCCACCATCAGCCCGAGTGAGTTTGTTCCGCAGGCCCGTACTCGGGTCCACGTCCACATAGTAAACCGGCCCGTAGTCTGTGCATCCGTATCCTTGCGAGTCGCGCGGTTCGGCACGCAGCGGATTGCTCGGGCAGATGAGGATCGTGAGCACGGCCTTTGCGGCCGCCTGGTTACCGGCTGTTGCGTTGTAGGCCTTGGTCAAGTCAAACTGCCGGAACACAGTGTCTTGTTCGAGGTATGGCAGGAGAAGCGTGAATGTGGAGTGAAGTTCGAATGCGACTGAAGCCGGAGTCGTGGTGTAGTTGGTGCCCTGGCCGCTCGATGGCATGTAGCCCAATGTGCTTTCGGAGTTGTGAAGGCCGATCCCGAGCTGCCGGAGTTGACTCGCACACTTCGTGCGGGCTGCGGCCTCCCGAACGTTTTGGACCGCTGGAAGTAGGAGACCGATCAGGATTGCGATGATCGCGATCACGACCAGGAGTTCGATCAACGTGAACGCAGAGCGGCGAATCATGGCAGGCCTCCAGAGCGAAGTCGTCGCAGAAAACGTAACAACAACTGCCCTGGAGTTAAGATGTTATTCCGAGCTTACAGAGGGGGCAACGCAAAAACCGATTCGGGATGGTACACGGGCGATTTAAATTGCTTCGGGTCCGCGTTCGCCTGTGCGGATTCGGATGCAGTCGTCGAGCGGCAAGATGAAGATTTTGCCGTCCCCGATGTGACCCTCGGGGCCGGTGCGTGCCGCCTCGATGATCGTGTTGACCGTGGGCTCCACGAAGTCCTCGTTCACCGCGATCTGAAGTTGCACCTTTCGCAACATGTTCACCGTCAGTTCGTGCCCGCGGTATACTTCGGTGTGCCCCTTCTGCCGGCCGAAGCCGAGCACGTCCACGATCGTGAGGCGGAAAACCTCGACCTTGTTCAACGCTTCTTTGACCGCGTCGAGTTTGTTGGGCTGAATGATGGCGAGAATCAGTTTCATGGGTGGCTCGGCGGTGGAACTCGTCGGCGTCATCCGCGTTCGGATGCCGACCGGCATTCTACCACCGTTTCGCCGTGCGTCAGGTACTCGCCTCCCACCGCGTAGTTGTCGAACTGGAGTGAGTACGCTCCTTCGAACCACTTCCGGATGTGCGGCACGACCTCGCCGTCGTACCCCGGCTGCGTGACGAGTGCTGGGCCGAACGGCGCGAATCGAATCTCGCCCTTCTCCACGACTAGCTTGCCAGCCTTGAACACGAATCGCGGCAACTCGAACATCTGCTTGCGGTCATCGCTGGGCGTGTAAACGGTGACATCGGCATCCGCCCCGACACCGAGGTGACCCTTGTCGCGCAGACCGAGCATCCGTGCGGGTCCGGCTCGCGTCACGATGGCGATTTCCTGCATCGTGTATTCGCGTTCGATGTCAGGGAGCGAACACACATCCTTCAGCTTCGCGGGGAGTCGCTTCAACACCTCACGTCGATAATCGCGGCTCATCAAAAGCGCACAGATCTCGGGGTACGCGAGGAACGAACCGCCGTTCGGGTGGTCCGTGCTCATCGCCACTCGCCACGGGTCCTGAACGAGCAAGTACCACTCCAACCCGATGGCCCACTGCAAGGCGTGAACGAAGCTTTTCTCCTTGTACTCGATGGGGACGATGCCGCAGCCGCCCTCGCATTCTGTGTCGCCGTTGAACCACTTCCGACCCGTGACGCGATGGAGGAAGTGCCCGAGCGGGCCGTCGCCGGTCATGGAAGTGGTATCGCCAAACATCACCTGCCCGACATCAACCGTGGCCTTCGGGTGTGCGTTTACCCACTCGGCGAGTTCCGGCACACGCGAGCGGAAGGTGCTCTGATCGTCCGGGCCGCCGCCGTAACTGTGGAACTGGATGTGCGTGAAGTGTGCCCGGTGGCCCTCGGTGGCCTTCATGGTTTCGAGCGTCGTCGTCCAGTTGCCGGGCATTCCCAGTTGGTTGCAGTGGATGTGCGCCGCGTGCGGCAACTGTAACTCGTCTGCGACACGTGCCACCGCCGTGACGATCTGCCGCGGCGATACACCGAACCCGGGAATCACGTCCTCCAGGCCCGCCATCCCGTTGTTGCCCTGCTTCCACACCTCGACGCCACCGGGGTTCACCACCTTGAGGGCGTAGCCGCGTGTCGCATGCAGTAGCCAGCCACAGAATGCCCGAACGCGCTCGAACTCCCCGCGCCCGAGTTGGTCCATGAGGTAGTGGTTGTTCCCGACCAGGACGAAGAACCCCTTGTCGATGACGGGCGTGTCGTGGAACTCTTCGTGAGTGTGCCGGGCACCCAGCGGCGGGATCGCGGCGTCGAACACCGTGGTGTAGCCGAGGCCGGCGTACAGGTAACCCGTGGCGAAGGTGGAGGGCGTGCTACCGAGCGTGCCGGAACGGAGGAACTTGGTGCGACGCATCGGGGCGTTGTCGCGCCGATCCTCGGGCCGCAGTTTGCGTGCGACGTTCACCTTCGGCCCGGCGATGTGGGCGTGCATGTCCACGCCGCCTGGCATCACAATGAGCCCGGTGAGATCGTATACTCTCTCCGCAACTGCGTCGGGGTCGGTCGGTGGAGCGACCACCTTGCCGTTCTCGATCCAGATGTCCCGAACCTCGCCGTCGATACAGTGAGCGGGGTCGTGGAGGGTGCCATTCGCGAGCTTGATGAAAGCCATGAAGAGGAGTGTACGCACGAGAGAGGTGCAGCGACAAGAATTGGCGTGAACGACTTGATGCCGCAGACTTTATTAAGCCTACGGCATCCGGATTCCGAGCGACTTACAGAGCATTAGGGGCGATCCTGTGGCTTGCCGCCGGCGGGGTTCCAGTCGCTTCGGGATGGTGATGTCGCTGTCGGCTGCCACTTCGGTTGATCGTCGGTCACGGAGATCGGCAGCGGTGCTGGTGCCGGTGGCATCGTGCTACCTGGGGTGATGATCACGGGCCGCAACTGCGGTGCGGTGCTCACCCCTGGGACAACGGGAAGCGTCGGCAGCGGTGGCATCGCAGCGCCCGCTTCGGTTGGGCGTTGGATCATCGGGGCCAGAGTCAGCGGGTTGTTAGCGATCACCCTCGAACCCGCGAGTTCCGTTTCCGCTACGGCAAGCGGTGTCCCCATCGCACTTGCGTCCAGTCCCGGTGGCATTGAGATCGTTGGAACCGTGATCACAGGAACCGCTGCACCCACCGAGGGAATCGGCGTCAACGTTGGCGGGGGGGTGAACAACTCCGGAGTGGTTACAGGCATGGTGCGTGGCGTTTCCACACCAGCCGGTGCGGAGGAGGCGCGAGGCACAACCTGGCCGGGAGTCGCCGACTGCTGCCGGTTTGGCATAGGCGGGGGTGAGTAGGTTGCGCTCGGAGGAGTGTTCGGCGTGGGTGGGGTCACATACACGGGTGGCTCGGTCCCGGTGTTGAGTCGGTACGGATCAACAACCTGTGTTGGAAACGCGCCTGGGGTCGCTCCGGTGATGGAGTACCAGTTGGCCGACGCACGTGGGAACTGGCCTGTCGGGGCGTAGGGGTTTGCACCTGGTGTCACCGAACCCCAGCCATACCAGCGGTACGCAGGCGGGCCAGCATACACCGGTTGCCCGGCCGGACCCGTGCCACGGAATGGAGTGCTCGCGTTTGTTTGCTCGGCTGTCGCGGAAGCAGTCGAAGGTGGACTTGTGAAGGTGCTTTTGAGCTTTTCAAGCCCCCTCGAAACCATCGACGGTTCGTCTTTCGAGGTCACAAGCGAAGCGCTGCGGGGTTGCTGCTTTTCCAGGCTCGTCGCGCCCGCAGGGCGCACCTGTGAGTCACGCCCGCCGAGCCACATCGGCCCGTTGCTCTTCCCTGCCGGGGAAGCGACAGGAGTGTGGCTTGGAAAGTCGGGAAGCGATTCGGCCGCCGCGCGAGCGTAGACCGGTGTCTCCGGAGTGTCGGCGGCACGTGGAGCTAGGAGCCTGGCCCCACGCTGCCCCGGCCCTTGCGCCACGGCAACTGTAACCGACAGCCCGAAGCCGAGAATGCCCGCGATTCCGATTTTCAGCCGCATGACCGCTCCTCGTTGATCCTTCAACTGCGGCGCACAGATACGCCGTGGAGTGTTACAAATCACCGATTATTTCTTGGGTGCAGGCCGCGCGGCCCCGATCCCCGCGAGACCGCCTCGGGCACCACCTGCCTGTCCATTCGGACCGGGGAAGTAGCCCATTGTGTTTCCGAACACGACCCCGTGGCCAGCCGATGGCAGCACGTCGCCTGGGTCGGCGTCGATCCCCGCCAGTGGGTCTGGTGCTGATGCCAATTGCGGGAAGAACGCAGTCCTGTTCCCGCCACCCGCGACGAACGGCGCGCCACCCGAACGGGCGATACCTGCCCCCACCGTGCCCGGTCGCACGCCGTAGAAGTAGTTCACACCCTGATTGCCACCGCGGAGCAGGTTTAAGTACGGGCTCAGCGGTTGCGTCGAGGGGTTGTAGATGTTCGGCATCACGTTCGCGGGGTTGATCGGAGGGTAGCCGCCGGTACCACCGTAAGTCGGGTACTGGGCAGCGCCTTCACCCGCAACCAGACCGATCACCGCAAGAGCTAGCAGACGCCGCATGATGTATCTCCTCGGTTCTTGGCCCACTAGCCCACCCGCAAGCGGGTGGGCTAGTGGGCCACGCCTTCGTTAGTTCCCGTTGAACCCGTTGCCACGTCCAGTGATCTGGTTCACCGTACTCGCACCGAGCAGGGTGATACCAAACACACGTTCGATCGGGGCGAAGATGCGGGTCAGAGTGCGGTCGATGGTGACCAACTTCTGAGCCTTCACATAGATTCGGTCACCGGGCATGACCTGATAGTTCGTGCAGGTTTGGCCGTGCTGACTGAGCCCAACCCAGTCGATCGGCAAGATTTGCCAGGGCTGACCGGCGTGCGGAGTACGGCGTGCAACCCACATGTTTCGCTTGCTTCCCACGTCCGAAATCCCGCCGACGTTGCTGATCGCGTCCAGCACTGTCTCGCTGCCGGTAATCGGGAACGAGATCACTTGTTCGCCGAAACCGCCACCATCGAAGATGACGTAGTATCGCTTACTATTGTACGCCAGCACGTCGAGGATCACGACAATGCTTTCGGGCTTCGTCCCAAGATCGCGGAGCACGGGGTTGGCAATAACGTGTTTGCGGATTGCCTCGGCCGCCTGCTCCATGGTGAGCCCCGCGACGGGAACCCCGCCCCAGAACCCGAGCCCCACGGTGCCGTCGAGCCGGACCTGGAAAGGTCCGGAGATCGGTTGTACCGGGAGCCGCTGGGTTTGCGGCGTCGGAACTTTGGTTACGGGATCGGGCACGCTGGTCCGCTGGATCACTTCGATGAGAAGTTGATCCGGTGCCTCGATCACGTACGGCGGGAGCATGATCTTGTCGAGCTCCACGGGAACCGTACCCGGAGGTGGAACCGCAATCGGGGCGCTGGCCCCTCGCGGCCCGACTTCCGGGCGAGTGTGGTAGCACCCGGTCCCGCCGAATAGCGAGAGCAAGCACAGACCAATTCCCACTATGCCCCATTGGCGACCGCAACTCATCGGTAACCCCTCCCGCCGACCAAACGTCATCGTTGGTGTTATCGACCCCACCGGAACGGTTCGTGAACTATTCCCGCAGAAGGGGCGGAATTCGTTCAAGTGAGGGGTCCAGGCAACTGAGCGAAACTCGGAGCTTTGGGCCATGAACAGTAATGGCGATGGACCGAACAAGTTTGGTGCCACCATGGCAGGATAACCGTCCGATTAACTCGCGCGGGGCCTGACATGACTCGCGCGGGGGCTTGCTCGCTTGCTCGAAACGGTGGACAATTGTGCTTCTTTCTCCCAGAAGTTGAAGGGGTTTCTGCCCATGATTCGCCTCCACATCGCAACGCTCTTGCTCTTCGCCTCCATATCATTCGCCGAGGCTCAGCCCCCAGCGACAGCTCCGAAAGTCGAAGTGAAAAAGGACGAACTAAAGCTGAGCAAGGAAGAGCAGGGTGTGATTGATCTGACGAACGAGGAACGAAAGAAGGCCGACCTGCCACCATTGAAGGCAAACTTTAAACTCATGGTCGCCGCACGGGGGCATGCCGAGAACATGGCCAAGCAGGACAAACTCCATCATGTGCTCGATGAGAAGCAGCCAGCGGATCGGGTCAAGGCCGCCGGATACGACTACGGCTACCTCGGCGAGAATGTGGCGTGGAACCAGGCTGATCCGAAGGAGGTTCTGGAGAGTTGGATGAACTCGCAGAGCCACAAGGACAATATCTTGAACAAGGAGTACGCCGAGATCGGTGTCGCCGTCGCCAAGAACGCGAAGGGTGAACGCTACTGGGTGCAGGTCTTCGCCAAGCAACTGGATAAGTAACGAGGGGTTGATGGGAAAGGTCATTGTTCTGACGGGCGCAACACGGGGTTTGGGGCGTTCGCTGCTCCCCGCGTTCGTTGCCGGTGGGCATACTGTCGCGGGCTGCGGGCGGAGTGAAAGCCACATCGCCGAGTTGCGGAAAGCGTACCCCGCTCCTCATTCGTTTACGCCCGTGGATGTGGTGGATCCCGAAGGGATCGAGTCGTGGGCGGCCGATGTGCTGGCTGTGTTCGGCCCCCCCGACTTGCTCATCAACAACGCGGCACTGATGAACACGCCGGCCCCACTTTGGGAAGTCGATAACGGCGAGTTCGACGCGATGATCGATGTGAACATTCGGGGCGTGTTCCGCATCATCAAGGCATTCGTGCCTACGATGGTCAAGCGTGGCTCGGGGGTGATTGTGAACCTGTCGAGCGGCTGGGGTCGCAGCACATCGCCGGGCGTCGCGCCATACTGTGCGACGAAGTATGCAATTGAGGGGATGACGCTGGCACTGGCGCAAGACCTGCCGCGAGGCATGGCCGCAGTGCCGCTGAATCCTGGGATCATCGACACCGACATGTTGCGGCACGCTTGGGGGCAGGAGGCGAGCAGTTTTCCATCCCCCGAGCAGTGGGCCAAAAAGGCCGCTCCGTTTCTACTGAACCTTTCCGCGAAGGATAATGGGAAGCCACTGAGCGTGCTCTGACAACTCATTTTCGCCCAACCTTTTCGCGCGCCGCTCCTTCGATGTGCGCTTTTTCTGTTGCGATCGGGGGGCGGCTCCGCTCTCCTGAAGCGGCGTCATCTCGGCTCACCCAATCCCAGAGGAATCGCCGTGCTCCGCATCATTGCTGCATTCGCTGTTTTTCTAGCTGTCTCCCCTCATTCCCAGGCCCAAAACCCACGCGACAAGAAAGTTCGCGACGACAAAGTGAAGGTCGAGGCCGACGGGTTCTGGATCTACAACGACGTGCCCAAGGCTATTGAGGTAGCGAAGGCCGAAAAGAAGCCAATCGTGGTCGTACTCCGTTGCCTGCCCTGCGTGGAGTGCGTGAAACTCGACGACAATCTCGTGGACAAAGACCCCGTGCTCCGGCCACTGCTGGAGAAGTTCGTTCGCGTGCGAGTTGTCTCCACGAACGGGCTCGACCTGTCGCTATTCCAGTACGACTACGATCAGAGTTTCGCGGTGTTTTTCTTGAACGCCGATGGCACGGTCTATGGCCGCTTCGGAACCCGTTCGCACCGCACGAACTGGGTGGGCGACGTCTCCCTCGACGGGCTTGCGAAGGCCATGCAAGGCGCGCTCGAACTGCACGGAGATTACCCGAAGACCAAGGCCACGCTTGCGGCGAAGGTTGGCCCGGCGCCCCTGTTCCCGGTTCCCGAGAAGTTCCCCGCGCTGAACAAGTACGGGCCGAAGCTGAACTACGAGGGGAACGTGATGCAAAGTTGCATCCACTGCCATCAGGTTGGCGACGCGATCAAGTCGTTCTACCGCTCCAAAGCGGAACCGATGCCGGAGCAGGTGATCTTCCCGTACCCTCACCCGAAGTCACAAGGGTTGATCCTCGATCCGAAGGAGCGGGCCACCGTCTCCAAAGTCGAGAAAGACTCACCTGCCGAGGCTGCGGGGTTCAAGCCCGGCGATCAAATCAAGTCGCTCGGGGGCGATCCCTTGCTCTCGATTGCCGACGTGCAATGGGTGCTGCACCGGGCGAAGCCCGAGGGCGATGTCCTCAAGGCTGAAGTGCTTCGTGATGGCAAGACAGCGGAGTTGAAACTCGCGCTCCCCAAGGGCTGGCGGCAGAGAGAAGACATCTCTTGGCGGTCCAGTTCTTGGGGACTACGACGCATGACAACGGGCGGGATGCTCCTGGAGAATATCGAGGGCGAGTTGCCTGCCGGGGTCGCGAAAGACGGGATGGCTCTTCGTGCGAAACACGTTGGGCAGTTCGGGCCACACGCGGCCGCCAAGACCGCAGGATTCCTGGTTGGCGACGTGATCGTGGCTTACGACGGGAAGACCGACTTGCTGCGGGAAACGGATCTGTTCGCGTACTCGTTGCGGACCAAGAAAGCTGGCGAGAATGTGCCTGTCAGCGTGATTCGAGCGGGGAAGAAGTTGGAGTTGATGTTGCCGATGCAGGAGTGAGTAGGTTTCGCGGCCGCCCCACTGGGCGGCCGCTGACTTCACCGGTTGTTACTTCGTGAGCAACAGCAAAGGCACGTCGTTTGTGCCGTCCTTGATCGTGACCTTGAGGGGCGTCGTCCCTGGGGTTGCGTACTGCTCAGGCAACACGTTCTTTGCGGCTCCCCCGTCCGTAGGCTTCTGAAGTTTCCGAACGCTGACGACGTATTCACCCGCAGGGGCGCCGTCGAATTTCCCATACGTCGTCACCTGGAAACGGCCGAGTTCGTCGGTCCGCCCATCGCAGATCGTGCTGAACTTCTTGGTCTCGGCGTTCAGTGTGTGGAATGTGACAGTTGCCAGTGCGACGGGTTCGCCGTCGAGTTTCAGCGTCCCCGCAACCGGATGCGTGACCTTCTTTTTGACCGGATAGCCCTTCTCTTCGGAATCGGCCACCTTCAGGTCGGATGGCAAGATCCCTTCGAGCATGACATTGGCGATGAGCGGGGCGTCCTTCTTCATCGTCACCCACGCGACATGGTCGAACTCGCCGTAGTCCACGCCACGCATCCGGCTGCCGCCGCCCGTGGTCGCAAGTTGGTAATACTTCATCCCGTTGCGGTCGTAGACTTGATAGCGGTGAACGTGACCGCAGAACACCGTGTAATTTCGGCCGGCGAGCGACTTCTCAACCGAAGCCCAACCGTTCTTGTCCAGGTCCTTCTCGTTCCAGATGGGTTGGTGGAGGAAGACGAAGGTCCACCGCGAATCCCTGTTAGCCTCGATTGTTTTGGCAACCCACGCCTGCTGTTCAGGGTCAATCGTGTTCATCCCGTCCGGCGGGTTCTCGCTGTTCAGGCACAGGAACAGGGCGTTCTTGTAGGTAAAGTGGTAGTACCGTTTGCCGTACCGTTCGCCCCACTTGGCAAACAGGGTCTTGTTTGCAAGGTCGTGGTTGCCGGGGACGTAGAAGAACGGCATCTCGAATCGCTTCACGTAGCCATCGAACTCGTCCCACTGCTCCTTGATCAGGTCTTCCTTCGCGGTGTAGCCCTCGATCAAGTCGCCAACGGACATGACGAACTGCGGTTGCAGTAGGTTGACCTGTGAGACGGCGCGCGAGAAGACCTTCTCGCGGTGGCCGCCCGTGCGGTCCGAGACGACCGCGAACTGGAACTGGTCGGGGTCGTTGTTGATCTTGAGCGACGTCCAGGGGTTCTTCTCCCCGGCTTCGATCTTGATGACGTTGGAGTTGGCTGGTGCTTCGTTCCTGGCCGTGGATTCCGACCGGGACATGGCAATCACCCCGGCCAGTGCTCCCGCGGTGGCGATCCCGACGACGAATTGTTTCATGGCAGCGCTCTGAGAGGATGAGGGCGGGTGGCAGTGCCCGCTGTGTTCAGAGCATACCCGTGGCCTTGCGATAAAGGCAACGCAGCACTTCGGGTTCACGCAAGTTTCACGGAATGATAACGCCAGACTGTTTCCGGTTCTCCAGTGGGAGACCCTCGGGATATGATGTGAGAAACAGGCGGAGGACGACGATGTCGGTCCACACAATGCGACTGGTGCTCGGTGTGATGTTTCTGATTCTGGCGGGTGTGATTCTGACCCGTGACTGGTTCATGCCGGGGTTGGGAGCAGGTTTCGACCCCTTGCGGTTGAGTCTGGGTGGGGTGCTCGCACTCGTGTTCGGTTGCTTAAATATGGCGAAGTGGTATGTGGTGTGGTCGTACCGGCATGAAATGGCGACGCCAGTTCGCACACCGTTTCAGGCCGACCCGTCGCTTGTGAAGCCGGAACCACCTAACCCGGAACTCGACTTCACGCGGCAACCAGACGAATCCGTAAACAACGGCGAACCCAGGTGATAGTGGTCAATCGCTGGCCTTGGGCGTTTCCGGCTTGGCGGCATCGGGTTTCGGAGCAGCCTTCCCGGCGGCAGCGGTCGCGAATGCACGGGTGACCGTCTCGAGGAGTCGCTCCATCGCGAATGGCTTCCGGATGTAATCCACAACGCCCAGCCACTCAGCGTAAGCCTTGTGCCGGCTTCCCTCGTTGGCGGTGATCATGATGATCGGTGGGGCGTCGGCCTTGTCGCGGAAGTGTTCGAGTAGCGGGTAGCCACCCATCCGCGGCATCATCATGTCGAGAATGACGAGGTCGGGTTGCTGGTTGTAGATGGCTTGCTTGCCCTGATGCCCGTCGTGGGCCTGGATCACCTTGTAGCCTTGGCGTTCCAGCACGGCACGCACGCCTTCGACCAGTTCACGGTCGTCGTCAACCACCAGAATCAGTTTCTGCTCGGCCATGCTCGGCCCCTTTGGGAGTTCCTTTCCTTCAACGATATCACTGCCCCGCCCAAGTCACAAGGAGCGCGGGGGAACAGGCATCGGAAAAAGCGGCGTGGATTGGTGCGTTGACGGTTATGCGGAGGAGCGTGTACAGTGGCTACTGGTGAACCCTTCGTTCTCCGGGAGGTCATCAGATGAGTCTGGAATCGTGGGATAAGTTCCTCGCACAACTCAGCGGGACGGCAGGGAACATGCCCGTCTCACCGGAACTCGATTCACTCTGCCGCGCCGTCGCCTTCGCGTTGAAGGAACACCCTTCTGAGCAAGGGGCGAACGAGACCCTGCCCGCGATCTATTTGCGAATCGCGAGCCATCTACGGGGTCTCACTTCAGGCCCACCACAATCCATCGTGCCGCCAGAAGTGATCGAAGCGGCTCGGAAATCGTTCAATGAAGCTGAGGTTGTTGCTGAACTGCGACAGATTCGCGAAACGGGCGGGTTGACGTTCGAGGAACTCATCGCGGGACTCGAATCCACCTTATCTCATGAATGAGCAACCGATTCCGTATCGCGTTTCGTATTCGCAACGAGTTCGGGAAGAACTTGTGGCTCTCGTAAATCGCGTGGGACCATTTCGGGTTCAACTCCTCGCGGCTTTGCGGGAGATTGATCATCGGCTTCGAATCTATCCGCAATTCGGGCAACCACTCTTCAAACTGATGATCGAGCCAGTTGAAGTTTGGATCGGTGTCGTGGCTCCGCTCGTTGTCGAGTACGTTCTCGATGAGGAGACGCGGACAGTGAACGTCCTCAAACCGTTTCGAGTTTTGCCTGGCTTCGGATTGTGAAGCAACAGCTTCTGCTGGCCACTTGTTAGTTTCCCTCGTCTCGCTCGTCACGTTATACTCAGACATATCGCCGCTTTGTGACCTGCACCGGGGCTTGCCAATGCTGATTGTGGTTCGCGCAATGGTTCTGTTCGCGCTCGTCGTCGGGATCGCCGTTCCACTCGATGCAGCGAAGTCGGAGGCACCCGATGTAAAGGAGTTGCAGAAGAAGTTCCTCGATGAACGCGAACAGGCTGTGAAGGCCAAATTCCCCGCCGACAGTCTTGCACGAGCCGACGACCTCGTGAAGCGAGCCGAGGCTGCGATCAAGGCCAACAACACCAAGGCCGCCACGCGATACCTTCGCGATGCCCGCTGGCAACTCCCGTACCTCCCCGTTGGCCTGCCCGAGAACGTTAGCCGCGTGCTGGGTGAATCCCGGATGCGGCACGCCGATCGCGTGAACTCCCTGGCGTACAACGCCGACGGCACCCGGCTGGCCTCCTGTTCCAAGGACGGCACGGTGAAGATCTGGGATCTCGGCAATGGTCGCGAAATCGTCACTTATCGCGGCCACGTCGATCAACCCGACGACCCCACCAAGGGCGGCACGGCGGGCGGCACCAACGTGCTGGGCGTCACCGATGTGGCGTTCCACCCAACGGACCCCAAACTTGTCGCTTCGGCCTGCGGCAACCAGGTTCACGTCTGGAACCCCGACGAAAGCAAGCCCGGCAAGACGCTGGTGAACCTCGGGAAGACCGACAAGCCAATCAAGACCATCGCCTTCAGCCCAGACGGGAGGAACCTCGCGGTCGGGGCCGACGACGGCATCCTTCGCGTGTACGAGGCGGACAACGGCAAGGCGACATACACCAGCCCGACCCGCAACGCACGGATCGAGAAGCTCGCCTACAGTCCGAACGGCAAGATGATTGTCGTGGGCGACAGCAACACGTTCGCGGCTGTGTACGCTCCGGGGACTCCGAACCCGCTGGCGATGACGGCACAGGCCGTGAACAACGGCGAGGTGATGGGTGTTGCCTTCGCGCCGGACAACTCGGGGGTCTTCTCCTGCGGCCGCGACGGCACGGCACGCCTCACCGCTGGCCCGAAGCCCGATGGCACCGCGGCGGGGAATACCAGCACCCGGCTTCGCGAATACACCGGCCACACCGGTGCAGTGACGACATTGGCAGTTGTTCCGGACGGCTCGCTGCTCGTCACTGGCGGCGAAGACAAAACCGTTCGCGTCTGGGAAATCGGTTCGGGGAAGCAACTCCGCTCGCTTCAGGGGCACCTCGGTCGCGTCACAGCCAGCGCGAGCCGAGCCGATGGGAAGCAGATCGCGTCCGGTTCCGAGGACGGTGCGATCCGTATGTGGGATCTGAACGCCGACGACGATCACCGGGCGCTTTCTGAAGCTGCGGATTCCCTGTGGGCGGTGGCGTTCAGTCCTGATGGAAAGCACGTTGCGGCAGCGGGTGCCGACAAAACCATTCGCGTTTACAACCCCGAGACGGGCAAGCTCGAAGCGACGCTGACCGGCGCGAAGTCGCCCATCACGTCGCTGGCGTTCCTCCCGGATTCCAACCGACTTGTCGCCGGTGGCGGGGATCAGGTTGTGGTGATCTGGGACGTCGCGAAGGAGAAGGCCGTCAAGGAACTGCCGGGGCACCAGTCCGCGGTGCTCTCCGTCGCCGTGTCAGAGGATGGCAAGTTGGTCGTCTCCGGGTCGGCCGACAAGTCGGTCCGGGGGTTCGACCCCGAGAGCGGTAAGCCTACATGGACCTGGAACGGTCGATCGGCTGTGTGTGCGGTAGCGATTCGCAAGGGGAACAAGTACGTCGCGGTGGGCCTTGCCGATGGCTCGCTCGTCGTGCTGGATGTCACAGCGGCCACGCCCAAAGAAGTGTTCTCGCAGTCGGGGCACGTTGCAGGCATCGGCTCGGCCGTGTTCAGTGCGGATGGCAACCGCCTCGCAACGGTGGGCGGCGACGGTGCCTTGCGGGTGTGGACCGTTCTGGAGAACGGCGCGCTCACCTCGCTCGTGAAGTTCGACGGAAGCGCGAAACCGGGCGGCGTGCTTTCGCCGCTCACGGGAGTCGCGTTCGCTCCCGACGGCCGGTACGTAGCAGCTGTCGGAGCGGATTCCGTCGTCCGCGTGTGGGACATCCAAACCAAGAGCGAGGTTCGCGGACTCCGGGGGCACACCGACTGGGTTACCTCCGTGGCGTTCAGCCCGGATGGTCGCTACCTCGCCTCGGTGGGGGTCGAGAAGGACAAGGTACTTCGGATCTTCGAACTGCCGCCTCTGGAAGTCAGTGGCGGCGGGGGGCACGTCCAGGGCGTGAATGCCATTGCCGTCAGCCCCAACGGGAAGTTCGCCGCCACCGCCGGGACCGATCAGACCATCAAGGTGTGGGACCTCGCGACCGGGAAGGAAGTCGGCACTCTCGTCGGCAACGCCGACACGCCCTTTAGCATCGCCTTCCTCGGGAACTATGCGCTGGTGATGGGCGGGAGCCTCCCGACCCGCGACACCGGCCGCTTGCACTTCTGGAACACCAATCCCGGCCGGCTCACGAAGTCCGTGCCGACGGGTGAAGTCTACACCGTCGTCGCGAGCAAGGATGGGTCGCGGGTGGCCGCGTGGGCCAGCCGCCCCGCGGTCGGCGACGCAGTCAAGAACAACACCTACGAACTGTACGATGCCAAGGGGAACGCGATCCCGAACACGACCATCTCGGACAAGGGTCGCAACGTCCGCGCTGCGACGTTCTCGGCTGATCTGAGCTGGGCAATTTCCGGCGACGATTCCGGTGGTATCCGCATCTGGGATCTCACCAAGAAGGAACCGGTCGGAGCGAATTGGCCGCTATTCGCGAACTCGGTGCAGGACCTCGGGATCACCCCCGACCAGAAACTGCTGGTCGCGGTGGACGACAAGGGTGAGGTGAAGGTGGCTGGCGTCGAGAAGCGCGAAGTGCTCGGCACCATTCCTGCCAACAAGGGCGGCGTTCGCACGCTGCTTGTGTCGCCGACGGGAGCGAACTTCATCACCGTGAGCAACGACCGCGAGATCAAGGCGTGGTCACTGGCTGCGGGCGACCTGAAGCAACCCAAACCGATCCGAACGTGGAGCTTCCCCGTGGGCGTCAATGCTCTGGCATATACGCCCGACGGCAAGCAAGTGGTGACCGCCAACGCCGACGGCACCGCTTACGTGCTCGAACTGCCGTGAGTCAGTTGAGGGGACGGTGAGTGAAACGAGCCGTTCCCTTCTCCGAGGCTAAAGGATCTTTTGATCGATCATGATCGTGTTCGCGAATGTAGACCCACGGGCGACATACCCTTTCTCGACAAGGAACTTGACCGCCTCGAGTTTTTGACCGTTAGTACCTGCGACAACTGTTTCGATACAGATGGTTTTGGGCCGATACTTTTCAAAGTTCAGCGACTGGAGAATCGGCAACTCGAACCCCTCCACGTCGAGTGAAACAAAATCTGGTGCGACACCACCAAAGTGTTCTGTGAACACATCGTTGACGTTCACCAGTGGGATCTTGATGACCTCCTGGACCTTGATCCTCCCACCGGTTGACTGCGGATAGGCGTCGGCCGTTTCCTTGTCAAAGGTGTTCCAACTCGGTTCGTTCGTGCGGTAAAAATCGGCCTCTTTTTGATTTGTCACCCCGATACCCACACCGAGGACCGTATCGCGTGGACGCTTGGCCCGCAAACGGGGCGTCATTTCTGGATTTGGCTCGACCAGTACCCCGCGTGCTCCCGTGGTGTAGAACAAGTACGTGTTGTTAATGTGGACTGGGTCAGCGGCTCCGATGTCGATGTAGGTTCGAAGAGGAAGTTTCAGGTAATCGAACATCATGCCCACGATAAGATCTTCTCCAGCTTGTGCATAGGAGTGGGCTGGTTTGTCATCGTTCTTGTTCGCAGTCAACGCTGCGGCAGCCCAGTGTCCAGATTGGAGAATACACCCACCAGCCACCGCGCCCGCCAGGAACTGACGCTTGGAGAACTTGGCTGGTTGATCGTTCAGGGGTGCGCCGGGTGTCGGCGTTGGTGTTGACATAGCAGCACTCGAAGATGAATTGACTTGGAGAGTCCCGTCCAATCCTAGAACAAGAATCAAGGATTCGGGTGCTGCTACCCTAGTTTCAGGGTTGAATGCCCTTGTGCGGCAACGGGAGTGATTAGCTGCCCAGTTTCGACTTCGCTTCGTCGAGGATCACTTTCGTTGCGGTTGCTCCGACGCGGCTGACGCCAATCGCCCGCACTTCCAGCAACTTCTCGTAAGTGCGGACGCCGCCGGCGGCTTTGACCTGCACCCACGCCGGGCTGCACTCACGCATCAGTTTCAAGTCCTCGATCGTCGCACCCGACTCGGCGTAACCCGTGCTCGTCTTCACCCAGTCGGCACGCACTTCGCCACAAATCCGGCACAACGCCCGCTTGTGTTCTTCCTTCAGGAAGGCGTTCTCGAAAATCACCTTCACCTTCGCAACGGCACGGTGGGCGACCTCCACAACCGCGCGGATGTCGTCCGCAACGTAGTTCCATTCGCCCGACAGCACCTTGCCGATGTTCACGACCATGTCGAGTTCGGTCGCGCCGTCGGCGAGTGCCAGTTCGCTTTCGAGCACCTTCACGGCCGTAAGGTTGCCCCCGTGGGGGAAGCCGATCACTGTGCTGGCCTCGACGGTTGTGCCGGCCAGCAATTTCGCGGCTCGCTTCACGGCATAGGGCTTGATGCAGACCGATGCGACGTTGTACTCGGCAGCGACTGCCAGCCCACGATCGAGTTCCGCGTCGGTGAGTTGCGGCTGAAGCAGGGAGTGGTCGAACATCTTGGCGAGTTCGGCGAGTGTCGGTGCCGGCATGGAGACTCCAGTACGGTTAGCCGCGGCCGTGAGGCGAACGCGGAAGGGTGCGTTGTCGTTTTCGGAGAACGCACGCTCACCGGACAGACCTTGACCGGATTCTGTCGTGTGGTATTCGCGTACCAAACCCGGGACAGGTGCGCCCGCACTACTGGAGAACATCATGCGCCCCGCCCTCTTCGCCGGGCTGGTTTCACTCGCCATTCCGGCTTACGCATTTTCGCAAACCGGCCCATACCTCGCCGTTGTCGCTGACGGCGGGGCGAAACTCCGTGCGGGACCAAGCGACAAATTTCCCGAAACCGCCACGCTTCCCAAGGGTCACCAACTTCTCGTCGATCACGAAGAAGATGGCTGGCTCGCGGTGCAAGATGCTCCAGGCAGGATGAACTCGGTCAGTTGGGTTCAGACGCAATTCATCAACTACAACAAGAACGGCTCGATCCCCCAACTCGTGGAGGTGGACGAGAACGGGACGACGCTGCGTGCGGGGCAGATCGGGCTCGCTCAGCCTCTGCCTATTCAGAAAGCCAAGATTCCCGGCGGAACAATCCTGACGGTGATCGGCAAGGGTGTCGAGTTCGAGGGGAAGACGTGGTATCCCGTGGTGCCCCCGGTCGGAGATTTCCGCTTCCTGCCCAAACAATCTGTGACGTTCGAGAAGTCCGCGAACTCGGCCTTCGTGGTCCGCGATTCGGTTCCCGAAAGGAGCTTACCCCCGGCTCTCAATGGTGCAGGGGCGTCGGCTCCGACTGCGTCGATTCCCGGGTCGGGATCACTGCCTCCGGGGTCAGGAATGACCGCAGGCAGATCTCCCAGCCAGAATCCACTATGGGCGCAGGCTGAAGCCGCGGAACGTGAGGGGCGGTACGACGAGGCCGAGAAACTGTTCTTTCAGCTCGCCCGAATGATGAATGAGCCGGGAGGCGATCACGACATCGCGAACCTGTGCTATACACGGATTCACACCCTTCGTGAGAAGAAGCGAAACGGCTCAGGATCGAGCCTTCCGCCCCTGGCATCGGGCGGAACCGCAACGCCGGTGAGCACCACTCCCACCCGCCCGGTTGCGACGAACGAGAAACCGGCTCCGACTCCGCCCGTGGGGACGCCACCTGCAGACCGTGAAGACCGTGCCCGCTGGACCGGCCCCGGTCGACTTGTGCGGTCTGCGCTCGCGCTGGATGGCCGACGTACCTATGCCCTGGAAACGAGCCCAGGGGTCGTCGTGATGTACGTTGTTGCGGGGAAGGGTGAGGACCTGGAACGGTTCGTGAACAAGAAAGTGGATGTGTACGGATCGAGCTTCAACAGGCGTGACCTGTCGAAGCCGTACGTCGTCGCTTCGACCATCGAAGAGGTCAAGTAAGCAACTCAAATAACAAAGCCCACCCGGTTTGCCGGGTGGGCTTTGTTATTTTTGATCTCAATCGCTTAGTGGTTGAGCATGAACTCGCTGCTGTTCAAGAGAGCCCAGAACACGTCCTGGTAAAAGGTCACGTCATCGTTACCGCTCGCACCAGGGACAAGGGTGTTCGGTCCCTTGGCTGGTCCCTTTGGCAGTGGACCCTTCGTCGGGGGGGCCGCACCGCCCGTGTTGAGGCTCGCCTTGCCCATCCGGACCTCTTCGAGTTTGGCAACTTCTTCCTTCGACGGGTGACGGCTGATTGTCATGAGGAAGAGTTCATCGTAGATGGCTCCTGCGTTGGAACCCTTCTTCTTCATCACGTCCTCGATCACGCCACCGCTCCCCTTTTTCCCCGCCCCGACTTCAGTGTTGATTTCGCGGCCGTTCATCATCAGAAGAGCCTGGACAACCGTACCGTTGAAGCTGACTTCGTTCCCTTCGTCGTCGCCGAAGTTCGCGGTCAGTTTCTGGGTCCACGCTGCCTTGAGGCGGATGTATTCCTTTTCGTCCTTGCGGGTTTCAGCCCGGGTCGCGACAGCCAGAGCATCGAACAACACTTCCGGGGACATCGCCTTGAGCGGCATCCGGGCGAAGTACGGGTCGAACTTCTGGTCGGCCGTGCCCTTGCTCGCCACGTGGCTGAGGCTGTACACATCGCTGGAGCAGATCCACTCGAGCAACTTCTTGGGATCGTAGTTGTACTTGATGAACTCGGCGGCCAAGTAGTCGAGCAATTCGGGGTGAACGAGTTCGTTGTTGCTGCTGAAGTCGTCGACTGATGGTTCCTTGTTCAAGCCGCGGCCGAACAGGTGGCCCCACATCCGGTTCACGAATGCCTTGGCGAAGTTGTCGTGCTCGGAGATCCACATTCCCAGCACCTGCCGCCGGGTCTTGCCGGTGAACTTCGAGGGGATTTCGCCAGCGGGAAGTTGCTTGGTGGAGAACTTGTCGCCGTTGGCGAACTGGCTCAGGTCGCGAAGCATGGCGGGTGCGGTCGCGGACTTCTGGCCGTCGCGGCGTTCGTAGCGAACCATTCCACGACCGAGGCCGCTATCGTTGATGCCCGCCATGTTCCAGGCTGGCATATCGGTCAGCTCGAGTTGTGCCACCGGGGTGATTTCGCCGGTCTGGTTGTTCCGCATCACCTGGACGTTGGTGTTGCCGCTGCGGTTGGTCTGGCGGAAGAAGCCGTTGATCCCCCAGAAGTCCGCCTGAACGTATTCTTTGTTGAACGGGTGGTTGTGGCACTGCACGCACTGGGTCTTCACGCCCAGGAACAGCCGGGTAACCCGCGAGGTGATCGGAACGGCGTCGAACATACCGTCCTTGGCGGGCTCGTCGCGTTCGCCCTTCTTGCGGGCATCCGGATCGACGAGAGGGTCGCCGAGGTGGCGGAGAACGAACACGACAGCGTTGTTCGTCGCGGTTCGGCCGCTGGCTCCAATTACCTTCTGAACGAGAACGTTCCACGGAGTGCCGTCCGGGAATTCCTTGTTGCCGCCGAACTGGTCGGTGAGCCAAACGCGGAACTGGTCGCGGTATTGTGGGTGGGTGTTGCTGCGGCTCAGCATCCAGTTCGTCCACAGTTCGGCGAAGTTGGCGGCGTAAGCATCACGGTAGTCAAGTCCGCCCTTCGGCATCTTCAACCCGGAAATGGCCGTAACTGGCTTGCCAGTGCGGTCTTTGGGAGCGTAAGCCGTTTCGTTCAGCAAACGGTAGATGAGCTTGGCCCGCTTGTTCGTGTTCCGGTCCATCTCAAAGTCGTAGATCTCTTCGGGCGTCGGGATGCGGCCGATGAGGTCGATGAAGGACCGTCGCATGAATTCGAGGTCGGTAGCTTTGTCTGCAGGCTTCTTGACGCCAGCGTCGGCCCACCCTTTGGCGATCAACTCGTTGATCTTCTGGACCTGTGGCGAACCAATCCCCGTCGGTGCGGGGTTATCCTTGGCCGCAGGAGTGGCCTTCGGGGCATCTTTGGTGGCCTGAGCCGTAGCGGGGCTGGTTGAGCCCCACAGCAGGCCGGCCGCTAATGCGGCCGAGAGGGGTAGACGAATCATCCGGTCTTCTCCCGTTGCTGGGTGGGCCCCGGGTGTCGGGGCCGGGACGGCTTGCCTGTTTGGATTGGGGGTATTCGTGTAGTCTAAACCACCACCGACGACGCAGTCTAGTATTTTTCCGCTGGGGGGTGGTGGCGTTATCCCAACCTGTGAGACGTAACTTGCGAGCCGCGCGTTCCCAAACCCGCGCGTTTCCATCCATGAACACCCAAAATCACGGACGGTATCGACACAGGAGGCGGGATGAAGCGTTTTGATCTGAGGCGTGTGGCTGAGTTTATTCGGACTGCGGAGACCGAGGAATTACTTGACCGCGTAACCGTTTATCGAGAAGGGATGGAACCCGTCGCACTTGATCTCATGGAAGGCGAGCTCGACCGTCGCGGTGTTAGCCGGTCCGAGATTGCCCGTCACGCCGAGACTCGTTGGAAGTCGGCCATCCGTCTCTCAGACGGAACTGCCTTGCGGTGTAGCTTTTGTAATCGTCCCGCTGCCGTGCGAGCGCGGGGTTGGCATCGGCTCTTTGGCGTGGTGCCGCTATTCCCACGGGTGTTCGCTTACTGCACGACTCACGGACCAAAGGCATCTGCGGAAGACGCAAACACGCACACCGATCCGCCAACTTAAGCGGAATGACTCCTACTGGGATGCGCAACCATGTGACGCAAGTAATTAGACCACTGGTAGTTTCGAGCGGACGTGCTCTCGGTTACGATACCACTCACTGTCGCGCTGCCACCCCGGAGCACTGACCTTCCATGCCGTTGCACACCCTGCCTCCGGGGCCAAAGGGGACGTTCCTCGCGGGCTGCATCCGTGAGTTCTCCCGGGATCGGCTTGCGTTTCTCCACAATGTAGCCCGCGACTATGGCGACCTCGCTTGCTTTCGGTTCGGCCCGCGTCGCGTGTTCCTTGCGTCGCACCCCGACCTGATCGAGCAAGTCCTCGTCACCGATGCCAAGCACTACATCAAGCACTTCGGCGCGCGAGCTTACATGCCCGTGCTCGGCAACGGTCTTGTCACGAGTGAGGGAGAGTTCTGGCTCCGCCAGCGGCGGCTCTCGCAGCCGGCATTCTTGAAGAACCGTGTGCTCACCTACGCCCCAGTGATGGCTGAGCTCGCTCGTGACATGCTCACCCGTTGGCAACCTGGCGAGAGCGTTGATGTTTACTACCACTTTAGCGACCTCACAAGCGCGATCGCTCTGAAAACACTCTTTGGCCAGGATAACCCTGGTGACCGCAAAGAGTTCCTGAACCAACTTCACCACGCATTCGCTCTTCTGAGCGACCGATTCCGGAACCTCGTGAAGTTCCCATTCTGGATTCCCACTCCGAGGAATGTTCGCACCAAGCGGGCTGTCGCCTATTTGCACAAGGTCGTGGATGGGTTCATCGCAGCGGGGCGGGCTCGTTCGGAACCCGGTGACGACCTCCTCTCGCGGCTTGTTGCGGCCAGGGACGAGGATGGGACCCGGATGACTGAGGTTCAACTCCGCGATGAGGCGATGACCCTTTACCTCGCGGGGCACGAAACCTCGGCGCTCACGCTCACATGGAGTTGGTACCTACTGGCGAACAATTTGGAGGCGGAACAGAAGTTGGCGGATGAGTGGTCCCGCGTGTTGGGTGGTCGGTCGCCTTCCCCGGAAGATTTGTCCAACTTGCCTTACACCGATGCCGTCATCGCAGAATCCATGCGGTTGTACCCACCCGCTTACCTGATTGGGCGCGAAGCCACGACCGAACTCGAACTGGGAGGCTACCGCATTCGGAGGGGGGATACCATCTTCATGAGCCAGTGGTCATCGCATCGCGATCCGCGATACTTTGGCCCAGACCCAGAGGCGTTCCGTCCCGAGAGGTGGCTTGATGGGTTGGCAAAGCGGTTGCCGAAGTATGCGTACTTCCCGTTTGGCGGCGGCCCCCGAGTGTGCATCGGTACCGCTTTCGCTCTGATGGAGGCCACAATCCTTCTGGCAACCATCGGTCAGCGCTACCGATTCACTGTTGACCCGGGGGCGATCATCGGCACCAATCCCCAGATCACGCTTTTGCCGTCGCACGGAATGCCGGCAACGCTGAAAGCTCGGTGAACACAGCACCGAGTCTCGCCAATCACTTCAGGAGCGACTTGGCCTGAGCTTCCGTCACCTGACTGAACCGAACGCCGAACTTGTCGCTGAGCCAGGTCTGAACGACCGGGGTGTACGGGAACTTGCCGGCCTTGATCAGACCGAGGATGCGGGCATCGCGGTTGGCCCGCTCTTTCCGCTTCAGGTGACCGTTTTTCGTGCGGGACAAAGCGGAATCGTCCCGGATCTGGTCGTAACGAACCCGGGTGGACATTCGCGTGGCCATGAATCAACTCCGATGCAACTTGAATCCGTCAGACTGATTAAGATAGGGCGCTGCATCCCATGCGGGAAGGGTGATCGTCAAAAGCTGCCCTTCGCGATCACTTCTTCGCGGTGATGACATCTTTGCCAACCCAGGGGCGCAACACTTCCGGGATCACCACGGAACCGTCGGCTTGCTGACCGTTCTCCAGGATGGCCACGAGTGCTCGCGTGCAAGCGACAGCGGTGCCGTTCAGCGTGTGGGCGAACCGCGTTCCCTTGAAGCCCTTGCCCTTGTAGCGTACGCCGAGCCGACGTGCCTGGTAGTCCGTGCAGTTCGAGGTGCTGGTGATCTCGCCGTAATCGCCACCGTCGCCGCGACCGGGCATCCAGGCTTCGAGGTCGTACTTGCGGTACGCCGGGCCACCGAGGTCACCCGTGCAGGTGTCGATGACGTGGAACGCGAGCCCCAAGCCGTTGAAGATCTCCTCTTCGATCCCCTTGATTTCCTGGTGGATCGCCTCGCTTTGCTCCGGAGTGCAGAACACGAACATCTCGACCTTCGTGAACTGGTGGACGCGGTACAACCCACGAGTGTCGCGGCCCGCGGCTCCGGCTTCCGTGCGGAAGCAGTGCGACAACCCCACGTACCGCTTTGGCAGATCACCTTCCTCGAAAATCTGGTCCTTGTGCATTCCACCGAGGGTGATTTCGGCGGTGGCGATCAAGCAAAGATCAGTGTCGGCGACCTTGTAGACCTGTCGGGTGTCCGGGTTGGGGTCACGCGGTTGAAAGCCGATCCCTTCCAGGACCTCGACCCTCGCGAGGTCAGGGGTGATGATCGGCGTGTATCCATGTTTCAGCACGGTCTGCATGGCGTACTGAACGAGGGCGATTTCCAGCAGTGCGGCTTCATTCTTCAGGAAGTAGAACTTCTGCCCGGCGACCTTGGTGCCTGCCTCGAAGTCGGCAAGGTCGAGCGACTCGCAGAGCGCGACGTGGTCCTTCGGTTTGAAGTCGAAGGTCCGTTTCTGGCCGAACTCGGCGACCACTTTGTTTGCTGCTGCATCCGATCCCACGGGCGCATCCGGGTGCGTCATGTTCGGGATCTGGACCTGATTCGCGAGAAGATCGCCTTCGATCAATTTCAGTTCCGCGTCCAGAACTCCGATCTCACGATCGAAGGCTGCGGCCTGATCTTTCAAGGCTTGCTTCGCCTCAGGCGTCTTGGCGTTAACGAACTGCTTGCTGATGTCGTTCTTCTTCGCGGCCGTTTCGCTTCGGCTCTGGACGAGTTCCTTACGCTTGGCCTCGAATGCAACAACACGATCGACGGGAAACTCAGGAACACCACGGTTCCGGCAGTTCTCTTTAACCTTCTCTGCGTTATCCCGGATAAAAGCAGCGTCGAGCATGGGTGAACCTTGGTTAGCCGCGATCCAAAGAGAGCTTCTGCAATCTTACCAAATCGGCTTCTGGCCGAGCATCCGGCGGAGCAGGGCGATCTGCCCGCAGTGAATCATCTCGTGCAGCGGGGCGTATCGGAGGCTGGCGATCCGCGACTTAAACAGTGGGTGCGGGATCAGGGGCTCCCGCTCGAGGTCGGCGTCGGGGTATGAGGACAGCTCCTCGAGCACACGGGCGTGGACGCGGTCGAGGGCGGCACGGATCTCGGCGGCCGGCGGGCAGTCCGTATCCGGGCCGGGGGTGGACCCCGACCCGAACATTTTCATGTACGAATCGAGCGGGAGCAGAGCATCGTCCTCGGGCGTGTGGGGCCGCAGCCGCGCGAGGCAGATGCGGTACTCCGTCAGGGCGAGGTGCCCGGCCTGCCAGGCGACGTGCGACACGCCGCCCGCCGGCACGGTGAACCAGTCCGCGAGGGGCACCGTGTCGAGGCGTTCGAGCGTGTACCGCCGAACGAAGTCGATCTGCTCCAGAGCTTCGGAGATTCGCGACATGGGGTTCTGCGTCAGGGCCGCTGTTCCAGCGGGATATACTTCTGGTCGTTCTTCCCGGTGAAGATCTGTTCGGGGCGGAAGATCCGGTTGCCGACGAGTTGCTCGTTCCAGTGTGCGAGCCAGCCTGCCACGCGAGCAATCGCGAAGATTGGCGTGAACACATCGGTCGGAATCCCAATCGCCGAGTACACGACACCCGAGAAGAAGTCGACGTTCGGGTAAATCCCCTTTGGTCCGTAGATCGTCGCGCACAACTTTTCGAGTTCCAGTGCGGTTTCGTAACTCTTCGGTCGGCTCGACTCCGCGAACATGTGCTCGGCTATTTCTTGCAGCACGGTCGCGCGGGCGTCCTTCACCTTGTACACCCGGTGACCGATCCCCATGACCTTGTACTTCGGGTTCGCCGCGAGCTTGGCATCCAGCCAGGGCTTCACCTTCTCCGGCCCGCCGATCTCGTCGAACTGACGGAGCGCTTCCTCGTTGGCACCGCCGTGAAGCGGACCCGAGAGCGAGCCGATTGCCGAGGCCATTGTTTGGTAAGGATTGGCGAGCGTCGAACCCGTGACGCGTGCGGTGAACGTGCTGGCGTTCATCGTGTGCTCGGCGTGCAGGATGAGGCACGCGTCGAGGACTTTTCGGATTGCGGGGGAGGGTTCTTTGCCGAAGAGGAGGTAGTAGAAGTTTCCGGCGTGGTCGAGGTCGGCGCGGGGTTCGAGGATTTCCTCACCGCGCCGGGTGCGGGCGAAGGCCGCCACGACTGTCGGCAGTGCGGCAATCAACCGCATCGTCGCATCCCAGTTCTTCACCGGATCAGTGACCGTGTGGCAAGGGTAGAACATACCCAGTGCCGCGACCGACGCATGGAGAGCGTCCATCGGGTGACCGTCGCCGGGCATACACCTGATGATGTCTTTGAGCCGGAAGTGGATCGAACGCCGTTGTCGCAGATCGCGGTCGAAATTGGCGAGTTCTTTTTGAGTCGGCAGCGAGCCTTTAATCAGCAACCAGGATACTTCCTCGAAACTGCTTTCCCTGGCGAGAACCTCGACCGGGATGCCTCGGTATTCGAGAACCGCCTTCTTGCCATCAAGGAAGCTGACCGCGGATTTCGCAGCCGGGACGTCTTCGAGTCCCGGTTTGTACTCGGATTCGTTGCTCATAATCGGACAGCTCCGGGCAGCGTGCGGGCTTGGGTTGTTACTGGAAATGTATTGGCGTGACGGGCAGTGGGCAGTGGGCACTTAGGTTTAGCCTCAGCCCCAGCGGGGCTGAGCATTTTTGGGACGGTGCCCCACTGAGGTAGTGAAACACATTTCAGCAGTCACGTTACTTCTTCGGAGTAATCTTGATGTTCCGGAACGCAACCGGACCGTGGTCGCCCTGGAACATCAACGGACCAGTCGCTGCTTCCTTGCCCGTGAGACCGCCGGGGGTCTGCGTTTTCATCTCGATGTTCTCGTGAATCACCGTGTCGTTGAGCGTGACCTTCACGAACTTGGCATTCACGGTCTTCTTGTCGCCCTCGAACTTGGGTGCCTGGAATTCGATGACGAACTTCTGCCACTCTCCGGGTTTTTTGGATGCGTTCGTGGTTGGTGCAGCCGCTTTGTACAGGCCACCCAGGTCGCCGGGGCCAACCTTCTCTTTGCCGAAGCTGTCGAGGATTTGCACCTCGTATTCCCCCATCAGGTAGACGCCCGAGTTCGAGCCCTTGGGATACATGAATTCCAGTTCGACTGTAACATCGCCGAACTTCTCGGTCGTGAACAGATCGGTACCGCCGCGAGTTGTGAGGTTCGTGAGAAATGCAGAGGTGCCAGGGGTTGCCGTCATCTCGGCGAACACCTTGTCGTTCTTGGGATCAAGTTGAACCGAGCAGACCTTCCACTTGCTTTTCACCTCGTCCTTGGTTTTCCAGCCATCGAGATCCTTGCCGTTGAAAAGCGACACGCCTTTCTTTTCCTCCGCACGGACAAGCGGGGCTTGTGAGTTGACAACGAGCGCAAACAATGCGACGGCTGGCAGCAGTCTGTACATGGGGAACCTCGGGAACAGGGGAACGGCAGACGGCGGGGCTGACGGGGAGATGGTACACGACCCAACGCGAAAAGCGAGACGGACGGTCACCCTTTCCGTTATTGCTTCCAAATCACCTCGACCACCTGGATTATGCCAAAATCGATTGGACTCGCTCCCATGCGTTCGGCACAGGAAAATGTGTTCAGATTTATTGCTGTGACGCCTCTTTTTTCTGGTCAACTCAGATTGGGTTTTCGCCTCGACTACAACGATCGCTTGGGAAAACCCCGCTGACGGAATACGCCAAATACAATCACTTCTCCCCGATTCGCGAGGATATGCCATGCTCCGTCTCGCCGTTCCCATTTTCGCGCTGATGGGTTGCGTGGGGTTGATCGCTGGTTGGGTTATCAACCAGAACGTGCAACCCATCGTCGCGGTTCTTGACCAACAGGACCCTCCCGTTGATCCCGTCACCGGCAAGCCGGCGGGCAAACTCGTCGTGCTGGTGGTGTTCGATCAGATGCGTGGCGACTACCTCGCGAAATGGGCCGAACACTTCGGACCCGCAGGTTTCGAGCGACTCAAGAAGGAGGGCGTCTGGTATTCCGATGTGCAAATTCCCTACGCCTGCACCTCGACCGGTCCGGGCCATGCTTCCCTCGCGACCGGGGCACCACCCGCGTTAACCGGGATCATTGAGAATGAATGGTGGGACCGCAAGGCCGCGAAACGCGTGTACTGCTGCCAGCCAACACGTCCGTTTGATCTCGTGCCTCCGCCGCCTGCCGACGCAGGCAAAACCGGCCGCGGGGCCGATACCGGCTTCAGCCCCGAACGACTTCTTGCGGAGACAGTGGGCGACAAACTCAAGGGCACACAGGGGGGCGGGCGTGTCGTCTCGCTGTCGATCAAAGACCGCACAGCCGTGCTGATGGGCGGTCAGAAACCGGATGCGGCTTACTGCTTCGACACACGCGACGGGCTGTTTCACACCGGCACATACTATCGCGATCAGGTTCATCCCTGGGTCGCTGAGTTCAACGGGTCGAAGCCGGCGGATCGGTGGTTTGACGTAAAGTGGGAACGCTTCCGCAGCGATCTCGACTACGCGAAGGTCACCGGTAACCCCGATGATGCGCGCGGTGAGGGCGTCGGTTTCAACGGACAAGGGCAGGTGTTCCCACATGCCTACAACTCAAAACTCCCCACACCCGCCAAACCCTATTACGAAGCCGTCGAATGCTCCCCGGCCGGGAACGAGATGCTTCTCGAACTGGTGAAGAAGGCTGTCGTCGCAGAGAAACTCGGGCAGGGTGAATCGCGTGACCTGCTGTGCGTCAGTTTCTCCTCGAACGACCTGATTGGCCACATCTACGGCCCGGACTCGTGGGAAGTGCTCGACATCACGCTGCGGGCCGACAAGGTGGTGGCCGACCTGCTCACGTTCCTCGATACGACTGTTGGCAAGGATAAGTACACACTGGTGCTGTCGGCTGATCACGGCGTCTGCCCGATGCCTGAGCAAAAGAAGATTGACACGGCAAGACGGTTGCCCATCACGGAAGTCTACGCTCCTCTGTCAGTGGCATTAGACGCCGCGTTCAAGACGACCCCGGGAGGACCAACACAGTGGTTCGAGACAACTGACCCGCGCGATCTGGACCGCGTCTGGCCGTGGGTATACCTGAACCACACGGCGATCAAGGCGAGGGGTTTGAAGGTGCAAGAAGTTGCGGCAACGGTTCGGGACTGGCTCACGCAGGAGGCATACATCGAGACGGCATTCACCAGCACACAACTCGAAACGGAAATGTTCCCACCTGATAGCTTTGGTTCCAAGGCGAAGTTGGCTTATCAGCCTGAACGCTGTGGCGACGTGATCGCGATCCCGAGGCCGGGCGTCCTGATTACAGGGTACGCGAACGGCACGAATCACGGCAGCCCGCAACCTTACGACACGCACGTTCCGGTTCTTGCCATTGGTGCTACCGTTCCGGCGTTGGGGAAACAGGCCGAACGGAAGTCATCGCTGATCGTCGCACCGATGCTCGCGAAAGGATTGGGGATCGACCCGCCTGCGAAGGCTGTCGAGAAAGCCCCGTACTGAGTTGAAAGAGCACACTTCTGGTGGCACAGGCCTCTGGCCTGTGGTCTCGCAAGCACAGGCCAGAGGCCTGTGCCACCAGAACAGCAGCGCGCTCACTTCTTGCCGAGTTCCTTTACGCGGATGTTGCGATAGCGGACGAACTGCTTGGTGTAGTCGCCGCCGCCGTGAACTTGCAACGCGATGCCGCCCTTGTCGCCAAGTCGCTTTTCCGTGTCCTGATACTCCATGAACTTCACGCCCTTGATCCAGGTCGTGATCTTCGGCGGGTTCCCCTCGATCCGGGCGCGGAGTTCGTTCCACTCGCCCGGCTTCCAGAAGTTCGGCCAGTCCGCTGCGGTCAGTGGGCACTTGAAGCCGCCATCGGGTTGGCCACTGGGCACCTTGATCTCGGTCACGTCCTTGGTGAAGTCGAAGTTCCGCACGTGCGGCTTTCCGCCGATCCCTTCGCCGTAGATGCCCATCAGGTTGCCACCCTTGTGGTAGTCGATCATGGCCTGGTAGCACTTTCCGGTGTCGGTGCTTCGGAGAAACAGGCCGCTGTCGGGTCCGTCGTCGTTGTTCATCTCCAGCGCGACCTCGAAGTCGCCATACTCCTTCTCGGTGATGATGATGCCGCCATTCCCTGGTTCGTCCTGGCTACCGATGATCGCGCTGCCCTCAACAACCCACTTGCCCCCACTCTTGTTTTTGCTGGTGCGGCTGTGGCCTGTCTTCGCGGAGATTTTCCAGCCGTCGAGTGTCTTGCCGTCGAAGATCTTCACGAATCCCGTTTCGTCGAATTTTTCCGGCTTCGGGATCTCAGCGCTGGCGAGTCGTGGCGAGGGGGTGAGTGACGCGGTGAACACCGCGACGCACATGGCGAGAATGACAACAAACGGTCGCATGGAGAGTCCTCATGTGGGGAACGGACGAACGCCAGTATCGGCCTCGCCCTCTGCTTTGTCCAGAATACGAACGGAACGAATGCTGTCGCGCGAACCCGCTATGCCAAGGTCGCGTCCTTCCATCGTTGATCGCTGACCGACCGTCGAGGCTTACACGCAACCCTTTTTGCAAAAGAGGTCTCGGTCCTCACAGGCCGAAACTGCAACAACAGCCCCGCGAACTTGCAGCGATCAGCATTCTCTTGGCCCGGGGCGACCCGGGCTGTTTAATTGGAGGCGAGCGGAAACGAGGTAATTGCCGTGAACGACCCTGCACATCCCGTCTTGTTGAACACCTGGAAACATCACGCCGGCTGGATTCGCTGGCGGATTGGCCAGGCTGTCGCATGTGGCAGTGCAGGGGTGGAAACACTCGTTCCCGAAATGGCGATCGTGGGTGCGCGGTTGATGGATCTTTACACGGGCTCGTTCACCCCGGCTCAAATCGCCGAGCATGTGATCGCTCATGTGCGTGGTGCGAACCGGCTCGATTTCGATTCGCTCTCAGCGTGGCTCCAGTCGCAGGGCGAGTTCTCCATGATCGAACTTCTGGATGGCTCGCACTGGACGATTCGGCTTGGGCCAGCAGACGGTCGGTATCTGCACCTTCACCCTGGCCGCTGGGTTCTACACACGATCCGCGTGCAGGCGAACACACTGAAAAGCGCCGTGATGGCACATGCGCACGCCCTACTCACCGGGGAAGAGCCTGACAATCTCGCAACAGTGAACACGGCCCGGAAGCGGTATCTCGGGTTGCTCCCGATGCGGGAACTGACTGGCGAGAGCGGCCTGGGTGCGGTCATTGCCGCGCTCAAGTGATTGTGGAACGCTCACTCATTGCCGTGGGTGGGCGTTGGATTGGACTGGCATTTCTTTCAACTCCCGATACTCCGAAAGGAAGCTGATCTGCCGTCACGGGAACCCCGCATGGCCACTTTGAACATTCCACGATCGTCAGGCATCCTCTTGCACCCGACGAGCCTTCCTGGCCAGTTCGGGGTCGGCGACCTGGGGCCGATCGCGTATCGCTGGGTCGAAACGCTCGCCGCGATGAAGCAGACGTGGTGGCAAATCCTTCCCCTCGGGCCGACTGGAGCTGGTGACTCGCCTTATCAATCGTTTTCTGCCTTCGCAGGTGCAATCAAACTCCTCAGTCCTGAACTGCTCGAACGCGACGGGCTCGTCAACTCGTCGTTCTGGGCCGGCAAGAGCTTCCCTGACCATGAGGTGGATTACAGTCTCGCGAACCCGTTCAAAATTGCCTTGCTACACGAGGTGTGGAGGAACTTTCGTGCGGGCAGAGCGCCTCACCTCAAGTCCCCGTTCGAGGAATACACAACGGTTGAAGCGTCGTGGTTGAACGACTTTGCTATGTACATGGGCATCCACGAGTCACTGGGTGGGATTGGACTCGCAGGCTGGCCGAAGGATCTCCGCCACCGCAAGCCTGCTGCGCTGGCGGCGGCCACGAAGGAACACGCCGACACGATTCAGATGCACAAGTTTGGCCAGTTCCTGTTCGATCGGCAGTGGTCGCAACTTCGCGCTTTCGCGGCCGCACGCGGCGTGAAAATCCTGGGCGATGCGCCGATCTTCGTCGCCCCAGATTCCGCAGATGTTTGGGCGCACTCCGACCAGTTCCTCCTTGACGCGGAACTGAACCCGACCGTCGTTGCGGGTGTGCCACCCGACTACTTCGCGGTCGATGGCCAACACTGGGGCAACCCGATCTACGACTGGGACCGGATGGAGAAGAACGGTTACTCGTGGTGGATCGCCCGCCTCGCCCGGCAACTCAAACAGGTCGACGTGATTCGGCTCGATCACTTCCGTGGTTTCGCACAGGCGTGGCACATCCCCGCCGGTGAGAAAACCGCACGCAAGGGGAAGTGGGTGGACGGTCCGGGTGTGAAGTTGTTCGTGAAGTTGCTCTCCGCACTTGGCGGACTCCCATTGATTGCCGAAGACCTCGGCCTCATCACGCCGGACGTCATCGAACTGCGTGACGAACTCGGATTACCTGGCATGCGAGTATTGCAGTTCGCGTTGAACGGCCCCCAGGACATCCACTGGCCGCACAACTACGTTCCGAACAGTGCTTGCTACACCGGGACGCACGACAACGAAACCGTGAATGGCTGGTTCAAGAGTCTCTCCGAAAATGACATGCGTTATCTTGGGTTGACGATTGGCCACTACATCGGCGACCCGGCGTGGGAGTTGATTCGCCTCGCTTGGTCATCCGTCGCATCTGTTGCGATCGCACCGTTGCAAGATGTGTTAAGCTTGGGGAACGAGGCCCGGATGAACAAGCCAGGGATCGCGGAAGGGAACTGGCGCTGGCGCTTCCGGCTCGACCAGTTCAAGCCCGAGGTGATCGACCGTCTTCGCGACATGACCAGCCTTTACAATCGCGTTCCGCAAGACGTGGTGAAACAGAATGGTCCCCAGACCGCTGGCTGACCGTGAGCTGATTATCATCCGGGACATTCAACTGCCTGAATCCGAGAGGCTCGATCCGAAGCAATCATCGGGGAGTTGTCATGCACCGCATGTTGTTGGCTGGTTTCGTCGGCTTAATGTTCCTGGCCGTTGGGTGCGGCCAAAACGCTAACACAACTTTCAGCAAGATTGGCATGTCCGTGGGAGACGCTCCGGGCGCGCCCGCGGCGAAAGAGGCAGGTGGCAAGCCTCCCGCCGGTGATGCCGCAATCAAGGGTGCCACGGCTCCGGCGGATCGGAAAATCATCTACACGGGGACGCTTGATCTCGTCGTCACAAATATGGACGAGGTTCTCCCGCAGGTCGAGAAGCTCGTCGCGGCGCAAAAAGGCTACATCGCCAAGTCCGAGGTGAAGGAGGATACCGGCAAGCGGCGCACGGCGACGTTCTCGCTTCGCGTTCCGGTGGACAGTTTTCAGACGGCCCGAGAGGGGTTGCTCTCGCTCGGCACGGTCGAACGGAACGCGGTCGATTCGCAGGACGTGACCGAAGAGTTCGTGGATGTGCAAGCCCGGATCAAGAACCTGAAGGAACAGGAAGACAAGCTGAACGAGTTGCTGAAGGAGAAACGCAAAGAAGAGAAGCTGGAAGACATCATCAAGGTGAGCGACCGAATCGCGGAAGTGCGCCGCGATGTCGAGCGGGTTCAGGGTCGGCTGAACTACCTCGCGAACATGACCGCACTGGCCACCATCAACTTGACGATGCGAGAAGTGAAAGACTACAAGCCGCCCACAGCTCCCACATTCGCCAACCGCATCAACTCCACTTTTGAGCAGTCGTGGGAGGCGGTCGTTACCTTCGGTGAAGGGCTCGTGTTGTTCGTCGTCGGCTTCACCGCATGGTTGGTCGTGCTGGTGCCACTTGGGATTGTGATCTATCTCGTGCGGCGAGCAGTGCGTCGCTCACCGAAACCATCGCCGCAGACTACCCCACGAAACCCAGCCGCCTAGCAGAGTGACAGTGGGCTGTCACTTGCCGTATTCGTCTTTCCACTCCTCGTACCACGCCATCTGAATGGCTTCGAGGAGTTTCTCGTTCGACTCGCTCGGCTTCCCGGTGAAGCCCTCCAGATTCAGGACGTGCTTGTGCAGGTCCGTGAAACGGACCGTGAGCGGATCGATCGTGTCGAACTGATCGAACAGTGCCTCACCCACTTCACGTGCGTCATACCAGGTCATTTGTATTCTCCGTGCGTCCGCCGTTCCTTACAACTTTGTGGCATCGAGCTTCTCGGGGTCCACGCCTCCGAGAGCCTGCTTGAGAACCGCGTTCATGAGTAGGTGCGCGAGTGGATTGGTTGCCGCACCAAAGGCATCGATCGCGTGTTGAAGTGCCGCGAGGTCGTTCCCCGCGATGGCACTCTGCAACTCGGCAGTTGCCGCGGTGATCTTTGATTGCTGTTCCGGAGTGAGCCGATCCGCGGCGGTGGCGAGGGCCTTCTCAGTGTGGCGGAGATCGGTTCTTGCCTTGTTCCGCAACTCCACCAAACGGCGCTGCGTGAAGTCCGCTTCTGCATTCTCGATGCTCTCGGTCACCAGTTGATCGACCTCGTCGGGCGTCAGTCCGTGGGCGGGTTGAATCGTCACGGTTGCGGCAGCACCACTCCGGAGTTCCTTCGCCGAGACGGTTAGCATCCCATCCTGGTTCACGAGGAATGTCACATCGACCTGGGCAAGCTGGGCCGGCATTGGCGGAATGCCGCCGAGTTTGAACGTTCCGAGGAAGCGGCAGTCTTTCGTGAGTTCACGTTCGCCCTGATAGATGTTCAACAGGATGGCGGTTTGCTTGTCGGCACCAGTGGTGTAGCGAGCGGTCTTCCGGGCGGGCACGGTGCTGTTCCGGTGGATCACCTTGTCCACGACTCCACCGAGCGTTTCGATGCCGAGTGACAGCGGGACCACGTCGAGCAACAGCATGTCTCGCCGGCCGCTGGTGAGAATGTCGGCCTGCACCGCGGCACCCAGAGCAACGACCTCGTCGGGGTTCAGTTCCGTATGCGGCATGCGACCGAAGAACTCAGCCACGCGTGCCCGCACATAGGGGATGCGACTCGAACCACCGACGAGCACGACCTCATCGACCTGCGCCGGCGTTACGCCAGCGTCGCGAAGTGCCGAACGGCAACGGTCGATGCTTCGGTCAATCAGAGGTTTGATGAGTTGTTCAAACTCTGAGCGGGTAAAATTCCGACGGAACTGCTTGGGTGTCGGGCTGGGAATATCGACGTGGAAATCGGCGATCTCGGTGGCCGTAAGCGCGATCTTGGTTCGCTCGGCGGCATCGCGGAGGTGCTGAAGCAACTCCGCGTCGCGTGTCGTGAGATCGACGCCCATTTCTCGCGCCGCGACCTCCATGATCGCCCGGTCGAAGTCGTCACCGCCCAGGTAGGTGTCGCCGTTTGTGGCCAGTACCTTGAAAACGCCTTCCGACAGAGCCAGCACGGAACAGTCGAATGTGCCGCCGCCGAGGTCGTAGACGACGATAGTTCCCTTGCCGCGTTTGTCCAATCCATATGCGAGTGCGGCCGCGGTTGGCTCGTTCACGATGCGAAGGACATCGAGCCCCGCGATGCGGCCGGCGTCGCGTGTCGCCTGTCGCTGCGAATCGTCGAAGTACGCCGGAACGGTGATGACGGCCTTCGTGGGGTTACCGGCCCGCGTTCGGACTTCCCGCAGGATCAGTGCGGACAGTTCTTCGGGGGTGTGCTCGCGGTCGGCGATCTTGACGCGAAGCACCTTGCGACCGTTGTCCGTCTCGCGTTCGACGATCTGGTGGGGGATGAGTTTGAGTTCGCGTTCCAGGTCGGCGAGCGTGCGACCCATGAGCCGCTTCACGCTGAAAATGGTGTGTTCCGGGTCGGAAAGTGCCCGTGCCTTCGCGGCAGACCCGACCAGCACGGAACCGTCGTCGTGGAAGCTGATGCAACTGGGGACAAGGGCAACGCCGCCAGCGTCGCGGACGACCCTGGGCCTGCCGTCTTCGACAAACGCCGCAAGGCTGAAGGTGGTGCCCAGGTCGATGCCGACAACCGCGGAGTTCGTCATTTGCGAGCGTTTGGAATAAGGGATGGCGATCTCGGTCCACACCAACCCTTATTGTAGTCGCGGCTGTCAAATCACCAGTGGGCAGGGAGTTTCTCGCTGCGAAGCCAGGCAGTGTACCACAGGTCGAGCGTAAGCTGGGCGCCTGCACGAACGCGAGCCAGCACGAACGCCCGACTCTCCTCGGTCGGCTTCTCGAACGCCCCGGCCGCGTCCAGTTCGTAGCACTTTGGAATGTGGGAGTGCGACTCATCGAGGAACTTGGAGACGTGGGCCCACACGTCGTCGATCCGCTTCGCTTCCAACCCGCGTGACACTTCCTCGGGACGGATACCGTGCTTCTCCGGGAAGCCGTCAAGCTTGGCGTGGATCCCTTTCTGCTTCACGCTACCATCGGGCTGAATGCGGCCGTCGTAGTCGCGGGTGGTGTGGAGCGGCATGGCGGCGTCACCGGTGTAGTGGGCAAGGGTGCCACCATGAACGAGGCACTTCATCGGAATCGCGGCATTCTCGGGGGCTTTGCGGTAGTCGTAGAAGCCAACGACGAGCTTCTCGTAATTCTCCATGATCGCATAGGGGAGCAGCCCGATCTTGTGCGGGTCTTTCTTCAGGTCGGTGTAAACCATCTTCATCGCGTCGTATCGGTTCGTGGCCGGCAGCTCTTTCCCGTCGAGATCTTCTTGATCCACGAAGTGGTTCGCTTCTTCCGCCCGGCGAAGGAAGTTCATTTCGCGGTTCTTCCAGCGGTCCGGGTCGCAAGCGAAGTGCGCGAGATGCTTGCCACCGCGACGGAAGAAGTCGGGCACACTGTCCGGTAATCGAGCGGCTGCGGCCTCGGCCACGGTTTCGTGTCCCCCAGCCCACCAGCCCAGCGCAAATCCCCCAAGCAGGACAGTTGTTGTCGTGATCGTGAATACGACCGTTGTTGTTCGCCTTGTCATGGTGCTGCCTCGTGGGGTGTTGAATCGGTTATACCCTCACATTTTGCCCGCGAAGTGTGATTTCTTCATGAAGCCCATCAACCTGTGCTACCGGGGTGGTCGATGAAACTGATAACCGAAAGCCTCCCGCATGAGATGGGGGGATTTCGGTAATCTGGCAGGACTGCCGGGTGTAAGTGCCGATCACGGAGGATGCACAAATGCGGTGCGCGGCGTGGGTACTTGTCGCGGTGGTGGTCACCGGAACGGTGAACCCAGCCGTCGCACAGCCCGGTCCGCTGGCACCCGCGGGTGGTCCTCCCCAATCGCAATCCGATCCCGACTACGATCCCAACCTGCCGCCGGAGCCTCCCGTCGGAAGGGTCGTTCGATCATCGACGGATCGCCCGCCAAACGTCCTCGGGCCGCCCGTGCTGGGTGCTCCGGTGCGACCGGCGGAACGCAACACCAACACCAACACCAATCCCGAACCGGCCTGGGTGCCACCCGCAGCACCGGCAACGCCCGCGACAGTGGTTCCCGCTGTTGCGTCGGGCGAGTCTGCCGTGCCGGTCCGACGGGCATCGCTAGGGGCACCGATGGCGACGGGAGCACCCGTCTCGGCGAGATCCGTCGAGGCCGCTTCTCGCATAGCGCTCGCTTCCTCGGACGCCGAAGATCCCGTCAACGATCTCCTCACGCAACGGTCGCCACGGCGTGCGAAGGACAAGGATCGGGAGCACAAGACAACGGCCCGCGACGAGTCCGATGAGCGGGAATCGAAGAAGTTCGGCGACAAGATCGGCGAACTGTTCGGCGACGCCACGGATAAATGCAAGGACTGGTTCAAGAGCGATCACGCATTCGATGGTTTCATCTCACCCGTGACCAACCCGCTCCTGTTCGAGGACCCGCGTGCGTTGACCGAAGTGCGGCCGATCTTCATGTACCAGTCGATCCCGAACGGCCAGCCAGACTTCCGCGGTGGCAGCGCGTACTACTACGGCCTCCAGGGTCGGCTCGCGGTCACGGACCGGCTCTCGTTCGTGTTCAACAAGCTCGGCGGGGTGACCCTCTCGCCGGGAAGCGGATCGGCATACGAAGGCGGAACGGGCTTCGCGGAACTCTGGCTCGGGCCGAAGTACACGTTCCTTCGCAAGGAAGACACGGGCAGCTTGATGGCGGGCGGTCTCCAGTTCCAGATTCCCGTCGGGTCGAGTAACGTCTACCAGGACACGGGTAGCCTCTCGCTCGTTCCGTACTTGACTTACGGCCAGACCTTCGGTCGCGACTTCAAGATCGGTAGCTTCAACACCTTGATTGGTACGGGCTTCTCGTTCGCAACCGACAGCGTGCGGAGCGACTACTACTACCTGTCCGCCCACCTCGACCTCGACGTGATGAGCAAGCACAAGTTCTACCCGCTGGTGGAAATGAACTGGCTCTACTACACGAACAACGGCAACGGGTTGACCATGGGGAGCGAGGGCCGCGACCTGTTCAACTTCGGCGGGCAGGTCAAGAACACCGGGATGCTAACAGCCGCAATCGGTGCTCGCTACAAGTTCAGCGAGTGCGTTCAGCTCGGCGGAGCGTTCGAGTTCCCGCTTGCAGGCCCGAAGGACATTTTCCAGTACCGGGCGACGATCGACTTGATCTGGCGCTACTGATACCGCGAGCGGCCGGTTACACTTTCAATGCTTTGAACTGTTTCACACAGCCTGTGATTGCCACTTCTGTCGGCAATCGCTCGATGCTCGACGCACCGAAGAAGCCGACGATTCCCTTGGTGTGATCGAGGATGTATCGCACATCGGCGGGCTCCGAGATTGGCCCGCCGTGGCACAGCACGAGGATGTCCGGGTTCACGGCCTTTGCAGCGTCGGCCAGTTCCTGAACGAGCTTGGCGGCGGCTTCCAGCGTCATGGCGGATTTCGCCCCGATGTTTCCCTTCGTCGTAAGCCCCATGTGCGGGATCAGAATGTCCGCCCCGGCCTTCGCCATCTGGGTCGCTTCTTCGGGTGTGAACACGTATGGGCAGGTCAGCAAATCCATCTCGCGCGCGAGCGCGATCATCTCGACTTCCTTGGCATAGCCCATGCCGGTCTCTTCGAGCCCGACACGCAGGTTACCGTCGAACAGGCCGACCGTGGGGAAGTTCTGCACGCCGCTGAACCCCGCGTCTCGCACGTCCAGCAAGAACCGCTTCATGATGCGGAACGGGTCGGTGCCGCAGACCCCCGCGAGCACGGGTGTCTTCTCGACGACGGGCAGCACCTCGCGAGCCATGTCCATGACGATCTGATTCGCGTCGCCGTAGGGCATCAGGCCGGCGAGTGAGCCCCGCCCAGCCATGCGAAAGCGGCCCGAGTTGTAGATGATGATGAGGTCAATGCCGCCCATTTCAGCGCACTTGGCGGAGATGCCTGTCCCCGCGCCGCCACCAACGATTGGCTTGCCAGCGGCGACCTGGGCACGGAACCGGGCGAGAATATCACTGCGGGTGAACATTGGAAACCAGGGTGAGTTGCGGGGTGGAACCGGGAGCAATCCGATCAGGGTGCCTTCGGTTCTGCTGGTGGCGTGGGCGCTGCTTCAGGCTTGGGTAGCTCCAGCATTTCCCGACTTTCACCACCCGCAGCGCGATGCCCACCTGCGGGTTGGTTACCAGTAGCCGGCTTCGCTTTCTCATCCGCCTCGGCCTTGGCCAGAAGTTCTTGAAGCATCATCTCGGTCTTGGTGCGTTCCTCTGGAGTTGGTTCTGCAGGCTTCGCAGGTTTGCGCCCTCTCCACAAATGCAACACGACTTCCCCGACGGCAACGAAGCCAAATCCCCAGATCGCCAGCATGATGGGCGTGCGTGTCTTGATCTGAGAAATGAGTTCCTGATCCGGGTTCACCCCGCCATCACTGCCTGAACTGATGTCTGCAGACTGGGGCACGAACGTGACGGCGATGTTGCTGATCATGACTCCAATCACGCCCAGAAACAGAGCCGTGAGGATGCCGTTGATCGCGATCCGTTGGAGTACGGGATGCATGATGGATGTCTCCCCGAGCGACACGGACGGAATTGCCAGTAACATAACGCGCATTTCCCGCTGCGTCATTTCAGAAGCGGGCAAGACGGGAGTGCTTCATGTCTGTGTTACTCATCGGAACCCTCGACACCAAGGGGACCGAGTTTGCATACGTCCGCGATCAACTCCTCGCCGCGGGTGTTCCGGTGACGGTCATGGATGTCGGTGTGCTCGCCCCACCGGCCTTTGTGCCTGATATTCCACGTGAGCGAGTGTTCGCAGCGAGTGGGGCGAATTACGCCCTCGTGAAAGCAGCAGGGGATCGTGGGAAGGCGGTTTCGCTCGCTGCGGAGGGCGCCACCAAACTCGCGGCTGAACTCCATCGAGCTGGGAAGATTTCCGGAGTGATGTCGCTGGGCGGATCGGCTGGCACCACCATCGGCACGGCCGCGATGCGGGCGGTTCCCGTGGGTGTGCCGAAGCTCATGGTCAGCACGCTTGCGTCAGGGCAGGTTCAGCATTACGTCGGTACTCGCGACGTGATGATGATGTACTCCGTGGTGGACATCGCGGGTCTGAACCGCATTAGCCGTGTGGTTCTCGATAATGCTGTCGCAGCGATGGCAGGAATGGTTCGAGCAGGTGCGGAGCCGAAGTCGCCAGTTCCTGGAAGCGATAAGCCGGTGATTGCTGCCACGATGTTCGGCGTCACGACTCCCTGCGTCGAGGCTGCACGAAGCCAACTGGAAACGGCGGGGTACGAAGTCCTCGTATTCCACGCCACGGGCACCGGCGGTCGCACGATGGAAGGATTGATTCGCGACGGCCTGATCGCAGGTGTTCTGGACATCACGACAACCGAACTCGCGGACGAACTCGTTGGCGGCATTCTCTCGGCAGGGCGCGACCGCCTCACGGCCGCGAGCCTCAAAGGGGTGCCGCAAATCATCTCGGTCGGAGCGCTCGATATGGTGAACTTCGGCCCACGCGAAACCGTGCCTTCGAAGTGCAAGGATCGTCGCTTTCACGAACACAACTCGACCGTGACGCTGATGCGGACAACCCCCGAAGAGATGGATCGGCTGGGTCAAGAGATCGCGAATAAGGCCAGTGCGGCATCGGGGCCAACAGCCGTGATGCTGCCGTTGCGGGGCGTGTCGGCGATTGATGCGGGGGGCGAGTCGTTCTGGTGGCCCGAGGCGGACGCGGCACTGTTCCAGAGCGTGAGAAACTGGATGGCTCCGGATGTGGAAGTGATCGAACTCGATCTGCACATCAACGACCCAGCGTTTGCCGCCGCGTGTGCCGGGAAGCTACTGGACCTGATGAAACGCAGCGCCATCAAGTGATTCAGACGAGTTTGGATTAACCACGAAGGCACAAAGGACACAGTGAAGACAGTATCGAGAGAATCAAGGACTTGAGCACAACTATGCTCGCTTCTTTGTGTCTTTTGTGCCTTCGTGGTTAATCCAAACACGTCTGATCCTCATTCATCCGTGTGCCAGTGCTTCGTCGCGAATCGGGGTCACTCCTTCGGCAGTTCCTTGCTCTGGATCGTCTTGATCCCTTCGCGGCTAATCGAAACGACCTTCCAGCGGAAACCGGGACGCTTATCCGCCGATCCGGGTCCGTCGATCGTCAGGTCGCCGTCCTGCACCATAGTACGGATCTGGAAGATGCTGCCGTTCCAGGTGCCGACAACCAACAACTCTTTCGTGAAGTCGACCTTCGGAGCGTCTTTGATCCCCCATGCCTTCACCAAGGCTTCCCAACCCTTTTCGGAGACGATGACGCCGTTCGCGGGGGCTTCCTTTTGAAGCTTCTCGTCCTCGATGGAACCGCCAAGGTTCACGGTCGGTTTCTTGTCCTCGGCAACGACGGGAACGAGGTGCAGGGCGACAGCGGTGATTGCGAAAGCGAGTCGAAACATGAACTCTCCTGACAACGTGGATAGGCGATACTATTCAGACGAGGCTGTGTTTGCGTGCGTTTGAGGAGAAGGGATTTTCTTTCTCCCCGTTGCCGTCTTGCTTCGACTGCCGGACAATGCCGCCACGGTCGGACTCACCGGCGGCCTCACACCCGCCATGTTGCCAAAGGGGACTCTCCATGAAGATTGGAATGAATCTGCTGCTGTGGACCGGCGGGGTCACAGCGGAACACTTCCCACTGCTCGGCAAACTGAAGGCCGCGGGGTTCGACGGTGTCGAGCTACCGATCTTCGGCGGCACACCGGCCGATTACAAACCGATCCGTGCGGAACTCGACAAGCAAGGCTTGAAGTGTACCGCGGTCACGATTCTGACCAAGGAAACCAACGCGGTTAGCCCGGATGCAGCCGTGCGGCAGAAGGCTGTGGAGTGGCTCAAGAACGTAATCGAGATCAACCACGTGCTCGGCTCCGAGACACTGTGCGGGCCTTACCACTCGGCCATCGGTGAGTTCACCGGCGCTGGCCCCACCGAAGACGAGAAGAAGCGTTCGGCTGACGTGCTGCGTCAGGCCGCGGAGTTCGCCAAACAAGCGAAGTTGACGCTCGCCATCGAGTACCTCAACCGGTTCGAGTGCTACCTGCTCACGACAGCGGCGGGGGCGGTCGAACTGGTGAAGATGGTGAATCACCCGAGCTTCCGCACGATGTACGACACGTTCCACGCGCACATCGAAGAGAAGGATCAGGCCAGCGCGATTCGCACGGTCGCTCCCGTGATCGGACACGTCCACATCAGCGAGAACGACCGCGGCACACCTGGCACCGGGCAAGTTCACTGGGACGCCGCGTTCAAAACCTTCAAGGAAATCGGTTATGACGGTTGGGTGACCATCGAAGCGTTCGGGCGAGCGCTCCCCGACCTTGCAGCCGCGACGAAAGTGTGGCGCGATTTGTTCCCTAGCCCCGAAGAGGTCTACACCAAGGGGATCGCCTTCATCAAGTCGCGGTGGGGGAAGTAACGGCATTGCGGGCGACGATGGCAATGCCGGCCTGACTGGCAATGTGTGATGCGCGGCCGAAGCCCGCCCGTTGTTACCGGCGGGCTTCGTTGTTCACCAACCAGCGCGGGCTTGTCAGCCGATCTATCATGTGTCGCACAGACACGAGGGCCCGACGGCCCCGACATTGGACCCCGCAGGAGGCAACGGATGCGACGGTCGTTCTGGTTGGCAGCGGCAGGTGGGTTGAGTCTCTCAGTTGGGGCAGCCGCACGTCCCCCCGCAGATTCGGCACCAACCGCCCCAGGGGCAGCCGCGGTACAACCCGCACAAGCCGCACCCCCGTGGGCAAACAAGTTCTTTCTGCCAGACATCGCCACGAACCGGGAGCAACCCGCGCCGCTGGCGATTACCCATAACTTCGGCGAAGTTCCGCACGGCACCCTTTGCGTCCAGAAGTTCATCATCACGAACATCTACGACGTGCCGATGCAGATCACCGATGTGCGGAAGAGTTGTACCTGTCTCGACTACATCCCACTGACCAAGACTCTCCAGCCGAACGAAACGGCGGAGTTCACGGTCACGATGAACGCGGGAAAGTTCGTCGGGCTGAACACGCAGACGTTCTACGTCACCTTTGGCCCGAAGTACGTCTCGACAGCGGTCATTCGCGTGCAGGCCACCAGCCGCACGGATGTGACGCTCACACCCGGAGCGGTTGCATTCGGGACCGTGCCACAGGGAAGCCGGTCGAGTCAGGCCGTGACCGTGAAGTACTCTGGGCGAACCCGTGACTGGAAACTCACGGAAGTCGTTCCCACACAGGGTCCGTTCGAGGTGCGATTTGCCGAGGTCAGTCGCGGTGGTGTGCTTCGTGGTGGAGCGGAATACTCGGTGGAAGTGACACTGAAGCCTAACGCCCCTCCAGGAGCGATCTCGGAACAGGTCGGCATCAAGACGAGCGACCCGACTCACCCCGTTGTGCAGATCGCGGTCTCGGGGACGATTGCGGCACCGATCGAACTGGCTCCGAACAAGGTCCGGTTCGACGGTGTTCCGGTGGGTCAGTCGGTGACCCAGCGAGTGCTTGTGCGGGCTGCGAAGCCGTTCAAGATTTTGGGTGTCGATGGTGCAGGGGATGGCGTGACGGTGGAACTCCCATCCACGCCCGCTCCGCTTCAGGTTCACTTCCTGACAGTGAAGTTCGACCCGAAGCAAGCGGGTGTCGCGAGCCCGCAACTTCGAATCCGTACCGACCTCGATGGTGGCTCGGCAACATTGCCAATCGAAGCCGAGGCAATCGCGAAGTGAGTATCGTTTGAAGTTGTGCAGGAACAACAGAGCGTGACACCGATAAGGTTCGGGTCACGCTCGACTTCATTCGTGTGTCCGCGATCGTACAACACCTCGCGCTTCGTTCAGGCCTCGCATGATTCTGACACAGACTCGGAAATGAACAGCCTCACCGTAATGCCGCCGTGTTGCGCATCTTACGTCTCATGAATCCCTTACCGAGTTTTTGCGGCGTCCGAAATTGTTCTGATGAACTTTCTTCCGGACAAGTCAATGTTTCCAGAACGGTTCCGGGGAAGGGTGTGCATCTCGCGTGGAACCAAATTCCCTGACGCCAACTGCTTGACATTCAGATGACGTAAATTCCCTGACCGGAACAACCGATACAGAAGGAGTTATCGGCACAGCCGAGGGATTCCACATGCGGTTGTCCCGAGAACTCGCCCGTTCGCTCGTTCGCCCATTCCCCGCAATTCAAACGCTACAAGAGTGTTGGTTCCCGGTCGCGGTCGCTCTCTACCTCCTACTTATTGGTGGGATTCGCACGCTTGCCGCAAGAAGCCTGATGATCGACGAGTCGGAGCAACTCGCCCTCTCGCAAGTGCTTTCGCTGGGGTACGGTTCACAGCCGCCTCTGGTCGTCTGGGTCGTCTGGGTAGCCACGGCTCTCTTCGGTCCGACGGCCGCAACCGTGATCGCAGTACGGTTCGCCATTCTCGGGCTGATGTACGCCGGACTCTACACATGCGGTCGGGCTGTAACTGCCACCCCTGGCAAAACGGCACTTGCTGCGGCAGCAGCGTTGTTTGTGCCTGCTGTCAGTTGGGATTTCGTGTTCGATAAGACGAACACCCCCGCAGCTTGTGCGTTCGCAGCATTGACTGTCGCCGCACTGATCCGGGCAGTTCGAAGTGATAACGTCCGATGGGCCGTGGCTGCGGGCGTCTTCGCGGGTCTCGGGGTGTTGAGCAAGTACACCTTCATCCCGTTTGTGGCTGGCTTGTTCGCCGCCTCGCTAACCATTCCGCAGTATCGCCGCTGGGTGTTGTCTTCGCGAGGGGTCATCGCTTCAGCGATGACGACCGTAGTCGTACTGCCGCATGTGATTTGGGTACTGACGAGTCAGGCGGAACTTGCAGAAAGTATCACGCACTCAATCACCCATCGCCCTGGTCGCACTTTCGGCATGCTGCTCACTTCGGCGGGTGACGTTGTCGCGATGTCGTGTGGGTTCACGCTCCTTGTGTTCGCAATCATTGCACCCGGAGTTTACAGTCGGAAAGCGAACCTCACTTCGGAATCGCGTCTCCTCGGCAGGGCGTTGTTGCTCGCGTCGGTGGCGGCTATTGTTGTGGTGGTTCTCGCCGGCGGAAACCGGCTCAAGGCACACTGGTTCACACCACTCGCTGTTCTTCTGCCAACGTATCTCATCACACGTCTTGATTTCGTTCCTGTCCCCAGATTGCGGCTTATCAGCCTGTGGTGTGCCGTTGTGGGAACAGTCGTTGGCGTGACACTTGCGGCAGGTGTGCTCCTTGGCACGGATTTGCTCGCGCAAGGTCGGCACCTCAGAGAACGAGATCAGTTGGCCGCTGAAGTTTCAATCGCTTTCGCCGAGCGGCCCGATAGCATTGTTTGCGATGCGTTTCGTGACGCGGGAAACCTCCGGTTCGCGTGCCCAGATTCTGTCGTTGCCGTCCTGAGCACACCTTCTTCTGCACGCCCTGCCTTACGTGGATCAGTCGTCCTGGTCTGGGATGCCTCGAAAAGTGACGACATCCCCGACCTGACGACAATGATGCTTGCGAGAGATTATGGTTTGCGCCCCGACCCGTTCGGACCGGTGAGTTATCTTGGCGAACGGCCATCAAGTGCCAATAGGACGGGTCATCGACTCGGAGTCGTCACACTGGTGCGAGTTGTGAAATGACTCAACCCCAAAGCTTCGATAACTGACATTCGCCAGCCAAGTCTTCCTCCCAGGTGAGACAAGGAGGCGTTATTGCGAGCGACGAGCAAGACAGTGGACGACACATTTAATTGTCCAGCGTTCAGCCTCATTCGCCTGAATCTGGTGTTCCGTTCTGGAGACGCTCACCCATTCCTGGCCCAGGGTGGACCTGAACTTAGTCTCAATCTGTTCCGCAGGTTCTTGTACAGTGATGACGATCAACCATACGCGCAGCGTGTCTGGGTGTGTCACGGTCGGACCGTGCCAGGAAACACGCTCACCGAAGCGAGCCATGTACCAATCCAGTGTCTCTCGCTGTTTCGGAATGGGACAACGGAACGCGATCTCGTCACCTGGTTCAAGTTGCCGCTCAAGATCGAGCGTCATGCGCTGCATCCAACGTCCGTAGAACTCGCGGTGTGGTTTGACAGCGTCTGCAACCATTTCTGCAATGCCGAATAATCCCAATACGACGAAGACTCCTCGCGTCCAGCGGAGGCGTCGTTCGAGCGAAGAAACCGTTTCGAGGATTCGGGAGATACCACAGCCAATCAGCAGGCAAATCGAAGGTGCAAGGTGCATTGAGAGTCGAGTACAGGCACCGTAGGGGTATTGCCCCAGGGCTGCCGCCACGAAATTCAGTGCGAACGGCGTCAGGCACAGCAGCAGTATGTAGCGGTTGTCCGAACGCACGCAGGACCACACTCCGGTCAAGAAGAGCAGGCACGTGAGGGTGCTTCCGCCGTTGCCGTCGCCCCAGGGATACGACATCAATCGCCCAGTGTGGATCTTCACTGACCACCAAATGAAGTCAGGAACTCCACCCGGCGGGAACCCGTGTTTCCAGTAGGTTCGCATGAACTCCTTGAGTGCTGCGGCCTGTGGATCTGCTCCCTGACGGAGCACGAGCGAAAACACGACAGCGAACGCCGCCAGCATCATCACGTTGTAACCAGCGAAAAGCGCGGTGACTCGCCGGTCAGGGCATCGCCAGACTGCGGGGAGAAGGTACACACTTACAGAGCCGGCGACGAATACAGTCGGGTAAGACATCCCCAGCGTAAAGGGGACAACCGCAGCCAACGCGACAAGTGGCCAGAGGCGATCAGGTTGCTGTCGCCACCTTACTGCTAGTGCCATCAGGAGTGTTGAGCAGAACATGTCCGCCGTGTAAGGCTTGATGGTGCTCGACATCATGACAGGCCAGCGAGCAACTGCCATGATCCCAATCGCGAACGCAGCGGCGGGTGGTGGAACGACACGTCGTGCGAAGTCCCAGAACACGATCAACCCGCCAAGCCCAAACAAGCATGGGACAAATCGCATCGCGTGTTCTGAACTCCCCAGTACAAGCAGCACTGCTCGTTCAGCCCAGAGAAAAAAGATCGGCGCGACTTGCATCTCGTCGAGCGCGTGCGTGAGACCTTCAAAGTCTCGACGGATGATATTCAGAGCGACTGCTGCTTCGTCGTTCCAGATCGAGCCACTGAGCAGGTAGCGAAACAGCCTTGCGCAAAGGCCGAGAGCGATTAACCACGTCGTCATCCGGCGGAGTTGTCGAACGTAGTCGCGACGCGACAACTCGAATGGAGCCTTGTCTGCCAGTTGGTGCGTGGTCAGTGCTTCGAGAGCTGTGGCCACGGCGGTACTCGCAACCGAGGGTCGGGACGTGCGGGCGCGAATCGTCAATCAAAGGGCTCATCGGTTCGCCAACCCTCATGACTTGAACGATTCTCCCGAACGCAGCACTCTCGCAGGAACGACTGGCGCGATACACTAAGTGGAGACTCCTGTGCCAGGAAGGAAAGGATCATCCATGTCTCGGCTTGCCATCGCACTTGCACTGATGATGTCGCCCACAATCGTCCGTGCTGCGGATCCCCAATCCAACGCCGAATTGGTGAAGACCGCTCAGGCGGTCTTCAAGGATCTCAAAACTGTCACGCTCGACAACGGCTTGCGCGTCTACCTGCTACCTGTGAAGGGATCGCCGACCGTGTCGGTCATGGTCGCGTACAAGGTTGGTAGCGCGGACGAAGAGAAAGATCAAACGGGTCTGTCGCACTACCTCGAACACCTGATGTTCAAGGGAACCGAGAAACTCATGCCCGGCGACATCGACCGAGCTACGCAGCGAAATGGCGGGCGGAACAACGCCTACACCAGCGAGGACATGACGGTCTACCACTTCGACTTCGCGTCGGACCGCTGGCAATCCGCCCTGGACATCGAGGCTGACCGGATGCGCAACATTCGCATCGATGCGAAGCACGAGTTCCAGCAAGAGAAGGGCGCGGTCATCTCCGAGTTGAATGGCAACGAGGACAGCCCTGGCGACCTGGAATACAAGGCCATTCTTCCGATGTTGTGGCCGAAGGAATCGCCTTATTCGCACCCTGTGATTGGTCAGCGAGAACATGTTCAAGGGGCTACCGCGGAAATCATCAAGCGACATTACGACAAGTGGTACCACCCCAACAACGCCGCGCTTGTCATCGCGGGCGGATTCAACGCCGATGAAACGTTGGCGAAGATCAAGAAATTGTTCGACCCCATCCCCAAAGGCGAACTGCCGAAGCGGAAGGTCGCGACGTACTACAAGGATCGCGCTGGTCCCATCCGGAAGGAGTTCGAATCGAAGTTCGATCAACCCCGCCTGGTGATGGGATTCAACACCGTCGCAGTGGGTACCCCAGAAGACCCAATTCTCGACGTGATTCAGTACGTGCTGGCTGATGGCAAAACATCGCGGTTGTACCGCAAACTCGTAGAGGACGACCGAATCGCATCGTCAGTCGATGCGGGCAATTACGCGGGACGTTATCCAGGCTGGTTTGCGGTGACACTGGATTTGCTCAAGGGCAAGGATCATAAGAAGGCTGAGGAAATGGTGTTCGCGGAACTGGAGAAACTGGCAACCGAGCCGATTTCAGACGAAGAACTGAACCGCGCCCGCAAGAAGTTGCTCGCACGATTCGTGTTCTCTCGCGAGAGCATTCACAGTCTCGCCGACGCGATCTCACGCACGAGTACCTATCCCGGCGGTGAAGACGTTGCGAAGTTCTTCGCCGATTACCTTGAGCGGATCGTCGCGGTCACCAAGGCCGACGTTCAACGAGTCGCGAAGGAATACCTGAACCGCAAGCAAGCGTGTGTCGTGTGGAGCATCCCCAAAGAAGCGAAAGAAGACAAGAAGGCTGGAGAGTGCAGCACAACCTCTGTTGGCATAAAGGGGGCGACAACCCCCGCTCGACAGAGTCGTCGGGCAGACGCAGCGGGTGCCGGTGAATTCTCCCTCGCTGATGCAAAGCGGACCGTTCTGCCGAACGGGTTGACTGTGATTCTGCTCGAGGATCACAAACTGCCGGTTGTCGTTGGAGCGGTCGATGTCAACGATGTCGGTTTGCGTGAACCGGCCGATAAGAATGGGGTTGCTGCGCTCGTCGGGAGTTTGCTCGAAGAAGGCACCGATAAGCACACGGGCAAGCAGATCTCATCGCTGATTGAGGACACAGGTGGCAGCCTCTCCCTGAGCGGGTCTGGCGGGTCTTTCAAGGTTCTCACACCCGACGCCGATCTCGCCCTCGGGTTGCTATTCGAATGTCTGCAACGCCCAAGCTTCCCCGCGGAGGCGTTCGCGCAACAAAAGGAGCAACAACTCGCTGGAATCGACGATGCAGCCACACAGCCACAGAGCCGTGCCTCGGATACCTTCCATGCAATCGTCTATGGGAAACACCCGTTCGGACGTCCAGGGAGCGGTACCCGTGCGACGGTCGAGAAATTGACACCCGAAGATTGCAAAGCATTTCACAAGCTGGCGTTCGCGCCGAACTTCACGACGGTCGTTCTCGTGGGTGATTTCAAGGCTGGTGAGATGTTGAAGAACATCGAGGCGTTGACGAAAGACTGGAAGAAGTCTGACGCAGGTAAGCCCGTGGTGGAAGCCCCGCCGAAGGCGACCACTGGTGTGGAGAAAATCATTAGCGATCCGACAGCAGCACAGGTCCACGTGTTTATCGGTCAACTCGGGATCACTCGCGATAACCCGGACTACTACAAGTTACTCGTGATGGACAATGTCCTCGGCACCGGCCCAGGGTTCACGGATCGGCTTTCGTCAACCCTTCGTGACAGACAAGGGTTGGCCTACACCGTGCGGGCGACGATCGCCAGCGCCGCGGGTACACAACCCGGTACCTTTACGGGCTACATCGGCACCTTCCCCGATAAGTTCCTCGATGTTCGGCACGGGTTCCTCCGTGAGGTTAACCGCATCCGCGATGAGGCTCCCACGAAACAGGAGGTCGATGACGCGAAGAAATACCTCCTTGGCAGTTTGCCTTTCCGCTTCACAACGATGTCATCGGTAGCGGGGCAACTCCTGGCTGCTGAGAAGTACAACCTGGGATCCGACTTTCTGGAGAAGTACAAGAAAGAAGTGAGCGCCGTGACCCCCGAGGACGTTCAGGCTGTCGCGAAGAAGTACCTTGATCCCAAGACATTGACAATTGTTGTGGTCGGTCCGATCGACAAGGACGGCAAACCGCTCGGGAAGAAGTGATCGCAGTTCTTCTGCCGCGACTCGTACGGTCGCGGCAGATCGAACCGTCATGGGATTTGGGACGTATTACTCAGCGCCACCCAGGTTTCCGGAGCCGCGGGTATGAAACAGACAATCAAGATCGCGATTCCAATTGCCGTACTCATGGCGGTGATCTTCGGAATCACGTATTTCTCACAGTATACCCCGCCAGAAGACGACTCCACCCGCCCGGGTACGACCACAGCTAAGGAGCCGCCCCTGCGGTTCTTCACGAGCGCCCGGCAATGGAACCCATTCGGTAGCCCACAGGACCGGACGTTCCCTGGTTTCTACGAGGTGCAGGCGAATGCCGCGGGCACTCCAAACGCGGCCGCATTCTGGTTCGAAAACCGCAACGACAAATCTGTCACGATGCAACTCAAGGGTGTGAGTTGTGGTGCCTGCAGTGGTGGCCGGGTTGCTGCAATTCCACCTGAAGTTGCTCGTCAATTGCTCCAGATGACTGCGTTATCCACTCTTCCGGGCGGACTGTTTAGTGGAATGCCACTCGGGATGGCCGGCCCAGGTGCGAACCTCGCCGAGGATCGTCTCGCCTGGCAGTCTTACACGTTCCGTGACAACCCAAAAGCTGAGTACAAGGTTCCCGCCGGAGGCAACACTGACGGATGGTCTCCACAGTGGGGGATTCTCGAACTTCGCTTCTCGGTTGGTGCGGTCGGACCAAAAACACTCTCCTCCGAGTTCAATCTTCAGGTCGATGGCACACCACAAATTGGGACGGCAAACTTCGCCATCAGCTTTGAAGGTGCTGAGCCATTCGACCTATCTCGCAGTTTTGTCGATGTCGGAGAACTTCAGGAGACGTCGCCCGCAAACCAGTACGAGGTGATCGTCTACTCAGCGACACGGGGACCGAACGGAAACGGACCAGGAGACCTTCAAGTTCCGAAGACTGATATCCAGCTACCTGGAGGTGCAGTTGGCGAACCTGGACCGTTCGTCTCGGTTAGTCCCGCCGTGCGCTTGCCCGAAGCTGACTTAATGCAAATCCCCAACCAGATTCAAAGGGCAGTGAGAGTCGAGGCCGCTTATCGACTCACAATCACTGTTGCACCAACCGTGGGAGAGAAAAGGGTTGATCTTGGTCCGCTCGAACGTGACGTTCATATCTCCACAGGTGACACGCGAAAGACCGTCCGAGTTAAGGGGATCGTTCGTGGTGGTGTCTGGCTTGATGGTAATCTAAAAGAGATTGACGTACGCTACAAGTTTGAGGATGGAGCCGTAGGACAGACGTTTAACGTCGTGACAGATCGACCCGACCAGGAACTTGTGTACGTTAGCAATGACCCAACAACACCCGAGAATGTCAAAGTCGATCTCGAGAAACAGCCTGCTGACCCGGATCGTGGGCACTACAAGCTGAAGGTCACGGTGCCACCTCGAGCAAAGGCTGGTGTCTGGAGTGGGTTTGTCGTTCTGGAGTTAAAGGGGCCAAATCCCCAAAGAATCCGAATCCCGATCAAGGGGAACGGAACCAGATAAAGCTCCCGTTACACTGCGTCACCCGTACCACCGGCGCAGCTTGCCCGTGTTACGCCTTTTCTCCGACTCGGGTAATGCGAGCACTTCACAACCTCCCCCCGTTGTGCCGAATCGGAGTAGGTGAGCCACGGAACCCTGAGGAGGAACGCCATGACCGAAGCGAACGCCACGCCGCCTGGGCGAGGAACTGTGCTGCGGGTGCTCGGAGTCGCCGCTCTCGGTGGGATCGTTCTCGGGTTGGCCACACTCGGAACCTGCGGTTGGAGCCGAAACCCAACCACTCTGAACACGCCTGATAGCAAAGCGGATGATAAGCCCGAGAAAGAGCCGACCATCGACGGCCGGCCCCTTTTCGCTGACTGGCCCAAGGGCCAGAAACCTGATGCCACACTCATCCTCAGCGGGCAGACATTCGGCTTCCTTCAGCCGTGCGGGTGCAGTCGGCCACAGATGGGTGGACTCGAACGCCGAGCCGTCTTCCTCAACTCGCTTAAAGCGAAAGGTTGGTCGTTTGTAGGGTTCGACCTTGGGGATCTTTACCCGCAGAAATCTGCGATCGACGATCAGGCGAAGCTCAAGTATCGACTCACCATGAACGCCCTCCGCGACATGAACTACGTCGCCGTCGGGGTAGGGAAAAGCGACTTCACTGCAGAACTCGACAAGGTGCTTGGTGAGTATGTCCTCCAGAAGGAGCAGCCCCCTTATCTTCTTGCGGGGAATCTTCTGGGCATGACAAACGGTCAACCACAACCACGTGAAGACCGTTTTCCGAAGCCCCCTGGTGCGACCCGACCCATGATCGGTGTCGCCGAAGTCGCGGTTGTCGGTGGGATACCTGTCGGCGTCGTTGGGATTATCGGGAAGACGCTTGCCGAGGAAGTGAAGAAGCTCGACCCAAGTTTCACCTTCGCCGATAACGGTCTTGTGCTCAAGGGTGCGATTGCTGCTCTTGAAGCCAACGCACCAAAACCACTTCTCAACGTCCTGCTCTACCAGGGCACATCGACTGAAGCAGCGCTTCTAGCCGCAGCATGGCCGCAGTTTCAGATCATTCTCTGTCAGGCCGACGACCCCGAACCTCCCCAGTTCCCGACGCAGGCCAACAACGGGAAAACCCTCATCATTCAGGTTGGGCACAAGGGGCGGTACGTCGGCGTTGTCGGTGCATTCAAGAAGGCAGGTGGCGGGTTCGACCTGAAATATCAGCTTGTTCCGTTGACCGAGTACTTCATCACGCCCGGAAGCGAGGAGGCGGCAAGTAAAGCGAATGCGGTGCTGCCTCTGCTTGAAACTTACTCCGAGAACGTACGAGATCGGAAATTCCTCACACGGATGCCGAAGGGTCCACACCCCGCTCAGATCCAGGAACCCAAGCTGAACCTCAGCTACGTTGGCTCCGACAAGTGTCAGAACTGCCACGCACCACAATTCGCGAAGTGGAAGGGTACCCCACACAGCCATGCACTCGATGCGTTGGAGAAGATCGCCAAGCGGCCATCACAACGTAATTTCGATGGTGAGTGCGTTCAGTGCCACGTTGTCGGGCTGCACTACAAGACTGGCTATGAGGACCAGAAGGCGACGCCTCACCTTGCCCACGTTGGCTGCGAAAGCTGCCACGGACCTGGCAGCGGCCACATGACGAACAAGGACAACGCGGGCTTACAAGCACTCCAGATTCCCTGGGCTCAGAAGGCTGGAGAACGTCTTCCGGAGTTGGAGTTAATCAAGAAGATCGGGGCACTACCCTCGATCGAACGCGGGAAGGTGCCCCTCAAACCCCAGGAATCGCGGATCATCAACGCGGTGTCTTCGATGTGCGGGAAGTGCCACGATCACGAGAACGACCCGAACTTCGACTTCTTCACCTACTGGCCGAAAGTATTTCACACGTTCCCGAAAGCCGACGGCGGCGCTAAACCCGATCCGGAAAAGTGAAGTCTCGGCTGATCTTGATGAACTTATTTTGGGTGGGACCAGATGCCTTGGTAATGGCAATTGGTCCCACCCAAAAGCACACCCTGCCACGGATACCCAGTTCTACTTGCCAGAACCTCGTGGGGCTGTCGTCAGTTCTAGCTCAGGGTGGGCTCGTTCCGCCCACTTGAGAAACTCCCACACACTTGGGAAGGGTGGAGTTCTGAGCGCCGCAGGGGCGATTGGTCCCGCGACGGCATTCGCAGCCTGAGTGTGGCCGGAACGACGACCAAATTCCGAGAGGATGGGGACTCGGACGTGCGGGAAGGCAGCGTGTGACTTCAAGAACGCGAGCAAATCTTCATTTGAAAGCCGGTGTGTGTGTCTTGAGAACACCTCCGCGAATTGGAGGAGAAGCATCGGGTCTTTCTCCTCGACCATCCGCAACGCAACGCCACGTGCGACCCAGGCGGCATCTTCGGCGTCGAGCCGTTCTGCGAGCATCGAGAGAAAGTGGCATAGCGACTTCAGGATGACGACATCCTTTTCTGTAGCGAATCGATTCATCAAAGCAGTTGCGGTCACTGCTGCATCGGACGGCGAGAGTCGTGCGGCTGTATCCCAAAGGCCGTCAGCAAGGTAATGCCAGGCGTGCTCTCGTTCGACGATCAACCGATCGACGACGATCTTGACGACTGTTGCAGCGTCAGCGGCATCTAACCGTGGGGCGAGCTGGTTGATTGCGGAGACGGCTGAGTTCACCGAGATGAACTCTTTTGCCGAGGCCAGTTTGGTTGCCATTTGTCGCGTCGGAGCCGCAATTACGGTAGCGGTTTCGCTTGGAGATAGTTGTTCGGTAACCGCAGCGAGGGCTAGTGCAAACGCGGAACAAATGGCGACATCCTGTTCCATTGTCAGTCGTGCCGCCAGGATTTTCCCAAGTGTGCTTGCATCTTGAGCTGCGATCACAGGCGCGATGGTCGTCAGTGTTGCCGCCAAGATTTTGAGATTGTCCACATCTTTCTCGTTGAGCATCTGCTCAACAACTGCCGACGCGGCGAGTGATGCGAGTGGGGCTGACTCGGATGGTGTCAGTCGGCCCGTGAGGTAAGCAAATCCTTCCACAATGGGCTTTCTCGCGGCAACATCCTTTTCGTTCACGATCCGCGCGCTCAGAACTCTGGCAAGTAGTTGGGCTTGGTCTGGGGTGAGTTGTTTACCGAGTGCCGATAGACTGGTGGCGAGGTAATCCAGCGAGCTGGCATCCTTCTCAGTCGTCATCCGATCCACGAGTCGCTTCGCGATGGTTGTGGCGTCAGTGGGGCCGGGAAAACGTGCCAGGGGCGTGAATGCCGAGCTAAACTCGGCGAGTCCTTGTGAATCTTTCCCAGTGACGATACGGTCTGTGAGGGTGAGGAGTGTCTGACGAGTGAGAGTCCCGGCCTCGTCCGCCGGTAGGCGTGCCATCATCTCCCCAAGAGCAGTGGCCAGGTAAGTTCTCGAAGTACCGTCGGTTTCCGTGGTCAGGCGTGCGAATAGCGGTTTTAAGAGCGTGACAACCTCCGTGCTTGGAAGGCGTTCCACAAGCGAAGTCAGCGAGTTGGCAACATTTGACAAGGTGACGGGTTCCTTCTCGATCTCGGCGCGACCCGCGAGAGCCTTCACGGCTAGTGTGCGATCCACTGCGTTTGCTCGGGCTGCCAGATCAGCCAGTGCACTCGACAAATTCCCCATCGAACTTGGCTCTTTTTCGTTCAAGCAACGAGATGATAATGCCCTCACTGCGGGTGCAACTACACCCTGCTCCGCAGTTAGAGTCAGTCGGTTGGTTAACGCCGTGAGGGCTTTTGAACATCCCGAGATCGCGCTGGAGTCCTTCTCGGTTGGGATACGTGCCGTCAGGTTCTTGGCGAGAGAAATGGCTAGGCTTTCCGCATCGGAAGGGCTCAACCTGTGAGAGAGGCTTGCGACAGTGGTAGAAATCGGGGTGAAGAGTCCAGGTGATTTCTCAGTGCTGAGCCGATCCACGAGAATCCGCACAACGGTTTCGACTTCACCGGAAGTCATCTGCTTGCTCAGAGGGATCAATGCCTTCCCGAGGTGATCGAGGACGAGGATGTCAGTGTCGCGGGCCATCCGACTCACAACCGTCCCCGCCAACGAGGCTGAGTCGCCCGGCGGAAGTCGTGGGATGAGGCTCTGAAGCCCCGAGGACAATTCACCAAGTGCTGAAACTGGCCGCGTGACCATTTGATCAGCGAGAACGCGTGCAGCGAGACGGTTCAACTCCAAATCATCGGATGGAAGTACGCCGACCAGGAGTGCACAAGCGGTTTGGCCGTTCCGGCTGGTAGAGGGATCTCGGATGACCTGTGCAACCACAGCTCGCAACCGGATCGCAGCAGCAGGATCGAGGCCGGCAATTGCACCGACAACTTCCTGAGGCCATGCTGCTACCTTGTCTGCACCGTCAGGTGTGGCCACCCCTCGCTCAACGAATCGAAATCGAAGGCGTTCCTCAGGAAGACCCGCAAGATCGAAAAGCGCTCGTGTCTCTTCAAGCAGGATTGCATTCCCCTGTTGGTTGCGGAGTGGGCGCAACAGTCCGCGGAGCAGTGCGTCTTCAGTGGCTGCCTTCTCCAGGGTGAGTCGGGCGAGCGTTTTCTCCTGTTCTGTCGTGAGTGATTCGAGTTTACCGAGCGTGATCCGTAGCTCGCCAAGTGCTTCATCTTTCGCAGTCGCTTCTCCAACGGCTTTGGCTCGTTGTTCGGCCTCTGCAAGGTATTTGAGATACGTTGTTGTGGTTCCCGCAGTGATCGCCACAGCTATTGCGACGAGCAAACCCGAGACAACCTGATTGCGTGCGATCCAGCGGCGAGCTCGACCGAGTGGCCCCACGGGTCGGGCAATTACGGGTCGTCCGTCAAGATACCTTTGGAGGTCTTCGGCCAACGCACGCGCTGAAGGGTAGCGGCGGCTTGGATCTTTCTCCAGGCACTTGAGGCAAACGGTTTCGAGATCGACTGGTACTGCTGGGTTGAGCGCACGCACAGCGACTGGTTCACGGCTGAGCGATTGAACGATTGTGTCGGCCGCGCTGGCGCCACGGAATGGCGGTCGGCCAGTGAGACACTCGTAGAGTAGGGCACCGAGTGCGTAGATATCCGCTGCTGGACCGACTGTTTTCGTATCTCCGCGTGCCTGTTCTGGTGACATGTAACTTGGGGTGCCTAGCACAGCCCCAGTCATGGTGATGCCTTCGCTTTCGGTCATTTTGGCGAGGCCGAAGTCACCGATTTTTGGTGTGCCGTCGCCTGCAATCAGGATGTTGGCAGGTTTGATATCGCGGTGGACGATCCCCCGCTCATGGGCTGCGACAACGGCGCAAGCCAGTCGTTCAAGAGTGACGGTCGCTTCTCGTGCCGAGAGAGGTGTTCCCCGAAGTTTGTCGGCCAGTGTCCCGCCCGGGCAGAACTCCAGTGCCATGTAGGGCTGCTCTTCCCATGTCCCGAACTCGTAAACTCCAACGATTCCAACGTGATTCAACGAGGCAACGGCTTCGGCTTCAGCCAGGAAGCGTGCCCGCTGGGAGACTGAAGCGTGCCCACCGGCCAGCACAACTTTCAAGGCCACAGTTCGGTTGAGTGTTCGCTGGCGCGCTTTGTACACCACGCCCATGCCACCGCGACCGAGTTCCGCCAGCAGTTCGTACCCCGGTGGTGTGGGCGTCTTGGGTGCGAATGGTGGCTTCTCGAATGTGGGCTCACCGGGCGAGGTAATTGTTGCAGCAGCTTCGGCAGAGTCGGGGGGGAGCGAGTTGACTGTGTGGAGGTGCAATTCCGATTTTACCACAACCGTGGAGGCTGGTGGGGTAGGGTCCGGGGTAATGGGAGCGGAAGCCATGTGCGCTTCCCCGTTGGGTCGAACGCGAAGGAGACTTTACCACATCAGGATACCCTGATTGTCAGAGGTGGACTAGGGTTTCCAACTCGGTTCTGAGACTGTAGCAGAAAAAAGCCCCGGAACCGTTCCGGGGCTTCAACTCGGGGAAGAGTTGGGTGCGCTTGATAGGGAGCGAGACCGTCCTTGCCTCGGTACCCTATCTTTTTCAGAACGCAGGGGGTGTTCTGAGCTTGCGCGAGAAATTCAGATACTTCTCAACTTAGCTTCACGCCAAGTTCTTTGAGTTGGCGGGCGTCCACAGTCGCGGGAGCACCAGTCATCAAGTCACGAGCTCGTTGGTTCTTTGGGAACGCGATCACGTCGCGGATGTTCGTCGTCCCGGCAAGAATCATACACCACCTGTCGAGGCCAAGCGCGATGCCTCCATGCGGTGGAGCGCCGCTCTTCAGTGCGTCGAGCAAGAACCCGAACCGTGCCTGTGCGTCTTCGGCTTCCATCCCCAGGATCTGGAACACACGGCTCTGCACGTCCTGTCGGTGGATACGGATGCTGCCGCCACCCACTTCGTAGCCGTTGAGCACCATGTCATACGCCTTGGCCCGCACCTTGCCGAGATCAGCGTCCTGGGCAAGGAACTGCAAGTCCTCGTCCATCGGAGCTGTGAACGGGTGGTGCATTGCTGCGAACTTCTTCTCTTCCTCGTCCCAGCCAAACATTGGGAAATCGAGCACCCACAGGAAGTTGAAGTGCTCAGGCCGCGGTTGGAACACGACGGGCGTGTACGTTTCCTTCTTCTTCTTGGCCGCATCCACCTTCTTCTTCTCGGCCTCGTCGTGGTCAGCTTTTTCGTCCCACCAGTTGCGGTACAGTTTCATCTTCGACGCGAGATGGATACGAAGCGCTCCCAGGGCATCGCAGACGATGCTTTCCTTGTCCGCGATGAACAGCAACAAGTCGCCGGGTTGAACGCCAAGCCGTTCCTTGAGCTTGGCCTTCAGATCGTCGGAGAAGAACTTCTCGATGCTACCGGTGAGCTTGTCGCCCTCGGCCTTCATCCAGGCAAGCCCCTTCGCCTTGTACGTCTCCGCGACTTTCGGCAACTCGCCGCCGGGTTTCAACGCCGTGTTGCTGAACAGCGGCGCTTTCGTTTTGGGATCCTGGATGGATGCGCCACCCTTCACGTTTATGGCACGCGCAACGCCGCCCGCTTCGAGGGCTGCCTTGAACACGGTGAATTCCGATTCCTTCGCGATGTCGCCGATATCCACGATTTCCAGGCCGAACCGCAGGTCGGGTTTGTCGGAGCCGTACTTCGACATGGCCTCCGCGTAGGAGAGTCGCGGGAACGGCGTCGGGATCTTCACGCCCAGGCACTTGTCGAAGATATCCGCCGACAACTCCTCCATGATGGAGAGGATGTCTTCGCGCTCGACGAACGACATTTCCACGTCGAGTTGCGTGAACTCCGGTTGCCGGTCGGCTCGCAAGTCCTCGTCACGGAGGCAGCGGGCAATCTGGAAGTAACGGTCATAGCCGGAGATCATCAGCAGTTGCTTGTACAACTGAGGCGACTGTGGCAACGCAAAGAACTCGCCGTTGAACACGCGGCTTGGCACGAGGTAGTCACGTGCCCCTTCGGGTGTGCTCTTCCCGAGCAGCGGCGTCTCGATTTCGAGGAAGTTCTTGGCGTCCATGTAATCGCGGATGGTCTTGCAGACCTTGTGTCGCTGCGTGAGCACCCGCTGAATCGACCGCCGCCGCAAGTCGAGGTAACGGTACTGGAGCCGCAAGTCTTCGTTTGGCAGTTCCTCATCCGGGAACTCGGTGACGGAGAAGGGGAGCGGCGGGCACGCGTTCAGAACCCGCAACGTCTTCGCTTCGACCTCGATGGTGCCAGTAGCGATGTCAGTGCGCTCCGCCCCAGCGACGCGATTGCGTACAAGCCCCGTGATCGAGACAACCCACTCGCGGCCCAATTCCTTACCTTCCCTGAATAGATCGACGGCATCGGACTCGAACACGACCTGGGTGAGACCGTAGCGGTCGCGGAGATCGACGAACACCTGATTCCCGTAGGTTCGGGTGATGAGCACCCAGCCATTCAGGGTAACGGTCTGCCCGACGTGCTCTGCACGAAGCGCTCCGCAGGTATGTGTCCGCTGCCACTCGGCCATTGAATTTCTCCCAGGTTCGTCCGTCGCAAAATTCTGACTCATGTCGTGATGGGTTCTCGGTGTTGGTGGCGAGTATCCAGGCAACCGGTGGCTCGACACCACACCAGGAACATTCACGAACAATCAGGGCGAAGGGACAGTATACGGACGGGGCAATGTGGCGGTCGGTTCGCTCCGACCGTGCCGGGCCGTCCGCGATACCGTGTTCTTTCGCACGGGAGTAGAACGATGAGCACCGCACCCGCTGCCAGCCCCCTGCGATACGCGACCCCGGCGCAGATGTTCTTCTGCGTGATCCTGTTCTTCATGCCATGGGTTGAGGTCCAGTGCGCGGGCGAATCGCAATCTCGGCCGACGTGGAAGACCACGCACTCTCAGAGTGGAATGCAGATTGCAAGGGGATGGTATGCGTTGCCCGATGAGGATCGCGCATCCAAGGATGACGGTCGCCCACTGGCTCCGATCATCCGTTGGATGAAGAAGCAAGTGGAACGTGGAGAAGGCCCCGAAGCCGTGGGTGCCGCTCCGGTGCTGTGGGTGTACCTCGGGGCAGCCGTCGTTGCTGTAGTAGTCGGGCTTGTGCTGCCATCCAACAACATGAGGATGTGGATCTTGATTGTCTGCTGTGCCGCCGCGCTGTTCGCAGTTGGCGGGTCGGCGGTCGTTGGTTTCCCCGTGCTGGAGGCGGTCGAGAAGGAGGGGGTCAAGAAGCCACACAAACGAAAAGCGGTCTCCGCCAGCGACCTGTCGGCATGGGCTCAGTCCCCCGCGCAGTTCGAGAAACAGGCAGAGGAAGGAAGTGGAGTTCGCGTTCTCTACCGGGTCTGGTTCTACCTCGCGTTGGTGTTGCCACTCGGGGCGCTGTTCACGGCGCTCGCGGAACCGCTCGGGTTGCGTGCGACCGCTTCAGGGTACGTCATTCCTCCCCAAAGAATCACATGAAGCTGAACGAAGCAAGCCCACCCTTGTGAGGGTGGGCTTACTTGAGCATGAGCGATGTTATCGCTCAGTCTTCGCGTTTGGCGTCCGCGATGCTCTTGATCTTCTCGCCGAGGAGTGCGAGGTCGAACGGCTTCTTGAAGATGTCGTTGAACCCGTACTGTGCGAGTTGCTCAGGTGCAGCCTCGTCCTCACTGGCCAACCCAACGATCAGGGTTGTTGCGTAAGCCTCGTCCTTACGCAGGTTGGCGGTGATCTGGATGGACTCGGCACGTCCCAGACTCAGATCCATGATGATCGTATCTGGGTGGAAACTGCCAGCGAGAATTCCAGCTTCGAATCCGCTATTGGCGTACTCGAACTTGAAATCGTCGTTCTCGGGGAGAAGTTCCTTGAGGCGGTCGTTGAACAGCTTTTCAGTGCCGATGAGCAGCACCTTGTGCCATTCTTCTTCCTCCAACTCACCCAGCGGCATGCCGTGTTCCTTTAGGAACCGGATGAGTTGTTCTCTCGGAATGCGGCGGTCTTGGCTGCCAGGAATGCGGTAGCCTTTAAGACGACCGGAGTCGAACCATTTCGACACCGTGCGTGGGGCAACCTTACAAATCTTGGCCACCTGACCGGTGGTAAACACCTTTTTCATCGCGAGTGACTCCGTTTAATCTCGCTCGACCCCGCGCCCCGCCCCGGCGTTTGCCGGCCATCCGTGGCGGGCGGCGTGTTTGGCCCGTAGGGCATCCTCGGGGCGAGGGGTGAGACGGGCGCGGCGGTGAACCGCGTGCCGGCTCGGGGGTTAGGGGAACCTCAGCGCGAAGCCCAGGACCGGCGTGCGCGAGCGTTCGTTGCGGATGTGGCCCGTCAGTCTGGGTTAGACTGGTGGGCCAGGGGGTTCGGGCTGGTTTACCCGATTCCGCAAGGCACGACTCCGACGCTAATTGTTTCGACCAGATTGGCAGCCCGACTTTTGCAAGACCTGCGAAAGTGGGCGGTTAATCAAGGTCGAGTGTTCCGGCGCGTTTTGGGGAACTTTGGCAGTTTGGAGTGAAGTCAACCGGAGATTATCCAGAAGGCAACAATCCATCGCTGCATCCGAGCCGACCGTCGGCCCGAAGCGTTCACGCTGTCAGTTTCAATGATCGTTCGGGATGGATGCGTAACTTGGGTGCGAACTCTTCGCCTTGACGTGCCTTCCTTGGCAGGAGGGCCGGTCAGTCCGGTTAAACCGGTTCTGACGGCCTCGCGATGCATCATACGCAGTCGGACAAGTGGAGAATCGCCGAACTCCGCCATAATCAGCGAGGGTTCGGCTTGGAGAGGTGCTTTGTAAAAATTGCCATGCCGTCGCCGTCGGCGTAGAAGTCCGGAACCGATGCTGCTGCGGTGTAGCCGTACTTGAGATAAAACTTGCGAGTGGGTTCGTAATGTTCTGTCGTGGATGTTTCCACAATCAGGAGCCGCCCGTCCAGTTCGCGGATGTCCTGTTCCACGAACGCGAGCAGTTTTCCGCCCAGACCGCGGCCCTGCTGCGAGGCATCAACCGCGATCCAGTAGAGGTGCCAGGAACGGTCGGTCATCGGCGTTGGGGCGTGGTACACGTAGCCGAGAACGCGGCCACCCTCTTCCCACGCGAACGCCCGATGCCCCTGTTCATGGTTCGTGGAGTGATAATCGTCGAGCACTTCGCGAAGAGCATCGAGTTCGAGCGGTTTGAAGAAGCCGGTGCCTGCAGTGAGTTCCACCAGGGCATCGGTGTCGGCATCAGTGACGGGTCGAATCATGCAGAGCAATGTAAATGGAACTAGGTAAAATGGGAACGCCGAACCCGGAGGCAACCCCCGTGCGAAAGCGAGTCCGAACCGCCCTGATTGTTCTTTCGCTCGTAGCGATTACGGCCGCGTTATTTGATCGCCTCTTCTGTATCAAGTGGATCGGAAACACGGAATTGACAGTTGAGTTCGCGATTACGGATGCGGAAACGGGGCAGCCGGTAGTAGGAGCAACACTCGACATTCATTCCGAAACGAAGTACTCGCGACCAGGGGAGGAGGACAAATTCCAGTTACGCAGCGATCACGATGGTGTTGCCCGAGTTGTCATTCCCCACAACACTTGCATCGGAGACACGAGCGGCTTGAGGTTTACGGATATCCGGGTTGTCTACCCACCACAATGGACGATTCTTCGCATCAACGCCCAGGGATATCAGAAGTCTGAAGAGTTTTGTTTTTTCGACCCACGATATCGGCAGCCGATCGTGCGGCTTGCACGCGGCAAGGATCGATTGGTGGTGCCAATCATGCTCCGCAAATCGACCCCCTGACAAATCACGGGCGTGTTTGCTCGAACAGGTCCGATGTGTGGCACCAGAACGCACCGCCAAGTCGCGCGACGGTCTTTAGTTTGCGAGGATCGACGCCGCCCTTGCCGTCAAGCACTTCGTCCGCGATGTGGAGCATCACGACCTCGCCAATGACGAGGTTCGCTGCGATTGGCCCCGTCCCACAGTAGATGATCTGCTTCACAACACATTCCATCGCAACAGGGGCTTCTTTGAGCCGCGGCGGTCGCACCTTCAAGCTCGGCACGGTCGTCAGGCCTGCAAGTGCTACCTCGCTCTCGTCATGCGGGATCTCTTTCGCGGTGAGATTCACCTTTTCCGCTTGCGGTGCCACTGCCGTGTGAATGACGAACTCGCCAAGTTTCTCCACGTTCAGCAAGGTGTCCTTCTTCGTGCCATCGCGGCGAAGAGTCGGTGAGAAGACGACAATCGGAGGATTCGCACCGAAGGCGTTGAAGAAGCTGAATGGCGCGAGGTTCACCACGCCGGTGGGTGAGAGAGTCGTCACCCACGCGATTGGCCGCGGCGTGACGATTCCGACGAGGTACTGATACACCTCGGGGACTGCGGTCGAAGTCGGGTCAATCTGCATGGGGATCAATCCAACCAACTCATGGGGTAGTTTGCGTCGTCGAGTTCCATCGCCTGCTTCGTCAGGAATAGCGGGCGGAAGGTGTCCACCATCACGGCGAGTTCGTCGGTGCGGGTCATGTCCTTGCTGGCGACGATGGTGCCCGGGTGCGGGCCGTGTGGGATGCCGTGCGGATGGAGCGTGAACGACGCTTCTTCAACGCCACGCCGACTGCCGAATTTCCCGCGAACATAGTACAGCACCTCGTCGCTTTCGACGTTACTGTGCGCATAAGGCACCTTGATTGCGTCGGGGTGGGTGTCGAGCATTCGCGGCGCGAACGTGCAGACAACGAACCCTGGGGACGCGAACGTTTGGTGGATCGGCGGCGGTTGGTGAATCGTGCCCGTGATTGGCTCGAAGTCGTCGGCGTTGAATGTGAACGGATACACGAAGCCATCCCACCCCATGACATCGAAGGGGTGGTTTGCGAGCGTGTACCGCGTGAGTCGTTCGCCATCCTTGATGAGAACCGGAATGTCCTGTTCCTTGTCGATGACGATGGGTTCATCCGGGCCGTGCAAGTCGCGTTCGCAGAACGGAGCACCGAGGTTGAACTGGCCATCCGGGTTGAGGTAACGCTCCGGAAAACCGAGTAGCCCGGGGGATTCGATCACGAGTAGATCCGGCGGCGGGTTCGAAGGCGATTCAAACACGATCTCGTAGGTCGTGCAGCGAGGAATCACGATGTAATCGAATGGCTTGAACGGCAGGATGCCGAAGTGCGTGAGTAGTTCGCCGCGACCCTTGTGAACGAAGATGATCTCGTCTGCGAGGCTGTTGCGGAAGAGTTCCTGTTGCGGTTGGTTCGGACGGCATCGCCACATCGTCACGTCGTTGTTCGTGAACAGTGGAATACGGCCCGTGACTGGATCGCCCTTCGCGGGAATGCCGCCACTCTTCAGGTGGTGATGACGCAATGCAGGCTGCTCGGAGCGCTCGACACGCCAGGTTCCAGCGGCTTCGACCTTCCGCACTCGGGTTGGCGGACGGAGGTGATAGGCAATTGAGTACGCACGACTGAAACCGTGGGTGCTCACGACTTCCTCGTAGTAGATGCCCTCGCTCTTGTAACCTGGCTCGACGCGATGTGCAGTGTGGCGTTTCTTCGGAACGCTGCCGAGGGAGAGGTATCGCGGCATGGTGTTATCCTTGTCCAACGAGACTTGCGGCGTGTCCCAGAACCCGTGGCCCATCCCTGAGCAGCGAACACGTCGGCTTCCAACCGAGTTTCACGCGACGGGCGAGCAGTTCATCTGCGCTCGGCTTGTGGTCCCAGACGGCGACCGCCGCCAGTTCCCCAAATCACGAGACGCCAAACGTCAGCCACCGCGAGTCGGGCAGCGGCAGGAACAGGTCGTAACTGTACTCGTCCTGCTGGACGAGGTCGATCCCTGCAAACGGGATGTTCACTCCATGTGCCCACTTCAGAATCGCTTCGAGGTTTCGCAGTTCGGAAACCTGCGCCCCGAGCGTGGAATCAGTTTCCGTCAGAGTGGCAACTTGTTCGGTGTAGTTCATGACGACGAGCCTATTCCGAGTCTTCGAGGAATCGGGCGAGTTTCACAATGACGACGAGCCTATTCCGAGTCTTCGAGGAATCGGGCGAGTTTCACAAATGCGGTCGTTCCACGACAGCGTTACGCAATGTGCCGAGTCGCTCGATGGTAAGTTCCACCATGTCGCCGGGTTTGAGCCATCCACCGACCACTTCGGGGGTCAGTTCGAGGATGCAACCGGTTCCAACGGTGCCAGAACCAATCACGTCCCCGGGGCGAAGTTCCGTGTCGCGGCTGGCGTGAGCGAGTATCTGTGGCCATGTCCAGTACATACTACCGGCGTTGCCGTGCGAGTATTGCTTCCCGTTCACAGTGGCAGTCATATCGAGATGCAACCGGCCATCACGGTAAGTGTCACGCAATGCCGCAAACGGCACCACGGTTGGCCCAAGTGAAGTGGCGAAGTCCTTGCTTTTGCTTGGTCCCAGGCCAACGGCCATCTCAGCACGCTGGATGTCGCGTGCCGACCAGTCGTTCATGATCGTGAAGCCCGCGAGGCAGTTCATAGCGGAATCGTCGGCAGGCAGATCGCGGGCCGTGGCACCAACAACGCACGCCAGTTCCAGTTCGTAATCGAGTGCACTGCTGCCCTGAGGCGCCCACACGGGATCGTCATTTCCGATGATGGCGACAGGATTCGAAAAGTAGAACACCGGCACCTGATACCACTGCGGGATCATCTCAAGCCCGCGATGCCCTCGGCACGTTTTGACGTGCTGTTCGAAAGCGTAAAAGTCACGCAGCGACGCGACGAGAAAGGGTGCTGGCATGTTCGCGCCTCACAATGTGCCGCGGATTTCCTGTTCGCGTTCGATCGCCTCGAACAGCGCCTTGAAGTTGCCTTTGCCGAAGCTCTTGCTGCCGCGGCGCTGAATCACCTCAAAGAACAGCGTTGGGCGGTCGGCCACCGGCTTCGTGAAGATTTGCAGCATGTAACCCTCGTCATCGCGGTCCACCAAGATGCCGAGGTCCGCCAGTTCGTCGATGTCTTCCTTGATCGCGCCGACACGTTCTTGCAGCGTATCGTAATAGGTCCGCGGAACTCGCAAAAATGATACGTCGTTCGCTCGCATCGCTCGCACCGTTTTTACGATGTTGCCGGTGATAAGTGCGATGTGCTGCACGCCGGGACCGCCGTAATACTGCAAGTACTCGTCGATCTGACTGCGACGCTTGGCCTTTGCGGGCTCGTTGATCGGGAACTTCACACGCCCGGTACCGTTCTGCACTACCTTTGACATCAGTGCGGAGTACTCAGTCGATATATCTTTATCGTCGAAAGACACGAGTTGCGAGAAACCGAGGATCTTGCGGTAGAACTCGACCCACTCATTCATCTTTCCTTCTTCGACATTGGCGACCATGTGGTCGATCGCCGCGAGGCCAACTGGGCGGGAGGTGCTCGTCTGGTATCGTTCCGGGTCTATGTTCTTATACCCAGGAGCAAATACGCCACGATAGCGATCGCGGTTAATGAATGAGTGGGTGGTGTCGCCGTAGGCTTTGATGCTCGCCGTCTCGAACACGCCGAAATCGTCTTCAAGTGCCTCCGGTGGCCGCACCGGCTTGGCTCCTCGTTTCACGGCTTCTTCGAACGAGCCTTGCACATCTTGCACATCGAGAGCAATGTCCATCACGCCGTCGCCGTGCGTCACGAGTCGCTGGCTTTCGGGGTGCTCCTTGCTCAGCGGCGAAGTGAGCACGAATGTGATGTCGCCTTGCCGAAGGACATAGCCCGCCTCATGCTTCACCTTGGTTTCCAGCCCTGCGTATGCGACTACGTCGAAGCCAAAAGCGTTTCGATAGAAGAACGCACTTTGTCGAGCGTTCCCTACGAAGAAGCGAACATGGTCGATCTTGCGAAGTGGTATGTCAAGCATTGTGTTTGGTGTTTGGTTGTTGTGAAGTGTGCGAGTTATCGAACTCTACGAGAACACAGAACACGAACTACAACACAGGAATGCCAAATTGTCGCACCAGTGTTTCCAGTTCGCGTCGCAGGAAAGGCATCGAAGGAGCGATGAAGAAGTCCTTTTGCATCTGTGATGGATCGTAATCTGTGGAGATCACTGTCTCAGTCACGAACGGTCGACGGGTCACATCTGTTGAGAACAAGGCGTGTGGAATCTCACCTGTGCTGGAGAGGATACCAGCGCCGAACACCTTTGTTTCGCCACGTTCCTCGATCAATCCGAACTCGATACTGAACCAACTGAATCGCTTCAGCGCGAGTACCTGCTCGCCATGTTGCGTTGTCGCGGCGGCCTTACCGATCAGTGTGAGTAACTCCGCGTAATCCTGATTCATCAACGGAGGAACGTGGCCGAGGCAATCGTGAATCATATCCGGTTCGGGGGTGAACTCGGGGTGCGATCCGTGCCGGATGAACTGGGTGACGGGAAAGCCGCGTTCGGCGATGTACTCGTAGAAGGTTCGGTAGGGTAGGGCACCTTCTGCGGGAACGAGATGAATGTTGGTTTCCCGCTCGAGGCGTTCGCTGATCGTCCGGAGTTGGGGAATCTCCGTCTCGGTAATCGCGAGATCTTGTTTAGCTTTCAGATAGATACTGCATGCATGTTGGTCGTGCAGTTCGTGGAGTTTCGGGCTTACCTCACGCCAGATGCGGGTTTCCTCTGCTGTGTAGTCGATGGTTGGCGGGCCGAGTCGTTCGAGCCGATGTCGCCGACACAGCGTGAACAGCGATTTACGACGGGCGACATACTCCGAATCACCCAGACCCGGGTGCCCGGGTTCGAGTTCCAGTTCCGTCACATCTGGGGGCACAACCATCGTTTTGGCATCGATGGTTGATCCGTATTCGATGAGCGTGTTCGCATCCTTCATGACAACCGACTCCCGCTGGGAGAGGTGACGGCATACATTTATTGTATCGGGCGACTGAAGTGAGATGGGATATCGAGACTCGCATTATCCAAGACCTGCCTCGCACATGGTGGGCTTGCAAACGGAGATTTCCATGCGTGCCGCATTCTTCGAGACGACAGGCACTCCGGATGTGATCAAGGTGGGGGAAATTCCTACGCCTGAGCCAAAATCGGATGAGGTCCGGGTAAAGGTGCTCGCTGCTTCGATCAACCCCATCGACACATACATTCGGAGTGGGGCCGCTCCAATGTCGCTACCCAAGCCGGCCATCACAGGAACGGACTTCGCAGGTGTAGTTGATGCAGTCGGGCCCGCAGTGACACGCTTCAGATCAGGCGACCGGGTTTGGGGCTCGAATCAGGGTTTGCTCGGCCGGCAGGGAACTTGCGCGGAATACATTTGTGTTGAGGAGAAATGGGCGTATCCGACTCCCGCGGGTGTTTCAGATGAGCAAGCAGCGGCTCTCGCTCTCGTAGGAATCACGGCTCACCTCGGCCTATTTCAGCGAGCGAACCTGAAGGCGGGCGAAACGGTCTTCGTAAACGGGGGAACTGGCGGCGTCGGGTCAATGGTTGTACAGATGGCAAAGGTCGCCGGCGCGAAAGTGATTGCAAGCGCGGGGAGTGATGAAAAAGCGATGATGGCACGTGAACTTGGGGCCGATTGCGTCGTCAATTATAAAGGCGAGGACTTTGCTGCGAGGGTGAAAGAAGCTGCCGGTACTGCGGGTATTCAGGTCTGGTATGAGACCCAACCGCCAACCGATTTGGACCGAACCTTCGATCTGGTTGCTCCTCGTGGCCGAGTTGTCGTGATGGCGGGTCGAGCGGCACGCCCTTCTTTCCCGAATGGCAGTTTTTACGTCAAAGGCCTCTCTTTGTTTGGCTTTGCAATGTTCAACATGACCGCAGAGGAACAGCGGGTATGTGCTGACGAGATAAACGCTTGGTCGCTGGCGAAAAAGCTGAAGGCGTTGGTTGGTAAGAGTTTCCCACTGACGGAAACCGCTGCCGCCCATCAGTTGCAGGAAGATAACACTTTGCGAAAAGCAGGAACACTCGCCGGAAAGATCGTCATTTTGCCAGCATGACGGCGTTTACAGCGGTAGAATCGAGCATCATCATTTTTCGACATCGGGGTGTGCATGTTCGCTCGATTGCTGAGCTTGGTCATCCTAGCCCTAATTGCACCTCGTTTTGCAATTGCGGAACCTGGGGTTCGGGGGATTGTGGCTCAATCCAATTCGCTCGCAGCTGCATTCTCGGCGCGCCCTGCGAATGGTAACGTCTTTCAAATCGTTCCCGAAAAGGCCGACATATACTCGGGCGATCTGCTTGTAAGCCTTCCCGGAGCGACGTTGACTGCAAAAAATTCGGCAGTCACCGTGAAAACGCTGGCAGATTTCGACGGGCGATCTCCGCTGCCAATCCTTGAAACCGCCTACTCACTCGCGCAACCCAGCGAGAAAGATGTCGATCTGGAATTGATCCTGGATCGTGGCCGCATCAACATCACCAACGTGAAGCCGGATGGAGTTGCGACTGTCCGTGTGCGATTCGGGGATCAAAGCTGGAAGATCGTTCTCGACTCGCCAAAAACCCAGGTTACATTCGAGTTGTGTGGCCGCTGGACTGCAGGTACCCGCTTTCAGCTCGCAGACCCCAAAACCGATCCTGCGAAGGCTCCAGGCCCGATCGCCTCGCTCGTGTTCCTTGTTTTATCCGGGAGCGCTTCCGTCGATGTTGGAGGCGCAACCGTCGCGATGCGCCCACCTCCCGGACCCGCAGAGTTGCGTTGGAACAGCGTTGGAGGGGTGCGTCCTCAAGCCCAGAAACTGGATAAATTCCCTTCCTGGGCGGACCCCGAGGCGGTTCTATCGGACGACGCGCAGAAACTAGCCGGGGCATGTGAGCGATTCCGCAAGAGTCGTGCCGATGATCCTGCGACCGCCTTTGAGACTTTCCTTGGGTCAATCGACCCCATTAACCAGCGTGTTGCTCTCATTAACATCGGTGGCCTGGACGATGTTGAGCGCCTCGAGAAAACGCTTGGTACAGCAAAGACAATTCCACAATGGGATTTCGGGGTGACAGTACTCCGACACTGGCTCGGACGAACCCGTGGAAATGATCAGCAACTTTACCAACTATTAACGACCCGTTCCGGTTACACCGACGCACAATCGCGGATTGTCCTTCAGTTGCTACTGGGGTTCTCCCCCGACGACTTGACCCAGCCGGAGACATTCGAGGTACTCATAGACTACCTCGGCAACTCGAAGCCTGTGATCCGGAATCTCGCAGCTTGGCATCTGGTCCGTCTTGTCCCACAAGGCAAAACTCTCGCATTCAAGCCGAATGCGAGTGGGGAAGACGCACGGCTCTATCAACTAGAATGGAAGAAGCTGATCCCAAGCGGGAAACTGCCAACTGTCAGCAAAACGCCCTAGTCCACCACCCGTGAGGCGGAGCCTAGCGGATCCTTACTCGAGGAATCCATCATGTTCAGGATCACACGCATCGGCATCTGCTGCGGGCTAGCCGTCGTGTTCACGCCGGCCCTTGTCTCGGCTCAGGTGTTTATCCCGGCACAGTCGCCCCCGAATAGCCCGTTTGGCCCTTTGACCCCATATAGGTTTCAACCCTACGCTGGAGTCGGAGCTCAGACCGTTTATGGCAACGTGACCGTCGGCCAACAGATTCCGTTCAACAGCCCGTTGAATCGAATTACCAACATGCCGTTTCAAAATTGGTACGCCCGGCCTACCATCGCGCCTCCTCCACTCGTGCCGTGGTCTGCGACTGGCGGGCGAGTCAGCACGGGTTACATGTCTGGGGGTACTTCCAACTCCAACATCATGCAGAACGCACAGCGAGAATTTGATCGGGCTCAACGCGACGCCACCACGACACGCACCCGGACAGCGGCCAGCGCCGCGAGGAACGCCGTGGATGAAGAGTGGAATTACGAGAAGTTCGGTACCACAGGTCTTCCTGGCGGGCTCAAGGCTGTAACCGATCATCCCGATGAGTTGATTAAGGCTCTGAGCATTTCCGACGAGTCCGACCTCGTCTCTGGCCATGCACTGAACCAAATCCTTGTTGCCGTTATTGCTGCGGAAAGCAAAGGTGCGAAGGGTCCGTCGAGTTTCCTCACCCCTCAACTCATTACCGAAGTGAGGTTCGCCGGTGCACCTGCTGCTGATGCGATCAACTTCCTGATGACGGGTGGCAGACTGGTACTACCGATTGCGTTCGATGACCCCAAACTTAAGGAGGTTCGGGAAGAGTTGGAGGCTGACTTCTTGGCTGTCTCCACTCCGCTTCGGGATGGCAAGCTTCCGGAACCGATGAAACTGATGAAACTAGGGTTCACTTTGAAGCGGGCTCAAGAACTTGCCTCACCCGTGATTCAGGAATTACCCTTCGATGCTGCCGTCGCATCGCGACGGTTTTTGAACCGGTTTGAGTTAGCCCTCACGGCATTCAAGGCACCGAATTCGTTTTTGATGTTCAACCCTGCCTGGTCCTCTGAGGGTGGCAGCATTGGTGAACTTGTAAAGCACATGACGAAGTTAAAAATTCAGTTTGGCCCGGTAGGAGAAAATGGGGGCGACTCATACTTGGCCCTCCACAAAGCACTCTCCAATTACCTCTTCGTGCTCACGCAACCCAAGAAGTAAGTTCTGGCCTTGCGAAGTTCGAGGTCTTGGAGTTCAGGACACAACACCCTGGGTTCCAAGGCCTTGTTTGTTTGTCCTCCGAGTGTTGTCGGAGTCTACCATAGTCCCCACGCCAGGCGAGTTGACGTTCGGCAACATTATTACGAGACGATCGTTTTTGTAATTTGGCCCTCGCTTCTGGTTAGGCTTGGTCGTTTCGCCTTGTCTGCTTATAACTGTTCACGAGAGACCCTGACTGGCATGTATGGCGTCGGGGGTAGGCACGTCCCATCTCAAGGTTGAAGGGAACGCGGTATGAAGAGGGCGCTGATCACTGGGGTAACGGGCCAAGATGGCAGCTACCTTTCCGAACTCCTTCTGTCAGAGGGGTACGAAGTCCACGGTGTCGTCCGCCGTTCCTCAACAGAGAATTTCGAGCGTATCGCCGACCTGTCGGGGAAGATACACCTTCACCAGGCGGACTTGCTCGATCAACTCTCGATCATCGATGTCATCAAAGAGACGCAACCCGATGAGGTTTATAACCTTGCGGCGATGAGTTTCGTTCCAACAAGTTGGAAGCAGCCGGTTTTGACCGGTGAGTTTACTGGGATTGGCGTGACCCGTGTACTCGAGGCCGTGAAGCTCTTGGGGCGGGACCGAATCAAGTTCTACCAAGCTTCATCAAGCGAGATGTTCGGGAAGGTGCTGGAGGTTCCACAAACCGAGACAACACCGTTCTACCCCCGGAGTCCGTATGGTGTCGCTAAGGTCTATGGCCACTGGATCACTGTGAACTATCGGGAAAGCTACAACATGTTCTGTTGTAGTGGGATCTTGTTCAACCACGAAAGCCCGCGTCGGGGCCGGGAGTTTGTAACTCGTAAAGTTACCGATGGGGTAGCACGCATCAAGCTCGGAATGGCCAAGACCTTGAAGCTTGGAAACCTCGACTCGAAACGGGATTGGGGCTTTGCGGGCGATTATGTGCGCGCAATGTGGCTCATGCTCCAACAAGACAAGCCCGACGATTACGTCGTGGCTACCGGTGAAACGCATACTGTGAAGCGTCTTGTAGAGCTTGCGTTCGATGCTGTCGGTCTGAAGTGGGACAAATACGTCGAGATCGATTCTTCCTTGGTTCGACCGGCAGAAGTTGATCTCCTCATCGGCGATCCCACAAAGGCGAAGACCAAGCTGGGCTGGAAGCCGGAGGTCACCTTTGAACAACTCGTCGAGATGATGGTCAAAGCAGACTTGGCACGGCTCCAGGGGCAATCCATCCCCGATTTCAAAGCTAAAGGAATCTAACGATTCGGTGCGTGGGGTGCGGAATCATTGCTTGTGTCATCACAGCGTGTGCAGCACCTTGCGCCCCGCAATTCTGCCATGAGAATCCTGATCACCGGGATCACCGGGTTCGTCGGCGGCCACCTTGTTGAAGCGTTGGTTCCGCAGGGGCACGCACTTTTCGGGCTTTGCCGTTCTGGTGTGTGGCCAGCGCAACTTTCCCACCTCGAGGGCAAGGTTGAACTCCACCGAGGCGACCTTGCCGATGGCGACTGCGTAGACGCGATTCTCGAACGCGCTCGGCCAGACTGGTTGATGCACCTCGCTGGTTACGCTAATCCAGGCCGGTCGTTCCTCGAGCAGGACCTGTGCTGGCGTGACAACTTCACAGCAACCCGTTCGCTCTATGATGGACTCATCCGCGCTGGTCAGCGGCCTCGCGTACTGTTTGTCTCAAGCGGACTTATCTATGGCGAACCCGATGAGGTTGATGGCGCATGTGATGAGCGTACCACCTTGAAGCCAGCGACCCCGTATGCTGCCAGTAAGGCTGCCGCCGACCTCCTGAGCTATCAGTACACCCGTAGCCCCGGGCTCCACATCGTCCGCGTTCGACTGTTCAATCAAATCGGCCCACGACAGAGTGCCGATTACGCCTGTGCAAACTTTGCAAGACAGATTGCAGCTGCCGAATCGGGCGATCAACCGCCAGTGATCGAGACTGGTGACCTCAGTGCACAACGCGACTTTACTGATGTCCGTGACATGGTTGCAGCGTTCCCATTACTTATGGAGCATGGTCGCTCGGGAGAGGTCTACAACGCCGGCCGCGGTGAGACATACCGGATTCACGACCTTTTGAAAAAGTTGATTGCACTCGCTCATGTGAACGTCGAAGTTCGACAGAGGCCCGAACCGGATCGGAAAGCAGACACCACAGTGACAAGAGCCGACTCCCGTAAACTCCACGCCACCACGGGTTGGGTTCCACGAATTCCGCTTGATCAGACACTTTCAGATGTACTTGACGGCTGGCGGAAGTCGAACAGCGAAAAGCCCGCGTGATGAATTGGGTGGCCGGTATTTCAGAGTTCAAGGAGGAACATACATGAGAGTTGCTGTTGTCGGTACCGGTTACGTTGGGCTCGTGACCGGGACGTGTCTCGCGGAAAGCGGCAACGATGTCGTCTGCATCGACAATAACCCCGCCAAGATCGAGACTCTTAACGCAAACCGCATCCCGATCTACGAACCCGGACTCCACGAACTTGTCCTCCGAAACAAGCGGGAAGGCAGGTTGACATTCACCACGGACCTCCCCACTGCTGTCCAAGCCGCACAACTCATCTTCATTGCTGTGGGCACCCCTCAATCTGAAGCGGGCGATGCGGATCTCACGGCCGTTTTCGCGGTCGCGGATGCGATCGGAGCTGCGTTGAGGCATCTCCCACCTGGCAAGCCTGGCGAGCGTGTCGTCATCACCAAGAGCACCGTTCCCGTCGGAACGAACGCGAGCGTTGCGGCTCGACTCGCTGAAAAGGGATGCTCTCACGTCAGCGTCGCGAGTAACCCGGAGTTTCTCAAAGAAGGCGCGGCAATTGATGACTTCATGAAGCCAGACCGCGTTGTGGTAGGCGTACGTAACCCCGAGGTCGGGGAAGTTTTGAAGGAACTCTACTCACCATTCTTAAGAACCGAGCGGCCGTTCCTCGTGATGACGCCCGAGTCGGCCGAAATGACGAAGTATGCCGCAAATGCCATGCTCGCGACCAAGATCAGTTTCATCAACGAGATGGCGAATCTGTGTGATCGACTCGGGGCGGATATTAATGATGTCCGCAAAGGAATTGGCCACGATCAACGGATCGGCTTCCAGTTTTTGTTCCCTGGCCCAGGATATGGGGGTTCGTGCTTTCCGAAGGATGTGGAGGCAATTGTCGCGATGGGGCGGCGTACGGGCCTGCCGTTGAAGCTCATGCTGGCTGTTGATGCGGTGAATGATGCCCAAAAGGAGGTGCTTTACCAGAAGGTCTGGTCGCACTTCGCCGGGCAACTCGCAGGCAAGACGCTCGCAATCTGGGGTTTGGCATTCAAGCCGCGAACTGACGACATCCGCGAGGCGCCGGCACTCACGCTCATCGACTCGTTACTTGCGGCCGGGGTAAAGGTGAGGGTCCACGATCCTGAGGCGATGCCCAACGTTCGAGAAATGTACGGAGACAAACTCCACTATGCGGATCGGCCGTACGGCGCGCTGGAAGGGGCAGATGGACTCGTGATCGTCACGGAGTGGCAGGAGTTTCGCAATCCGGACTTCGAGATCATGAGGCGTTTGCTCACCGGTCGGGTGATCTTCGATGGCCGGAACATTTATGAACCCCGACACATGGCCTCGCTCGGGTTCACATATCACGGCATCGGCCGCGGCCATCGACTCGAGTAATGATTGATGAACTGGGCTTTGCTCCTTTTTCCCGTTCAAGTAATTCAACCGCCACCGCTGTCAAGTTCGTCGAGTAAGTGCCCGAGTTTCGCCTTCTTCGTCTGAAGATAGTCGCGGTTGTGATCGCCTGGAATCATCTGGATCGGTATTCGCTCGACGATCCGCAGACCATAGCCTTCAAGACCGATCACCTTCCGGGGATTGTTCGTTAGCAATCGGATGTCACGCACCCCGAGGTCGTGCAGAATCTGTGCCCCGATGCCGAAGTGCCGAAGGTCAGGAGCGAACCCCAATCGTCGGTTCGCCTCGACGGTGTCCAGCCCCTCTTCTTGCTGCAACTTGTAAGCCTTGAGTTTGTTCAAGAGCCCAATGCCACGCCCTTCCTGTCGCATGTAAACAATCACGCCGCGACCGGCCGCTGCTACTTGCTGCATCGCGTACTTTAATTGCGGTCCGCAGTCGCATTTTGCGGAGTGAAGCACATCTCCAGTAAGGCACTCACTGTGCATCCGAACCAACGCTGGTAGTTCTTGTACAGGTACTCGGTCGTCCACAGGGACGCCGATTCCCCCTAGAGTTAGGGCGAGGTGCGGCTCCTGGTCCACCAGTGAGGAATACGCGAACAGGTCGAAAACGCCGAAGTCGGTCGGCAACTTGAGCACGATTTCGCGTCGAATCAACTTCTCACGCCGCCGACGGTGTTCGATGAGGTCAGCGATGGTACACATTTTCATGCTGTGCTGATCGCAGAACGACCGCAGGTCTGGCAGCCTCGCCATTGTGCCGTCTTCGTTCAAGATTTCGCAGATCACCGCGATCTCGCGCAGGCCGGCAAGTCTGCACAGGTCAACGCTTCCCTCAGTATGACCAGCCCTGACGAGAACACCGCCGGGGCGTGCGATCAAACCATCCATGTGCCCCTTATCGCGGACCAGATCTTGCGCTGTCGAAGCGGGATCTGCGCACACCTGAATCGTGCGGCAACGGTCGAATGCGGAAATGCCCGTAGTGACGCCGTATCGTGCGTCAAAGTTGTGCGTGAAGGGTGTTGCTGTGGGATCGAGATTGACGCCGGGGAGTAACTCAAGACCGAGGCGGTCGGCATGTGGACGGGCAAAAGATACGCATAATCGGCCACAGGCGTGGCGGATCATGAAGTTGACCGCCGCCGGGGTCATGGCCTCAGCAGCCATGACGATGTCACCCTCGTTCTCGCGGTGCTCATCATCAACAAGTACGATCATTCGGCCAGCGCGAAGTTCCTCGAGCGCAGCGTCGATCGTGCAAAACCCGCGGTCGGAAGTGGGCATGTTGGCTCACGGCTCAAGTCGGTGTCAGGAACGTCGCCTCAGGAATTATACACGAGGCGAATGTGTCCCGCTCAACCTCCAGGCCCGCGCGGACCGCCAGGGCCAGTAGGCATCACCTTCACCTCTCGCAAGTCGGATTCGACTCGCGCCACCCGCCAACGGAACGGCCGTTTGCCAAAGCTATCCGGCGGGCTGGTTGTGCCTTGTTCATTACTTGCCTCAGCGCGGAGAGTCCTCAATTCGGCCAACACTTCCGGTTCAGTGCAGATCATCACAAGCCGGCCACGGGCTGCGGTGCCACTACCATATAGTGGGATTTCACACGGAACACGAACTTCGATCGCGATGTCCGTGATGGTCACAATACTGTGCACGTCGGTTTTCTCGTTGTCCTTGATGCGTCGCCCGGGTGGAAGCAAGCCGTTCTCCATCCATGTGCGAAGGAACAGTTCCTTCATTTCAGCCGAAGGCTCGCTGCCATCTCGGTGACGGATGAACTGGTTCTGGATGTATGGCGAGTAATCGGGAGTGATCGTGAACGCCATCGGGAGGTCAAAACTCCAGAGACGAGCGTGCGAAGCAACAATCGCACGCTCAAGGAGTTTGGGGTCGGGTGTTGGGGTGATCTGCGATTGATAGAGAAACGCCCTCATGCCCGGGCCAACTGCGGCAGCATCAAGGAACCCACCGGCTCCACGCGCAGCGGTTTCTGCTGAGCGCTCGAGCTCAGCCATTCGCCAACCATACGCAGTGCGGGAGATTTTGTCCTGAAGGATGTACTTCTGACCGGGTTGAAAGGAGATGGCCCATTGACGCCCAACTAAATCGGACTTCGCCATCTCAGACTTCACGCCACCTTCGATACCCCGCAACTCGAACTCAATTGGGAATGAACCTTCCGGGCATTTCACCGTTCCCGTGAAGGTGCATTTCGTTGTGCCGGGCTGGTACAGCCAGTCTTTCACAACTCCCGTGCTGAAGGTGCAGGCTCCTGGATTCCGTTTTGCAAGTAGAACGAGGTCAGCCTGCTCGAATGCGAGATAGCCGGGGCCAAACTCGGCCTGGAGTTGCGCGGTGTTGTCGGGACTCAGTGAGGCGCGGCGGCCAGGCTCAAGGGTGCGGAGGAAGGCGCGGTTCACGTCGTCGGCCAGCACGAACCCAACCCACTGTTCCGCCTGGTGTGCGGCATCTCGCCGGACTGAGTAATCAATCGCAAACAGGTAGGCCGAGAACCCGAGTCCACCGACGAGCGCGACCCACCAGGAACTCTTAACCAAATCGACGCCAAAGAGTATTCCCGTTCGAGTGCCTTCAGAGTTTTGGATGAGCTTGCGCGCAGCGAAGGAGAGAACGATTGCAATGACAGGGAGGATCATCAACTCGGGAAGCAAAAGCGGTTTCTTTTCACGGAATGCGACGATCCCGAATGCAAAGAGCAAACCCAGGAACAAGCCTGCGGCAGTGGCGGCACCGACTGAGACCCAGGACACGGAAACGTACGGTGTCGTGTCGGCAGTGGAACCGAGTGCGGGAACAGGAGTGGACTCGGGCATGGCGGAAAACCCGGTGGGGGTGCGAATACGCTGCGCGTTCTACGCCCAGAACGGGGGAGTTGTTCGAGGGTCGTCGTTGGTTGTTGGGCAGGGCCATTCCTGTTGGAACGGACACCTGCCCACGGCCACATCAATCATCTGCATCAGCTCGAACGCCGGAACCAGGCATTGGCGGAGCCGATCCTGGCATACCGGGGTATGCACCTGGAAGGTTGGCCATGATCGTCTGGTTCTTGGCCTTGTTTTGGCCGGTTTGAATGTTGCCGCTTGCGTCGAGGTAGATCTTGTCTTGCAAGATTTCCTGGATGACGACTGCCATCTTGTCCGCACCTCGCATCTCGACCAGAGGCTTTGCCCCGGTGTTCAATGCGACCATGCGTTTCTGAATGAGCGTGGACAGTTTGAACCGCCCGCCCACCTTGTTCACGATCCCCTCTTCCTTCAACTCATCAAGCATATCATGCCCCTAGTTAAACCTGTCCCGCACGAGTCGCTCGAGCTCGGCGACCGCTCGGTCCAGATCTTCGTTTACGATTACATGGTCAAACTCAGAGGCCCGAGCCAACTCTTGCCGGGCTGTCGCTAACCGCCGCTGAATCCGTTCTTCGCTTTCAGAGCCTCGCCCCCGGAGTCGGGCTTCCAGCACATCGAAACTGGGAGCTACCACGAACACCGTTAGGCAATCGGGACAGAGTTCCCGTACTTTTGCAGCGCCTTGCACATCTATGACCAACACGACGCCAGTACCTGCAATCCGGTGCGGATCGACTTCAGATCTCGGTGTCCCGTAGAAGTCACGTCCGTGAACCACCGCCCACTCCAGCATCTGCTTTGCATCGATCGCAGCCTGGAATTGCTCACGGCTCCAGTAGTGGTAGCTAACACCCTCTTCTTCGCCCTCACGTCGATCTCGGGTGGTTGCAGTTACGGCTCGCCTCATAGGCAGGCTTCGGAGGTTCAGGAGGCGTTCTACGACTGTCGTCTTACCCACCCCACTTGGACCCGAAACGACGATCAGCGGTCCAGTCATCGCGGAGGGGCCAGGATGGAGTGCCAAGTAGGAAGACGTAACGTCTTTGGGTTCGTGTTGTTCGCTCCGCATTCCACACTCCGACTGCCGCGTGACAATCATTCTACGTTCAAAGCCAGTTCGCGGATCTTCTCGAGTGCAGACTTCATTTCGAAGACGTGTCGTGAGATAGCAACATCGCCCGCCTTGGAACCCAGCGTGTTCGTTTCCCGGCCCAACTCTTGAATCAAGAACTCCAGCTTTCGCCCCGCTTCATCCCCTTTATGGACGAGTTCGGCGAACTGTTGAAGGTGTGCCGTCAGGCGGGTGACTTCTTCTGCAACGTCGGTGCGATCGGCAAACAGAGCTACCTCACGAATCAAGTTGTCCGGGTTGAGTGTCGCCCCGGCCTCTCCCATCGCCAGACGAACTCGTTCCAGAAGCCGTGTTCGGTAATCGGCGGTTACTGCGGGGAGCAAGGTGCGGATTGTCGACACTTCTGCAGTAATTACACCATGGAGCGCGAGGAGTTCTGTCCCCATCGCCCGCCCCTCTTCTCGCCGCATCGCGTTAAGTTGCGTGAGGGCAGTTGTCAAAGTCTGCTCGACAACGGGCCATTCCTCGGCAGGTGGCGAACCTGGCGACCGCGTCTCAGGAGCAACGCCAGGCAATGCCAGAACGCCGGTCAGCAAAGGAATCGCGAACTCGGGCGTGCCTGCATCGTCGCACACGGCACGAATCTGACGGAGATAAGTCGTGAGTGTCGCGGCGTTCAGAGTGAGATCGACCGTCCCCGCTTGCCGTTCAACCCGTACATGGATGGTGACGGTGCCGCGATGAACGTGGCGACGAACCACCTTCTCGAGTTCGGCCTCGAACATCGGGTACGGGTCTGTCCCCCGAACCGTAACTTTCAGGTGACGATTATTCACCGCTCGGACTTCGACCCCAACGGTCAGCTTGTCGGTCTGGGTTCGGGCTTCCCCGAACCCGGTCATGCTGAGCAACACGGGGTTGGCCTCGATGGGAACAGACTCAACGAATGGGCAAAATTACTGTCCGGTGATGGCTGGGGTGTCGACCGACCGCACGGTGTCGTACTTGACGACCTTGACGTGGATCATGATGACGAGAACCCACACACCGGCGAACCAGAGGGTGATTTTCACAAATTGGTCGGCGGCACGTGAACCGAACGGGCTGGAACCACCGGCCCCGCCGAACGCACCAGCCAGCCCACCACCCTTACCACGTTGGATCAGGACGAGCAGCATGAGAGCTAACCCGAGCCCAATGACAATCAGGTTCAGGAGATGCGAGTACCATTCCGCGCCAAAAAGGGCCACGTTCGAACCTCCGCTCGATGCTCGGATCGGGTCATGGCCCGATCGGGTCAACTGCTAACTTAGCGACAAGTTGGCTACTTGGCGAGCGGGGTTGCGTTAGCACCCCGAGAATTGGTGTTTTCGCAACAATTCTCGCCCAAACCAATCAGGCTCCCGCAGCCTTCACGATAGCCAGGAACTGATCAGCCTTGAGGCTTGCCCCGCCCACCAACCCGCCATCGACGTCGGGCTGTGAGAACAGACCACCCGCCGTTTCGGGGGTTACGGAACCGCCATACAGGATGGGAAGGGCATTGGCGATTTTCTCGCCGTGCATGCTTTGAAGTTTTGAGCGAATGAATAGGTGAGCCAACTGGGCTTGTTCCGGGGTAGCTGTGCGACCAGTCCCGATAGCCCATACAGGCTCATAAGCGATCACAATCAGCGGCCACTGTTCATCGGTGATACCTGCGAGTGCAGAATACACCTGCCGTTGGAATACCCGCTCAGCCAGATTTCGCTCACGTTCTACGAGAGTTTCGCCAACGCACAGGATGACGTGCATACCAGCTTCGACGGCGGCGTGGAGCTTGAGATGGACTGTCAGGTCGGATTCGCCAAGGATGTGCCGACGTTCGCTGTGCCCAACAATGACGTACTTACAGCCAGCTTCCTTGAGCATCCCCGTACTAACTTCCCCAGTGAATGCACCCTTGGCCTCGTTGTGAACGTCCTGGGCTCCCAGAGCGACTGAGGAACCCTTGAGAACCTCGGAGACAGACACAAGCCAGGGAAACGGCGGGCACACGGCCACGTCCACCTTTGACGATGAACCGACACCCTGCGCAATCGCACTCCCAAGAGCTTTCGCCTCGGCGAGTGTCGTGTTCATCTTCCAGTTGCCAGCAACAAACTTCTTACGGGGCATTTGAACTCCTCTAGCCTACGGAAGGGCATCCGCGGGCTTTGAATCAATTCTCGCTCGGGGTCCAGAACTCGCGACCCAAAGCTCCGGCTAGACGGCGCAGGTCGCCCATCAGGTCCAGGAATTGGTGCGGGAGGAGAGCTTGGGGGCCGTCGGAGAGTGCCTTTTCGGGGCAGTTGTGAACCTCGACGTGGACTCCGTCAGCGCCTGCGGCAACACTTGCCCGGCACATGCTCGGGATCAGGTCAGGTCGGCCCGTTGCGTGGCTCGGGTCCACGATGATTGGGAGGTGGCTCTGGCCCTTCACGTTTGGAACCGCGCTCAGGTCGAGCATGTTTCGTGTGCTATCCTCGAAACTCCGAACGCCGCGCTCGACGAGCACCACATCTTTGTTTCCTTCAGCCAGAACATACTCAGCCGACATGAGTAGATCTTTGACGGTCGCGCTCATCCCGCGCTTGAGCAGCACCGGAGTTTTCGTCTTCCCACATTCCTTGAGAAGGTCGAAGTTTTGCATGTTCCTCGCACCGATTTGCAGCATATCGGCGTACTTGCAAACCAACTCGACCTGCCGTGGGTCCATGACTTCCGTCACGACGGGCATATCGTACTTCTGGCCGACTTCCTTGAGAATCTTCAAACCATCTTCACCCATTCCCTGAAAGGCGTACGGGCTGGTACGAGGCTTGAATGCACCGCCTCGCAGGATGTTTGCGCCACCTGCCTTCACGTACTTGGCGATGGCGTCGAGCACTTCATAGCTTTCGATGGCGCACGGTCCCGCAATCATGGCGAGGCTACCACCGCCGATGCGGACTTTGCCAACGTAAACAACGCTATCCGCCTTGTGGAACTCGCGGCTCGCGAGTTTAAAAGGCTTCAAGATGTTGAGGACTTGCTCAACACCCGGGATTGCCGAGAAGTTTTGGGCTTCGGGCTTCGTCTCGTCGCCGATGACTCCGACGATGGTGCGACTCTCGCCGCGGCTGACGTGCGGGGTGAAGCCAAGTTCACGGACCCGTTCGATCACGTGTTCAATTTGCTCAAGGCTGGCGTCTGGCCGAATAACAAGGATCATTTTCAGTTCGTCCTTCGTCCTCTGTCCCTGGTCCAACGGGAATCCAGGTAAGGACGTGGTGGAGGGCTTAATGTATGGGATATGGATGGAGATGCGTGTGGCTACGGATGGACGCCGATTGCCACACGATCGCAACATAATGCCAGCACGAAACGAACCAAACGCGACCTCTTATTCGTCAGATGCTGCAGCATGGGGGAAGGAGCCGAGGACACTGACGACAGCGCAGGTTTCTTCCATCGCGGTGATAGCCTTGCGGACCTTCGGGTCCTCGCGGTGGCCGTCGAAGTCGATGAAGAACACGTACTCGCCCTTCGCCTCGGGATAGGGGAACGACTCGATCCAGGTGAGATTGAGTTTGTGGCTCTTGAAGATCGTGAGCACGTCGGCCAGTGCGCCCGGCGAATGCGTGATCTGAAACATCATCGCGGTTTTGTCGTTGCCGGTCTTTGCGCTGTCGGCTGGCCCGATCACGGCGAATCGTGTCTCGTTGAACGGCGAATCCTCGATGCTATGGGCGAGGATATTCAGACCCCACTTCACTGCCGCCTGACGACTCGCCACCGCTGCGACGTTGAGTTCGGACAACGCCAACTTGGCAGCGTCCGTAGTGCTGGCGACCTCGTGCAGTGTCGCCTGAGGGAGATTCTTACTGAGCCAGTTCCTGCACTGGCTCAGAGCCTGGGCTTTACTGAAAACTCGCCGAACCTCTGCCTGGGAGCAATTCGCCAAGAGGTGGTGATGAACACGCAGCCGGATCTCGGCGCAAATCTTCACTTGCGGGGTGCGAATGAACATGTCGAGGGTGTCGGCGATCCGTCCATCCGTTGAATTCTCGAGCGGGACGACGCCATAGTCCGCGTGCCGACGAACGACTTCCTCAAACACAGTCGCGATGTTCGCAGTGGGATTGTAAGTCACAGCCTCACCAAACCGTTCGAGTGCAGCAAGGTGGCTGTAACTGAACAGCGGCCCCAGGAACGCGATCTTCTGGACCTTCTGAACAGCGCGTGAGCCCGATATCAGTTCGCGAAAGATCGCCTTGAGAGTGACCTCAGCAAGTGGCCCCTTGTTGGACCCCAAAATGTTGCCGATCACTTCCTCTTCGCGGGAGGCGGAAAAGACTTCCCCGCCTTGATCGGCTTTCACCTTGCCGATCTGACCCGCAACTGCAGCCCGCTTGTTCAGGAGGTCGAGGATCTGGAGATCGAGTTTGTCGATCTGAACGCGCAAACCCTTGAGGTTCGCCGCGATTTTATCCGGCGATGGCTGAGCGGGTTCGGAGTCGTTCTTGCGCGTCATGGGAGGATCTCGGCGGAAGAAGCCGTGGTTCGTGGAGAATGTACGGGGTGACAACGGTGTGTCAACGAACTCCGCACTGCAAATTCGCTAGGTTTTTGTGGTCTAGGCGGATTCTGACGACTGTGCAGCGAGATCTGATTATGACACAATCCTATTCCTGGCATGGAGTTGGTGCGAGAATGACAAAATGACACATCCGGGATTTGTGGCAGCAGCAATACTCGGATGATCGCGTTGCAAGTACTTATATTAATTAGCTTTGCGATCGCTTGTATGGCGAGTTCTGGCATGGCACGCTGCTTGCTAGGAATCTCACGACATCCATGAATTTTGCGAATCCTGGTGCGGAGTTCGGCTCTCGAACGCTGTGAATAACCGCGACCCGTGCCATCTCAGTCGAATGAATACACTGATTCTGAAGAGCCCACGCTCGGGTCGATGTTTTTATCAAAAGGGAGAATGACACATGGCTGAAGAGAAGATTATCGGCATCGACCTCGGCACCACGAACTCTGTGGTCGCCGTGATGGAAGGGAATGAAGTCAAGGTTATCGCAAACCGAGACGGCGACCGGATTACTCCGAGCGTCGTGGCGTTTACCGACAAGGGCGATCGCCCAGTTGGCGAGAAGGCCAAGCGGCAGGCGGTTACAAACCCGCGGCGCACGATTTACTCGATCAAGCGGTTCATGGGTCGCAGGCACAGCGAAGTTGAGAGCGAAGAAAAGCTCGTTCCGTACAAGGTTGTGGGCGGTGCGTCGGACCTTGTGAAGGTCGAGATCGACGGCAAGCAGTTCACCCCGCCAGAAATCTCGGCGATGATTCTCCGCGAACTTAAGGAGTCGGCGGAAGCGTACCTCGGGCACACGGTCCGCAAGGCGGTCATCACCGTTCCTGCGTACTTCAACGATGCCCAGCGTCAGGCCACGATCGACGCCGCTGCAATTGCCGGCTTCGACACGGAATACGAGATTCGCGGCAAGGACGGCAAGGTCGTCAAGCAGCGAATGCGCATCATCAACGAGCCGACGGCGGCGAGCATTGCTTACGCCTTCGACAAGAAGAAGGACCAGAAGATCGCAGTGTTCGACCTGGGTGGCGGTACGTTCGACATCAGCATTCTGGACGTGGGCGACGACGGCGTCTTCCAGGTGCTCTCGACAAACGGCGATACTCACCTCGGTGGTGATGACTTCGACCAGGTTCTGATGGACTACCTCGCCGATGAATTCAAGAAGGAAAACGGCGCGGACCTCCGCAAAGACCCGATGGCGATGCAGCGGTTGAAGCAAGCCGCCGAGCAAGCCAAGAAGGACTTGAGCAGCCAGGCGAACACGGACGTGAACCTGCCGTTCATCACAATGGACGAGAACCGGAACCCACTGCACCTGACGCGAACGATCTCCCGCAACCAGTTCGAGCGGATGGTCGATCACCTGATCGAGCGATGCAAGAAGCCAGTGCTGGCCGCGCTCAAGGATGCGAAGCTGACGCCGAACCAGATCGACGAGATCGTGATGGTTGGCGGTATGACCCGTATGCCGCGAGTGACGCAGCTCGTGAAGGAGATTTTCGGCAAGGAAGGGCACAAGGGAGTGAACCCCGACGAGGTGGTGGCGATCGGTGCTGCGATCCAAGGGGCGCAACTGCTCCTGGGTGCCGCGGCCGACATCCAACTCCTCGACGTGACCCCGCTGACCCTGGGCATCAAGACCCTCGGCGGCGTGCTGACGCCGATGATCACCCGCAACACGACGATCCCGACTCGCAAGAGCGAGACGTACACCACCGCGGCGGACAATCAGCCATCGGTGGAAGTCGAGGTGTTCCAGGGTGAGCGGCCGATGGCCGACGACAACAAGAAGATCGGGAGTTTCCACCTGGATGGGATTGCCCCGGCTCCCGCTCGGGTGCCCAAGATCGAAGTGACATTCGAGATCGATGCCAACGGCGTGCTGAGTGTCGTGGCGAAGGATCTCGGCACCCAGAAGACGCAGAGCATTCGCATCGAAGGTTCGTCCGGCATGACCAAGGAAGAAGTCGAGCGGATGAAGCGTGACGCGGAACTGCACGCCGACGAGGACAAGAAGAAGCGTGAGTTCGCCGAGTCGAAGAACGAGGCCGAGAACCGGATTCACGCGGTCGAGAAGGCGATGCAGGAAGCTGGCGACAAGCTCACGGATGCCGACAAGGCACCGGTGCTTGCAGCGGTTGCGAAGGTGCGTGAGGCGATTACGAAGGGCGACATCGCGGCACTCAAGAGCGCGACGGCGGGCTTGGAAGCTGCCGCGACTGCGATGGCTCAGCACGTTTCCGCGAAGATGGGTGGAGGGGCACCTGGCGCGGAGCCAGCCCCTGGCCCAGAGAAGAAGGACGGCGGCGACGACGTCATGGATGCCGAGTACGAAGTGAAGAAGTAAGCGATCGTTGCAGAACAAGGGCCGCGGAGTTGGGCGAAAAACCGATCCGGTTCTTCGCTCAACTCCGCGGCCCTGTTATTGAGCCTTCGGTGTTTACGAACGATCCTCTGCAGCGAGGGTGCGGGTCACGCATTTGAGCAAGATTGTCCTGACCCGTGCGAGCTGCTCGGACAACGCTTTCGGCGACTTCCCCGCTCGCCGGGCGATCTCGTTCACACACGCACCGGGTTCGTAGCGTTCGGCGATCAAGGCAGCGTGTTCTGGCCGAAGTTTCCGGATGCATCCGCGAAGGGCTGCGCGGCGTGCGTCGGACTCGTCAATGTGTGCTTCGGCATCGTCCGCCAACAGTTCGATCAACGTATCATCGAAAGACTCCCGCGACCGTTTCTGTCGCTTTCTGAACGCCATCACCTGGAAACGGGCGATGCTGAAAGCCCACGCTGTGAAGTTGGTTCCTGGGGTAAATTCCGACGCCTTCTGCCACAGGACGAGGTTCGTCTCTTGAAGCACGTCGTCTGCGTCGTTTGGAATCCGGACCAGGGAAAGGATGAAGGCGTACAGCCTTCGCTGGTTCGCTGTCACCTCACAAACAAACGCAGCAGCATCCGTGGGGTACTCGGTGGGACGCTCGGCAGGTGTGGTGTCCGAACCCACAGGAAATCCTCTTGCGATCGGATGTCACCACTCAGGCCAGGGCAATCTTCTTGTATGGCTCGCCTTCATTCAGGGTGGGGCGTTCAGGTCGTCCCTTGTACTTGAACACAAGCCCCATGTGATCGAGGCCCATGAGGTGCAGGGCCGTGGCGTGCAGGTCGTGAACATGCAGCTTTTCCTCGACGGCTCGCAGGCCAAGGTCGTCGGTGGCTCCGATGGTTCGGCCACCTTTCACGCCACCGCCCGCCATCCACATCGTGAAGCCCGTCGGGTTGTGATCGCGTCCATCGCCCTTCTCGCTCATCGGCGTGCGGCCGAACTCGCCACCCCAGTAAACCAAGGTGCTATCCAGTAAGCCGCAGCGTTTCAGGTCTTTCAGCAGGGCCGCGACGGGCTGATCCATCGAGCGACACAGCCCGCCGTGGTTCGCTTCCAGCTTGCTATGGGCGTCCCACTTACTCCCCGCACCGTGGTAAATCTGGACGAAGCGAACTCCGCGTTCGACCATCCGACGGGCGAGCAAACAGAGCCGTCCCATTGTGGCTGTCTCTTTCCCTTCTAGGCCGTACAGAGTCTTCGTCTCCTGGGTTTCTTTGGAGAGATCGACAGCTTCGGGTGCCTCGGCCTGCATTCGGAAAGCGAGTTCGTAGCTCGTCATTCTCGCGTCCAGTTCCGACTGGTCGGGGTTCTTCTCCGCGAACCGCGAGTTGATCTGCTTGAGCAGGTCGAGCTTGCCACGCTGCTGCGGGTCGGTCACGCCCTCGGGTGAGTTCAAGTTCGGGATCGGTTCGTTGCCTCCCTGAATGCGAATCCCCTGATACACGGCCGGCATGAACCCCGCGCTCCAGTTGCGTGGCCCGTTCACCACCTGGGCCTGGCTGTCTTGCATCACGACGAACGCCGGGAGGTTCGCGTTCTCAGTTCCCAATCCGTAGGTGACCCAGCTTCCCAGCGATGGTCGCCCGCCGAGAATCGAGCCGGTGTTCATCTGGCACACGCCGGCCGAGTGGTTGATGCCGTCGGCCACGCACGAGCGAATCACAGCAAGTTCGTCGGCCATCTCGGCGGTGTGTGGGAGAAGTTCGCTGACCCACAGCCCACCCTTGCCGTGCTGTTTCCACTTCCGCGGACTGGCGAGCAGCGGGGCACTTGCTTCGCCCATCGACGTGATGACCTTACCGAAACTATCCGGCAGCGGTTTGCCCGCGAGTTGGTTGAGCTTCGGCTTCGGGTCGAACGTGTCGATGTGGCTCGGGCCACCTTCCATGAACAGGAAGATGCACGCCTTGGCGGTCGGCTTGTGGTGTGGCTTCCGCGGCGCAAGCGGACTGTCCGCCGCCCGCGTTTCGCCTGCGAGGAGCGAATTGAGTGCGAGGGCACCGAAACCACTGCCTGCCGTGGCCAGCCAGTTTCGACGGGATTGAAGTGAGGTCATCGGATCGACTCCGTGGCTTGCGCGGGTGCGTCACTCGACGTAGAGGAATTCACTGGCGTTCAACAACACGTGGCAGAGATCGACCCACGCGGCGCGATTCACGTCGCGGCTACCCGCTCCGATTGCGGCTACGGGCTTGATGTCGTACCCGTGACCGGAACCGTCCCGGAACACGTTCGGCTTGGTCTCGAACTGCCAGTAGCCGACCGTGTGCTTGTTCGTTCCTTCGCGGGTGAAGAGGAGTTGATCGACTCCCAGCGCCACGTTGGAAACACGCACGTCGTCGAGCAAGCCGTCGAAGCCCGATTCCCCCTTTGACCCGCGACTCCCGATCATCATCGGGTGCTTGTTTTCGATGTCGCCGATGATCCCATGAGGAATCTTGGCGGTGAGCAGTGGTTCGTCGTCGTTGGAAAGGTCTTTGAGATAGAACACGGCTTGGCCCGGTTCCTTCCCCTTCGCCAGTGTGACCGCCGCCGCGAGATAGTATGGCTTGTTGAGGGCGATGTGCTGATCGGAGAAGACTGCCTCTTCACCGAACGTGTCGTCGGCCTTTTTGCCGAACAGTTGGAGCACGACCGTCTGGGGCTTGCGACGCGACTTCTTCCCGGTGATTCCGAACACCCAGCCGGCGTGCTTCGCGTCCCCATCCCATTTCGCTGCCAGTGTGCGAACCGCTCCGGTCTCGGCGACTGACCGCGGGTAGATGAACGTTTCGATCGTGAAATCGGCCTTGGGGAAGTCGTCGGCGTGGGGCACCTGGAACCCCGGGTGACTGCCCAGTTTCACCTCAGCAGCCTGCCCGTCGCGATACGGAATCTTCCCGGCCACGAACTCCGCGGCCGCAGAGCCGGAACGCTTCGGGTCGATACGCTTCGCTTGCTCGGCGAGGAATGCACGTGCAACAGTGGCCTCTTCGGAAGTCGGAGCACGACCGAACGCAAGCTGGTACGCCCGCTGGATTCGCTTGGCCTCATCCGTCGGTTCGTCCTTGGCCAGACGATCCGCGAGTGCCCGCGATCGCAGGAGTAACGTCTGGCTGTTGAACAGGAGCAGCGATTGGACTGGCGTTGTAGTCGTATCGCGGGACGAGGCACTGTTGAACCAGTACGGTGCGTCGAACACGTCGAGGAGTGGGTCGCGGCTGTTCCGCATGATGCGGGTGTACACGGTCCGACGTGACTCGGTGGCCGGCGTGCCTGCGCCGCCCGCTCGCAGGTCGAGTTCGCCGGTCACGGCGAATAGCGAATCGCGAATCTGTTCCGCATCGAGTCGCCGAACAGTGCCGCGCCAGAGCAACTTGTTCTCGGGGTCGCTCAGGCGTCCCTGAGCGGGTGCGGGGTGAGTTGCGCTGCGACGGTATGCCGCGCTGGTGACGATCAAGCGATGAATGTGTTTGAGCGACCACGGCTCTGGGTTCTGTTCGCCGTTCGATTTCCGGGAGGGGGCTACGAACTCGCTCGCAAGCCAGTCCAGCAGTTCCGGATGCGTGGGAGGGTCGCCGAGCCTGCCGAAGTCGCTGGCGTTCGCGGCCAGTCCCCGGCCAAAGTGCTGTTGCCAGAGCCGGTTCACCATCACACGTGCGGCGAGCGGATTTGCGGGGTCGGTCAGCCACTTCGCGAGTGCGGAACGCCGACCGCTGGAGTTCGGCAACTGCGTAACCGTCGCGGGTTTCTCGTTCAGCAGTGTCAAGAATCCTGGCTCGATCTCGGCATCCCCCTTCTTGGGAATGGTGACGGGAGCTGCACGGGGGCCAGCGTCGGTTGCCGCGAACGGAACGGGGAGGGGTGGTGGCTTCAAGGAATCGAACGCGGCCAGTTCCCGCTTGATGGCGAGCACACGTTCCTTGTCGGCTCCCTTGAGTGAGCGTTCGAGCCGGTCGTATTCGTAATACACCTGGCGGTAGGCGAGTTCGGCGAGCTGGTGTTCCAGCGTCGTTCGCTCCGCAACAGGCTTGCGGATCATCACCTGAATGTCGGGCGGGAACTTCGTGATCGCGTCTTCAGCCGCACGCTTGCGGTACGGTGCCTCGATCTTCGCTTGCTCGTCACGAAGCGCCGCGGTCTTGGCTTCCCACTCCGCCAACTTGGCCGCGTGCGCTTTCTGCTCCTGCTCCGTCGCGGCGATCAGGTCTTGCCGTGGAAGGAGCCCGGAAAAGAACGCACGCAAGCGGAAGTAGTCCTTCTGCAAGATCGGGTCGAACTTGTGGTCGTGGCAGCGAGCGCACTGCATTCCCAAGCCGAGGAACACGTCTCCCGTTGTGTCGGTGACATCATCAAGGATCAGGTTCCACTGCGTGCGAACGTCGCGTTGGTTGTACTCGTACACCCAGTGTCTCAAGTAGCCCGTTGCGATGAGTGCGTCGGGGTCGCCGGGGAACAGTTCGTCGCCGGCGAGTTGTTCCTGCACGAAGCGGTCGTAAGGTTTGTCGGCGTTGAACGCCCGCACGACGTAGTCGCGGTAACGCCAGGCGTTTGGGCGGTAATCGTCGATGCGGTAACCGTCGCTGTCGGCGTAACGCACGAGGTCGAGCCACAATCGCGCGGCACGCTCACCGTGGCGAGGCGAATCGAGAAGGCGATCAACGAGGCGTTCGTAAGCGTCGGCAGCACGATCTGCGACGAACGCTTCCACATCTTCGGGGGATGGGGGCAACCCGGTCAGGTCGAGCGTGACTCGGCGAATCAGCACGCGGCGTTCGGCTTCGGGTGCGGGCGTCAATTTGTTCTGTGCGAGCTTCGCGAGGATAAACCGGTCGATCTCGTTGTGAACGAGCGCTTTTGGGTCTTGAAGGGCAGGCACCGCCGCACGCTGCACGGGGACGAACGCCCACCACTTCCGGTCTTCATCCGTGATCTTGCCCGGTAGGCGGCGACCGGTTGTTTTCCCTGCGTTGGGCCAGGGTGCGCCCATCTTCACCCACTTCGTCAACGTCTCGATGTCGGCATCAGTGAGCTTCTCTTTCGGAGGCATCTTGAGGTCGTCGTTCTTGTACCGAACTGCCTCGATCAGTTTGCTTTTGTCGGGATCACCCGGCACCACGGACGCTCCCGAATCGCCACCCTGAAGCAACCCAGCGAGGGAATCGACGACGAGCCCGCCCTTGTTCTTCTTCTGCGCTTCGCTGTGACAACTGAAGCACTTGTCTGTGAGAAGTGGGCGGACGTGTTTCTCGAAGAACTCGGCCTGCTCCTTGGTCGGTTCGGCGGCAGGAGAGGGAGGTGCTGTCAGGCCACAAAACGCGGTGGCGAGGATGAGTGGAAGTCGCATGGTGAGTTCCGGTCGAGTGTCTCAGCCGGGTCTGGCAGCGTTCGAGTCTGGTGCGAGCAACGCACTTGTGATCTGTTGAGCTATGCCTAGCAAACCCCGGACTCGTCGCCCATGAACTATACTCCAGAAAACCCCGGATCTCATCAGATTGAGTTGCGTGATGTGATCCCTTCGGGGGAGGCGAGTGTGAGGATGCAGATTTCGGGGGGAGCATTGAGTCGTAGCGGCACGCCAGCCTCACCGAGACCACGCGACACGAACACCGAAGACATTGGGCCGCGCACGAGTCCGCGACGATACTTCGCCCCGAACCGCGACGGCAGCCACGGAGCACCTCCGAGGTAAAACTGCCCGCCGTGCGTGTGACCGCTCAGGATCAACCCCACGCGGGGATCGGGGCGAATCTCGGCGAAATCCGGGTTGTGCGAAAGCAGGACGACGCCCGCGTTGGCTGGCACGCCCGTCAATGCGCGTGCAAGGTCCGGCTTTCCCCACCAGAGGTCGTCCACGCCCGCCAGATACAGGTGCTCTCCATTCAGGGTAACTGTGCGATGCTTATTGGTCAGGTCGTTCAATGGAGTGTCGGCGATGAGCGCCTGGTACACGTCGCCGCCGCGTTGCATGTCGTGATTGCCCGGAACGGCGAACACGCCCAGCGGGGCCGTGAGTTGCGACAGTGCTTCCAAACACGGAGGCAACTCGATGTGAGCGGTCTTCCCCTTGTGTGCGTAGTCACCGACCAGCGCGATGAGATCGGGCGCAAGCGAGTTCGTCAACCGGACAGCGCTCCGGATAAACTCGATCCCCACGAACGGACCGTGGTGCAAGTCCGCCAGAACCGCGATCGTTGTCCCATCGAACGCGGGCGGCAGCTTGGGGACCGTAACCGTTTGCTCGGTGACCTGGATGTCTGACGCTTCCCAGAAGCCGTATCCCGCCGTTCCCAGGATGCCCCCGGCCCCAAGCAGGGCCGTGTTGCGGATGAACTTGCGCCGAGTGATCACGCTGAGCCTCCTGCCGGGTCGTGCGAAGGTGGCATTTTGTCCGATTCTCTCTCTGACGCACAACCGCAACTCGATCGTGATTCACACGTGAACTATTCGACTGCACCATATCACCTGGCTCGCACCGACGGCTACATTGACTGACGACGCCAGGGACACCCGGAGCTTCTCGTGAACACGCCCAGTGATGCAACCGATACCGTGTCATCCACCTCAGGTTACTGGAACTCCGATATTGCCCCGATACCTCTGACGGCCCGGCGCTGGGGTATGCGCGACATGGCCTCGCTATGGGTCGCGATGGCCGCGTGCGTGCCAACGTACATGCTCGCCTCATCACTGATCCAGGGTGGGATGAACTGGTGGCAGGCTGTGTTGACGGTCTTCCTGGGAAACGTGGTGGTTCTCGTTCCCATCCTGCTCAACGCGCACGCGGGCACGAAGTATGGCATCCCGTTCCCGGTGTACTGCCGTGCGGCATTCGGACTGCGTGGAGCGAACGTGCCGGCGATGCTGCGGGCACTGGTCGCGTGTGGGTGGTTCGGAATCCAAACCTGGATCGGCGGTTGGGCAATCTACAAGATACTGGAACTCTACATACCCGGATGGTCAGGGCTCGAACACCTTCCGGTTGTGGGCATTAGCACGCCGCAACTGGTCTGCTTCCTGAGTTTCTGGGGAGTAAATCTGTTCGTGGTGTATCGCGGGATCGACTCGATTCGCCTGTTGCTCCGGATCAAGGCACCGCTTCTGATTGCTCTCGGACTGGCGCTACTGGCGTGGGCTTACCAGAATGCGGGCGGTTTCGGCCCGATACTGTCGCAACCCTCGAAGTTTGTGGACGGTGGGGAGAAGGCCGGGCAGTTCTGGGCGGTGTTCTTTCCGTCGCTGACAGCGTGCGTGGGCTTCTGGGCAACGCTGTCGCTGAACATCCCAGACTTCAGTCGTTATGCGCACAGTCAGCGTGACCAGATTGTCGGTCAGGCCGTGGGGTTGCCCGCGAGCATGGCGCTGTACTCGTTCATTGGGGTTGCGGTTACTTCGGCGACAGTCGTGATTTATGGCAATGCGATCTGGGATCCCGTGGAAGTGCTGGCCAAAACTCCGAACGTAACGCTTCACGTCATCGGTCTGTTCTCGCTGTGCCTGGCAACTCTCGCAACGAACCTCGCGGCGAATGTCGTGGGACCGGCCAACGATTTCGCGAACCTGTGGCCGCGCCGCATCTCGTTCCGAACGGGAGGGCTGATCACGGGAGTGATTGGCGTGCTGATTCAACCGTGGCGACTGGTGCAAGACCCTTCGGGCTACATTTTCACCTGGCTGATCGCGTACTCGTCACTGCTCGGCTCAGTCGGTGGCATCCTCATCGCGGATTATTTCGTGCTTCGCAAGACACGGCTTTGCCTGAACGGCCTGTACCAAAAAGATGGGCCGTACTGGTACTCCGGTGGGTTCCACCGAACAGCCTTGGTCGCGTTGGCGCTTGGTGTCGCGCCTTGCATTCCTGGGTTCCTGGGCACGATCGGGGTCGTTGATGTGTCGCTCTTCTGGACGGAACTCTACCACTATGCGTGGTTCTTGAGCTTCGCAATTTCAGCCGTGGTGTACGCACTGGTGGGTCGTTCCGGTGAGAGGCGGGATTGAGCCTTCAACTACCTCACCCTCGTCGCCCGAACCATGCCAGGGGATCGACCTTGAAGTAAGCCGCGAGGAGTCGATACACCTCGGGGTAGAGTTGCTTGAGTGTGGCAGGGCGGCAATAGAAGGCTTCACAGGCGTTGGCGAAGTATTCCGCCAAGCTATCGGCAGCGTGGGCTGTGAACAGTGGGTTACGCTTACCCCGTGAGATTGCGTGGTGATGTTGCTCAAAATGGGTGGTGAGGATGTCCTGCCAGCGGGATTCCAGTTCGCCATCCCCGAGTGGTGGTGCGCGGGTCGTCAGTCTTTCTGAGAAGTCGAGTTGGTGTGCGAACTCATGGATCACGACGTTCACCCCACCGCTCGGGTTCCGACCCTCGGGTAAAACCTCGTCCCAAGCCAGCAGAACCGGCCCACGGTCAACCGCACGACCGGCCAGAGGCGTTTCGGAGAGTCCATCGTCTTCCCACCCATCCTCGGCCACGGGCGTTCGGAACTCTGTCGGGAAGACAACGACTTTGCGAACGTGTTGGAAATATCGGTGATCATTCCCGAGCAACAGAAGTGCGGCTTGTGCTGCGATCGTAACCTTCATCTCTTCAGTAACAAATAAGCTGCCACACCCCTGCCACTGTTTCTCGGCAATGAGGATTCGTGTAATGTTGCGGAGGTTTGTTTGCTCGGTTGGGGAGATCAGGCCATAATGAGCGACGTTCTTCGCGAGGAAACCTTCCCACCATGTGGGGAACGGTGCTGCGAGGAGTGTCTGCCGTCGGCGGTCGCGGAACCAAGAGAGAAGCATGGGGTTATTGTACCGTGCCAACACGTGCAAGTAGCCCCTTGACTGGGTATAACAACCTTGTCAGGTTGGTTAGTGTGATTTGGCAACCTGGATAATTTGCAGGTGGGATTGCACAACGCCGGTGCGGGAACATGTTCAGAATTGCGCAAGACTGCCAGATTTCCGATCAGTAAGACGGCAAGCAGGCCAAGGATAACGTAGGATGGTGTTGGATGGAAATTCTCCGAGGATTGTTCGGTGCCGGCATTTGAGCCAGTCCGCTACGCCGCCCTCACTGACGTGGGCGTGAAGCGGAGCCATAATCAGGACGCTTGCGCCGTTCAACCGGCGGTCGATGCCGTCGCGTACGAGGCGAACGGCCACGTCTTTGTCGTTGCTGACGGCATGGGCGGCCATGCCGTCGGTGAGAAGGCGAGTGCGAAAGCCGTCCGCGATATCCCCTTCCTGTACATGAAGCACGTGAGGGAGGGGATCTGCAACGCTCTCCGACGTGCGTTCGTCGAGACAAACGCGGGAATCCACTCCATCGGTGAGGAAAACCCTGAGTTCCGGGGTCTTGGGACGACCGGAACGGCTCTTGTCCTTCGTCCAGAGGGGGCCTGGGTTGGGCACGTGGGCGATAGCCGGTGTTACCGCATTCGCGAAGGCCAGGCCGAACAACTCACTTTCGATCACTCCTGGGTTTGGGAGATCGCCAAACGCCAAGGGGTCGATCCCGACGAACTCGGCGACTTCAAGAAGAACGTCATCATCCGCTCTCTCGGGCCGGACGCCGAGGTCGAAGTGGATGTAGAAGGTCCGCATCCGCTGCAACCGGGGGATGCCTTCCTGCTTTGCAGCGACGGACTCACTGGGGTTGTCACTCCTCAGGAGATTGGTGCGGTCGTGACGGCCATGGCTCCGGAAGAAGCGGCGAAGTTGTTGGTCCACATGGCGAACCTCCGCGGTGGCCCCGACAACATCACCGTGCTCATCGTGCGAGTCCCCGGTGCGAAGAACGGCGATTCGGGGAAGAAAGCCACTGGACCCGGGGCCTTGCGTCGCGCCCTCAAGGCGTGGAATCGGATCGTCCCTTGGCCGTTCACAGCGCTGGGTGCTGGGTCGCTGCTGGCTTTGCTTTCGCTCGCGCTTCGCATGGCTGAGATGCCGGGCTCAATTCCCTTGTTTTTGTTGGCGGCCGTGGTCATCCTGGTGGGACTCATCGGCCTCGTTCTGGACGTCAAGAAAGAACCGTCGGGCAACGCTGAGCCCGAGGACGATGCCTCGCGAACCCTGAATGTGTACAAGAAGCACGACTGCAATATTACGTCCACAGTTGTCGAAAAGTTCGCCCACATTGAATCTGAGCTCGCTGCGGGCATGAAGGCTCACGAGATCCCTGCCGACTGGACAGTTCACGAGAAGTTGCTTGCAGCCGTAGAGAAAGCTGGCAAGCCCGACTCGATCCCGGCGTTCCGTGCCCGCTGCGAATCACTGATGTTCCTCGCGGAAGCGTTCCACAAGTCCCGCCACAAAGGCGAGTCGTTCCGGCCGAACTGGTGAGAGTTTTCCATCCCACCCCGCCTGCGAACACGGTACACTAACAGTCATTGAACTGCCCGCTCCCCCACGCGGGGCTTGCCAACGTTTCCTGCCAACCACGAGGCGTGCCTGTGACTTTTCCCACTGGCTCACTCCAGTTTGTCGCCGCGTTCACGCTTCTGATCACGTCCACGGGAACGTCGAAAGCCCAGAACACCACCGTGGATTTCAACCGCGACGTTAGGCCGATCCTCTCGAACAACTGCTTTCAGTGCCACGGCCCGGATGAGAAGACTCGCAAGGGCAAGCTCCGACTCGACACCCGCGAGGGAGCGCTCGAACTGGCGGTCGTGCCCGGGAAGCCCGACGCAAGTAGCCTCGTCGCGCGGCTGACGGCGAAGGATGCCGAAGAGGTGATGCCGCCCGCGAAAACCGGGAAGAAGCTCACGCCCCGCGAGGTGGAGATTCTGACTCGCTGGGTCAAGGAAGGTGCGAATTACTCACAGCACTGGGCCTACGTGAAGCCCGTGCGGCCGGCAGTGCCAGACATCCGCGACCCCAAGTACGTCGTGCGTAATCCCATTGATGCTTTCGTTGCGGCGCGACTCATCAAAGATAAACTCACACCACAACCCGAAGCAGATAAGTACACCCTCGCTCGCCGCGTTGCTCTTGATTTGACCGGACTACCCCCGACTCGCGAAGAAGTCGAGGTGTTCGTCAAGGATGCCTCACCCGAGGCTTACGAGAAGTTCGTCGATCAACTGCTGGCAAAGCCAGCCTTCGGCGAACACTTTGCAAGACTGTGGCTTGACCTCGCACGTTACGCCGACAGCGCTGGGTACGCCGACGACCCCGCCCGCACCATTTGGAAGTACCGCGATTACGTCATCAACAGCTACAACTCGAACAAACCGTTCGATCGCTTCACAGTTGAACAGATCGCGGGCGACCTCCTGCCGAACCCGACGACGGAACAGTTGATCGCAACGGCGTTCCACCGGAACACGATGACGAATAGCGAGGGCGGCACGAACGACGAGGAGTTCCGCAATGTCGCAGTCGTGGACCGTGTGAACACCACTTACATGGTCTGGATGGGGACCTCGATGGCCTGTGCGCAGTGCCACACGCACAAGTACGACCCCATCACGCAGAAGGAGTATTTCGGCTCGTTCGCGTTCCTCAACAACACGGCCGACGCGGACCGACCCGACGAAAGCCCCACGCTTCCGTTCTGGACCGATGAACAACTCGAACGCAAGGCCGAACTCGACTCGCTCGTCATCGACCTCGAAGACCTACTCAAGAGCAAGAAACCGACCGAGTGGAAGGCTGAACGCGACCGGCTCGCAGCGCTGAAAAAGGATCAAGCCGCGCTGAAACCATCGACTTCAGTGCCGATCATGAAGGAGTTGACTGGTCCACAGAGGCGCAAGACACGTCTTCAGTTCCGCGGCAACTTCCTCGACCTCGGCGACGAGATCACTGAGGGAGTACCCGCTGCGTTTCCCCCGTTGCCAAAAGACGCTCCGAAGACCCGGCTCGAGTTCGCACGCTGGCTGGTGAGTGCCGAGAATCCGCTCACCGCTCGCGTCGTGGCGAACCGATTCTGGGAGCAACTCTTTGGCACCGGGATCGTTCGCACGAGCGAAGAGTTCGGCACGCAGGGCGAGTTGCCAAGCCACCCCGAATTGCTCGACTTCCTCGCAGTCGATCTCCAAACCGACTGGAACGTCAAGCGTCTCCTTAAGCTCATGGTGATGTCGGCTGCTTATCGGCAGTCGGCCAAGGTTACGCCCGAGATGTTCGAGCGTGACCCGGAGAACCGCCTGCTCGCTCGTGGGCCGCGCGTGCGGCTCTCGGCCGAGATGGTCCGGGATCAAGCGCTCTCGGCAGCGGGCTTGCTCAGTCCGAAGTTGCTAGGGCCGTCGGTCAAACCCCCGCAACCGAACCTTGGTGTGAGTGCGGCATTCGGTGGGTCGATCGACTGGCAGACAAGCGCAGGCGAGGACAAGTTTCGCCGCGGCATTTACACGCAATGGCGGCGATCGAACCCATATCCGTCGATGTCCACGTTCGACGCCCCGAACCGCGATACCTGCATCGTGCGACGAGCACGGACGAACACTCCGCTTCAGGCACTCGTGACGATGAACGATCCGGTGTACGTCGAGGCCGCACAGGGCCTGGCACGTCGCATGATGGAGAAGGGCGGAGCCACTCCCGCCGAGAAGGTGACGTACGGCCTTCAAGCGTGTCTGGTGCGACCGCCGACCGCTGCCGAAGTGGAACGGTTGGTGAAACTTCACGCCGATGCGAAGGCCAAGTTCGCCAGGGACGCTGCGAAAGCCACCCAATTCGCAACCGTGCCACTCGGGCCGCTCCCGAAGGGTGTCGATGCCACCGACGCTGCCGCATGGACCGTCGTGGCGAACGTGCTGCTGAATCTCGACGAGATGTTGATGAAGCGCTGAATCAAACGCCTCGCGTTATGCGGCCGACCCAACGATTGAACATGATCGGAAGAACATCATGAACCCAAGACTTCATAACCTCCAAGCAGTGACCCGCCGGCACTTCCTCGAGTCGTCGTCACTTGGCTTGGGCGGCCTTGCGATGGCGCAACTGGGCGGACAAGCTGCCGACAACCCACGAGCGGATGACGATCCGCTGAAGCCACGGAAGCCGCACTTCCCCGCCACGGCCAAGCGGGTGATCTACCTTCACATGTCCGGGGCACCACCTCACCTCGACTTGCTCGATTACAAGCCCGAACTCGTTCGCCACGACGGCGAGAACTGCCCCGATGAGTACCTCAAGGGGAAGCGGTTCGCGTTCACCTCCGGTGTGCCGAAGTTGCTTGGCACCAAGCAGCCGTTCAAGCAACGCGGCAGATCTGGCATCTGGATGTCGGACGCCATCAAGCCGCTACACGAAGTCGCCGACGACGTGACCGTGATTCGCTCGATGAAGACCGACGAATTCAACCACGCACCCGCCGAACTCCTGCTGTACACCGGCTTCGCACGGCAGGGTCGGCCGAGCCTCGGTGCGTGGACGTGCTACGGACTCGGAAGCGAAAGCGAGAACCTGCCTGGGTTCGTTGTGCTGATCTCCAATGGAGTGCAGCCGAGCGGAGGACAAGGGTGTTGGGGCAGCGGGTTCCTGCCGTCGGTCTATCAGGGCGTGCAGTGCCGCAGCAAGGGCGAGCCCGTGTTGTATCTCTCCGACCCCCCCGGCATGGACCGCGACATGCGTCGGCTCGGTCTCGACGCCATGAAGGATCTGAACGAGATTCAGGAAAAGGAACTCGGCCACCCCGAGACACGCACACGCATCTCGCAGTACGAACTCGCGTTCCGGATGCAGCTTTCTGCCACCGAGGTAATGGACATTTCCCGCGAGCCTGCGAAGATCCTCGATTCCTATGGAGCCAAGCCGGGTGCGGGATCGTTCGCGAACAACTGCCTGCTCGCGCGTCGCCTCGTCGAATCGGGCGTGCGGTACGTCCAACTCTTCGACTGGGGCTGGGACTTCCACGGCACGAACCCGAACGAGGACATCCGCGAGGGGTTGACCAAGAAGGGCACGACTACGGCACAGTCCGTTGCGGCGCTCATCAAGGATTTGAAGAACCGCGACATGCTCAAGGATACGCTCGTGATCTGGGGCGGCGAGTTTGGCCGCACTCCGTTCCGCGAAGGCCGCACTGCTGGTGGGCAGGTGTTGGGTCGCGACCATTACCCAGATTGTTTCTCGCTCATGCTTGCAGGTGGCGGCATCAAGGCCGGTCACACCCACGGGGAGAGCGATGACCTGGGCTTCAAGGTCGGCAGCGATCTGGTCCATATCCACGATTTGCAAGCAACCATACAACACTGCCTCGGCTTCGATCACACGCGATTGACCCACCGCTTCCAGGGTCGCGACTACCGACTCACCGACGTTCACGGCAAGGTCGTGAAGGGAATCCTGGCGTAGAATCCACCCTCCGTTTAGCCGCCCCGCTGGGGCGGCCGCTTCACACTTCGGGCAATCCTCCATGCGTATCTTTGCTATCGCATCCCTCACCGCGCTGCTGGCATCGCTAGCGGTGGCCGATGAGCCGTTCACACAGAAGCCAACCGTTGCCCCATCCGTCGAACGCGGGGAGGCACCGAAACCGCCCGTGGTCGAACCCGCGGCCGGGAACTGGGCGAAGACATTCGCTGGCGGTCCGAACCCAATGTGGATTTGGGGTGCGGACGCGAACAAGAAGTATTTCCTCCGCACGCAGTTCGCCGCCCCGAGCGTGAAAGTTGCCAAGCTCAAAGTGACGGCCGACAACCACGTCGTGCTGTTCGTGAACGGGAAACAGGTTGGTGCTTCCGATGAATGGAAAGACGCTGCGGAAGCGGACGTGACGAAGTTGCTGAAGGCCGAAGGCAACGAGATCGTGGCCGAGGTGACGAACGATGGCGGTGCCTCGGGCTGTGTGTTCAAGTTGGTGATTGTCCCTGAGAAGGGCGAGCCGACTTACATCGTCAGCGACGACAAGTGGACCGCAGCCGAGAAGAAGGACGGCGACGGGGTGAAGGTGAAGACCGTTGCCAAATACGGCGACGCTCCGTGGGGCAAAGTGTTTGAAGGGCAGTCCCTCGTTGTTGGTGGCAACAAGGTACCCGGTGGCACGTTCGTCGCACTTCCGGGGTTCAAGGTCGAGAAGTTGTTTACGGTTCCGAAGCCCACCCTCGGTTCGTGGGTCAACCTGACAGCCGACGACAAGGGCCGCCTCATCGCCAGCGATCAGGGCGGGTTGGGCCTCGTTCGAATTACGCCCGCCAAGATTGGCACCGATGAAGAAACCAAGGTCGAGCGTATCCCCGCGAAGATCACCGCAGCACAAGGATTGCTATGGCACCAGGGGGTGCTCTATGTCGTGTGCAATGGCGGACCGGGCAGTGGCCTATACCGAGTGACGTCGTCCAAGAAAGACGACGTGCTCGATACCGTTGAGAAACTCAAGGCAATCCAGGGCGGTGGCGAGCATGGACCGCACGCGGTGCGACTCGCTCCCGATGGGAAGTCTCTGTATGTAATTTGCGGCAATCACACGCAACCGCCCGCGAATTTTGACCACAGCCGTCTGCCCAAGAACTGGAGTGAGGATCACCTGTTGCCTCGACAGTGGGACGCGAATGGCCACGCACGCGGGATTCTTGCTCCAGGTGGCTACGTTGCGAAGACCGATTTCGACGGCAAGAAGTGGGAGATCTTCACGGCGGGATACCGCAATCCGTTCGACTTCGCATTCAATGCCGATGGCGAGATGTTCGTTTACGACGCGGACATGGAGTGGGACATGGGGATGCCTTGGTATCGCCCGACACGAGTGAACCACGCCACAAGTGGCAGCGAACTCGGCTGGCGCTCCGGCACCGGGAAATGGCCGAGCTACTACGTCGATAGCCTGCCCGCGGCAGTGGACATTGGTCCTGGCTCGCCGGTCGGCGTCGATTTCGGTTACGGAGCGAAGTTCCCCGCCAAATACCAGAAGGCGCTGTTCATCTGCGACTGGACGTTCGGAACGATGTACGCCATCCATCTCGATCCAGTTGGTGCTACCTACAAGGCCACGAAAGAAGAGTTCGTAAGCCGTACACCACTACCATTGACAGATGTGTGCATCAACCCTGTCGACGGTGCGATGTACTTCACCATTGGGGGACGGGGGGCCAATAGCGAACTGTACCGCGTGACCTATGTTGGGAAAGAAGTCACCGACAAGGTGGACTACACCACTGCGACAACTACAGAACGCAAACTCCTCAAGGAAATCGAAGCGTTCCACCTCCCTGCGGCTGACACTGCGAAAGCTGTCGAGTTCCTGCTGCCGTTGCTCGGACACGCCGAACGCTTCGTCCGATATTCCGCTCGCGTCGCACTCGAACATCAGGCTGTGAAGGAGTGGCAGGAGAAAGCGCTGGCTCTCAATAACCTGAACGCTCGAGTCAACGCCGTGGTAGCACTCGCACGCCAAGGCGAGAAGGGCCTTCAGCCGAAGTTGGCCGAGGTGTTGAACGGTGTCCTTTCGCAGAGCATCTCCGAGTCGCAGATTCTCGACGTTCTACGTGCCTATCAACTCGTGTTCACGCGAATGGGCGAGCCAGACAAGGCCACAGCGGCGAAGGTCCTGGAAAAGCTCGACCCGATGTTCCCGAACGCCTCGGACAACGTGAATCGCGAACTCGCACAGGTGCTCATTTATCTGAAGTCGCCGACGATTGTGGAGAAGGTCACGAAGTTGTTGCTCGAACCGTCGAAACCACCAACGGCAGAAGTGACGGCTGAACTACTTGCCCGGAATGGTGGCTACGGAGGCAGCGTTGCGAACGTCCTCAAAAACGCACCCGATCAGCAGAAGATGGCCCTCGCGTTCTCGCTGCGAAACGCCACCGTGGGCTGGAACTTCGACCGCTGGAAGGCGTATTTCGGTTTTCTCGCCGAGGCACGCACCAAGAGCGGTGGCGCGAGCTACCAGGGCTTCATCAACAACATCGAGAAGGAAGCATTCGCAAACGCCTCGGACGCGGAGCGACTCGCCATCGAAGCGGCCGGGCTGAAGAAGCCGTTCAAGCCCAAGGAACTCCCCAAGCCAATTGGTCCTGGCAAGGAGTGGACCCCGGCCGACGTGGTCGCGCTGGAAGGGAAGCTCAAGAGTGGGCGAAACTTCAAGAATGGTGAGCGTGCCTTCGCGGCCGCGCGGTGTGTTGTGTGTCACCGTGTCGGCGGTGATGGCGGCGCAACTGGTCCCGATTTGTCGCAGGTCGCAGGGCGGTTCGGCATCAAGGAGATGGCCGAGGCACTCGTGGAACCGAGCAAGGTGGTTTCGGATCAGTACAAGGCCAGCGTGATCCGCACGCTCGACGACAAGACTTACGTGGGCAAGATTGTGAACGATGCCGGCAGCGTGTACACCATCGTCACCGACCCCGAAGATTCCACGAAGGTGATCGAGGTGAAGAAGGCGGACGTCGAGAGTGTCAAGCCGTCGAACGTATCACTGATGCCCGAGAAGTTGTTGAACGCTCTCAACGAGAGCGAAGTTCTTGACATGCTGGCGTACATGTTCAGTCGCGGCGACCCGAATAACGCCATGTTCAAGAAGTAAGTGATTTATGGCATCGGCGAGCTGAGAACGTAAGTGACCGGAGTGTCCGTTGCAACTCCGTTCACTTACGTTCTCAGCTCGCCAAATAGCTTTCGTACCCCCGCCAACCCCAGCCGCCGCATCGTCTCAATGTTCCGTTCTGGGATCCCCGCAACTTTCTCAGGGTCGTCGTTCACGCGGCTGACACTGTCTTCTCGCAACAGGTGCAGCATTGGGTATGGTGAGCGGTTGGTGTAATTCTCAACCGAATCGGTACGCGTGCCTGCAAACTGATATTGCGGATGAAACCCCGCAATTTGGATGACGCCTTCAAGTCCCAGATCGGCCAGCAACAATTCGGAGTCTGCGACGAAGTCGTTGTAATCCAAGAAATCGCTGAGCGCGAGAGGGTGAATCAGGAAGGCTGCTTCAACAGTCTCAGTGGGCATCGCGACCAACGAACGAAGTTCCTCGGCCAGTACCGCTCGTAATGTCTTCGCGTCAGCAGTGTCTGTGACCGCATATCGAATCCGCTCGTCCTCGAAGACACGACGGGCGAAGGGGCACAGGTTCAGCCCAATCACCACGTCCGAAATCCAACGCCGGGTCAGGTCGATCACGGCTTCCGACTTCACGAGTTACTCCGGTGTTTCCACAGTCTCAGGATGTCACCACGGCATGACAAATGCGCGTGTTGACATGCTAGTACACGTCTGTAACAACGCCGTGCCGATGATCACCGCGAACAGTCTCGGCCGGTGCGCACAGTACGCCGCTACGGGCATCGTGACGAACACACCCAGGAAGATCCACAGGCGTATCGCCTCGCCGCGATTGATACCGATGCCGTTTAGAGTCAACAGCACTGCCAGTACCGAAAGCACAACGCAGGTATCCGCCCTCGCTACTTCAGCCAATGAGGCTCGCCAGCCGTCGCGGGTCCACGCCACCAGGGAACGCCGCATTGCAGTGGCTGCAAGCCACACGAACACTGATGAGGTTGCGATCCCGGTATTTACGAGAAAGTCGATCAGGTTCTGGAATAACCAAAGATCATAGGGCCGGTTGTTGAGTTCGTTAAATTCCTTTGCATGGGCAATAGCGAACCGTGCAGCTTCGATCACGTTGTAACCATACGCCCACGAAACAAGCCAGGCCGCCCCGCAGAACGATAATGGCACGAGCAGGAAGACCTGTGCAGTTCCCACCCAATCGAGGTCGCACCGCACGATTGCTCTGCCCAATATCCCGAGGAACACCAGACCTGTGACGAGTGGTAGCGGGTCGAAGAGAACTAGCCAATACAGTGAAACGCCAATCCCTATGAGCCAGTAAACGCCTTGGGTCGCGCAAAACCGCAACAACATCCACAGCGGAAGCAAGATAAACACCGGTGCCACGGTGTTCATGAGCGGGAAGAAGAACAGTTTGGCGGGCAAGAACAAGTAAAGCAAAAGCGCTGTGTGGCCAACGAGCCGGTCTCGAAAAAGGTCTGTCGCAATCGCGTATGCCAGAACGCCGCCGAGGTTCGAGATGCACAGAATGAGCCACGCGACCTCTCTCGGTGTCTCTGTGATGCATCGCAGGAGGTGAAAGAACAGGACTTTGCCTGCAAGGTTTGCACGCACATGGAATGAGGCTTCGAGACTGATGGTCTGGAAGTCTCGCAGAAATTCCGCGACCGTGTGTTGTGCGGCCACCTCGTAGAACCCGTTTGTCCCACTCAGGACCACTGTTCCAAACTCGACGTTGGAGAGTGACCAGACGGACATCTGAACGAAAAATGCCGCGATGAGCCAGAATGCGATGACGAGTGAAGGGCGGCGCTCCACCATTCGCCGGGAGGCCCAAGCCGCACCGACAACAACTGTGGCCAGCAGCAATCCAAGAACGACAGCCCACGGAGGCGTTTCGTCACTGACTCGAGGATAAACCCAACCGCCTGCCTCAGATCCGTAGAAGCCGTCATAGAGCATTATGAGAAACCAGCACGACCGGGTTAGTGGGGATGGCCGCAGCGCGGTTTACGGCACGGCTCATCGTATCGAAACGACCGCTACACCGCGGTACCACGTGATGGGTTACTCGGCAGAGACACTGTTACTTCTTCGCAGGGGGTGGCGTGCTTTCCACATCATAGTCAGCCAGTTTTCTCACCCACATGTTGCGGAACCGAACCGGGTTCCCGTGATCCTGAATGTGAATTTGGTACTCACCGAATTTGCCGGGGAACTCAATCGCGTGGTGAACGAGTACACCGTTGTGCAGGACTGTGAGCCGAGCGGGTCGCGTCACCTTGCCCATTTCGTCGATCCGAGGCAAGTGAGCGATGATGTCGTAGGTTTGCCATTCTCCGGGTTTGCGGCTCGCGTTCACAAGTGGCGGGTACTTGCCATACAGCGCCGCTGCCTGACCATCTGGGTAGGTATCGTTCTGGAATGAATCAAGAATCTGCACCTCGCCAAAGTTGCCGAGGTAGATGCCGCTGTTCCCGCGACCTTGGTCGTTGCCCTTAACCTCTTTGGGTGTCGCCCACTCGATGTGGATTTGAGCATCTCCGAACTTCTGCTTCGAGTTGATACCTCCGCCCTTGAGCTCGGCGTACCCGTTCTCGATCTTCCATGTTGGTGCCGCGTCCTCGGCATCTGGCTTTTTGCCACTTCGATACCATTCAGTCAGATTCTTCCCGTCAAACAGAATGAGCGCGTCTGATGGCGCTTTTCCAGGAGTTTCATCGGAACTTGGGTTCCCAGGTTCGATCACCTTCGGTCGTGGCCGGCTTCGGTCGTTCGATTTGTACTTCAGTGGCTCCTTTTTTTCTGGTTCTTTCTTGGGTTCCTGAGCAAGGAGTGTGAGCGTCGCTCCGACAAATAGTGCAGACAGTAGAGTGATTTGGCGCATGTTCGAATCCTAATGAACGGTGTCTGGTGGGAACAACAGCGTAGCCGACCGTTGCGTCTGGGTCGAACACCGCGTAGTCTTTTTAGCACGCGCCACACCAAAACCGCCCCGGTGGGGCGGTCGCTCTCACTCCCCCGTTGCGAGTTCTCCCATGCCTCGTATTACCCGACGAACTGCTCTCAAAACTGCTGCCGCCACTTTCTCGGCCCCATTCGTGTGGAGGTTGCACGCTCATGCGGCCCCAAGCGAGACCGTGCTTCACGCCAGTTTCGGCGCCGCGGGCATGGCCGGGGCCGACATCAGTGCCCTGACCGCCAGCAAGAACCTCAAACTTGTTGCTGTTGCCGACGTGGACGAAAGCCGTGCCGCAGGCATCAAGAAGAAGTTCCCCGACTGCAACATCTACAGCGATTACCGAGTCCTGTTCGACAAGGAGAAGAACCTCAACTCCGTGAACGTCTCAACGCCGGATCACATGCATGCTGCGATTGGGATGCGTGCTTTGAACCGCGGCTTGAACGTCTACGGTCAGAAACCGCTCACACAGACCATCTACGAAGCACGCCGGCTCACCGAGGTCGCTGCGGAGAAGAAACTTGTCACGCAGATGGGGATTCAGATCCACTCCGCTCGCAAGCACAAACTCGTCGTGAAACTGATTCAGGATGGGGTGATCGGCAAGGTGAAAGAAGTGCATTCATGGAGCGGTAAGTCGTGGGGTGACACCGAACCCAAGCCGGAGAAGAAAGACCCGGTACCCGCTGGCTTCGATTGGGATTTGTGGCTGGGTGTGGCTTCTGACCGGCCGTTCATTGGCGGGGGATACTACCACCCTGGCAACTGGCGGAAGCGCCTCGACTTCGGCACCGGCACGTTCGGCGACATGGGCTGCCACATTCTCGATCCGGTGTTCAATGCCATCGGCGTGGGCAACCCACTCTCCATCCGCTCCGAACTGCCTGGCCCAAACGATTACAACTGGTCACTCGACGTGCAGGTGAAGTTCGTGTTCCCGGGCACGAAGTTCACAACCGATACCGTGTCGCTGACGTGGTACAACGGTAAGGTTCGCCCACCGAAGGAAGTGGTCGACCATATCGGAACCATGAAACTCGATGGGCAGGGCTCGATCCTGATCGGCACAGAGGGTGTGCTTTACTCTCAGTACGATTCGGGGAACACGCCTGTGTTGTTGTCGGCTGAGAAGTTCAAGGACTTCAAGATGCCAGAAGTCACGAACGACAATCACTATCTTCAATACGTCGAGGCCGTTCGTGGCAACGGCGAGACCTCAGCGCCGTTCAGCTATGCGGGCCCACTCACCGAAATGGTTCTACTCGGCTGCCTCGCAACACGGTTCCCGAAGACCGATCTCAAGTGGGACACCAAGGCACTAAAGGTGACGAACAACGAAGATGCCAACAAGTTCGTCCGGCGGGCCTACCGGAAGGGCTTCGAGGTGGAAGGGCTGTAATGGTTGCTTTTAGGGGTTTGTCGTTTGCGTGCAAACCCACGCAAACGACATCACTTGATCCAACCCGAGAAGTACAGCATGGAGGCCAGAAACCCCGTGCTGAACGCGAATAATACCGTGATGATGATGCCCATCAAGGTGATCGTTAATTTGATGGGCATTTCCTCGACCTTTGGCAGCACATAATGGGCCGTTGAACCAGTACTGCTCAAGAGGTGATCGAAGTCTCCATCGCCGGGCTTTTTCACATCAACTGGGGCCGAGTTGGCAGTCTCCTCCCCTGGCGTCTTGGTCTCGCTCGGAGGTAATTCTGAGAATACTGAGATCAACGAAACAAGTAATTCTTGCGGCGTCTGAAATCGCTCATCAGGCTTTTTTGCCATCAACTTTGCAATCAATGTTGCAAGACCTGTAGGTGTCGGCACACCACCCGGCAGTACGAGCTTCGGGGGTGGTGCGAACCCATGGAAATACATTTTCTCAACGGGGGTCCCGGTGAAGGGCAACTCTCCGGTGAGCAGGAAGTAGAACGTGCATCCCAGACTGTAAAGGTCGGCGCGGATGTCCACGTTGTGTGGGTCTTGCACCTGCTCTGGGGCCATGAAGTCAGGCGTACCCAACACGACCCCGTCGCGTGTGAGGGTTCCTCCGCTACCCGGTTCCAGAACGGACCGGCTAAATCCAGATAAGCCAAGGTCGAGGATCTTGACCGAGCCTGTCACGCGGTCACGGATGAGGTTTGAGGGCTTGAGGTCGCGATGGACCAATCCCTTCTCATGGATGTGCTGCAGTGCAAGCGTCGTCTGGTAGATGAGCCGGCTGGCATCTGCCACAGAAAGTGGTCCGTGGGTTTCCACCCATGTTGCAAGGTCGATCCCTGGAACGTACTCGGTGGCGAGGAAGAGCTGTTCGCCGACTTCCCCGGCGTCGTAGGCTCGGACAATGTGCGGGTGCTCAAGACTCGAGGTCAGTTGAATCTCTCGAAGAAACCGTTTAGAGACGGTCGAGGAACCGAGTTTGTCTGAGCGGATGACTTTGAGCGCCTCGACACGACCCAGACGCGCGTGCAGCGCTCGGTAAACCACCCCCATCCCACCTTCGCCGATTTTGTCGAGGAGTACGAAACCTGCGAACACAAGCCGGGAAGCTTGTCCCGCGAGAGCCACCTGAGTCTGAAAGTCCGTCAGTCCTGCCGCGAGCAAAAGGGGTGCGAGTTCTTCCTGTGACGCCATCCCCTTTTGGGTCACAACTTCAATCTCCCGGAGTGAATCATCCGGAAGTAGCTTCAGCCGACGCAGGTCGGAAAGCATGACTTCAGTCTGCGATTGCGGCATATCGATCACCCGCTGGGTAACAATCACCTGGCGGCTCATAATTCGTTCCCGAGTCGCAATGTCTTCTTGCGATGAGAGAGTCCGTTGCTGTAAATGTGGACGTACACTGGGGTATAGTCGAACAGCATGGAAGTTTGTGGAAGATTCGATGTACTTGGCGGAGTTCTCTGGCGGCATCATCCGTTACGTGTTGCATTGTCTGCGTGGGGCGTGCTTCTATCCAGAAACTGATAGCAAATTGCGGCCCGGATGTTGTCACGACTCTGAAGTTGTTGCTTACCTGAGGAAATCAGTAATTCTCCCTTTTTCGGCTGCACAAACTCCATGCGTATTGCCTACATCACTGCCGGGGCTGCTGGCATGTACTGCGGGAGTTGCATGCGAGACAACACTCTCGTTGCCGCACTCTGCCAGGCGGGTCACGACGCACTTCTCATCCCAACCTACACACCGATACGAACTGACGAGCGGGATGTCAGTGAGGGCCGCGTCTTCTTTGGGGGGATCAATGTTTACCTCGAACAGAAGTTCTGGTTGTTCCGGCACACGCCAAGGCTCTTCGATCGGCTCCTCAATTTTCGTTGGCTTCTGAAATGGGTGTCGCGGTTTGCTGTGCGAACCAAGTACAGCGAGCTTGGCCAACTCACGATCTCGATGCTCCAGGGAACGCACGGCAAGCAGCAGAAAGAGGTCGCCAAGCTGACCGAGTGGCTTGCATCAAGCGTGAAGCCTGATGTGGTGGTGTTGACGAATGCGCTGCTTTCTGGGGTGGCCCCCGAAATTCGCCGTGCGCTGGGTTTGCCAGTTGTTGTCACCTTCCAGGGGGACGACATCTTTTTGGATGCGCTGCCTGTGGCCGATCGCACGAAATGTTTCGATCTGATCCGGTCAAACTGCACTGACGTTGCTGGGTTCATCTCCACAAGTCGTGCGTATGCGGATCACATGGCCGGCTACATCGGGTTGCCGCGAGATCGCTTCCATGTTGTTCATCCTGGGTTGAATCTCGCCGGGCACGGTGGTCCGAGTGCTACCCAACCGGATCAAATACTCACAATCGGTTACTTCGCTCGAATCTGCCCCGAGAAGGGCTTCCACAATCTCGTCGATGCCTTCATCCAGTTGCGCCGACTTCCCGGGATGCCGTTAGTGAAACTCAAGGCAAGTGGCTGGCTTGGCGAGAATAACCAACCATTCTTCAACGAACAGGTGAAGAAGCTCGAACATGCCGGGTTGATCGCCGACTTTGAACACGTCGCCAGTCCGAATCATGACGACAAGGTGAAATTTCTGCGGTCCATCGACGTCTTCTCTGTGCCAACGACATACCACGAACCCAAAGGTCTGTACGTGCTCGAAGCATGGGCCAACGGCGTTCCGGTTGTGCAACCCCGGCACGGGTCGTTCCCCGAGCTAATCGAATCCACGGGCGGGGGCTTGCTCGTCGAACCCGACAACGCCGCAGCACTGGCAGAAGGGTTACGGCAGATGTTGTCGGACCACTCGCTCCGGGAGCGTTGCGGTCGAGCCGGTGAGGCAGCCGTTCGCGAGCGATTCACAGCGGCGACGATGGCAACCGCGACTGTCGAAGTTCTGGACCGCATCGCGAAAGTCGGCACTTCATGATTTGGTTCTCTGCAATCGCGTTGCTTCTCGGCGTTGCTCTGGCCTTGCAAGCGGGTCTCGTCGCGTTCGCGGGGTACGTTCTACTCGGCGTGTTCCTCGTGTCGCGTTTCCTTGCCCGGCGATGGGTTCACGACCTCCACGCAGAACGGAAGTGCGACGCAACTCCTCGCGAGGTTGGTGAATCGACAGAAGTGGTTGTCACGCTCACGAACACCGGTGGGCTCCCGATCCTCTGGGTACTCGTCGAGGATCTCATCCCTGATCTTGCGACTCGGCAGAAGCCCGCGCGACTGAGCGTGAAGGGCAAGCGTCTTCAGGTCGCGAGTCTCGGCCCTCGCAAGACAAAAGCCGTAAAGTATTCGGTCACATTCCAGATGCGTGGGTACTACCCGCTTGGCCCAACAATGCTGGAAACGGGCGACGTTTTCGGATTGCATCGCCGCCATCGCGTGATCGGGAAGCCAGTCTACGTGATGGTTTACCCCAAAGTCGTTCCCTTGCCCCAGTACAATTTCGCATCGGAACGGCCGATTGGTGAAGTGCGCCTCCAGAACCGTTTGTTCGAAGATCCCACTCGCACCGCGGGTGTTCGCGAGTACCAACTTGGCGACCCGCTCCAGCGCGTTCACTGGAAAGTGACCGCGAGAATGGGTGTGCTGCACTGCCGGATTTATGAGCCTACGACTCTTGCGGGGGCAACCATACTCGTGGACTTTCACGCCGATGGCTATCCCAGGCGGGGCGAACCACACCGTTCCGATCTGGTTGTGACCACCGCCGCGAGCGTTGCCTATGCCATTGCCATGCTCAACCAGCAAGTCGGGCTTGCAAGCAACGGTCGGGATGCCGCCGACCGCATCCGCGAGGAATCGCTGGCGGCGGACGGTGCTGATGCAAGTTATGAAACACGCGAGGCTGCCCGTGATCGCTTTGAGCTGCGCGAGGAGAACGACCGCCTGCGCCCAGTAATCGTTGCGACTCGCCGTGGGTTCGACCAGTTCCAGATGATTCGCGAAGCGCTGGCCAGGCTCGAACTGACCGACGGCTTCGAGTTCGCTCAACTCACGCTGGAGATCGCTCCGCGAATCCCGCGAGACGCGACCGTGATTGCGATCCTCCCGCGGGTGCCAGTCGAAACTGCTGTGGCCCTGGGAACGCTTCGCCGCCAGGGGTTCGCCGTGTCCGCCATCCTCATCGGTCTCAATGAGTCGGACAAACTTGAAGCTCACGGCCGCTTGTTGACCGAGACGATTCGCGATGTCCGTTATGTGAACACCGAGGCGGAACTCGCGTTTCTCGGCAGCAACGTTTCCCAGGCCAGCGCGAGCGCGAGTTACGATGTTGACGTGCCCCTGGCGTGAGGGTTCCTGTGTGTGCTTGGCGGTTTTGTGCGGCATGAATCGCAACAGAACGACGCAAATGATTTGATCATCACGTGATGCAGCAATCAGCTTCGCTCTGATATTCTTTCTTCCAGACAGGTCTGCGCTTCCAGAACGGTTCCACGGATGGGTGGGCATATTGCCTGGAACCGATGAGAAGCACACATCCGATTGCAGAACAGCAAATGTTGACTCCGGAAACCAGTGGTATCACCCTCGCGTGATTCGTCTCACGAAAGCGCACCGGCAAGCGGTGGGGTAGTTTGTACCTTATCCGGTATGCCAAACCCCCGTCTTCTCGCGTTCGCCCAGCTGATGCGTGCCCCGAACGTATTCACCGCGTTCGCCGACATTGCGCTCGCAACTGCTGCGGGTGTTGCGCTGTTACCAGAAGTGCCCGCGTCGTACTGGGCGTCAGCATTGTTGCTCGCGCTGACCTCAGGGTGTCTTTACCTCGCCGGCATGGTGTGGAACGACGTGTTCGATCGGGCAGAGGATGCCGTCGCGCGGCCATTTCGCCCGCTGCCGTCGGGTCGGGTTCGCGTTCGCACGGCTGTTCTACTTGGGGTTGGGCTGTTTGCGCTCGGGCTGGGGGTCGCGGTTCTCGCGGGCTTTCCGGGTCAATCGGGATGGAATCCTGACCCTTTCGCCTACGCCCTGGCCATTGTCATTGCCGTCATGATGTACAACGGCGGTTTGAAGCTGACTCCTGTCGGGCCGGTTTCGATGGCGAGTTGCCGCTTCCTGAACGTATTGCTTGGGCTTTCGACGTTGCCGGAAACCGCTCTCGATCTCGAAACGCGGCTGCATCTCGCCGGTGTGGTGGGGGTTTACATCATCGGCGTGACGTGGTTCGCACGTACGGAGGAAGGACGAAGCAGCACGCGACATCTGTTCCTCGCTGGCTGTGTCCTGGCACTGTCCCTGGTGTTGGCGATTGCTTTCAAAGCACGGTTGGCTCCGGGTTCTGGCACAATCGCGTACCCCTACCTGCTGGTGCTGTTCGGCTTCCGAATTGGGCTCCCGGTTGCACGAGCGATTTCGTCCCCAGGGTCGCGCGAGGTGCAGATTGCTGTAAAGCGGTGCGTGCTGGGACTGGTGTTCCTCGACGCTGTCCTCGCCACGGCATTCGTCGGACTCCCCGGGCTCCTGATCCTTTTGTTGTTGCCCCCGGCACTTGTCCTCGGAAAATGGGTCTACTCCACATAAGCCACCGGGCTGAGTTCCCGATTTGCTCGAACCGAGGACGCCATGAACACCGATCGCCGCTCGTTCTTGATCTCTGGAGGTGCCACCGTGAGCAGCCTGCTCGTTCCCAACGTCTCGGCTCAAGATCAACCGGCCGATCCGGTCGCCGCCGCGAAGGAGTTCATCACGGCGCATGAGGCGAAGTTAAAGCCTCTGGAACTCGTTGCGAACAAGGCGTGGTGGGACGCGAACATCTCCGGGGCGGACGCGGACTTCCAGAAGAAGGAAGACGCTCAGAATAAGATCGACGCGGCGCTGTCCGACCCAACTCCGTTCGCCACACTCAAGGGGATCAAGGCCGCAACCGACGCCGGCAAGATCAAAGATCCGCAGATCGCCCGACAGGTCGAGTTGCTCTATCTGGCGTATCTCGAGAAGCAGGTGCCGCCCGAACTCCTCAAGAAGATCACGGCCAAGGCGAACACGGTCGAGCAGTCGTTCAACGTGTATCGTGCCAAGGTGGATGGTCAGGAGTTCGCAGACAGCAAGGTTCGGAGCACCCTCAAGCAATCCACCGATTCCGCACTTCGCAAGAAGGTTTGGGAAGCGAGCAAGGGGGTCGGTGCGGTTGTCGAAGCGGATCTCAAGGAACTTGTCAAGTTGCGGAACGAGGCCGCGACCAAGCTCGGGTTCAAGAACTTCCACCACATGATGCTCACCCTCAATGAGCAAGACGGTGGCGAACTCATCAAGCTGTTCGATGAACTCGACGAACTCACGAAGAAGCCGTTCACCGATGGTAAGGCCGACATCGACGGCCGGCTCGCGAAGAAACTCGGCGTCACTGTCGATGAACTGATGCCGTGGCACTACCACGATCCGTTCTTCCAGGAATCGCCGGCCGTTTTTGATGCGAACCTCGATACGCCATTTGCGAAGGCCGACATCCCGAAGCTTTGCACCACCTTTTACGCCGGGATCGGCTTACCAGTCGATCGCGTGCTTGCGAATAGCAGCCTCACTGAGAAGAAAGGCAAAAGCCCGCACGCCTTCTGTACTGACATCGACCGCGAAGGCGACGTCCGCGTTCTGGCGAACATTGTCAACAACGAATACTGGATGGGGACGATGCTCCATGAGTTGGGGCACTCGGTGTATTCGAGTCTGAACATCCCGGCAAAACTCCCATACCTCCTACGTGCTGAGGCTCACATCCTCACGACCGAGGGCGTGGCGATGCAGTTCGAGCGGTTCAGCAAGTCGCGTGCGTGGCTCGAACGGATGGGGCTGAAGATCGAGAACGCCGCCGCGTTCGACGAAGCTGCCTCGAAGACGCAACGCAACCAACTTCTGATCTTCAGCCGCTGGTGCCAGGTCATGCTTCGCTTCGAGAAGGCGATGTACGAAGACCCCGCGCAAGACCTCAACAAGCTGTGGTGGGATCTGGTCGAGAAGTACCAGCAGGTGAAGCGGCCCAAGGATCGCAACGCCCCGGACTACGCCGCGAAGATTCACATCTGCAGCGCACCGGTGTACTACCACAACTACATGATGGGGCAGTTGTTCGCATCCCAGGTTCACCACGCGCTCTCGAAGGAAGTTTTCGGCACGGAGCCATCGAAGGTGATCTACGTCAATGACAAGAAAGTCGGCGAATTCATGAAGAAGAAGGTGTTCGAGCCTGGCCGCACCATGACCTGGAAAGCCCTTACAAAGTTCGCCACCGAGGAAGACCTGAACCCGAAGGCGTTCGCCAAGGACTTCCAGGGCTGAGTTTTCAGAAAGCGACACGAGTGGCGTGGTGAACCTGCGCCACTCGCCAAGCATTGTCCATTTCCGTGCGTTCAAAGTTGCACATGACGAGGGTGAATGGCATGGACCGTCGCGAATTGTTCGGAGCGGTTGGGGCAGGGCTGGCATGTGCAGCCGAACCTGCACGAGCGGAACCACACGGTGGAAAGGCGGGCGCGACCCCACTCAGTGGGCCGCACCTCCACTTCTGTGGCATCCACATGGCCAAGAAGAACCCGAAGCTCCAGTTCATCACGCAGCATTACTGCGCTGCACATTCGGGTGGGCCAGATGGCTATGTCTTCCAGTGCGTCCTCTTCGACGGAACCGGTCAGAACGCGAAATTGGTTGGTGTCGAGTACCTCATCTCCGACGCCGCTTACCGCAAACTCCCTGACGCCGAGAAGCCGTTCTGGCACGCCCACACATACGAAGTCCTGGGCGGAGGCCTGATCGCTCCGGAGATGCCGCCCAAGGATGAGTCCGAGTTTATGAAGGTTGTGATGACGACGTGGGGGAAGGCATGGCACACCTGGCCCGATCCGAGCACGGCTGTCCCCACCGGCGAGCCGCTGTTGATCTGGTCGATCATGGGCGACGGACAGGTCGATCCGAAGGTGCTTGCCGAACGCGACAAGCAGTTCAAGGTAGAGACCGACAAGATTCGCACGGCCCGCGTGAAAGAACTCGGCCTGGAACCACCGAGTGTGTCACTCCCGAAAGACATCAACACGATCGGCCGGCAGTGGACCGACACAGGTGACGACAAACCGACGAAGAAGAACTGACCACTTCCAACTCCGTTGCGAGATGCGGCAGTTATGGTGTCCTCTTGATGCTGGTCGGGCGGGGCCTCCGCCAAGGGAGAGCGGTTCAACCGGTCAGGTCGGAAGAAGCAGCCGAGGGCCGCTGACCCGAGGGCCAAGAGATTCACCTTGCCCGACCACTTGCTTGTCGACAAATGAAGGCGGCGACCGATTCTTCGGTCGCCGCCTTGTGTTAGCTATCTCGGTGCATCATCCCCACGTTACAAGTCCTGGCTCGAAGGAGTGCTGCAGGTTCACGTGCTTGGGGAGAACGCGAACTGAGAAGCCGAACTGGCCGCTAGATCGGCAGGGAACACTACCACCAAAGACGACCGATGGACCGGTACGTTCCGTGCCCGGCATTAGTGTCGTCGCACGCGGGTCGGCAATCTCGCCCATCGCGTCGAGGACGCCGTGGCAGAGTTGCACCTCAACGTCATCTGGGCTGAACGATCCGAGATGAACACGGACCTTCACCCGGAACTCGGAACCCACTCGAAGGGTCTCGCCTCCGGGTGCCTCGACGCTTTCAACTCTTACCTGACCCCATGCGCTGCTGACACGTTTCCGCCAGATAGCGAGTTCTTTTGCCGCCTTCAGGTGTTCAGTGCTGAGACGAGTGGCACGCTGGTGGCTTGGTACGTAACACCGTTCTGTGTATTCCTCGACCATTCGGTTCGTGTTGAAAACGGGGACGAGGCTCATGATGCTCCGCTTCATGCGGCGAATCCACTCACGCGGCAATCCGTCGGAACCGCGGCGATAGAACATTGGCACGAGGTCTTGTTCGATCAAGTCGAGCAAGGCGCGGCTCTCAACATCGTCCTGGTAGACGGTGTTTTCTCCATACTCTTCGCCGGCCCCGATCGCCCAACCGTTGTCGCCGTCGTACCCTTCACACCACCATCCGTCAAGAATTGACAGATTAAGTCCACCATTGCAGGGCACTTTCATACCGCTGGTGCCCGAAGCCTCCAACGGGCGACGCGGGTTATTCAACCATACATCCACGCCTTGAACGAGGTAGCGTGCCACGTTCATGTCGTAGTCTTCGATGAACATCACGCGACGGCGGAACTCTCCCTTGCGGGCCTGTTGCACGACTCGCTGGATCAGTTCCTTGCCACCGTTGTCCTTCGGGTGTGCCTTGCCCGCGAAGATGAACTGAACGGGCCGATCCTTGCTCGCCAGGAGCGAGATGAGGCGTTCCGCGTTCCGGAAAATCAAGTCGCCACGCTTGTACGTCGCGAAGCGGCGCGCGAAACCGATCGTCAGCGCATCTGGGTCGAGCACCTCTTCGGCGGCGGCGACCTCGCTTGGTGGCGCACCACGCCGCTTCAGTTGAGCACGTAACCTCGATCGCGCGAACGCGACGAGACGCTCCCGGCCACGTTCATGTGTACGCCACAGTTCCGCGTCAGGGATGTGTTCCACCCGCTTCCAGATCGCGAAATCCGTGGGCTTCTCTTCCCACTGAATTCCCAAGTAGCGGTCGTAGAGTTGTGCGATTTCGGGGCTCAACCAACTTTGCGTGTGGACGCCGTTGGTGATGCTGGTGATCGGTACTTCGCTCACTGGCAACTCGGGCCAGAGATCTTTCCACATCTTGCGGGAAACACTCCCGTGCAATTTACTCACACCATTGGAGACGTTCGCCAGGTGTAAGGCGAGCACGGTCATACCAAAGGGTTCTTGCTCATTGCTCGGCTGTTGCCTGCCAAGAAGTGCGAGGCGAGCACGATCTACACCCATCTTGGACATGTAATCGCCAAGATACTGCTCGATCATCGGCATTGGGAAGGCGTCGTTCCCCGCAGGCACAGGCGTGTGTGTCGTGAAGCAGGTGCCGGCCTTCACGGCTTCCAGAGCCGAGTCGAAATCCAGCTTCTGCTCGGTCATCAGCATTCGGATACGCTCCAGACCCGTGAACGCGGCGTGCCCTTCGTTCATGTGGCAGACCGTGGGCATCTTGCCAAGAGCCTTCAGCGCGCGGATTCCGCCGATCCCCAGGATGATTTCCTGCTGGATGCGGGTGTGCTGGTCGCCACCGTAGAGCTGCGCGGTGATGCCGCGATCTTCTGGTCGGTTTTGGGGTATGTTCGCGTCAAGGAAGTACAGCGGAATTCGGCCTACCTGGATGTGCCAGATCTTCAACTGCACTTCACGCTCAGGAAGCGTGACTGAAACCAAGAGTGGTTTGCCATCCGCACCCTTTTCCTCAACCAATGGGAGCGTGAAGAAGTCGTTCTCCGGATACCGCTCCTGTTGCCAGCCTTCTGCGTTGAGGTACTGTCGGAAGTACCCTTCACGGTACATGAGGCTCACCCCGACGAGTGGGAGCCCAAGGTCGCTAGCACTCTTGAGGTGATCGCCTGCCAGCACACCAAGACCACCCGAGTAAACGGGGACGCTTTCGTGGATGCCAAACTCGGCCGAGAAGTACGCGATCCGCACATCCCCCTCGTTCGCGAAAGCGGACGAGAACCATGTTGGTGCCTTGAGGTAGTGCTCGAGCCCCGCGATGACGCGGTCCATGTGAGCGAGGAAACCGTCGTCGTCGGCGAGTTCTTCAAACCGTCCCTGGCCCGTCGCTCCGAGGAGGCGGATCGGGCTGTGGTCGAGGGCTTCGAATAAGTCTGGATTGATCCGACGGAAGAGGGCGACCGCGTCGGCGTTCCAGCACCACCAAAGATTGTAAGCGAGCGTGTGCAGGGGGCGAAGGCGGTCTGGCAGCTTGGGCAGGACCGCGAACGTGCGAATCGATCGGACGGGCATGCAGCACCCTCAGCTGAGTCGAATGGGGCTTGTGGCAACGGCTTGAGAGGTGGGCCGGGCGTCCACGTTGCCCGACAGCCAGAGTTAAGATAGGGGGCTTGCGAGTGGATTCAACGAGAACTGTCTGGCGGATTCTCGTCAGGGGGTGCGGTCTGAGTCCCTTGGGGTGGACAGCCGGCTTCGATGTACGCCTGAAGAATCATCTGTGCGGCGACACGATCTCGTTTCTCTTTCCGCTTTTTGTGCGTGAGTTTTGCACCCAAAAGCGCCCCTTCAGCGAACCACGTACTATACCTTTCGTCCCAGAATACAGTTCTCAAGCCTGTTATTGTCGTGAGCCACTTTCCGAAAGTCCTGGCTCCTGCAGATGATACGCTTTCCTGGCCGTTCGCGTGTAACGGGAGCCCGACAACTAGGCCAACAACCCGATGGTCCGTGACCACTTTCTGGAAATACGCCCCGTCGAGGGGCTCGGAACGACGTGCATAGGTGTCGAGCGGTGAGGCGATGATGCGGTCGGGATCCGTGACCGCGAGCCCGACGCGGACTGTGCCGTAGTCAATACCCAGCAGCGCGCCTTTGCCCGGCCAAGGACTTGGAACTGCGATCGCACATTCGGACTCACTCACAGGAATTGCCCCAGTCCACCGGACTTCATCTTTGCGATGATGTCTTTGACGTCCGCCTCGCCCTTTCGAGTCGTGACGAGCGTGGCGTTGCCACACTGCACGATCACAAGGTTCTCGACTCCCAATGTCGCGATCAAGTGCGTGGGATCCGAGACGATAACGCAATTCGATGTCTTCACGCCACAGTGCAACCCCTGGACCGTGTTGCCACTGGCGTCCTGTGGGTTATGTCGTTCCAGAGCGAGCCACGAGCCGACATCGTCCCACTTGTATGGCGCGTGCATAACCAGAACCTTCCCCTCCGTGGCGGCATCTTGCATCACGGCGAAGTCGATGCTAATTTTCTCGGCGTTCGCGTACTCCGTGCGAAACACGTCGGTGGAGCGTTCGGTGCCCCACGCTGCGGCGATTTTGTTGATCGTCGCCAGCAACGCCGGCTTTCGCTTTTCGAGTTGGCCCAAAATTGCAGTGGGCTTCCACACGAAGATGCCGCTATTCCAGAAGTAATCGCCAGAAGCAAGGAACTCCTCGGCCCGCGACATTGCCGGCTTTTCCTCGAAGCCGAGAGCCTTCGAGATCGTGACTCCCTGGCGAGTTCCTGCACGGTCACCTCGATGGATGTACCCGTAGCCAGTAGAAGGAAACGTCGGGACGATGCCGAACGTGAGCAGAGAATCGGGGAAGTCGTTGGCAAACTGCTCCGCGGCGTGGGCTGCCCGTCGGAACTCCTGCTCAGGCTCAATCAGATGATCGGCGGGCATCACCATGATCGTCGCATCGCTGTCGGCCTTCGCAATCAGTGCCGCCCCGAGCGCTACGCATGGAGCGGTATCCCGCCCCATCGGCTCCCCGACAACGTGTTCCGAAGGGACCATCCCTTTCAATTGCTCGACAGCTTCGGCACGGTGCTGTTCGCTCGTCAGAACCCACGTCCGTTCGCCGGGGACTTGCGCAGCGATGCGATCCACAGTTCCCTGAAGCAGCGTGCGATCCCCGCTGAATGAGAGGAACTGCTTGGGGCGTACCTGTCGGCTGCGAGGCCAGAACCGCGTTCCGCCACCGCCAGCCATAACCATCGCATGCAACATATGTTACTCCGGCAGTCGCCGAGTTCCGTCGAGGGAGAGAACGAGGCCTGTGCTCGTCCTGAGCGACCCAAATACCCCAATCACCCAACCCACGCAAGAGACTTTACGCCAAGCGTGTTAATCGATTCCGGGCGAAATGGGGGACACCATAACCGGAACCGTTATTCCAGCCCAGAATCGCATTATCTGTCCGGAATGACAACTATAATAACGGATGTAAGAAATTTCTGCTTATGCAGTTACGGTTGAATTCATCTGTCACGCGAAATGCGCCCGAGTCCGGAATGACCTGGGCAATGTCCGGAACAAATGCGACTTTGCCCCGCGCCGCTCATCGTGGCGCTTAGTTGGGGAACTTCAAAACTCCTCCTGCGGGGGTTTAACCACGGCAGTTGCAGAGCTGCCACTTGTACTGGGAACTGCTGGTTCGCCCTCGGTCAGGCGTGGCGGTGCGATCACGTGCGCCATCCCCCAGTGCGCGTCGTCGCGAGTGGGGAAGTCGCTCCGGAAGTGCGTTCCCCGCGACTCTTCTCTTTGCAGCGCGGCATCAATCATCAGTCGCGCGACGGTGAGCAGGTTTTGCAGTTCCCAACCCGCGCGCGTGTCGAAATCGCGGGTCAGCACGTAGCGGCACCAGAACTCCACGTCGTGTTGCGCTTCGAGGAGGCGCGGGCGTTCGCGTACAATCCCCATCTTTCGGACCATGAGGCTACGAAGGGCCGCGGTCATGTCGGCAATGTCGAGCCGGTCGTCGATCTCGGGTGGCGGAATGATGTTTTGCAGGGGAAGGGCGGTCAGGTTGCGACCCATCTTGCGTGATGCTTCTGCGGCACCTTGCGCGCAGAGGGTGCCGTAAACCAACCCCTCGATGAGGCTATTGGATGCGAGTCGGTTTGCTCCGTGCAGACCACTGGATGTCACTTCTCCCGCAGCCCACAACCCAGGAAGAGAGGTACAACCCTGAGAATCGACCGTCACGCCACCCAACATGTAGTGAGCGCCAGGGCGAACGGGGATCTGGTCCTTGGTGATGTCCAGTGCGAAGCCACGACAAACGCGGTTGATGCCGGGGAATCGGCGAAGCACCATCGCCGGATCGAGGTGCGAGAGGTCGAGATACACGTTGGGATGTTGAGTCCGTTCCATCGTGCGGAAGATTGCTCGTGCGACCACATCTCGGGGAGCCAGCTCGCACCTCGGATCGGCGGCCGGCATGAAGCGTTCGCCATTCACGTCGCGGAGGTACGCGCCTTCGCCTCGCACCGCCTCGCTTATCAGGTAACGAGCGGAGCCCGCGACGTAGAGCACGGTCGGGTGGAATTGCATGAACTCCATATCCCGCAACTCGGCCCCAGCCCGATATGCCGCGGCCATTCCGTCTCCGGTGGCCACGGGCGGGTTGGTGGTCTCGCGGTAGACCATTCCGCAACCACCCGAGGCGAGGATCACCTGATTCGCCCAGATGTGGAATCGGCCCATGCCTGTTCGAGCGACGATTGCCCCGACGCACCGGCCTTCGTGCGTCAGCAGGTCGATTGTGAACGTGTCGTCCCACAGGCTGACGTTGGGAGCGTTCCGAGCAGTCGCGATGATCGCGCGCATCACCTCGAAGCCGGTCGAATCACCAAGTGCGTGGACGATCCGACGGTGGCTGTGGCCGCCCTCGCGGGTCAAGGCAAGTTCACCTTCCTCGCGGTCGAACTTTGTACCCCATGCGACCAGTTTTTCGATCTGGGAAGGAGCTCCGTGGATGACCTGTTCGGCAACGGCACGGTCGCAAAGTCCGTCGCCAGCGACCAGCGTGTCCTGGATGTGGTTCTCGAACGAGTCGTCCGGAGAACGCACGCCCGCAATGCCGCCCTGTGCGTACGAGCTATTGCTCTCCGTGATTCGGTCCTTGGTCACAACGAGCACCGACTGGTCGCTGGGCACTTCGAGTGCGGCTCGCAATCCGGCGATTCCCGCACCGATCACAAGGATGTCGGTGAAGCGGTGGAAGGTTTGGTGTGCATCAAACGAAACAAGGTAACGGTTGGCCGACATGAATAATCCGGGCCGGGCGGGAGCGGGTTTGGCGAGCCGGGAGCGACCGGCTCGCCAAGATATCACTTCTTCTGTTGTAGTTTACGCATCTCTTCCGCAAAGCGTTTCTTTGCGTCCTCGAATCCGGGGGGGGCGAAGACTGCCCCTGTTCCGCTGGCACCCGTGCCGAGGTTGGTCGGCAGTGTTTCGACTTTGCCCCCACCGCTCGCTTTGATCGTGGGGGCACCGGCCTTTGGAAGCTCCTTCATCGACTCGTCCTGCTTGGCCTGCTCCGCTTCTAACTGTTTCACCCGCTCGGCCTGAGCCTTCAGGAACTCGTCGTACTGCTGCTGAGTCCAGCCAAGTTTGTCCTGAAGATCCTTGTTGTAACGGTTCTTCTCGAACTCCTCGAGTTGGAGTTGAGCTGATTTCAGCTTGTTCTTCGGGTCGGAGGGGTCTTCGGGTTGTGGTGGATCGTTGGTCGCGCCGCCACCGGGGGTGAAGTCATCTGACTTCTTCCCCTTACCGGGAGGGTCCTTCTTGGCTTGCTCCTCGATCTTGCGACGGAGGTCGTCCTGTTCCTTGGGGTCGGTCGGATCCTTCGGCGGCTGCTTGTTCAGTTCGTCCTGAATCTTCTTCCGGTTCTCTTTGCCGAGTTTCTCGTCGAACGCCTTTTCCGCGTCCTCACGCTTCTTGTCGTCCTTCGAGTTCAGATCGCCCGCCTTCTTCGCGAGTTCATCAACCTCCTCCTTGCTGAGTTCCTTGCCCTTCTCGTTTCCATCCTTCCCGTCTTTCCCTCCGTTGCCGGTATCTTTGCTGTCTTTCTTGGCCAGCTCCTCGGCCTTCTTCTTCATGTCCTCGAGCTTCTTCTGCGCGGCGTCGCGAGTCGCCTTGTCGGGCGATTGCAGATCCTTGGCGGTTTGTTCGAGTTCCTTGCGGTTCTTCTCGCCGATGGCCTTGTCGAGTTTGTCCTGAGCTTCCTTGCGCTTCGCGGGGTCAGGGTTGTTCAGATCCTTCGCGGCGTCTTCCAACTCCTTGAGTTGCTTCTCGTCCAGCTTCTTGCCGCCGGCCCCTGGCTCCTTGTTGGGGTTATCCTTGGGGTTGTTGCCTCCCTTTGGTGGCATATCTGCTTTCGGATCGGGCTTATCCGTGCCGGGTTCGCCGGCCTTGTCCTCGCCCATGCCTTTAGGATCGCCGGGCATCGGCTTCTTCGGTTCTGGTTTCGTCTCGGCCGCACCGCTCATCGGATCCTTGGGATCTTTGGCATCCTTCGGAGGTTCTTTCGTGTCGCTCGCATCGGGTTGCTTCTCGCCACTGCCCGACGAAGGCATGGGCTTGTTCTGGCCGGCGGGCGGAGCCTTCTGTGGCTTCGCGTCCCCGGCTTCGGGATCGGGCTTCTGCTTTGGATCGGGCTTGGTGCCCGGATTCTTGTCCTGACCGCGAGAGGGATCGACATTCGGCTTCGGCTGCCCAGCCTTGTCGGCGGGGTTACTCTTGTCGTTGGGGCCGGCTTTGGGATCGCCTTGCTTCGGGTCGGTCGGTGGCTTCGCAGTGGACCCGGACATCGGATCCTTTCCGGGTTCCTTGGGGTCCTTGCCAGGTTCCTTCGGATCCTTTCCGGGTTCCTTCGGATCCTTTCCGGGTTCCTTCGGATCCTTTCCGGGTTCCTTTGGTTGGGCATTGTTGCCCTGCTTGGGTTCGGGCTTGTCCTGGCCGGGGTTGCCGCCGAGCGGTTCCTCGCGGCGTTCGGATGGATTACCCTTGTCTCCCTCGGTACCAGCTTTCGGTTCCGGCTTCTGCTGACCGTTCTTGTCGGGCGGCTGTTCGAGGTTCCCTTCCGGCTTGCTTTGTGAAGCCGCGTTCTTGTCGTCCTTACCAGCATTCGGGTTCTTGGGATCAGTCTGCTTCTGGTCGGGCTTTGGCCCTTCCTTGGTCTGCGAACTTTGGCCTTCGCCGTTCATCGGCTGTTGCGGCTTCTGTTGAGCCGGATCGGTCTTCTCCTCGGGCTTCGCGTCCGGGTTCGGCTTCGCGTCGCCGCCTTCGGCCTTGTTCTTGTCGAGCTCGTTCTTGACCTTGTTGGCGTCCTGCTCGGCTTTCTTGTCTTCCTCGGTACGGGGTGGCGGAGCGGTGTCGGGCTGCTTGGGGTTTGCGTTGGGATCCATGTTCCCCATGCCGGTATTCTCGCCCCCCTTGGGTGGCGTCTCGCCCTTCTTGGGGTCCGACTTCGGATCGCCGGAACTGTTGCCGCCTGGCTCTTTCTTGGGCTCCGTCTTCGGATCGCCCATATTCCCCATACCATCGTCCGGCTTCTTCTTGGGGTTTTTGGGATCAGCCATGTTCCCCATGCCGTCGTCTGGTTTCTTCTTGGGATCCTTGGGGTCTTTGGGATCGCCCATGTTCCCCATGCCCGTGTTGTCTCCGCCCTTCTTGGGAGGGTTCTGTGGGTCGTCCTTCTTAGTCATGTTCGGGTCGGTCATCCCCGATTTGCCCGACTCCCCGGTCTTGGGATCGTTGCCGTCTTTCTTGCCATCCTTGCCATCGGGAGTCTCACCCTTCTTGGGCTCGCCATTTTTCTCGCCGTTCTTTGGCTCATTGTTTGGCTGAGGTTGCTTGCCGGGATCCTGTTGTTGCTGCGGATCGCGTTTCTCGTTGTCCAACTTCTGTTGCTGTCGCGCATTGTGCTGTTTCTCTTCGTTCTGTCGCTGGTCCTTCTGCTGATCGAGTTGTTTCTTGTCTTCTGGCTCGACCTTGGGAGCGGTCAGGCGCACCCGACGAGTTTCGGACTTGCCGACCTGTCCAGGTTGGGGCTTGTCGCCCCAGCCCTCTACGGGCTTGGTTTCGGTGCAGTTGTCGATCGCTTCGAGCCAGAACTCGACGACCATGTTCTCCTTCGGCTCGAACTTTTGGCCGTCCTTGAACGTGAGCTTCGTGAGATCGACGGAACCCTTGTACGCGAGGTCGTTGGGCCAGGTTCCGTCCTTCTCGCGACGGAACGATTTGCCACCCTCGTAAGCGATCGGGGTCAACTCGCGGTTCTCGACGCGCAGACGCAACCGCACCTTGTCGATGCCAAAGTCGTCACCCACGACTCCATCCACCGCAAGTTGACCGTTGGCGGGGACCGTGGTCTCGACTTCCTCAGGTTTGCTGATTGCAACCTGCGGAGCGGCATCGGTATCAAGCGTGATCGTGAACGGCGGAGCATCGGCGTTTCGTTCACCGGTGGTGGTCAACATCGAAAGCCGGTAGCGGGTGGCTTCGGTCGCAGTGAAGCTAAAAGAGAGCGTGTCGGGCTTACCAGGAACAATCTTCCCGGCGACGGGAGCAAGTGCGCCCTCGAACTTCAAGAGACCCTCTTTGACCTCACGATTGGTGCGAGCCAACAGGGTGATCTTTGTGCCGCGGTACGCACGCAAGTTTGGGTCCGTCGCCTTGTCAGGCAAGCGGCGAGTGTATTTCGGGTACTCGTAACTCACATCGAAGTCGGTGAACAGCGGCAGCGAACGGACCGTGACGCGGTACTCGGGCGTTTCGGTGTCGCCGGCCGCGACCTTGTACCAGAACCCGTTCTGGACGAGGTATTCGGGGATTTTGATGTTCCAGTCGCGGGTCGTGTCGCCTTCCTGCAACGGGAGTTCTTCGTAGTTCGGATCGGTTGGGTTGTGCCGGAGCAGGAGCCGCACGCGGGTTGGGTCGTTCTTTGCGGGCACCTTACCGGTGATGTGGACGGCGACCGTCACCGTTTGGCCTGTCGTGAGTGTCGGCTCGGCAGGGTCGGGCTTCAGAAGCGTAATTTTGGTGCGTGTCTCAATCGCTTTCGACGAGAACGGAACAAACGCACGACCGATCAGCGAAGTGAACTGGTTGGGGCGGAAAACGAAGAACAACACGGCGAGGGCGATCAGCAATGCGATGAGGACGCCACCGGCGACGATCAAGCTACGGTGATCGACGGCGCGGTTGACGTCGGCCTCTCCGACAGCCTTGGCAGCCTTCGCGGACATCGCCGCTTGCACCGCACCGTGGACATTTCCCTTTTCCCGTGCATCCACGTATCCCGTGACGCTGTTCTTCGCGTCTTCAATCGTCTCTTCGACACGGGCCGCCGCGTAGAGCGGATTAATGCGGTTGCGTAAGGGACGCACAACCAGGAAATACCCGACCGTGGCGAATACGCCTCCAAAGCCGATCAGCGAAGCCTGACGAACCCATTCCGTGAGGTTGAGCTGCTTGTCGAGAAGGATCATCGCCGTGGCGTAGACTGCGACCAGCGAAGCCAGCGTCAATCCGCCGAGCATCAGATCGTGGACGCGGATGCGGCTGGTGGCTTGAGCGATTTGCTCATCGACCTGCGAACCGAACTTCGAGGAAGTGTCGGGCTTTTGTTCGATAACCGCGGCCATATCACTCTCCGAAGCCAGACGGTGGCGTTACGTTCCAATTCGCCCCTCGCCGACTCGTATTTTACACCAAACTGCCCACGCAAGACACCAAACACGAAACCCGCCATAATTCCGACGAGACAGTCACAGATTGGGTTTGCGGCTCGTTTCAGTTTGCCGAGAAACCCTCACACGAAATACGCCGGAATGCCGGCATTGTGCCATTACAATGAACGCGACGGGTTTTCGGTCCGGAGGATGCGATATGCTGGTCGGCCAGACCATTGGATCGGGTGCGTACCGCTTCGAGGTGGACAAGGAACTCGGGAGCGGGGCGATGGGCTCGGTCTACCGGGCACAGTTCCACCGCGATGGAACCGTGATCCCGGTTGCGTTGAAGGTGATCGTGATGGGCCTCATCGGGAACGAGGGGGCGATGGCCCGTTTCGAGCGTGAGGCGAACATCCTCAAGCAACTCAAACATCCGAATATCGTCCGACTTTACGCAACCGGCACCTATCGCAAGACCCCCTTCATCGCGATGGAGTACATCGACGGGGAACCGCTCGATAGGCTTCTGACGCGGCGTGGCCGCCTCGGTTGGGAGGAGGTGGTGTCGTATGGGAAGCAACTCTGCGCAGCACTCCAGTACGCACACGATAAAGGGATCATCCACCGGGATTTGAAGCCCTCCAACTTGATGCTTACGAGCGATAATGACCTGAAGTTGACCGACTTTGGTATCGCCAAGGATACCGATGTGACCGCCCTGACCGGGGCGAACAGCACGATTGGCACTGCGGCGTATATGTCCCCAGAGCAGTGCCGGGGGGAGAAGAACCTCACCAACAAGTCCGATCTCTACTCACTGGGGATTGTCTTCTATGAGTTGCTCACGGGACGCAAGCCGTTCACGGCAGAAACCACCGTCGATATGTTTTTGAAGCACGTCAACGATGACCCGCCACGAATCGGGAAGCAGGTCGGCGATCTGCCGAGTAAACTCGAAATGCTGATTCTCCAATTGATGGCGAAACACCCGGATGAACGACCCGTGGACGCGGCCTGGGTCGTGCGGATGTTGACCGAGATCGAGGAGGATGTCTTCGCACGGAAGAGTGCCGGGTTGGGTGCTGTCACGAACAAGCGTGTCGATAAGCCTCGGAATTTCGACGGCTCGAAACTTGACGAGGAAGACAAAGAAGCGGCTCGTGCGCTTCGAGGGAAAAAGAAGAAGGTCAAGAAAAAGGAGGTGGTCCCCTTCTTTCAGCAAACTCAAGTCAAGATCGCCGGTATCGGCTTGATCCTCCTGGCGATGCTGGGCTGCGCATATGTCCTGCTCAAACCGCCTTCGGCTGCGAAATTGGTTCAGACGATGGAGCAAGCGACGACTCCCGAGGACAAGCTGGAAGCGGCGACCAAATACCTGGAGCGATACGGCGACAAGCCAGGCGAGCAGACCGACAAGGCCGCGGCGGTGTTTCGGGAGGCCGCGACACGGAAGCGAGAAGATCAGTTGACGAAGCGGTTCATCAACAAGATGCAGAAACCCGATGAAGCCGACGACAAGGAAGCCTTCGAGGCGGCATGGCAGGCCATGGAAGCCGAGCGTAACGGGTTCCTGACACTTGCCGAGGAGTTTTGGAAGAAATCCAAGGCTCGGTTCCCGGAAGAGGCGAAACTCCCATACGCGCTCAAAGACGATGTGTTGGCCAAAGCGCGTTGGGGTTGGGTTGCAGATAAACGACTCGCGGATCTTCGCAAGGTTGCAGCTTTGAGTGCCGCAACGACGGACAAGATTAAAAAGACCCGCCAGTTCGAGACGGCTTTCAGCAGCGAACAAACGAATCCCGAATCGCTGGCGATCCGTGGATTTCGCCTCGAAGAATTCGGCGATGCTGACAAGGCTGGCCGTGTCTGGGATCAACTCGCCACGCTGACCGAGAAGGATGCAGACAAGCGAGAATGGTTCCTTCTGGCATGTCAACAACGGGCGGCGAATCCGAAAAGCGCTGATGGCGGCGTGAAACAGCGACTCGTGTTGCTCCAGCGACAACTCGGGGTCGCGCAGCAACTCGCCGACGAGGCGAAGGTCAATGAAGGACCGAAGCGAATTCAGGCGCGAAACCAGTGCCGCGAGATTGTCGATCTCTACGACGACGAGGCAGACTCCACCATCAAGGCCGATGTCAAGCAGGCTAGAGAGATCGCGGCAACCATTCCCAAGTAAAGTAGCAACTGCCCCATCAGTGGGTTTTTGGAGTATCGATGTCAACACGTCCACAGAGCTCAGCAGCATTCGAACGTGCCCGAAAGGTGATCCCTGGTGGGGTCAACAGCCCGGCACGCGCGTTCGGCGGCGTTGGTGGAACGCCTCTGTTTATCGCCCGCGCTGATGGGCCGTATCTCTTCGACATTGATCACAAGCGGTACCTCGACTTTATCGGCTCGTGGGGGCCGATGATTCTCGGTCACTGCCACCCGGCTGTCGTTGATGCCGTGATGGCCGCGGTTCGCAACGGTTCCAGCTACGGTGCCCCGTGCGAACTCGAAACGGAACTCGCTGAGCGGGTCGTTGAGGCCGTGCCGTCGGTGGAAATGGTGCGGTTCGTATCGAGCGGCACGGAAGCGACCATGAGCGCCATCCGGCTGGCACGCGGGTACACGGGTCGCGATCTCATCATCAAGTTCGCAGGTTGTTATCACGGGCACGTCGATTCGCTGCTCGTCTCGGCGGGTTCGAGCGCGCTCACGCATGGAGTGCCCAACAGCCCTGGCGTTCCCAAGGGCTGCACCGATGATACGCTTGTCCTGAAGTACAACGACTGCGCAGGGCTTGCGGAGGTGTTCCGAGCGAAGGGTGACAAGATCGCGGGTGTCATCATCGAACCCGTCGTCGGCAACATGGGACTTGTTCCCCCTACCAGTGAGTTCCGGAAAGAGCTTCGCCGGCTGACGCAGCAATACGGGGCACTGCTGATCTATGACGAAGTAATGACGGGGTTCCGCCTCGCCTACGGTGGCGCACAGGAACTGCTCGGCGACTCGCCCGACATCACCGCTTTCGGCAAGATTATCGGTGGTGGCTATCCGGTGGGTGCCTACGGCGGCCGGGCCGAGGTGATGAAGAAGATCATGCCTGCCGGGCCGGTGTTCCAGGCCGGCACGCTCTCGGGTAACCCCGTGGCGATGGCGGCTGGCATCGCCACGCTCAAGGAACTGAAGGCGAACCCACCTTACAGACAGCTCGACGCACTGGGTGCGCGCCTGGAGGCGGGGTTGCGAACAGCGGCCACGGACGCGGGTGTGCCTCACCAGATCAACCGCATCGGGAACATGTGGACTCTGTTCTTCACCGCGACACCCGTCACCGACTTCGACACCGCGAAAACCTCCGACACGAAGCGATTCGCTCGCTTCTTCTGGGAAATGATGGATCGCGGATTCTACCTCCCGTGCAGCCAGTTCGAGGCCGCGTTCCTCTGCACGCAGATGACCGAAGCCCACATCGACCAGACCATCGTCGCCGCCCGCGAAGCGTTGAAAGTCTTTGCGTAGTTGCCCCAAAGCTCGCTCAAGTATGGCGGGCTGTTCAGAAGGGAAACCATGTCCGCTCGACGCCTTCTCTTGATAGTGGGTGTGATCGCGATTCCGTGTATCGCTGGCTACGTCGCGTTCCGCAAAGGCTGGTTTGCCCGCGATGCCGAGAACGCTGGCGAAATCGCGAAGCTCGGGGACAAGAAACTCGAACCGTTGCCACCAGCGGAATCGGCTTCCGGTTGGTTCCAGTGGCGTGGTCCGACCCGCGATGGTCGAGCCCCAGCGGGGCCGCTTCGCACCGATTGGGAAAAGAACCCGCCCAAACGTCTCTGGAAGGCCGACTGTGGTGGCGGCTACTCGTCGTGCAGTATCGTGGCGGGAAAGCTATACGCTCAGGACCGGCAAGGTGGCAACGAACGAGTCATGTGCTTAAACGCCGAGGATGGCAAACTCATCTGGGAGTACAGCTACCCGGCGGATTACACCGGGATCGACTACAGTAGCGGACCACGCGCCTCGCCCACGGTCGAGGGTGGCCTCCTCTGGGCGGTCGGCGTGGCAGGGGATCTCCACTGCCTTCGGATGCCCCGCGATGCCGAGCCCGTCCAAAAAGTGTGGTCCAAGAAACTACCAGCTGAGTTCGAGGCTCCAATCCCAAAATGGGGCGTGGCCTGTTCTCCGTTGGTTGTCGGGGACACGGTTGTGGTTCTTCCTGGTGGGAAGAAGGGGGCGGTCGTTGCGTTCGACAAACAATCTGGTGACGTGCGCTGGGCAAGCGGTTCGAACCCGCCGGGGTACAGTTCCGCGGTTGTCGCGACAGTTGCCGGCCAACCCACGATCTTCGCATTTCTAGGGGATTCACTGCTTACCGTCCGAACCGATGGCAAGATCACCGATACCTATCCGTGGAACACAGATCATCAAGGGAACATTGCGACGCCTCTGGTGGTTGATGATTATGTGTTCATTTCGTCGGCGTACGGAATGGGCTGTGCCCTTTTGCGAGCCGAGAAACAGGGCGACGAGATCAAACTCGTGCAGGTGTACGCTCGCCGCGGTCGCGGGTTCCAGACGCACCACAGCACGTGTGTTTTCAAGGATCGCTACCTGTTCGGCTTCGACCGCATGACAAGCAGCGCCGAGTTGAAGTGCATCGCCTTCGACACCGGCAAGGAGAAGGAAGGCTGGGAGGTGAACGGCCTCAAGCCGGGATCGGGGACGATCATCCTCGCGGACAAGCACCTCATCATTCAGACCGAGGGTGGCGACATGTGCCTTGTGGAAGCGACTCCCGAGGAGTTCCGGCTTGTGGCAAAGATCCCGAAAGTGCTCAGTGGGAAGAGCAACTGGGCCACGCCCACGCTCGTGGATGGCCGGCTCTACCTTCGCGATGAAACGCAAATCGTCTGCTACGACGTGCGGCCGTGACGAATCGCCGGCGGTGCCGTGAGCCTTCCGCGTGCCAGGTCTTGAAGTATATCGACCACCACCAATGCAAAGGCCCCGGACAGCTTAGCGGTCCGGGGCTTTTGTCGTTCAAATTCGTCGTTAATCAACCCGCAGCGAGTTTCTTTAACACTTCATCATGGGCGGGGCCGTTCGTTGCAAGCAGACCCTTGCGTTGTGAGAAATCCTCGGCCCGATAGACGATCGAATCGCCTGCGAGGTCCGTCACCTTGCCACCGGCTTCGGTTACGAGGATGTGCCCGGCACAGATATCCCAGTCGTAGAACATCTCGTAGGTGTTGGGGTACACGTCGGCTTCGCCGCGAGCAATCTGTGCCAGTTTCACGCCACCGGAATACGTCTCGATGACCTTGGCGGGCTTGAGAACCTCGACTGGTCGAGACGTTTGTCCAGGCTTAGCCCAGCTTTGTGTGAGCACCAATGCCCCCGGTGCACGTTTGGACACGCGACAGCGGGTGAGCGTTTCTTCTCCTACCGCGCAGTAACAACCGTTGCCAATTTGTGCGTAGGTGATTCGGTCTTGGGCCGGTTCCGCGACCACGCCGAGGACGGGCATCCCATCCGCGAGAAGGCCAATCATCACAGAGAATTGACCGGTTTTTTTGGCGAATCCGCGTGTGCCGTCAATTGGGTCCACGACCCACGTGCGCCTGCCGGATTTCGGGATGTTGTCGTAACCCGGGATTGACTCTTCGGCACACAGCGCGTCCGCCGGGAACGCGGCGTGGAGATGCTTCAGGATCAGATCCTGAGAAGCTTTGTCAACATGTGTGGTGATACTGACTGGTGCATCGGGTATCGCGGCGAACGACTCATATTCTTTCCGGATCAGCTTCGCCGCTTTTCCCGCCGCTTCCAAAGCGACTAGCAGTTCCTTGTCGAAAGCCATTGGTGTTCCTTCCTGTCGATCCTGTCCAATCCATCGTTGATACACACTCGGCACCGCTCAATCATTGTCGTCGGCAGTGACCTCGCTCGCACTATCGGCGATCATCTGCAACCGGCGATAATGTTCGTTGTTCTCCCACAACTCATCGTGCGTGCCAGAAGCAACAAGACGACCTTCCCTCAGCAAGAACACACGATCGACTCCCTGGAGTGTCGAGAGCCGGTTTGCCAGGAAGATCAGTGTGCGGCCCGCGGCGGCTCTTTCGAGCGTGTCGTCCAGCAGGGCCAGGGTATCTTCGTCCACGGAGCCAGCGGGTTCCTCGATGATGAGGATGCTCGGATCACGTAGCAGGGCGCGAGCGAGAGCTAGCCGAAAGCGTTCACCGATCTTCAGATCGTGCCCATGTTGCCCGACCACGGTTTCGTAACCGTGTGTGAGTTGCTCGATGAACGAGTGGGCATGGGCGAGCTTTGCAGCCTCAATGATTTGCGGCATCGTGAACTGTTGGTCGCCACAGCCGATGTTGTTCACGACTGTGTCCGTGAACATCCAGCTGTTCTGCATGACAGCCACCACTTGCGTTCGGAGTGACTCGTGGGTAACCCATCGGATGTTCTTATCTTCGATGCGAATCTCGCCCGCGTTCGGGTCCATAAATCGTGGAATCAACTCTACCAACGCCCGTTTCTCGGCAGGATCCGTTCCGACGATTGCTACCCGTGACCCTGCAGGGACTGTGAAGTTCACATTTTCGAGCAACTTCCGACCTGTTCCTGGTTCCTCGAGTTTGACGCCACGGAACTCCACCTTGGTCGTCAGAGCCGGCAGATACTCTGCATCTGGAGCTTCCGAAGGTTCGCCCTTGCGTGCCAAAAACTCGCTGATCGCAGCGGCAGCCTCGCGACCGCGACGCAACTTGAGTCGGTAATCAAACAAATCAGCAATCGGTGGCAACAACGATGCGAGTGCGACAGCCATCGTCACCAACCCCGCGACAGTGAACTCCCCGGCAAGTACCGCCCGCGCGGCCAGGTAGAGCAAAGCAACCGCGGCAATCAAGGCAATTGCACTCAGTAGCGGTTGAGCAAGCGCAGCGCCCCGCATCTTCCGCCAGCCTGATCGACCCGACTCGGCGAGTTGCCGTTCCACCCGGTTCTGATTGAATCGCTCCATCCGGAAGCATTTCACCAACCGCAAAAGGCTCAAGCTTTCGACCATTAAAGCGAGCGATGTCTCGGCCTGGCGTGCGCCGATTCGACCTTCACGACGAAAGTGGGCTGCGAACTGACCTCCAACCAACCAGACGAGAGCGGCGAGTAGGAGGAAACTAACCGCGAGCCAAAGGTTCGTGAGCAGAATCAGGACAATGAGGCCGAGAACCATGATTGGGCTTCGGAACCGTGCTGTCAGGGAAGCGCTTACTGCACTTCCAACGGATTCTGCCTGCCGTGTGAAAAGTTGAGCAGGCTCTTCCGAGCGGGGGAGGAGCGACCCAAGCCTGTATGTGTGCAGGAAAACGGCTCGTCGGAGTCGATTGACGATGTCAAGCGTCACAGCAGCCGCGAGGTAGGCCAGAGTGTTGACCATGACCCCACGAACCAAGCTGATGACAAAGGCCAACACAAACAGACCTGTGAGATACTTCGTGTTGGCATCATTGTTCGAGTTCGGCCGCCACATCCAACTGTTCAACGAAGCGATCGGCCCTAGGAGTCTGCCGGTCCACTGATTTCGTTCGCGGACAACAAGACCAAGGACTCCGAGACGAGGTATATCCTCGGATGATGCGAGCGGCTTCTCGGGCAGGTACGCGTCCGCGGCTGCGGGGCTGACCCGCTCCTTGAGGGCAAGGTAAACTCCTGCACGCCAGCGGAGTTCCCATTCATACGCAGTCGGGGCAGGGGTCTTGTCGCCTCCGATCAACACCTTGACCTGGGTGTCCCAACTTGTGACCCGTTTTACTGCCTCGGATCGTTCTGCTTCGGACCGCTTGTCCCATTCCTCCGCAAACTCTTTTTGCTTGGTGGGAGTGAGCTGAGAGTACGCGGGGATGCTCCCTCGGGTGACGAGCAGATCGACAAAGAGATAGAGCAGAACGAGCAAAAGGAGATAGGCGAGGGCAACGCCCACAGAACACAGAATCGCGATGCCTCGTTCAGCACGGGCTTTCAGGAAGTCCGTCTTCAATTGATTCAGTGCGGAGGAGTCCACAACAACCTCGGGCTGGCGGCGGGGAACTCAGATATGAATGAGAGTAGCAGACGGAACGGCAGTCAGAATAGAGGAAAAGCGACCACGGATAAGTGATCTGTCCGGAAGAGCCATCACAACTCAACCAATCGCACCAAAACTTGGCGGGGTCAGGTGTCCCCGCCATAATGCCCGCCTTCAATTGTGCTGTGCTACGCCAAGTCGCGGTCTTCGAACAGCAACAGACCGACCAAGAGAGCAATCGAGGTGTAGATCAACGAGTACCCGAGAACGGTGACGACGTAGATCCCAAACTTCCACAGGTCGAGGGGCGTCTCGCGGATGATGGCTGGTCCCATGTTGAAGAATTCCAGTGCGGGGAGCAACACATCAAACAGCTTTCCGAGGAAGCCGACCAAACCAACTCCAACACCGCCGCCACCAACCGTTTCGGTTACACGGACCAGAACTGGTGCCAGGTGCCCCAGGAAGTAAATGAGCAGGCACAGCACGATGTTCACGACGAACGATATTCGCGTTGCGAGTGCCGAGGCTATGGCCACGAGTATCATCACTTGCCCGAAACCGAGCATGATACCGAACGTGTGCGCGAGTGTGTCGGAGAACCACAATCCACAGCCACGAGCCAGCGCCTTGCCGGTCGCACTGGGTACTGGGCGCTCGAACAAAGGCACCACAGTCTTTTGGGCCTGGAACGTGAGCGGGTCCACAACCTTTTCGACTGGCGTTCCCAGTGGGTCGATTGGGTCAGCGGCGTTGTTGATCGGGTCGAATTCACGCATTGCTCGGAGGGCGTAGTTCAGGGTCCAACCCAGAATCAACGACATGATCAGGCAAGCGAGGAGAATACCCAGGTACTTCCCGATGAGGAATTGCCTGCGGTTCACCGGTTTGCTCATCAACGTCACGGCCGTTCGACCTTCAATTTCCTCGCTGATGGACATGCTCGCGGCAAGGACACCGAAGAGGACACCCGAAAGCATGATGGCATCGAAGCCGATCTGCTTCATCATCTTGTAGTCGTCGCCGAACGTGAAGTAGGGTATGCCCACAGAGAACCAGATGAGGGTCTTGGCGGACACAACGATCAGCCAGAACATGGGTTGGCGGCAAGCTTCGCGATAGGCAGCCTGGGCAACCGCTCCGCCCTTCGGCCAAACAAGAACCGCTATCTGCGGAAGTAACAAGAACAGGTTGATCAAGATCTGAAGGTGTAAGAGGGCACCGTAGACATACCGCCCGAACCACGCCAGGTTCTGAGGGTCGCTCTTGTAGCCCATGAAGGCGGCGATCCCCGCCCCCGCGGCTAACAATCCGGCACCAACATAAGCCATACCCAGACCGCTTGCGGCAGTCTGTTTGAACCCCTTGGGGTCGATGGCGTACAGCCACGGCAACGCCGCGACGAATTGCACAATCGCCAGGAGGAGGCCGGCGAGAAACATCGGCGGGTCGGACAGCCAGGAAAACATGCTGCGTGGCCCGAGGGTGCGAGTTTGAAAGAGTCGTTACCTGCCGGTACGTCGTCGCCTGGCAGACAGTTCGCGCTTCGGAGAAAGGTGTAGGGTCCAGCGGTCATGCTGACCAGTGGTCAGTCATGTTGGTAAATCTTCGCATTCTCTGCCATCTCGCCATTGCAACCGGCCACGTTGGGGGCCACAGGGGCGGCAGTGCCAGCCTTCGGTGTTGCCCGGACGGCGATGTCGATTGTATACCGCGGTGCACGCGGCACACTTGGCTTGCCAGCGACCACGGGGCATGTCCACTTCTTCGCCGTAGCAAGCGTCTGGCCTCGCGCCGATCTGCTGACACTTTGCTCGCCAGACCTCGTCATGGCCATGCCCGGGCCCGACCAGTGCGTGAGCCAATTCGTGCAAAAGTGTATCCCGCACCTCCTCATCCGTATTCCGCTCGGCGAAATGGATGGAAAGTTCAATCCTGCCGGCTTCGGTTCGGGTTGGGTAGAAGCATACTCCAGCACGGCGGACGTTCGAGTTAAACCCAAATTCCCACGTCGTAAGTCCGTGGTCGTCAAGAAGCCGACGAGAGAGCTCGCGAATGGTATGCGCGCGATCACTGAAGCGGAAAGGGACCTCTGGGGACATGAGCGAACCTACCAGGAAGGATCGACGCGATAGTGGCTGAGCATCACACCTCTACCATGATCCTGTTGGAAGCCAACGATGATTCATGATGTGATCTTGCGCAAGTTCGGAGAGGCCGCTATGCACATAATGGATCTCAGGTCAAGTATGTGGCATCTGCATCAATCCATTATTCCGAGCCGTTCTTGAATAATTTTCTCTGGCCATTACTACGCTCTCAGGTATTGTATCATTCTGGTCATTGAAACCAAGCTGAGGGAAACATGGCAAAAGCAAAATCTGAAGCCAAGAGCGACTCGAATGCTGAACCAAAGAGCAACCCCGCTATCATTCAAGACATTGTCGAGAAGATTGGCCGAGACACTGTCACCGATGAAGCTGTCCGAGACATCCTGAAGAAGGACTATAAAGGTGTCGATCTTTCGCCATCGACTCTCAAACAATACATCTATTCCGCGCGTAAGAAGTTGGGTTGGGTCAAGACGCGGGGTGCAGGCGGCGCTTCAAAAGGCGGGGACGAACCCACACTGAGCGACTTGATGAACGCTCGGAAAGTGGCGGAAGAAGTTGGGATGTCCCCTGAGAAATTACTGGATTTGGTTGGAAAACTCTCGAAGTTTGGTGATCACGATACCCTCACGGCTTGCCTGGAAGCGCTCGTTGAATTGAGTGATTGATACACCCAAACAGTGCCCGCCAAGTGGGCACTGTTTATTTTGACTTCTCTCGTGGCAGTGGCAGCACTTCGCTTACAGTCGGATACCACCGGACACATCCAGCCAGGTGCCTGTAACCCATCGGGCATCATTCGTTGCGAGGAACGCGGCGGCATCAGCAATATCATCAACCTCGCCGATCCGCCTTAACGCTGTCAGTGCAATCTCCTGCTTTTCTTCTTCCTTGGTTTTCCCACTCTTTTCGCTGTTCATATCCGTTCTGGTCGATCCAGGTGCGAGTACATTGACACGAATCCCCTTGGGACCCAGTTCCGCTGCGAGTACCCGAGTCATTACGTCGATGGCACCTTTGGTAGCCGAATATACGACTGCACCTGGGTAAGCCATCCGGCTAATCGCACTTCCCACATTGATGATGCTCCCGCCGCTTGTCATCAAATCGGCAGCGTACTTCACGCAGAGCAAATAGCCACGTACATTTACGTTGAAGTGGGCGTCGATCGATTCTGCCGTCACGTCCGGAAGGAAGGTACGTTGCATCACTGCTGCATTGTTGACCAGAATGTCGAGTTTCCCGAATGCCTTTGTCGTGGCATTGAACATAACGGGAATATCGGTGGGGTTGCCGACATCCGCCTTAACGGCAATCGCCTCACCGCCCGCTGCCACGATTGCAGCGACCACCTCGTTCGCTTCTTTCTCGCTGCGGGCATAATTGACGACGACTTTCGCGCCGTCCTTGGCAAAACGGGCCGCGATGGCGGCACCGATACCGCGAGAGGCTCCAGTGATCAGGGCGACCTTCCCGGCGAGTGGTTTGTCAGACATCGCGACTCCATTGAGTGGTGGATGAACGAACCGATCAATCACAAACCTATTGCTTCATAGCCCTGAACGGCACCCCTTGTGGAACTCGAACACACACTTCCATAATTCTGACCCCCGACACCTGATACCCCACACCGAGGTTCCCATGACAGGGCGAATCGTTTTGCGAACGGCCGAGGCACTTGTTGAGGGCGATAAGGATTACCTCTGTGCAGAACCCGAGATTGTGATTGGCGAGCTCGATGGCCCAGTGGGGGTATCGCTTGCCACGCTGCTCGGCGATCAGGTGAAAGGGCACACGCGTGTGTTCGCGATCCTGAATAGCGATGTTCAGGTGAAACCGGCCACACTGATGGTGTCCAAGGTCACGGTCAAGGACGCACGTTATACTTCGATTCTCATGGGATCCGTGCAAGCCGGCATCGCTCACGGTGTGCTCGACGCCGTGCGGGCCGGCGACATTCCGAAGGCGATGGCGAACGACCTGGGGATCATCTATTCCGTGTGGCTCGACCCGAGCATCCTCAGCGTTCCCGTGGGCGAGGTCGATCACGCGGCGTTGTTCAACGTGAACCGCGAAGCCACATCCAAGGTGATTCGCAAGGCCATGAAGAACGAGCCCGGGATCGACTGGCTACTGGAGAACCAGGAGAACGTGACCCATTACTTCCATCAGCTGGGGCTCGAAGGGAAGATTTGAGCCTATGGTGGAGGGTCAGTGGCGTTCGGCCTGTGTGACGGGTCGGAGCGCCATCTGTTGGGCATCGAGGCCGCCATCGACGTTGAAGACGCTCCCCGTGGAATAGCTGGCCTTATCGCTCGCCAGGAACACGTACCACCACGCGACATCATCGACGGTCGCGATTCGCCGAACTGGAATCTGAGCAATGACGGCATCGCGCTCCGCAGGGCTCGACTTCAAGCCGAAGTCGGTTAGCGGGGTTTCCACCAACCCCGGTGCGACGGCGGCCGTTGTGAAGCCGTGAGGAGCGAGTTCCACGGCGAGCTGGCGACACAGGGCGTTCACCGCCCCTTTGCTCGCGTCGTAGAGCGTGTGAAGTGGTTCGGAACGGGTGCCATTTAGCGAGGTGCTGAACAGGATGCGGCCGCCGCGTTTCGCTGCTACAGCTCGCCGCACAACCTCGCGACTGATCGCTACGGGAATCCACACATTGAGCCGGAACACGAAGTCGAAGTGGTCGCGGTTGATCTGATCGAGCGGCGGTTCCTTGTACGTTCCGAGGTTGTTTACGAGCACGTCGATGCCGCCAAACGCGGTCCACGCTTCCGCGACGAGGCGTTCCGGTTCGCCGTCCTTCAGCAAGTCGGCCTGGATATACCGGGTGTGTTCGTAGTCGCTGAGGAGTCGCTGCACATCGGGGCACTTCGCGAGCGGTTTCTCGGATGTGACGACGACCTTCGCTCCGCTTGCAGCGAACGCCTGGGCGACCCCAAGCCCGATCCCCTGGCTGCTCCCTGTCACGAGCGCCGACTTCCCCGGCAACATCGCTGATCCCCGTCTGGTGAATGCTCTGTGTTCTGGATACGTTACGGGAACCGCTGCGGAGAACCACGATGAGATGCACAGAAGCGAAAGTGTTCATCACACCAGAGAAGGAAGAAGACGGATTCTTGCCCGAAGGCCCTCGAATTGGGGCTCCCAGCGAGGCTCACTCGGGACCGCTTCTCTGGGTTAACATCCAACACTCTCCCACCTCAACGAAGGGAACCATCTTTGCGAGGTTGTGGCCTCAGCCTGTGTCGAAGCGCTACGAACTCCACGGACGCCCCGGGTTCGCTCTCCCAATCCCCGGCTCCATTTACGTTCTCGTGGGTTGCGGAAAAGAGTTGATCGTGGTCTCGCTCGCGCACGATAGCATTCGCCACCTCGCCACGATCCCCGACGAGCATCCGCGAACGATCATCAACGATGCCGAAGTCGTCCCCGGCGGGAAGGCGATCGTGTTCGGCACGAAGGATACGGCGTTCAAGGAACCGATCGCGGCTCTGTATCTCTACACGGTCGATGACAACCGTGTGTCACTTCTCGCGGACAAGCAGACCTGTTCCAACGGGAAAGTGATCCGCAGCGACGAACGCGGGCTGGTCCTGTTCGACATCGACACGCCGACGCGAAAGGTGATGCGTTATCGGCTCGATGTGGCGGTTCGAACAGCAACCCCGGATGGCGTTGCACTCGATCTGGCGGATCAGATCGGCTTCCCGGATGGGATGTGCGATTGCGGCGACGGCAGCGTCATCATCGCGTTCTACAACCCCGACTACGCCGACGCGGGGAAGGCGATCCGCTTCAATCTCAACACCGGGAAGGCAGTCGAAGAGTGGACGACTCCCGGTTCGCCGCGTGTGACGTGTCCGCTTCTCGTGAAACGGCCCGAGGGGATCAAGCTCATCCTGACGACCGCGACGGAAGGGATGCCCGCCGAGATGCGAGCGAGATGCCCGAACGCAGGCTGCCTGTTCATCGCGGATACCCAGTTCGAATCCTGCCCCGAACCTGAAATGGTGTGCCTACCAACCCGCAGATAGCTCCTATCCGTCGTATCCGAAGCCGATTTGTCAATAATTCTCGGATTGTCCTTGAAATGATGGGGGATAGAATACGATTCTTAAGGATGCGGTCCTGAATTCACCAAGTCCCTACTTCAGTGACCCCTCAATTCTTTGCCCAAATTCGAGGTGTATCCTCATGCTGATGCTCTCCAACAGACGAAGATTGGCATTCACACTCATCGAATTATTGGTCGTGATCGCGATCATCGCGATCTTGATTGGCTTGCTGCTTCCTGCTGTCCAGAAGGTGCGGGAATCCGCCGCCCGATTGAAGTGCCAGAACAACATCAAGCAAATCGCGCTCGCTTGCCACGCCTACGCGGACGCCACAGGTGGTATTCCTGCGGGGTACATCATGAACACCTACACCGAGAACCCGTACAGCAACGAGATCGGGCCGAACTGGGCGATCTTGATCCTCCCATACATCGAGCAGGGGAACCTCTTCAACCAGTACGCGACTAGCATCAACCTTCACATGGCTGGGGCGTCCACGGACGCTGGGTGGAAGGGGATTCGTAGCACCTCAATACCATCTTATTTGTGCCCGTCCGACCCCTACAACCAAGCTGATTACACCGCGGGAGCAAATGGGAGCCTCGGGAACGTAAGCAACTGGAAGCGGGGCAACTATGGCGCGAATGTGGGGCCGTTTCACGGAAACGATATCAGTAAGCTCAAGAATCACGGCACTCCCGCGGGCGGGGGTTGGGGGTACGTCGGTCGTGGTCCCTTTACGATGGTCGATGGTACTAACCGTCGCATCGGTCTCGGTATCCAGGGGATTCCAGACGGTAGCTCGAACACGATCCTCATCAACGAACTCCGTGCCGCGATGGTATCCACTGACGCCCGTGGTGTGTGGGCGTTTGGGCTTGCCGCATCGAGCGTCACAGTTGGCAACGCGGATGGTGATTGCACGACTCCCAACGACAAGAACCCGCGTTCCGACGATATGAAAGACGCGGTTGAAGATGGGGCGAATGGGTTGGGTTCCTGCAGCAATTGCAACAACAACCAAGGCCAAGCCCGCAGTATGCATACGGGCGGTGTCAACGCCGCGATGGCGGACGGCAGCGTCCGGTTCATCCGCAACGGTATCAGCCAACAAGCGTGGTGGATCATCCAGGGATCGCATGATGGCCAGGTGAACATGAACATCGACTGATTGGCTCGCGAAACGAGAACTGGTCAGCAAACGAGATCACTCCTGCAGGTTGGAATCCTCCAATCCCCAGGAGTGATCTCGTTTTGCCTGTGAAGGGATCACGGCACCTTTGGCAGGCGAGCCAATGCAACCTTTGCATCGGTCGAGCACTCGGGCGCGACCTTGCCGGCAGCGATGTCGGTAAGCAAGGCTCTCGCTTCTGTAGTGCCCGCCCGCTCCAGGACACGGACGGCACGAGACAAGCGTGCTCCCTTCCCAACCACGTTGCCGGCACCTGCACCTGTTCCACCACCGAGTTTTTTCAAGATGAGGCGGGCACGGAAGCGGACCTCGTCGCTCACTGTGTTGGTTCCGGCGTCACGCACCGCATCAATGACCGGAGCCCCGAGGCGGATGAGTTCGTCCATTGCATTCTGTCTCGTCTCGAAGCTGTCGGAGTCGAGTTCGATGATCAATTTGCGAATCTGCCCGGCACCATCCTTGTCGGGAACCTGAGTAAGTCGATCGCGAATGAACGCAACTTGCTCAGGTGCGGTCGCCAGGAACACTCTCAAGGCGGAAACAGCTTTCTTCGCATCGGTGCCAACCATATCGGCCCACATCGCCTCACGAACCTTGTTAGTGAGTGCTTCCGCAGGCTTCACCTTTCCGAGTGACGCATCGGTCACCTTGTCGAGATCATTGATGGTGCGACCGAGGAGCATGTGGTCGAACAACGCGGCGGTTCCGTCGAGCGAAGTGAGTGCGATCCCCGTGATGGTGGAAGCCCCGTTCTCCTTGAACAGGTCGCGCGTGACGAGTTCCCACTCTCCGGGCAACTTGTCAGATACCGAGGTTGCAGGCTCCCAGCCGAACACGTTCCGGCCTGCAAAATATCGCTGATTCCAGGTCTTTGTCGCGTCGTGAAGCTGGATCATGATCCCCGTCCCGCCGACTTTCTTCCACGCGAACCGGAGATAGCGAAATTCCCCCGCGTTCTTTGGAGTTTCGACGATCCGGAAGTTCCAACCCTGGATGCGACTGCTGTATCGCTGATTTGGGCTAACGCGGGCCGCCTCGACCCCCGAAAAGACATCGCGGTCCTCGCGGGTGATGTTCCCTGCTTCGCCGCTGTTGTCGTTGTTCAGGAGTTGAAACAGCGGCGTGATCCCTTCGTCGAGCAACTCGACGACCGCTGCATCCGCCTTGGGTGGGGCGTAGCCGTTCGGTGGCTGTGCTGCTGCGATCTGGCCTCGCTCTGCGAACTGTAATTGGGCCACAGGTCTCTGACCGACGGCAGGCACGACCGCCACCAACCCCAGCATGGTTACCCACGCGAGACGACACATGAAAAGCCCTCAGCGGATGAGTGCTTTGATTATCTGGGAACGCTGGGAAGGATGGGAGTGGGAATCCCGGAGAAGTCGGATCTTCGCTCGCAGCACAAGTGGTGGACGGCTTACCCGAAACGTCAGCCGCCCACCAGTCACTTACCTTGCCGGAATGGAAACTCGCATCACAGCGTCGGGCCAATAGACCACGGGGCGAACTCTTCCTCGCCGACGCCGTTGATCTCGCTCTTGGTGTGCTCTCCGCTTGCGACCGCCAGGATCTTCTCGAAGATCTCCTTGCCCACGTCCGCGACCGTGGCCCCTTCAAGGACTCGACCCGCGTTGATGTCCATGTCGCCGATCATGTGGTTGTACAGCGGCGAGTTCGTGGCCACCTTGATGCTCGGTGCCGGCTTGCACCCGAACACGCTTCCACGACCGGTTGTGAACACGCAAACATTCGCCCCGCCTGCCACGATCCCCGTCATGCTCACGGGGTCGTAGCCTGGTGTGTCCATCACGACGAACCCCTTGGCCGTCACGGGCTCCGCGTACTGGTAGACGTCCACCATCGCTGTGCTGCCGGCCTTCGCGATCGCGCCAAGCGACTTCTCGTAGATCGTCGTCAGGCCGCCCTCCTTGTTCCCTGGGGAGGGGTTGTTGTTAATCTCGGCCCCAAACATACTCGTGTACTTTTCCCACCACTTGATCCGTGCCACGAGTTTTTCGCCGACGGCCTGCGACACGGCTCGCCGCGTCAGGATGTGTTCGGCACCGTAAATCTCGGGGGTCTCGCCAAGAATGCTCGTCCCACCCTGCTGAACGATGAGGTCCGATGCCACGCCCAGTGCCGGGTTTGCGGTCACGCCGCTGTTACCGTCAGAGCCGCCACAGTTGGTGCCGAGGATGATGTACTTCGCGGGGAGTGGAACCCGCTTCACGTCGTTTACTTTGGGAAGCATCTCGGTCACGGCCTTCACGCCCGCCTCCACCGTCTTGCCGATCCCGCCGCACTCCTGAATCGAGAGCGATACGGGGGTCGATTTCGCGCCGTTCAGTTGTACAAGGTTCAGGTGTTCGTTGTCGATCAAGTGCGAAGCCTGCACGATTTCGCAGCCCAGGCCGACGAGGAGATACGCCCCGACGTTCGGGTGCCGGGCGAATCCAGCAAGTGTGCGGTCGAGTTGCAGGTGGTCCGGCCCGTCGAACTGCATTCCGCAACCCTGGCGGTGAACAATCGCAACAATCCCATCGACGTTTGGGAACTTCTCCAGGACGCCGGTCGCACGCACACGATCCGCGATGTACTTGCTCGTGCTTGCGGAGCAGTTCACCGTGCTGATGATCGCGAGGTAGTTGCGTGTGCCATAGCGCAAATGGTCAGGCTTACCCGCGCCGCGGTCGTAGCCCATGAAGGTGCGGTATTCGGCCGGTGGCGGCAAAGGAGCGGGAACCTGGGTCGCATAGGCATAGTCACGCTCGAACGCCCCAAGTTTGACGTTGTGGACGTGAATGTGCTCGCCTGGTGCAACATCGCGGCCCGCGAACCCGATAACCTGCCCGTACTTGAGGATCGGTTCACCCGCCGCGATTGGACGCACTGCGACCTTATGGCCCATCTTGATTGCGGCCGGGATGTGTATCGTCTTCCCGTCGAAGTCAATGTCCACACCTGTGGGGAGTGGTTTCCGGCAAACGGCGATGTTGTCTTGGGGGCGAAGGTGAACAGCGTACTCGGAGAGCGGAGTTGCCACAGGCGGTTCCTCTGATCGGGCAGGGTATTCTGTCAGGGTACTGATATTTCGGGGCAGAGAAAGCAGCACCGACGGCTGGGCCTGTGTTGCCACAGGTTCAGCCGTCGGTGTTAACATATCCAAGCTCAGCCTTGGGGTTTGGTGAGGTCAAGCAAGATCTCTTCGCCCCCTTTGATGTCACGGAGAATCTGAGTCTTGTCTGGGGTGTACATGCCTTTGAAATAGTCTGGGGTGTCCGGTGCGAATCCAAACTTCGCCGTCACTGCGATCTTGTATTGCCCAGGCTTGATCTGAGCCTCAAATGTCATCGTCTCGAGATTGGTTTGAGCCGGTGTTTGCTCCTTTGACTCAACCGAGATGAAGACGATCTGCAGAATAGCAGCTCCGGCGGTTCCGGGGGGCAAACCATGTGCCCCTTTGGGCAGGTTGGCCTTCGTGGGTTCGAGGGTGAGAGGTTTGCCGTTGTCGAGGAGTTTCCCTTTCACCACGACCTTGCCGGGATCTGTCTTGCTATTTGAACACCCGGCGCAGATCGCGAGACTCACGAAAGCCAGCGCAAGAAATTGTGGAAGACGACGAATCATGACAGTCTTGCTGGTTGGTGAGTGGGGAGACAAACTGGCGGGGTCGATTTCGTGAACCCGCCCACGCGAAACAGAGCCCGCGAATTACCAGTTCGGGATCACCTGCCCATCCGCACGACTCGAAAGGTATGTGTAGGCTGTGGTGTCAATTGAATAGGGGATCATCTTGACGGAACCATCAGAGAAGACCGCCATGAACCCAGCGGGGTGTGGGCCACCAAATTTTTGTGTGCCACCCACACCTGGCGTGTCCCGGACAGGTGGGTGGCTTGCCTTGGCGTAACGCATGGTGTCGTGGTCCCACCCCGAAGTGTAACCTTCGTTGTCATCGCCCTGAAATCCACCCAGCCCGAGAGGATCCAGGCTTTTCTCGCCGCCGAGCATTGTGTTGCTCGTGCCATCCGTGATGCTGAGGAGCCCAATCAAGCCCGCATTTGTGGAGAGAGAGGCATCGTGGTTCACGATGGCACCAGTGTTGTCGAGATTGCTTCCAGCATAGTCCGTCTGTGCGTGATTGTAAGTTCCGGTAGGGCCATACCAAGAGGCTGCGCTGAACGAACGAGGAAGGCCTCGAGCAGGGCAGAAGTAAGTTTTGATTGGTGTTCCGATCGCCTGAATTTGGCAATCAGCAATTGTCGTTTTGCCCGCACCAGAGAAGACGTTGTTCTGTTCGATGTAGGGTAGAATTTGGAATAGCCAGCCTGCCTGCTGAGCGCCCAGCGTCGTCGCCTGGCCGGGATTGAGGTAAGTGGGCGGGTAGGTCCAATTTGAGCTACAGTGCGGCAAATAGCCCAATACGTCGTGGTGAGCGTGAATTGCGATGCCGATTTGCTTGAGGTTGTTGCTGCACTGCATACGTGCTGCTGATTCACGGACTTTCTGCACCGCTGGTAGCAATAAGCCAATGAGGATCGCGATAATCGCGATCACGACCAATAGCTCAATGAGCGTAAAGGCCTTTGAACGAGAACGACGTGGGGTTATCATTTGGATCTCAAACAAATGAAAGGAATAAGACGAGAAGGGCGAACAACTTGGATTTACTCTAACTTTGAAGTATAGAGGCATTTTTGGCTGATTTCAATCGCAGCGAGAATTCCGCAGTAGGTTTGCTTGCCTTGGTTTTTCGAGGTGGACCGCTTGCATCAGCAGGATGATCGCATCAAAATCACCCAGACTCCATGCGCTCCAGAACTGCGATGTATCCCGATTCCGTTGAATAAATCCGACTTTTCAGTCGGAATTCCCAGAGCCAGCAGTTCTTAGGTACGCTCTGCTGTAGTTCCTTCCGGACAGGTAACATGGGTTCGGGTGGTTCCAGAGAGTGTACAAGTCACCTGGAATCGACGTGACAGGTCAGGTGCAATGGAGAGAACGTGTGGATTGTAGGACTCGTTCAGGGGACCGAGTGTGCGTTCCGCATTCGTGGCCAAAGTCCGCTGTTGCGATGGCAATTCGACAGAGTACAATTGCCGACACTTGAACCTGCCCATGTCCGTAACCGGCGACTCGCCCTATCCTGATGGCCAATGCCGAATTGGTCTCGGGAATTTGGCACGTCCGTTTTTGCCGCGAGGCTGTTGAAAGGTCGGGCGATGGACAAGACTCTCTGTTTCGGATCGCTCGGTGTCGCGATCCTGATGATGCTTATTTTCCTTTTGGATCTCATCATTGGCGTGCCGTTCGCACCCAAGGTTGTAGATCCGAATGATGGTAATCCGTTCATGTTTGTGGACGTCCTTGGCTTCCTCGCGTCCGCGATCGTCGCGTATCTCGCCTTCAACGCCTCGAAAGACCTCAGGTAAGCTCATCTCGTATCAATGTGTGGGTTCGCCTTGAGCGAGTTTGACGACAGCCTCGATCAGCCCATCTTCGGTAAACACTTCGGCCTCTGCGGCAACCGGATAACCCAATTGTCGCACGGCATTCCCGGTTTCGGGACTGATTGCCACGAGTTGAATCTCGCCGCGTGTGACTCGGTTGCGGATCGTCTCGTCGAAAGCCCCGAGAAGAACACGCGCAATGTTCGAACTGGGCAGCGTGATGTAGCGGATTTCGCCGCGTCGCAGGGCGTCCAGCACGGTACCATTCTGAGCACCAGTGTCCACCTGATCGTAGACGGTGACTTGTTCAACTTCCGCCGCTTGTTTGGCCAACTCTTCGCGAAGGAGCTCACGCCCACGATTCGCTCGCGCGAGCAGTACCCGTTTGCCAACGACGTGCTCTACCAGAGCGTCTGCCAACCCCTCGGACGAGTACGTTGTCGCGGGGACCAGATTGGCACGCAGTCGATACTCTCTTAATGCCTCGGCAGTCTTCGGTCCAATGGTCGCGATCTTAACCCGCCCGAGAATACGGAGGTCATCGCCACGGGATTCGAGCCGGCGGAGCAGGGCATGAACCCCATTCGCGCTAGTGAATACGAGCCAGTCCCATGCCCCTTCGCGAAGTTGATCGAGGGCGCGATCCACAGGGGCGAAGTCTGCCGGTTCGCGGATCTCTACAGCGCTGAACCGGGAAACGACCGCACCCAGGTGTTCCAGCTTCCGGACCATGCCGAGTGCCTGATGGCTGGGGCGAGTCACAAGCACGCGGCGGCCGAACAGTAGTCGTGACTCGAACCAAGGGTGGGGAGCGTGTCGTGAAATCGCTTCGCCAACGAGGATCAGACCGGGAGCTTCGAGACCGGCCTGCCGACGAGTCGCTTCCAGGTCGCAGAGCCGAGCATACACCGACCGCTGTTCGCCGGACGACACTCGTTCGACGATCGCGGCCGGAGTGTGGGGATCCTTGCCGTACTTGATGAGCTCGGAAACGATGATGGGAAGCCGAGCGATTCCCATGTAGATCGCGAGCGTGCCGGGGAAGGCAGCGATCGCCTTCCAGTCGATGCGGTTACCGGGCTTGTTTGGCAATTCGTGGCCGGTCACGAACGCAATCGCGCTCGCGTATTCCCGATGAGTGAGCGGGATTTCGAGATATGCCCCGGCAGCGATCGCCGCACTAATGCCAGGGACAATTTCATAACTGATTCCCGCCGTTCGGAGTGCCTCGGCTTCCTCGCCACCGCGACCAAAGATCAGCGGATCGCCCCCCTTCAGCCGAACGACGGTTTGCCCGGCGCGGGCCGTTTCAATCAACAGCGCGTGGATGTGCGGGTACTTCTCCGGGTGCAGGCCGGGGAGGTCGCGTACGCAGAGTTTGCGAGCGGTTGGCGAGGCGAGGTCGAGCAATCGCTCTGGCACGAGTTGGTCGTAAAGCACGAGGTCGGCGCGTGCCAGAACCTCTGCCGCACGGAGTGTGAGAAGCCCGGGGTTACCAGGTCCGGCACCCACGAGAAAGACGTTCGGCTGTGAGGGATCAGGATTCATGAACGTGCTGCCCGCCCGATCCAACGAGCGGGCAAAAGAGAATTATACTGCCACTTCTTCAGCAGCCTCAGCCTCTTCGGCTTCCTCGGGTATCCCAGGGAAATAATAGCAGACGACGATCCCGACCAGATACAGCCCGAACATCGGGGTGAAGAGGTAGAGCATCGTGATCGCGTCGGGGGTCGGCGTGAGCAGTGCGGAAAAGACGGCCAGCACCATCAAGGCGTGTCGCCACTTTGCGAGGTAATCCTGGGCCGTGAAGACCCCGATCCGGTTCAAGAAGACCATGACCAGCGGCGTCTGGAACGAGAGCCCGAAGACGACCGGCAGGATCAGTGCCAGTCCAAGCCATTCGCGAAGCCGGATTTCGGGGTCCAACCCGAGCCATTCGTTGAAGCCGAGCAACGCCTTCACGGCACCGGGGAGCACGACAAACTGGCACAGACTCACGCCGGCCAGGAACAGCACGACACTCGGCGCGAACATGGTGTAAACGTGCTTCTTCTCGTGCGGATACAACCCGGCCCCGACGAACGCCCAGAACTGAAACAGGAGGAACGGGCTTGCCAGAACCAGGCTGCACAGGATCGAAACCTTGAAGTAAACGACGAACCCTTCCTGCACGCTTAAAGTGCTGAGATACTGGCGGTTCTCCAGCAACCCTTCGCCCATGTTGGTAAAGTGCGTAAACCGCGCGGGCACAACCATTGCGTCAAGCTGGATTTCCTTTACCTTGACCTGCCCCGGAGGGAGCCCCAACGCTTCGGCGATCGGAGCGGTGGGGAGGATCACGGGCATCTTCATGGGAGTGAGGCGAAGAATCGCGATCTCCTCCCCCGTGAGTGCGGTGAGGCTGTTGTTCGCGGCTTCCAGTTTCTTCTGGATGGCTTGCGGGGTTTTCTTGTAGACCGCCAACTCGTCCGGGCTGAGGTCGTCCACGTTCCCCTTGGCCATATCCACCTTCTCCAGAACCCGCTGTGCCTCCAGTTTCTCAGCTTTGTCAACCTCGGGTTGTACTCCCAATTTCAGCGCTGCACTTTTCTGAATCCGACGGTAGTAGAAGTCGCGGACTTGCGACTCGACAGGCTCTGTTATCACCTTGAGCATCGGCTTGCCGACGCCGATGTTCGGGTTCTTGGTGGCGTCGCCGATGCCGTCGAGGACGAATCCGATCACGAGGAAGAAGATCAGCCATTTGATGGCCTTGAACATCCGGACCCGGAGTTCTTCAATGTGATCCCCGAACGACATTCGGGTGTCTTTGAAGATGTCGTCCGGATACTCGTCGTGCTTGTTCTTGATGGTTTTGTTGGTCGCGGCCATAAGGACGGACCCCGCGGTAGGGTGTTACCCAACCCCGGAGCGAGGGTGCCCGATCGGTTGGCGGAAGTACGTGTTAGGTTGGAAGGTCGGGATTATCTTATGGGGCTGGCAATCCCCGCTCAAGTCGGGTTAAACCCCGAGTTCGGTCCGTTCGCCGCGGACACTGGTCGTGGGCTGAATAGGGCGATTGTGCAGACTGGGTCGGCGAAGTTCCGGTTCGAGTGGACACTGCAAGTGCGGCAAACCCACCGTCGTTTGGAATGCGAGCGATAATGGTGGGTGAAGGATTCGCGACAACATGAAGGGAGTTCACCATGCGTCGGAAGTTGATGCTCGCGTTTCTGCTGTTGTCATCGGTTGCCTGTACCCGGTTTGCGGGACCGCTTGCGGTGCGACAGATGGATCGGGCCGATGCTCCCGGGTACACTATTGGAGAACAGGAAAAGCGTGGCCGAGCTCGACTCGCCATCACGGAAGACGATCGAGCGGTTGGCCCGAATGCTTACATTGATCGTCCCGGCCCGCTTGGTCGATAGAACTCTCACCGTTTGAGTGAGTAGAGCACCACGGCGGCGGCGATTCGGAGTGCACTTTCCTTGTCGTATCCCAGGCAGTCGGCGGACTTGTGTCCTTCGATCGCGCACCCCACATCATACTTGCTGTAGATCACCACCCATCGTCCGTCGATCTTGATCCCTTCCAAGAGTGCTGGGTAAACCCGCAACTCGGGCTCACCCCCCTTGTCGTTCGGTAGCTCCCGCCGGCACCGCAGGCTCTTGAGGTTGATCCCCGCCTCGCGTGCAATTCGGTACAGCCCGTCTTCCTTCCCATCAGCCGCCTTTTCCTGGATCACTTCGAGTTTCTTGTCGGGGAAGAGCTTCACGCACAGTTCGCGGAACGACTTGTCGAACGCCTTCCATTGCTCAAATCCGCCGCACGCGGCATCGGCGAACAGCAGACCACCGGATTGCAGGTTGGACTGGATCGACTCAATGTCCGCAGCCTGGAGCAGCAATTCGCCTTTGTCGTTCTTGAGCTTCCGCCCGTGCAGGTACATGAACTTGAAGTTGAACAAGTTGTCGTCGTAAGCCGGCATGACGACGCTTTGGAGCGCGACTTCGAGCCTCGCGTTGTCACGCAAGTAACCCATCAGGTTCTTCAATGCGTCGGGTGCAGGCTCGGGCTCGCCCTCGATCTTCAACTGAACGGCCTTGAAGTGGCTTCGCGTCACGCCAGTCTCGACCCCGCGAACGATCTCGGTCTTGGAAAGCTTCGGCTTTGGCAACTCCATCCCCGTTGCGTAAGCAATGATGTTCCGAATGAGGCAGAACGCCTTTTCGCCGCGGTTGGCGGGGTTCTTGGAGTCCTTGGGCATGAACTTGGCTTCTTCCCAGTACCCGGCGAGTGGGGTAGGGCTGAACACAGCGACCGTCCGGCAACCGCGATTGAGCACCTCAAGTTCAGGGAAGTCCGTGGGCAAGACGCCAGGGAACATCTTCAGTATGGCGTGATCCGGCGACATCTTTTGGAGCTTGGTGTCGAACAACCGAGTGATGAGCTTGCGGAAGGAGGCCGCGAACTCGCGATCACCGCAACATGCCTCGGCGACAATGAAGCCACCCTCTTCGATGTAGGTCTTGAGGATTTCTTCCTGTGCGGGTGTGAGGATGAGCGGACCGTGGCCGTTCAGGTACAGAACCGGCGACTGGAGCAGGATGCCGACCTCTTCGAGAATCTTCTCCTTGCCGCTGCGGCCGCCGCCATCGTCGAACGGCCGGCGGCGAGCGTCGTAGACTTGCCACGATAGCGGAGTGTTGTCGAACAACTCCTTGCTACAGAACTCAACAATGTGGCGGGTGTCGTTGTGCTTCCGGTTCCAGTTCGATCCACCGGCTGGGGCGGGGAAGCCAGGAGCGGCGACCTCGACCATCCCGCCGTTAGGCCGAGGTTGAAAATCGCCCCACGCGAACTTGCTGACGAGGACCGGGGTCCGCCCCTTGGAGAGGAATAACAGCGAGAATGCAGTCGAAAGGTGAGCCGTCGCATCGACTTGCCGGCCGCCGCTGAACGAGCCATCGCCCGAGCGCTGTTGGATCGCGATGAGTTTCTCGCAGCCCTCGCGATACCAGTCGTGAGTGCCGATGAACCGCTGACCCGAGAGACGGCCCAAGCGTTCGATCCCGTAGATGTTGTAATACGTGGATTTGGGCGAATCGAATTTGAAGTTCTCGGCAACCCAGTTCATTCCCCTGGTGAGAGCCGAGTTTTCGCCGTATAGCCCGCAGTTTTGTGCAATGCCCGTCACCGGATCGAGCCCGTGTTCGTTGACATCCAACCCCATGCGGGCGATGAGCAGTCCGCAGACACCGGCTACAGTCATGCTGATACTTGGCTGGTCAGATACCTTGCCGTTGATGGCGTTGTAATAAGGCCAGGCTCCCGTGTTGGGCGATTCGGGCGGTCGGGTCTGCGTGCGAGTGTAGTAATCCTGAATGGCCTTCCACACGTCGCCGTGAATCTTGGCACCAGATTGCTTTGCGGCATAGAGCCCCAGAAGTGCATACTGCGTGTTCGAGTTGTCAGCGATTTGGTTTTGTGGGTAGCTCCAGCCTTCCAATTGCCCGGCGACACGACCGTCTGTATCGACACGCCAGCCTAATCCCGTCTTGACGAGCCAATCGGCGTTCTTCTGAACTAATGGTTGGTCTTTGGGGTCGCGGATCTCGGCGAACACGAGATTACACAACGCGACCACGTAGGTCTTTTTGGGGTTCTCACAGACTTTGCGAAGGTACGTGATGGCACGATCCACGGCGGGATCGTCTTTCTTTACACCACAGTTCAGCAACGCCAGGGTGACGAGTGCCGTGCTGCCGCCTTCCATATCGGCCAGAAAGCCGATGACGATTCCTTCCCAGTTCCCTTGTGGGTTTTGCTGTTTCTTGAGATAGCGAACCCCACTGTCGATGGACTTGCGAACCTTCTCAACGAGTTCTTCTTCAACTTTCGGAGGCGCGGCAACAATCGTCTGCGTTGGAAGTCCGAGGGCAAGACCCAGGCAAACAGCGAACCCGACCGGAAGCAAGAAACGCGACATGGCGACCCTCCGAGGACGGCGGAGCGCAACTCCGCCAGTTCCATTATTCGCTCAGACCGCGAAGAAATATAGCCGGCGTTCTACGACGGGCCGGATGTCCGAGCGTCAGTTCACCACCGGAGCGGCTTCTGCCAGGCTTCTTTCAGGTCAGCAAGTTTCACCCACAGCAACCACTCGCCGTCGGCTCCCGCGATCCGGAGCCGTGGTTCTGTAACGGTGGTTCCGATCTTGGTAAGCGGCAGCCGCCCGAAACAAGCCTCGAACGCGGCAGCGTGTTCCGGCTTCACCTCGACCAGGAACCGCGTACACGACTCGCTGAAGAGCTTGACCTCGTCGGAGAACTCACCGGGGAGTTTTGTGAGATCGACGCCGATGCCGCCCGCGAACGCCATCTCGGCGATCGCGACAGCAAGCCCGCCCTCGCTGAGATCGTGGCAAGCCCGGACGAACCCGCCCGAGATCGCGGCGTGGACCGCTGCGAAGATTTTTGGGGCCAGTTGGAGGTCGACCTTCGGCACGCCCCCGCCAGTTCGTCCTGTTACGAGGTGCAAGTGGGAGCCGGCCATCTCGTCTTTCGTCGTGCCGATGAGGTAAATGTGGTTCCCCACTTCCTTCAGATCCATGGTGACGCAGTTGCGCACGTCGGGCACGCGGCCAAGCGCCGAGACGAGGAGCGTGTGCGGAATGTTGATCCGCTCGCCGTGCTTACCCGCGTAAGTGTTATTCAGACTGTCTTTGCCGCTGATGAACGGGGTACCAAACGCGATGGCAACATCGCGACATGCCTCGGCCGTGCGGACGAGGGACCCGAGCACTTCGGGGTCGTTGACGTTCCCCCAGCAGAAGTTGTCGAGGATCGCTGTGTGTTTCGGGTCGGCACCAACGGCAACGACGTTTCGCATCGCTTCGTCGATGGCAGCCGCCCCCATCCAGTACGGATCGCCAAACAGCGGGTTGATACCGCAACCGACTGCGGCTCCGGTCCACGAACCGAGCACCGGCATGATGACTGCGGCATCGGACGGCCCGTCGTTCTTCACACCAACAAGCGGCTTCACAACACTTCCGCCTTGAACCTCGTGGTCGTACTGCCGGATCACCCACTCCTTGGAACACACGGAATATTGCCCGAGGATGCGGACGAGGGCGTCCTGTGCGTTGAATGGAACCGTGGTGGTGGTCGCCTTGGTTTCACTCGGGGCGACGTACACCGCGCTCCGCACTTGGTTCGGTCGGCCGTCATGCAGGAAGTGCATGTCGAGATCGGCGACCGTGTGTTCACCGTAGTTGAGCTTGAGGCGACCCGATGGGTCGAACGTGCCGAGTGCAACGGCTTCCACATCCTCGGACTCGCAGAGCGCGCGGAGTTCCGGCCACTTGGTGGGCGGCACAGATAGCACCATCCGCTCCTGCGATTCGCTGATCCAGATTTCGGTGTAGCTCAACCCCTCGTATTTCAGCGGTGCTGTGGCCAGATCGACGGTCGCACCAAGATCGGCGGCCATTTCACCCACAGCCGAACTGAAGCCGCCGGCCCCGCAATCGGTGATCGCCGTAAACAAGTTGCGGTCTCGGGCTTGCAGGATCACATCCTGAACCTTCTTCTCCGTGATCGCGTTTCCAATCTGCACGGCCCCGCCACTGACCGTTTCCGATTCGTGCGTGAGTTCCAGGCTGGAGAACGTCGCGCCGTGGATGCCGTCACGTCCGGTGCGACCACCAACCGCAATAATCAGATCACCGGGCATCACCTGCTTGAACGCCTTGTCGGCGGGGATGATTCCGACCGTGCCACAGAAGACCAATGGGTTCGCGAGGTATCGCTCATCGAACAGAATCGCACCGTTGACCGTGGGAATCCCCATGCGGTTGCCGTAGTCGCGAACGCCCGCCACGACCCCGTGCATAACCCGCCGCGGATGCAGCACCCCCTGCGGGAGTTGTTCCGGTGGGAAATCCGGTGGAGCGAAGCAGAACACGTCCGTGTTGCAGACGGGCTTCGCGGCGAGTCCCGTGCCAAGCAAATCGCGGACTACGCCGCCGAGTCCGGTGTTCGCGCCGCCGTAGGGCTCGATTGCCGACGGGTGGTTGTGGGTTTCTACCTTGAAGCAAAGATGGTTGTTTTCGTCGAACTTCACCACACCTGCGTTATCCGCGAATACGCTCACGCACCAGTCGTCGGATCCGAGTTGTTGTCGGATTGTTTGCGTCGCGGCGAATACCGTTTCCTTGAGCAAGTTCTTGTAAGTTCGCGTTTCGCCTGTGGTCTTGTCGTGCAGTGTGATGGTCCCCTTGAGCGTCTTGTGCGAGCAGTGCTCGGACCACGTTTGGGCGATGGATTCCAACTCGATATCGGTGGGCTCGCGATGCAGTTCGCGGAAGTGTGATTGAACCACCTTCATCTCATCGAGCGTGATCGCGAGCATTCCATCTTTGCTGAGCTTCACGAGAGCAGCATCGTCGAGGCCGGTCAGCGGGACGGTGATGAGCTTGAAGGGGTACGCTGTGCCGAACCCGAGGTGATCGGCTTTCACTGGCCCGACCACCACCTGTTCAATCGCGTCGTTCGAGAGCACCTTGCGGAAGAGGGTGTCGCGATCAACCGACGAGATCTCGGGTGGTCCGAAGTATCGCCGGAACCGCCGGACGGCAGAGACCGGCAGTTCGAGCATTTTCGCCGCGTCGAGAACCGTTTGCGCAACGGGGTCCATCACACCCGGCTTGAGGAGCACTGTGTAAAACTGCTCGTTGCGTGTGCCTGCCGGAGTGGTGCTGCCGCTTTCCACGAGCGGGTCGATCAGCACTTCACTTGTGAGTTGTTCGAGTTGCTGCGGGGTGAGGTTACCCTCAATCAGAAAGCCACGGGCCGACGCGGAGACGAGATCGCCGCCACGCTGGGCGTGGGTGAGCAAGTCGAACTCGTCGCACACACGCTCTCGTTCACCATCGCGGCCGAGTGGTCGAATCTCAACTTCCCAGAGCATCACGCACCTGCTTTGCCTCGGCCAGCCATCGCGCGAGACCGGCCCCGTCGCCGGTTTCGAGGAGTCGCTGGAACTCGGCCATGTGACTGGTGAAAACGCGGAGTGCAGAGAGGATCGGATCGCGGTTCGCCTGGAAGATCGCGGTCCAGAGCGTCGGGTCGCCGGCGGCGATCCGTGTCGTGTCGCGGAATCCGCCGGCTGAGAGTTGAAGGTAATTGATCGGGGTGGAGATTGCCACGCCCGAAGCGACCGCATGCGGGAGGTGGCTCGTCGATGCCAACACCCGATCGTGTTCTTCCGGCGACATCGTCACAACCCGCGATCCCATTGCCAGCCAAAATTCTTTGACCTGGAGAGTGGCCGTCGATTCACGTGGCTCATTGCTAGTGATGATCGTTACGCGGTTCTGGAACAGATCGGGCTGAGCGTGTTCGACGCCAGCCTTCTCGGCTCCCGCGAGTGGGTGCGCAGGAACGTACGGGAGTGCTGCGGAAAGTTTGCCAGCCAGCCCTTCAAGGATGTTCTGCTTGGTGCTGCCCACGTCCGTAAAAATCGTCCCGGATCGAACATGGGGAGCAGCTTTGAGAATCGTGTCGGCGATCCGATCAACCGGGGTGCAAACCACCACAAGGTCTGCGGTTGTTACGCCTGAGGCAAGGTCGGTACTGAATGAGTCGATTGCCCCGAGTTCCACTGCCCGTGAGAGTGTCCTGGGGTCGCGACCGACGCCCACAACTCTCGTTGCGAGTTTCCGAGCGCGCGCCGCGAGCCCGACGGAACCGCCGATCAATCCAACCCCGACAACAGTGACCTGCTCGAATAGCATGCGGGGATTATAAGAACGCGGGACCAAAGAAACCGCTTGCCCTTCTGGCGACGGAGCGAGATAAGGAAAGCATGTCCCGTTTCACCGTCACGTTCGATCCCGTCGGACAGCTTCCGACTCGCCGCGAATGCCTGCGCATAGGCGTTCCTGCGCTGTTCAGTGCCGGCTACGCTCATGGGAGAGAAAAGTCGTTTACCGATCATCATGCAGGATTTGGCCGGGCGAAATCCGTCCTGATCGTGTTCACAAGCGGAGGCCAGAGCCAACTCGATACCTGGGATCCGAAGCCAAATGCCCCCGAGGAGATCCGCGGTGCATTCCGCACCATTCCAACCGCGTTACCGGGGATGCGGGTCTGTGAGCACCTGCCGCGGCTGGCCACACTGGCGAATCGATACACGGTGTTGCGGTCAATGACCCACGACGACCTCGATCATGGTTCGGCGTGCTACCTCGCGCTCACGGGGCAGTTTCACCCGCGAAAATCGTCCAACCCGTCGCCACGGCCCACCGATTTCCCAACCCTCGGAGCGGTGCTGAAGCGCTACCGCCCTTTCAAGCACTTCCCGCACACTGCAGTACACGTCAACGGGCCGCTGCTCACCCCGAAAGAAGCCGGGCCGGGGCAAGATGGCGGCTTCCTGGGTCGGGCATACGAGCCGGCCGAACTCGGGAACGTGACTGAAGCTGACCGGCTTCTAGAGAGCCTCGATCTGCCAGCCGATGTGAGCGTGGACCGCCTCAACCGTCGACGTGATCTCCTTGGCCGACTCGACCCTGCCGTAAGTGCCGACCCGCTGAGTCAACAAGCGTTTGAGTTGGTGAACGCCCCGCACGTTCGCAGCGCGCTCGACCTGGAACGCGAGTCGAACCGCGTTCGTGACCGTTACGGTCGGCACCGTTCGGGGCAAGCGTGTCTCATGGCCCGGCGACTCGTGGAAGCTGGCGTTCCTTGGCTTACGGTGTTTTTCAACCACGGAATTAGGGGCCAGGACGACCACCCCGAGACGACGGACGAATACGGCTGGGATACACACAACGACATCTTCGACGCGATGCAAAAGCACCTGTTGCCACGATTAGACCACAGCGTTTCCGCGTTGCTTGAAGACCTTCACCAGCGTGGGCTACTCCAAACGACGCTTGTGGTCATCATGGGCGAGTTCGGCCGAGCACCGCTCGTTGCAATCGAGAAGAGTTTCGCGGGGCAGGGATCTCCCGGTCGGAAGCACTGGGCGGCGTGTTACTCTGTGGTCCTGGCAGGTGCCGGAGTCTCGCCCGGTGCGCTGTTCGGTTCGTCAGACCGCCACGCGGCCTATCCGCAATCCGAGCCAACGACCCCGGGCGACCTGGCAGCGACGATGTTCCACGCACTCGGCATCCCCGCCGATGCGCACTACACCGATGTCAACAACCGCCCGTATCGCGCGACCACCGGCACCCCGGTGACGAAGTTGTTCCGCTAATTGACTCGCCGAGGTATCTATGCGCTCGCTCCTCTTCCTGCTGATTCTGGCACCCGTGGTTCCTGCGGCTGAGCCCGAATTCACGCCGTTGTTCGATGGCAAATCCCTCGCAGGGTGGACGTTTATCGTGAAGCCCGACAAGGATGGCAAGAAAGCCGATCCGAAAGACACCTGGTCGGTTGTGGACGGCACGATCCGCTGCACCGGGAAACCGAATGGGTGCATGGTCACGGAGAAGATTTACGGCGATTATGTGCTGAAGCTGAAGTGGCGGTTTCCTGCCGAGGGCAAGGGGGGAAACAGCGGCGTCCTGCTCCACGTTCAGGACGAGAAATACTGGCCGACATCCATCGAGACACAACTCCTGACCGGCCGGGCAGGAGACATCCTGCTCACGATGCCGCCCGATGCGAAACTCGAAGTCGAGAAGTCGCGACAAGACCCAAAGCTGGAGCGCCGCTTCTTTCGCATCGAGACGAAGGACCCGGTCGAGAAGCCGCTGGGCGAGTGGAACGAGTGCGTCATCACCTGCCAGGGCGGAGACATCACGTTTGTGGTGAACGGCGTGAAAGTAAACGAGGGAAAGAACTGCAACTTCACGAAGGGCCGTATCGCACTCCAATCCGAGGGTGCAGAGATCTTCTTCAAGGATGTGATGATCCGGAAGGTGAAGTAAACTCCGATCAGCAAAGCGCGATTGTGTGGTTACTCAGACGCTCGTAACCGTTGCCCGTGATCAAGTAGTTGTGCTCGATTCGGATGCCGATACCGCCGATATTCAGCCCCGGTTCGAGCGTGACGACATCGCCAGCGACCAGCGTTTCCGTGGAGTGCCGCACGATGAATGGTGCTTCCGGGTGGGTTGCGCCGAGACCGTGGCCTGCGTGCGAAACCAACGCATCGGGGAGGCCAGCCGCCACGAACACGCCCCGAACCGCGTCGTAAACCGTCTGGCACTTCGCCCCGGCTTTTAACTCGCGTTCGCCTGCTGTCATCGCATCGACACACAGCCCGAAGAGACGCTTCTGCTCTCCCATGGGTTCGCCGCCAACAACGAGAGTGGTTGTGAAGTCGCTGCGGTATCCTTGAACGATCACTGAGAAGTCGAGGATGAATGTGTCGCCGTTCTTGAGAACGCGAGGCGTGGGCGGCCCGACTCGCCGCCCGCCACCACTCACGACGAAATCGCCGTACACGATGGCCCAGTGCCCGAGCGCACGTTGACACGCGGCGTTCACTCCAGCGTAAAGATCGAGTTCCGTCATGCCCTCGCGGATGTTCGCGCGTGCCCAGGCGTGGCCGGCTTCGGTCGCCTGCATGCACGTCCTCAGCAGCGCGACTTCGTCAGGGTCTTTGCGCCGGCGCAGCTCGGAAACGATGTCGAAGACCTGCGGTGCGAACGGGTCGGTGATCGAATCGTGAATCCGACCACCGTTAGCTTCGAGGATCGGCCGTAGGAGCAGTTGGCGTACACCCCGTCCGGGTTCCTGGCCGGTGTACCACGTCACTGGGGTGCGTTCATTGACGTGGGCAAGCAAGACTGTGTTCGGCAACTTGCTATCGTGGAACAGGCTCGCGTGCCCGTCGGGTCGGATCACGAGCAAACCACCGAAGTCCGCATGTTGGCTAATCGCCTCAACATGTAAGTTTGCGAAGTAACGCAGATGGATCGGGTCTGAGAGGACAATCGGGTGCGATGGCTTCAAACGCTCGAGAAACCGCTGCCGACGTGCCCGGCACCCTTCAGGGGTCAACATAAGAAACCCTCAAGCCGTGCGATCACGGAACAGCAGATAGTACACCACTCCGCCAAATCCAATGAATCCAAGGCCAATCAGTGCTTCGGTGCGGGATTGTGGAGTTGCGAAGAACGTGACAATCACCGCTCCCATGCCAGCGATATAGAGCGCCGGCACGACGGGATAACCCCAGCATCGGTACGGCCGATTCTCAGGTGTGATGGGGATGCGTTTCCTGAACACGAAGATCGACGCCACGGCCAGCGTCTCGAACGTCACCGATCCGAAAATCGCGAAATCGGTCATTACGTCGAAGGGCGATTTCCCCGGTGGCAGATTCACGTCCAGTTCCGTGAACCCCAGCGGGATTACGGGCATGGTGTATTGCGTCAAGGCTCCGACGCCGAGCACGAGCAGGCACGACCATCCCGTGAGGACCACGGTGGCCAACACAGGTGTTTCATAGCGTGGGTGGATGTCGCTCAGACTGCTTGGGGCGAGGCCGTCCTTACCCATCGCGTAAAGCAGTCGTGGCCCGACGAGCAAGTTCCCGTTCAGGGCGCCGAAAACGGAAGTCATGATGATAGCGGAAGCGACCACGGCACCAATCGGCCCCAGCAAAGCAAGGCAAAACTGCGTGGCGAGCGGTGTCGAGGAAAGTTCGCCGTGCTCGTTCTTCGCGATGATGGTGTCGCGCGAAAGAACTAGATCGTATGCGATGTTCGCTCCGCAATAGAGGCCGATCAGAAGTAGCACACCACCCAGCAACCCGAGCGGGATGTTCCGTTGCGGGTTTTTCACTTCCTCCGCGACCGGGGCAATGTTCATCCAACCGTGATACGCCCATAGAACGCCGATCAGAGCTGTTCCAAATTTCGCCCAGTTTATACCGAGCCAACCCGATGGCCACGCCGGCGTGAGGTGTTCGAGTTTTGGCGGATGCGTAGGCACGGAAACCGCTGCGGACACTGCGAATGGCAGCGCGATGACGAACAGCAACGAGCCGACCTTCAAGATGGTAATCACGAACTGAACCCCGCCGCCAAGGCGTGTGCCGCGAGCGTTCACAGCTGCAAGCCCGACGATCACCGACGCGGTGAAGAGTTGTCGTGGCCAGAATGCCAGCACTTCGACCCTCTCACCGGGGTAGAGCGTTTGTCGCAGCGCATCATGGAAAGAGTCCGTGAACATCGTTGCGAGGGCAGCTATCGCAGCGGCACGGATAATCCAAAATTCGACCCAGCCGTAGAGGAACCCGCTGGCACGTCCGTATGCCTCGCGGAGAAAGACGTAGTTGCCGCCAGCTCGGGGGTACAGAACTGCGACTTCCGCGAGTGCAAGTGCTCCCAGTAACGCGAGGATGCCGCCGAGAACCCACACGGCCATCGCGAGGCCGAACTCGGGCACGTTCTCGGAAACGTTCCGGCCTTTCTTAAACACCCCCGACCCGATCACGGTGCCGACGACAATGGCTGTCGTCATCCAGAGCCCGAGCACGCGGGGCAACGATTGCGGTGGTGTTGGTTGCATGAGAGGCGATGATACGCCAGTGCGTCTGGCGGTGCCAATGTTTAGCCGCGATCCGCGAGGAGCGTACACCAATCAGTCGAACACTACTGTTTTGCGGTCGTAAACGAGAACCCGGTGGTCGATGTGCCATCGGACAGCCCGCGAAAGCACGACCTTCTCAAGATCGCGACCCTTTTCCAGTAGGTCTTCAAGGCCGTCGCGGTGCGAGATACGTACCACGTCTTGCTCGATGATCGGGCCTTCGTCGAGATCTTCCGTGGCGTAGTGGCTCGTTGCGCCAATCAACTTCACGCCACGCTCGAACGCACGGTGATAGGGCTTCGCACCCATGAACGCGGGAAGGAATGAGTGGTGAACGTTGATGATTCGTTGTGGGTAGCGCGAGATGAATTCCTTCGACAAGATTTGCATGTATCGCGCCATCACGACGAGATCAATCTTCTCGGCGGCGAGCAAATCAAGCTGGGCTTTCTCCGCAGCTTCCTTGCCCCCAGCGGGTATTGGGATGCAATGGAACGGCACGTCGTAGAACTTGCCCCACTTCTCGGCGTCAGGGTGGTTGGCGACAATCAGCGGGATGTCGCAAGGCAGTTCGCCTGTCTTGTGCCGATACAGCAAGTCCATCAGGCAGTGATCGTATTTTGAGACGAACAGTGCAACGCGTAGCGGATGCTTGGAATGCTCCAGTCGCCAGCGCATTTCGAAACGGTCGGCAATCGGTGCGAACCGCCGCGGGAATTCCGCGAGGTCGAGTGCGAACCCCGCGAGATCCCACTCGACACGCATCAGGAACTGCTTACCTTCGGCGTCCTGGTGCTGATCGGCGTGCAGGATGTTCGCGTCGAGCTTATAGAGGAACTCAGCGACCCCCGCGACGATCCCCTTACGGTCTGGGCAGGTGATAAGCAAAACGGCAGTGTTCTTCATCTTCGTTTGGTGTTTCGTGTTGAGTGTTTCGTGTTGAGTTTTGGAGTCGGTGCTGTGTCCGCTAAAGTCAGATGCTTTTCCAGAAACGAAACACCAAACACTCAACACTAATCCACGATCCCCGCTCCGAAGGCGTCCTCTTCCTCAGGCTCGGCTGACTTCGGTGGTTGGTCCAGCGTCGTTGCAGCGACCGCCTTCGCATGTTCCTCGCCTTCGACGACGTCTGCGGCGTGGGCTTTCTTGATGGCCTCTTCCGTGCTGGTCGGATCAACAGTCCGACAAATCTCTGTGAGTTTGTCTGCAATCTCTTTCAAGTCGGCCTGCCAGACTGCCTCTTCGATTCCCGGCGGCGTGAGTTGCTCGAACTCCTCGGTGAGCAGGATCAGCCGCAAGAGATGCCGGAAGATGAGCCCTTCTTGCTTGGTCAGATCCTTGGTGGTGACGAACGTGTTGAAGTTGCCGTAGTTGAGCACTTCGCCAGCGGCCCATACCGCCGTTGTGTTGAAGTCCGACACTTCGGGATACTGCGCATCGAACAGCATCCGAGCCTTTTCCGCCAGCAGTGGCGGCCGCTCATCCCACGGAACATAGTCGTCTTCTTCCTCTTCTTCGCCGGGTGCGGGCGGCACCTTCGCGGTGATGAGTCCCTTTGCGATCAGTTCGGGGTCGAGTTTTTCGGTTTGCAACGGCCCAGGGCTGAGTTCCCACGGAACACGCACGTACTTCAGCAGCGGTCGCGGCAACTCCAGCACGCTTTCGAGAAGCTGAATCCGCTCCTCACGGTTTGCTGTCGCCATGAGATCGACGAGGTATGCACCATAGAGCGGATGGCACGCCCGGAACACGAGTAACTTGTCGAGTGCCGGCGTCGGTGTGGCCGTCACCGGCTGATAATCCGGGGGTAAGTTAAGGGCGACATTTCCAGGTGTGGGGGAATTATTCGCCGCTGGTTTCTGGCCTGCTAGGAGTGGTGTCGCGTCGATCACCAAGCCCGGTGTCGGCGATGCTGGTGTCTTGGCGGGTTCAGGACTCTTGGGGGCCGTCTCTTCGGGTGCTGGTGGCGGCGGATCGAGAACCAAGAACCCCTTCGTGTGAAGTGTAATCAACATCCGGTTCAGTTGTTTCATCCCCGCTTCAACACGAGGTTGATCGAGCAACCGTTTCCGGACCACACTGCGGATCTTCTCGACTTCCGGCGACACTTTCAGCAGGTAAGCCAGCAATCGCCACGGCAGTGGTCCCTTGCTGTAGAGCCGGGCCGGGGCGGCGTTCTTCATTTTGTCGAAGTCTGTCTCGGTCCAATACTTCTTTTGTGAATTGCGTGTCGGCTTCTTCTTCATCAGCGTCTTCTTCGCTTTGAGAAGGCCGGGGTCTTTCGTGTTCTCGGGGATCTGGTCGTACTGCTGCTTCCATCGGAGGATTCGCACATCGTCTTCGTGCGGGTAGGCGTAGACGTGGCCTTCTGTGTCGTACTGCGGGCGACCCGCGCGACCGAAGATCTGGTGGGCGGAACTGGGGTCGATGAGTTTTTCTTTCCCGAAAGGCCCCTTCACGAGACTCGTGACCACGACCGAACGAGCGGGCAGGTTGATCCCGGCCGCAAGTGTTTCCGTGCAGAGTGCGACCGAGAGTAACTTCTTCTCGAACAGGTCTTCGACGACGCGGCGATACTTCGGCAACAACCCGGCGTGGTGAACGCCGACCCCGCGACGGAGCATCTGCTTTAACTTGGGGCCAACACCCTGATGCCATTCGAGGAGGTCGCACTCCTTGTTGAGTGCGGCCTTTTGGGCGGCGTTCATCAGGTCGAGCCCCTTGAGTTGCTCGGCCATGCTCCAGCATTCATCGCGGTTGAAGGCGAACACCAGAGCCGGTGTCTTGCGGGTTGCGTCGTCCCCCTTGGCAATGTCCACAAGCAATTCATTCAAGAACTGATCGGGCACCCAGTGATACGTCAACGGAATCTTGCGTTCTCGGCCCTCGACCAGTTCGACTTTGCGGCCGTGGACGCGATCCATCCAATTGATGAACTCAACCGAGTTCCCCACCGTCGCGGACAGCAACAGTAAGCGGATGTGCTTCGGAAGCATGTTGAGCGACAGTTCCCAGACGATGCCACGTTCGGGGTCGGCGAAGCTGTGGAACTCGTCCATCACGACCGCGGAAACGTGTGAGAAGTCGAATCCATCCGCGTGGAGCAAGCGATTGAGGAGGATTTCGGCGACGACGATCAACACCCGTGCATTTTGGTTGACCTTGCGGTTGCCGGTCACGAGGCCAATGTCTTCGGCCTTGAAGCCCCAACGGACCGCTTGATTTTGCATCTCGGCAAACTTCTGCTCGGTCAGCGCGATAAGTGGGGTGGTGTAGTATGCAACCGTGTTGGTGTGTAGGGCTTCATAGAGTGCCGCCTGGGCGATCAGCGTTTTCCCGGTGCCTGTTGGCGCGCAGACCATCACCCCTTGATCCGCTGTAAACCAAGCGAGCAGGGCTTCTTCCTGCACGGGATACGGCGGATACGGAAGTTGATCGATGTATTGGGACGCGAGTGCGGATCGCTGGTCGGCCGGGGTCATGTCACTGCCTCAGGTGAATGTCCAGTGTAGCAAACTCATCGGGTCAGTTCTTGCTTCCGTTGAATCCTTTTGCCCGCGACGGAATTGCCGGGTATGGTTCAGTTGCTGTCCCCTCCTGTTCCTCCTTGCTGCTGGAGGTCTTCTGTGTCTCGTCTCAACCGTCGCTTGTTTATCAAGCACACCCTCGCCACCGCTGCGACCGTCACGATCGCAGGCACCAAGTCGTCCGGTAAAGTTCTCGGTGCGAACGATACCATTCGCATCGCCGTCGCTGGTCTGAACGGTCGCGGATCGGCTCACACCGGCGCGTACTTCGGCATGAAGAACGTGCAGGTCGCGTACCTCGTGGATCCGGATACCCGGACTTACAAGAAACACCTCGACGCACAGTCGAAAAAGAACTTGCCTGCCGCCAAGACCCTCACAGACATCCGCAAGGCACTCGAAGACAAGGAGCTGAACGCAGTCTCGATCGCAACGCCGAACCACTGGCACAGCTTGATGACGATCTGGGCCTGCGAGGCGGGCAAGGATGTCTACGTCGAGAAGCCGTGCTCGCACAACATTCACGAAGGCCGGATTGCTGTTGATATGGCACAGAAGCACAAGCGAGTCGTGCAGCATGGTACGCAAAGTCGCAGCAGTCAGAGTTGGGCCGATCTCGCGGCACTCGCCAAATCCGGAAAGCTCGGCAAACTGCTGGTGTCACGCGGCCTGTGCTACAAGGACGGCGGCACCGGGGGCAGCACACGCGGCGACATCGGCACGAAGCCCACGAAGAACCCACCTGCTGAACTTGATTTCAACCTCTGGCTCGGGCCGGCGCAAGAACAGGCTTACCACGAGAATCTCGTTCACTACCGCTGGCACTGGTTCTGGGACTTCGGCAACGGCGATGCCGGCAACCAGGGCGTTCACCAGATGGACATCGCCCGCTGGCTCATCCCCAACGCGACGTGGCCAAAGTCCGTCATTAGCTTTGGTGGCCGATATGCGAACAACGACCAAGGACAGACTCCGAATGCACTTGTCTCCGTGTTCGACTACGGCGAAACGCAACTCGTCTTCGAGACCCGTGGTCTGAAGTCCCCCGGATTCCGTGGCCAGACGGTCGGCAACATCCTTCACTTCGAGGAGGGTGTGGTCGCGGGCGGCAAGTTCTACCCGAAGGGACAGGGCGATGGCGAGCCAGTGCCGAAGGTCACATCTGACGTAAAAATCGGGGGCGACCACTTCGCGAACTTCATCGACTGCGTGCGGAGTCGGGATACTGCGAAACTCCACGCTGGGATCGAGGTCGGTCACCTTTCCAGTGGCCTCTGTCATCTCGGGAACATTAGCTTCCGACTCGGTAAGGAAACCGAATACGACCCGAAGTTGGGCAAACTCAGTGGCAATGAGTACGGCACTGACGCCCTCACGCGGATGGCAGACCACTTGAAGGAGAGTGGCATCAAGTTCGACGGAAAGAATCTGCGTGTCGGGCCGAAGTTGGACTTCGACGCCAAGACGGAACGATTTGTGAATAACGCCGAGGCGGATGCCTTACTGACTCGTGCCTATCGCAAGCCGTTTGCAATTCCCGAAAAGGTGTGATCCAATGCGAAGAGGCCGCACTCGTGTGTGGCCTCTTCGTTTTCACCGACTTGTCGAATTTATCAGAAGTTCTGAATATCCGCGCGGGAGAATTCGACCCCGAAGATTGCTGTGACCGGAACGCTTTTCCCGTTGTACGCGACCGGCCCCCGCCGCACTTGCACACGCCACATGATCTTGTCCCCGTTCTTCTTGATTGCAGGGATCAGCTCGGGCTTGGTCGTGGCGCAGACAGTGTACTCGCGTGTCTCGCCTGGTTTGAGTGGTTCGGCATCACGCTCTTGTTCCTTCTCGAATTGCCGGCTTCCGGCCTTGCTCATCGGCCACACGAGCGGTCCTCCTGCAAATGGTTCCGTCCCGACGACCACTCGCGTCACAGGCTGGTCGTCACGCGACCCCTTTCGGCTGAACGCCGGATCGAATGGGCAAAGTGCCAGATCGGTGTTGTTCTTCACCTTCACTCGCATTACCAATGTTGATGCCGTTGAGCCGGCAGGTTGTTTCGTACCTTTCGCGTCAACCGTCATCAAATCAAGCGTGCGTTTTTCGATCCGGAGCGGCACGATCTCGAGGCCGCCCACTTCAATCGTGCCGTTAAGCTGTGCGACTTGATTCGGAGGAAGCGGGCCGTCGATCTTCCCGCGAATCACAGCCGCACCCTTCTTACGCTGTGCGTTGTCGAACTCGCCGAAGTTGTCGGGGATAATCGAGAGCGGGTGATCCGGGGGCACGTCTCCGGACTTCATGAAGAGGCCGTAGAGCGCGAGGATCGTCATCAACAGTGCGTAGCCTGCGAGGCCGTATAGGACGGGCTTGGGAACGCCACCGGTCGGCGCGGCGGGTGAACCAGGTTTCAACCGTCCCGTTCGGGCCTGTTGTTTCGCAGCCGGTGCTTCCGTCACTTCCTCAACCTGTTGCGGAACGGGTTGAAGCGCGGCAGGCGGAGCCTGGAATGGCTGTGCAGCAGCGGGGGCGGGGTAGGCCGCTTGGGGTGCGGGGTAGGGTTGCGGGTACGCCGCGACGGGTTGCGGCGAGGGGTACTGGGCGGGTGCCGGGCCGTTGTACGGCGCGGGCATAGGCTGCAGATGCGGAGCCGCGGCTTGCTGCGGCTCGATCCCAGCCCAGGGATTATTCGAAGGAGCAGGTGCGGGGATTGTAGCCGGGGCGGGTACCGCAACAGGCCGAACGGGTTGCGGTGGTTGGGGAGCCTGGGCGGGCGGGCCGTCAAATCCGCCGAACGGGTTGACATCAAGCGCTGTGGCTTGGAGTCCCTGTGGCCCATGTTGAGTCGGAACTGAGGCAGGCGCAGGAACAAGCATCGGCTGCGGCGCTGCTGGTTGGGGGTTCCCCTCAAACGCAAAGGGACTGCCACTTGCGGCCGGTGAGTAGGGTTGCGGGACGTGTGCAGCTGGTGGTGCGGGCGGCGGTCCATACGGCGGTGGAGGAGGCGACGCTGGTGGCGCTCCATATGTAGGGGCGGGTGGTGCGCCGTACGCGGGTGGGGAACCGAAAGGTGACGCGCCCTGGCCGGGTTGTAAATCGGGCAATCTCGGGATTGGCATCCGATTAAACCCCTGCGATCCAAACACCTCGTCGTCCGACTCATCAGGTTCGCTCAGGATGCTGTCAGCGGCTTCCTTTGGAAGGATGTTGAACACGGGCTCAGGCATTGGTGGGAGCGGGGCGACAGCAGGTGGTGGCGGTGTCATCTGCGGAGGTGTGGCCGCAGCAGGTGTTGGTGGCGCGACAGGGGGGGCTGGCTGTGGTGCGCCTGGCGTTCCGCCGGCTGTGACGGGAGCGAGGACAACCTGCTTGCAGTGCGGGCAGCGAACGTGCTTGCCCAGCAGGTCGATCCCGACACCCATTCGGCGACCGCAGAAAGGGCATGGAAACGTCTGTGTTTGCGATGACATCGGGATCGGTAGTTATAGGCCAGACCAGTCGCCCGGCGCGGGTCGAGAGGTTGTGGACGGTTTGTCGGAAGTTGTATCTTAACTTGTCTTTTGGCAAACGCCAGAACGCAGTTTCGGGGAGTTCAAAGCGATTGTCTTGACGAGTCCATATTACCGGCCTGGGCGTGTTGGCAAACGCATTTTACTGCGACAATTGTGCGGTCGTCTGCAATTGGGACTCCTGCGGTGAACGCTTTGAATTTCCTCAAGATTGAAAGCATCAACTGCTCCGCGGTTTCAACCGATTCGGGGAGGGTTGAGTCGAGGCGATCTGAGCCGAAAACATCCCCATCCGCATTTACTGCTTCGATCACACCATCCGTGAAAAAAACCACCTGATCGCCAAGTTGCAGTGGGACAACTTGTTCGGGGTACTGCTCATCCGGCTTGATCCCAAGTGGGAGTCGCTGCGCTCGGTTGAGGGTCAACTTCACTCCATCTGCGGACCGTACCAACCGCGGCGGGTTGTGACCTGCGCTGGCGTATGAGACTGTACCACCTTGCGGGTCGAGCACCGCGTAAAACGCTGTCATGAAGTTCCCGGTCTGTCGGGTGTAATGACGCGTCAGGTGCGCATTCAAGTGTGTGAGCAATTCGCCAGGCCGAATTGGAGGATCTGGCCGCGTGTGTGCGATGCTATGAGCGATTGCCATCAAAACTGCGGCTGGGGCTCCGTGACCGCTGGCATCGGCTATCAGAACACCGAGTCTGCCCTCAGGGAGTGGGAAGAAATCGTAATAGTCGCCCCCGGCCCGTTTGGCGGTTTGGTAATGAACGGCAATGTCTAGCCCAGGGATCTGTGGCACCCGTGGGGGAAGCAACGATTTCTGAATGTCGGCGATCGTTCGAAGTTCGTAATCGACCGCGTCGTAAGCTTCTTTTACGGCCTGCGAGAGCACCAACGTTTGCGTGGCTCGTCCGAACAGGTTGCTCAGCAACACCAGATCTGCGATGCGGTCGCGGGGGAAGGCGTTAGCCTCCTCTCGCGCCAGGATCACAACGCTTTGTGCAATGCCCTGGTCGAAGTGCGGAATTGCCAGAATAGATCGCTGCCCTTCAAGGTAGGCCAACGCGGGGTCGTCTGGCTCGAATGCGACATCCTCTAATACACGAGGTTGGTCTGCGTACACGAGTTCGGCAAGCAATCCACCGTCATGGATCGGCAGACGATCATGATCTTTCCAGGGATTTACCTGTTCTCGCCAAAGGTTAAAGCGGGTTACACGATACTGTGGGGAGTTCAACCCGCGGCGTGAGATGGTCAACTGTCGGCTGACGGGGAACAACTGCGACATCCGTCGGGCAAAAACCGCGTACATTTCTTGCGGGTCAGAGTACCTGCTGAGTTCACGCATGACCTCGACGCTGGCCGCCAATCGGGCACGCCAGTTTCGGGGTTCAGTCTCAAAGAAGTCGGGTGCCACGGTCATTGGGCCGCCTCCGCGGCTGCATCGAGAATCAATCCGTTGAAGCAGCCGCCAGCTAGACAGGTGCTCATAGTAGACCCACGTTGTTTCGGAAACGCAAGTATCGGAACGATTTTTCACAAACCTGAGGATGAGGTCGCAGTGGTTGATACACTCCCGGCGATGTGTGAGTGAGGAGGAGTGACTTGCGATTCGACGGTTGGCGAAGAAGTGGATCGCGGCGACACCGTCAGCCGCGATTGGCAAGATGAAGTTCTGGTGGATTACGCAGATCGGTACCGCGATTCGCCTTACACCGTGAGGATAAAGAACGTCGCCGGATTCCACAACCGGATGTACGGGTCACAGCCACACCGGATCGCGTGGTCGAAGTGCGCCGGGATTGAAACGTGTTTCGCACCACCTCGACTTGGACAGGCTGGATACTCACAAAAGCCCGACTGTAAACGGGGCAGACTTCATTTCCCGGACCGACCTCGTTTGTCTGCCCACCAAACCGGCGGGATTGAGATGGTAGATTGATTCCGTGGCTGCTGCCGTCTGTTTGGGTTGGGATTTCTCGACATGGATTGGAAACTGCCAGACGCTGGCGCGACGCCAGAAGCTGACCAATTTGTGCGAGCAGTGCTTGCAGGGGATACCGCAGCGTTCGCCGGTTTGGTTCGGCTGTATGAGTCTGACCTGTGGCGAATCGCAGCGGTGATGCTGCGCGGTCGCGGGGCGACCGAGAACATGGTTCAGCAAGCGTTCATTGACGCCTACGCTCATCTCGATCAATACCAACTCGGGACCGACTTCGGCGCGTGGATTCGAACTGTCGCACGCAACCGACTTCGGAAAGAACTGCGCACCGCATCGCGTGAGGAACGCCGGCTCGCAGTGTATCGCGAGCAACTCGCGGAGCGTCTTCGCGCAGAGGGTCTGGACCCACACGACGATGCCGATTTGTATATCGCAGCTTTGCGGGGATGCCGAGAAGATCTTCCCGAGCGGGATTCCACTCTCATTCAGATGCGATACGAGAAGGGGTGGTCGTTTGAAACGATCGCGGCCAGGCAGGGGCAGACCCAGGAAGCGGTGCAACGCATGATCTCTCGCATTCGAGTCCGGCTAAGGGCGTGTATCGAGGGAAAACTGAGTACCATATGAATCGTATCGACGAACTCACCGATCTCTTGATCGACGGCACGATCACCGATGCCGAGGGGTTAGAACTGGACTCGTTAATCGCAGCCGATCCGAGCGCCCGGGGTCGGTACCTCGCACTGTTGAATGTGGAGGCCGCGTTGCGTGGCCTGCGGACCGATCTCGATCTCGCCACGGTCACTGTCCGCAGGATCGAAGCAGAGCGTGCCGAACGGACGGCCACCTTGGTGATGGCCGAGATCGCGGATCGTCCAGCACCAAGGTGGTCTCGCCAGAGTTCGTTTCGTCGGGGACTTGGGGTCGCGGTTACAGCAATCGCTGTGGTGCTGCTCGTGTGCGTCTGGCTCCTCAACCCGGCTCCCAACCACCCCGCTCTACCTACCAATCCCGGGGTGACCCGCATAGATGTTGCGCGGATTCGAACTCTGTCCGGTTCGATTGAGATTCTCAATCTGGGCGAGTCGGTCGCCACGACGGTTGACCAGGCTCTCCTTCTCGGTCAGACGGTCCGCACAGTTGGGGAAGACAGTGTCGCCGTTCTGGAGTTTCCGGACGGCACTCGACTGGAACTTCAGCCTGACACCACAGTTCGATTCACGGCCGTTGGGGGCGAGAATGGAATCCCCCGGAAACTAATCCTCGTCAAGGGGCAGTTGACTGCGGTTGTGACCGGTGGATGCACGGTGGTCGGGACGGGAGCCGCAGACGTGGTTGCCCGAAACGGAGCGTTCTCGATGGGAACATCTGGTCCCGATTCGGTTCGTATCGAGCCGAAAGACGGAGACGTACAAGTCGTTCGGGGTGAGCTTGCCCCACCCATGTCACTCAGCCCCGGGCGTGCAGTGTTCGTTAGGGATGAGATTACGCCAATACGTATCGAATCGCCGTTCAAGATTGAGACGAACCCGCGTGATCGCCTCGATTTCGCAGGTGCCTACTCGGTGGCATTCCATGCAGATGGGCAAGAAGTGTGGGCGGGTTCGGCCAAGCAGTTGGTCCGATGGCGAATCGGATCTGATGGTCGCGGGAAAGGCACGCACAGAGAACTGTTCACACCGCCTGCCAAGAACGATGGGCATCTCGCTGTCATCACTCCTGATCGACGTTCGTTGATCGCCTGTCGGGTGGACGACAGGGAAGATCAACTCGTAGTGCGAGATCTCCCGGCTGGTACTGTTCGCCACATAATCCCGATCCGTGTGATGGAACCTCGCTTCCTCTGCGTCTCGCCCGATGCGACATGGGTGGCGACGACTGGCTCGAAGCCAAACAAAGCCGTGCGAGTTTGGGATACGGCCACGGGTGGGGAACGGTTTACTTACGAATTGGAGGACATTTGCTTCTGCATGGCATCCACCCCGGACGGTCGGTTGCTAGCGCTCAACGCAGCCGATCTCCGTCGTTCTGGCAACAATAAGTTGGTGTTCCTAAAGGCCGCAACGGGGGAACAGGCGTTCTCACTTCCGACTCGACGTGTAGTTTCGGCGATGATGTTTACACCTGATGGCCGCTACTTGGCCGCGGGGTTCAATGGTGCCGTGCAGATCTGGGACGTGCCCGCACGGCAACTGGTCCGGACGATCGAGGGGTTTGAGCGGGTCGTGACATGCCTGGCATTTGGGCCAGGTGAGAAACTCTTGGCTGTTGGAACCGGGGACGGACAGGTGTGGGTGTGGTCCGTCGAGACTGGCAGGCGAGTGCAGGTTATCGAAACTGGCAATCGCGGGGTGCGGGCACTCGCGTTTAGCCCGGATGGGAAGACGATCGTGACCGCCACAAGCAAGGCTCCGGTCGCGTTGTGGGATGTCGCGCCAGAACCGCTGAATGACTCCGAAGGGGATGCATGATTCCAACACCAAGCGTTCACCTCGATGTTTGCCGGCTGGCAACTGCCTCGGCAGGGCAAACGCACTCATTTGTCGACGAAATCGCGGAGAACGTATTCGAGTGATGAAGTGTCCCAGCACGCTTGTCGGTCACTTGCTTTTTGATGACCGGTATTGCGCCCCTTGGACTGGAACCAAAACGGGGCGTGGAGAGTTGGTGCAGCAATCGGCCATTTCCCCATTCTGTAAATCCGAAGACGGCCCACCAGCACCGTCCTGTGGGGATCTATCCTGGGGTTAATTTCTGCCTCGGTGGATCATCCATAACCCTTTGATCACGTCCGCACGATTTCAGGGCCGTCCCGTGTTCCGTAAGTCGTTCCGTTTTCGCCTCGAATCACACCGAACCGTCGAAGAACGCGGGGAGAGGATGTCAGTCGCGTGAGAATCTGTGTGGCTCCCGAGGCCATATCGAGTCTCCGCAATGAGACGGTGCATCTGTTGACGCTGACAACTTCTCTGACTCCATTCGACGCTTGGCAACTCGATTCGAAGAAGCGATCTACCAGTTATCCTCTACAACTCGAAACTTTCAACGACCCTGACTGCCAAGCCTGTCGTGTAGGATGCGGTTCGTTCGAAGTGTTCGTAGGAATAGATAGAGCAGTGTTGTTCAGGCTCGCGGACGTCCTCTGTTGTGCCCAATAACTCTGCAACACGCCCATGATCGCGTACCCGTGTTCTCTCCTCTGGGTCGCCGCATAACTCAATGTGATGAGATCCCAATGATTCGACCTGCCACACCAGACGATGTGCCTACCATTGCCCGCCTGATTCGCTCCTTGGCTGAATACGAACGCCTAAGCGACCGGGTCGTGTTCGATCAGGCAAAACTCCTCGAACACCTCTTCGGCGAACGACGGTACGCCGAGGTTCTCCTGGCTGAAGTGAATAGCGTGGTTGCGGGCTTCGCCTTGTTTTTTCACAACTATTCGACCTTTCAGGGCAAGCCGGGGATGTACCTCGAGGACCTGTTCGTGATGCCCGAGTTCCGCGGGAAGGGGCTCGGGAAGTCGCTTCTCGTAGCGCTTGCGAAGGTTGCAGTGGAACGCGGTTGCGGCAGCGTGCGGTGGGTTGTCCTGAAGTGGAATGAGCCTGGCATTCGCTTTTATGAATCGCTGGGCGCGAGCGCGATGAACGAATGGACCGAGTATCGACTCGCGGGCGATCCGCTGAAGAAGGTGGCGGCGATGGACGTTGAAACTACGAAGAACGCGGAAAAGTGATTGTGCCGTCATGCAGTGCCGATGCGACCAACACTCCGTCGGCCCCCGCTTCGCCGAGCCGGTCGATGTCGTCCCACGTTCGCACGCCGCCACCCGCAATCAACTCCACGTTGGGGAATTCGGAACGTAGGGCATGCAAGAGCGGCTCGGTCCCGCACCCCGTGCCGGTCCCCACGCGGGCCAGATCGAGCACGATCAAGGTTCGGACTGCCAGCGAGACTGCCACACGTGCGATCCCGATCGCGTCCTGTTTGTCTTGAACCCCCCACTGCCTCCAATTTCCAATCAGTTCCCCGGCACGCATGTCGATCGAAAAACCGAGTACCTGTGGGCCGGGCGAGTATGCGAAGTCGCGGAGGAAGTCTGGGGTCCGGCACGTCTCGAAGCCAACCACCGGTCGCAGGTGTGGGGACGCGGGTAGGTCGAGGATGTCGTGCCGCGGCCCGAAACCGGCGTCGAGCCACACCGGGCCAGTGGATTCTGCGAGGAGGTTGCGGACCACAGGCGACAACTGCCCCCGTCCGGTGATTGCGTCGAGGTCGGCGACGTAGAGTTCGCTCACTCCGGTCGCCTGGAGCAGTGCGGCGGCAACTCCCAACGGGTCAGTGGCACGCGTGAGAGTGCTCACGATCGGTTGGTAGCCCTCTCTCCGGCCGGCGATTGCACGCACGACCACGCCACCCATCACGTCCATGACGGGAATCAGCCTGGGTTTCCGTCGTTCTGTGACCATTGGGCAAGAATCTCGGAGGTGGGTTGGCCGTTACGCGTTCAAAAGTTATACTACCTGTCTTCGGCCCCAGAAACCGTGTTGGGGGCCTTTCTCTATTTGTAACCGGAGGGTTGGCCTCATTATGCAAAAATTGCAAGTGAAGACCGAGTCCTCGAAGGAGGCGTTGTGGCACTCGTAGACGTCAAAGTCCTGCTGGAAGCGGGCGTCCATTATGGCCACCGGGCCAGCAAGTGGAACCCGAAGATGCGGCCGTACATCTACGGCAAGCGGAACCTCATTCACATCATCGACCTCCGGGAAACCGTCCGCGGGTTGCTCCGTGCGTACAAGTACCTGGCGCAGGTCGTGTCTCGCGGTGGCCTTGTGATGTTCGTTGGCACCAAGCGTCAGGCGAAGGAAATCGTCGAACGCGAAGCGGGCCGGGCTGGCATGCCGTTCGTGAGCGAACGGTGGCTGGGCGGCACCCTGACGAACTACCGAACCATCCGCAACCGCCTCAAGCGGCTCCAAGAACTCGAAGCCATGTGGCTCCCCGCCGGCAGCAACCCGGCCAAGGAAGACCTCAACACCTACATCGCCGGCCTGATGACCGAAGCCGGCAAGCTCGATCCGGCACTCGCGCCGGACACGTCCGACATCCGGACGCACTCCAAGAAGATGATCTCGACCCTGAGCCGTGAACTCCTCAAGATTCGGCGGAACCTCATGGGTATCCGCGACATGATCAAGCTGCCAGATGCACTGGTCATCGTCGGGCCGAACAAGGAGCACATCGCGGTCAAGGAAGCGAAGCGGATGGGCGTGACCACGATCGCCCTCATCGACACCGACAGCGACCCGGACCCCGTTGACCTGCCGATCCCGGGCAACGACGACAGCATCCGGTCGATCGAAGTCGTGATGGCGAAGCTCGCCGACGCCTGCCTCGACGGCCGCGCGTCGCTGCCGCCCGAACAGCAGGCGATGATCAAGCCGCGCGTCGTGGCCCCACGCAACCCACAAGCCGCACCGGTCGAGTCGAACCCGACACCAGCACCGGCTGTCAGCTAAAGGAAGTTTCGAGTTTCGAGTTTAAGGTTTCGAGTTACGGAACCCGACTCTCGCACTGGTGCGGGGATTGATAACTCGAAACTCGAAACTCGAAACTCGAAACTGGAGAGATGATGAGCACTGCCGTTACCCCGCAACTGATCAAGCAGCTTCGCGATCGCACCGATCAGCCGATGGGCCTGTGCCAACAAGCTCTGAAACAGAGCGACGGTGACATGGATAAGGCCATCGCTTGGCTGCAGCAGCAGAACTCGAAGATGGGCGTGAAGCGGGAAGCGAACGAAACCGCCGAGGGTCGGATTGGCGTGTTCGTCGATAACGCCGCGAAGGTTGCCGCAATCGTCGAGATGCGATGCGAAAGCGCTCCCTCGGCCAAGAGCGACCAGTTCATCAGCCTGGCTACCGACGTGGCCAAGCACGTTGCCAGCAGCAAGGCAGCCGATGTGGCCGCCACGCTCACGGAGCCGTTCGCAGGGAAGGGGACCGTTCTCGACCGGATCAATGACACGGTCGGCGTGATCCGCGAGAAGATGATTCTCCATAAGTTCCAGCGGCTCGCTGGCGGCGTTTACGGCAGCTACGTTCACCACGACGGCACCGTCGGCGTGATCGTGGAGTGCAAGGGCACAGCCGGTAACGACGAAGTGATTCGCGACGTGGCGGCCCACATCGCGGCACTGAACCCGCCTTACGCGACCATCGCTGACGTGCCGGCCGACGTGATCGAAAAGGAAAAGGGTTTGGTGAAGGCCGACATGGACGCTGATCCGAAGAACGTTGGCAAGCCCGCGAATATCCTCGAGAAAATCTCCGAGGGCAAATTGCGGACGAAGCTGGCCGAGATCGTGCTGAGCGAACAGCAAGTTGCCAACGAGATGAAGTACCCGAAGACAACCGTCGGCGCAGCCCTCAAGAAGGCCGGCTTGGAGCCCGTGAAGTTCGTCCGATACAAGGTCGGCGCCGTGGCTCTCTGACAATATTCTCGTTTAGCCGCGACCGAAGTGAGCGGGTACGCTCCCTTCAGTCGCGGCTAAACGACCAAACCTAGAAATCATCACACACAACGAGAATTCGAGATGCCACACACACCGAGCGCCTGGAAACGGCTCCGCAAGACCGAGAAACGGCGCAAGCAGAACCGCACTGCTGCCAAGAAGATCAAGCTCCAACGACGTGCGTCCGACGTGGCCATCAAGGCCGGGGACGCAGCCAAGACCGCGACCGAGTACACCGCCACACAGGCGATGCTCGACCGATCTGCCGCGAAGGGCTACATTCACCCGAACAAGGCCGCACGGCTGAAGTCGCGGTTGGTGAAGCGCCTGCGAGCCGCCGCTGCGGCTCCGGCCAAGACCGACGCGAAGAAGTGACTCAGATTTCAGATTGCAGATTTGTGATTGACGATTGGAAAGGCAGTTCCTGGTTTCTCAATCGTCAATCACAAATCTGCAATCTGAAATGTTAGACGTGCAATTCCGCCTTCATCCCCAGAACGCTCGCATATCGCTTCCGCACACCTGCAACGTGTTCCGCCAGAAACTCCGTCACCTGTTCGGGTGATCGCCCAACGAATTCCTTCGCACCTTGTGAAGTGATTGCCGTGAAGTCGATGCCGGTTAGCTTGGATTTCAAGCGATCGAGCAGCTCTGAGGTAGTGCCGGTCCCGGCCTTCACCCTTGCAGTGACCGCGTGGCTTTCCAAACGCACCACTTCGTGAACCTCTTGCCGGTCGCCACCTGCCTGCACGGCGGCCATCATCAGGTTTTCGGTAATCATGTACGGCAAATACTCGCGCACGTTCTTGGCGATCACCTCGCGGTTCACAACCAAACCGTTGGCGAGGTTCAGTGAGATACGCAGGATCGCATCCGCTGCGAGGAAGGCTTGCGGGATGTAGAGCCGACGGCACGCACTGTCGTCGAGTGTGCGCTCGAACCACTGCGTCGCGGTGGTGTCGGCGGCCATCGCGGGAAGTCCCATGATGTACCGTGAGAGCGAGCACATCCGTTCCGCACGCATCGGGTTTCGCTTGTACGCCATTGCGCTCGACCCGACCTGATCCGCCTCGAACGGCTCGTCGATCTCCTGACGGTGGGCGAGCAGTCGCAGGTCGCTGCCCCACTTGTGGAGCGTCTGGGCGAGCCCGCCGAGGGCGTCGAGGATCTGCGAGTCGAGTTTCCGGGTGTAGGTCTGGCCGCAGACCGGAACCACGCGCGTGAACCCGGCTTTCTTTGCGACCAGTCGATCGAGTTGTTTCACTTTCTCGTGATCGCCACGGAACAGTGCGAGGAAGCTGGCCTGAGTACCGGTCGTTCCCTTCGCACCGCGGAACGGCAACTCATCGCGGCGTCGTTCGAGCTCTTGCAGATCGAGCACGAGATCGAACAGCCAGAGCGTCGCTCGCTTTCCGACTGTGGTGAGTTGGGCGGGCTGGAAGTGTGTGAACCCGAGCGTCGGCTCGTCCTTCCACGTTTCGGCGAAGCGGCCGAGAGCGTCGATCGTGGCCGCGAGTGTTTCGCACAACTGGGTCAGACCCTCACGCATCAGGATGAGGTCCGCGTTGTCTGTGACGTAGCACGACGTGGCCCCGAGGTGGATGATGTCGCGAGCCTTCGGCGCCACTTCCGCAAGCGTCTCCACGTGAGCCATCACGTCATGGCGTTTCTTCTTCTCCCACACCGCAGCGCGGGCGAGGTCGATATCGTCGAGGTGTGCGCCGATCTCTGCGATTTGCTCCGGGCGGATGCGGGGCGTGACGCCGTCGTCGCCGGTCATGCCGATTTCAGCTTCCGCTTCGGCGAGCCAGAGCCAGAGTTGCCGCCAGGTGCGGAACTTCCGAAGTGGCCCCCAGCGCTCGCTCATCGCCCTGGAGGCGTAGCGGCCGATCAGGGGATTGTCGTAAACATCGTGCGGAGTCGTCATAACTTGAATGTTTTTCGTGATTCGGAAGCAGGAGGAACGGAGAACAACCCCCGCCCCGTCGCGAGCGCTCCGGTTTCGCCAGGCCACACAGGGCGGCGATCATTTTACGTTTTGTGTCGCAGACGGACCGCCAGTGCCGCTCGCGTTCGTGTTCTTAGCGCAGAATCATCTGACAGGAAGTCGGCCGCGCGGGTCGGCTGTCGCAAAGGAGTGACGACACATGCTCAAGAAATGGCTGCCGCGGTTCGGGTTCGCGGTTCTCGCAATTGCTCTGTGGTCCGGTTCAGCGAGCACCGCCTCCGCGGCTGACGATCCCACGTTGCCACGGTTCTTCTACTACCCGTACTACTACTACCCACACAGTTACTGGCCGCAAAACAGCCCGCAGTGGCCGGAACAGAAGGGGCAACCCTACGTGCGCCCACCCGCGTACCAGGCGTACCCCGCGTTCAAGGAACCGGGCTGGCGTTATGAACTGTGGACCCCGATGAAGTATTACCGCGGGAACCACTTCTGGCTGGATCAGTTCTAAGCGGAAAGTGTGAGTGGTTAGTGTGAGTGTGACTGAAAACCAGACGCCGCTTGGGTCTTGGATTTTCACTCACACTCACACTCACACTAACCACTCTTAGTGCGAATGCACCTTCTTGAAGTGCTCGGCAACGCGCTCCATCATCACGTGCCAGCCGCAGTCGTGGCAGGGCGGGGCGGTGGGGTAACACTTCACGCAATACAGCGGTCCACCGTGCAAGAACTGACGGTAGCGTTCCCGGTCGCCTGGAGGAGACGCTTCAAGGCTCAGAGGGAAGCTGACTGAGGTCTTGCACTTGTCGCAAGGGCGGGTGGTGTTGGACCCGATCACGGGTTCAAAGTGATCGTGTATCCCCTTATCCACAACGCCTGTACCCGTGCATAGCGGGCAAGTCATGCCGAACTGGGCGAGGATTGCCTTTCGGATGAACTCGCTCTTGTTGGGGAGTTTGTCGAGAAAATCCGCCAGTTCGTCTTCAACCTTAAACGCGACGATCTGTTTCTTCTGCGGCTTCTTGTCTTTGTCTATCTTCCGCGTCATGTTCGATTCCAGGGCAGTGCACGGTGTTGATACATCGTAGTTCCCCGAGCGACCGGTCGCAAGCGCAACGCTTCGCCCGATAATAAAACGGGCGTACACTATTTTCCAGGGGTGTGTTTGGCGGTTTTGTGTGGAATGAATTGCAGTGGCACATCGCAAACGATTTGGGTGTCGCGTGATGCGGCGATCTGATTTATTCTGATATTCTTTCTTCCAGACAGATCTTCGCTTCCAGAACGGTTCCACGGATGGGTGGGAGTTTTGCGTGGAATCGATGAGAAGCACACATACGCTTGCCTACCAGCAAGCGTTGACTTCGGAAACCAGTGGCATTCCCCATTGAAACGACGCGACCCGGCCATTGTGGGGCCGGGTCGTGCCATGGCTCAGCGTGGGGTCACTTCTTGCCGCCCAGCTTCACCTTGACCTCGGTCACGGTGTCCTTGTCGGTGGTGATGTCGAGCTTCGTTTTGCCTTCCTTCGCCTTGGAGAGCACCTTGACCTCGGCTTCCTTGGCGTTGCCGTCCTTGTCGAGGATCGAAACCTTCGTCTTGTCGGTCACCTTGTAGGTGTTTTCCTTGTCGCCTTCCTTGACGGTCAGGGTCTTCTTCTCACCGTCGAACTTGACGAAGATCGCTTCGACAGCGAACGTAACGCCGGCCAGGAACAGCACGCAAACCGCGGACAGCACAAACTTACGCACGGGAGATACTCCAAATGTGGGGGGCTTCACTTGCCGAACTGGCACACTGCCAGCCGGATCGTGATCGGCATGAGCCTGGGATCGCGCTATTCAACTCGCTGCTTGGTGCCCGGTCAAGTCATTCGCACGAAATTCATGAACTCTCTGGCCAGCCCAACCGCTGCGAGCGGCGCGAAGGTATGTTAAGATCAACCCACTGGCATCATCATAGTTCTGCGTCCCGACGGGTAATTTTCCATGCCGTTCGCACTGAACAATCGGCACCGCCTGCCCCGTTTAACGGCCCTGGTTCTTTTCTTGGGGTGTGTGGCTCTCGTCGGTTCCGCACAGCAACCGCCCGTTGAGGTCGAAGACCCCAAGGGGACCGTCAAGAAGAAGATCATCGTGGACGACGACCCCATCCCCACGAAGAAAGGCCCTGTTACGCCGGTCGGCAATCCGCCAGACGCGAAGCTAGATGAACTCGTCAAAGCCGGTGAAGAAGCCCGGACACCGGGACTCAAGGCGCTGTTCGCCAAGTACACCGTCCCATTCGATCGTCTCAACGATTCGGGCAACGACCTTCGCGTCAAGCCTATCCCGTTTCGAAAGAATGAATGGCCGAGCGATGGCTCGAAAGAATTCGACGTGATTCCCCTTGATGCCACGGGGAAGCCGCGTGATGCCAGACGAGTCAGGGTGGGTGCCGTGCGTTCGAGTGACCCGTTCGAGACGCTTGTACCCAAAGAAGTTGACGAGTTGCTCAAAGCGAAGGGCGATCCGCTTGCGATTACAGATAATCTTGCGGCCTCCGAGAAGCTGCTCGCCGCGGCCATTCGGTTTCACGACTACGCACGTGAACGGCAGATTCGCAAGGGGAAGACGTGGGACGAAGTCCGCGATCCGCTTGTCACAAAACTGCGCGACGTCCGGCTCGACATGCTCCGCACCGCGATCGCGGCCAAGGACGCTGTCCGCATCCGTGACGCGGGTACACGGCTCATGAACGCCTACCCCAAGGATGCGGTCGTGGCTCGCGAGGTCGCTGCGGCACGGGTCGGTGAGGCGGTGCAGCTTTTGAAGTCGGCCTCGCACGCCGACCACATCCGAGCGAAGGAACTGCTCGATGAGTTCGAAGGTCGCTTTCCCGGCGCGGGTGCCGAGGCTGTTGCCGACATCCGGCGACAACTCCGCGAGATGGCCGTGAAGGCGTTCACGCGAGCCAAGGACAAGAAGGGGGTTGGCGACCTGACAGCCGCTCGCGACGAACTGGCTCGCGCCGCGTCATTGGACCCAACCGTCGAAGGGATCCGCGAGTTGCAGCGGGAACTTCGCACGGGCTACCCGATTCTGCAAGTCGGCGTGCGGCAGTACCCGATCAACATGTCGCCCGCCACGGCACGCGTGGATAGTGAGAAGCAGGTTGTTGAACTCCTTTTCGAGGGATTGCTCGAAGAAGTTCCCGAGGAGAGTGGTGCCGTGCGATACCGAGCCGGAGCAGCGCAGGCGCTTCCCTCGGCGATTCCGGGCGGGCGGGAGTTCCTCCTGCGGGCCTTTGATCGCGACGCATCCGGTCGACCGGGTTTCGATAGCCACGATGTCGTCACCACCATGAAGTTGCTGGGCAACCGCTCCGATACCTGGCAAGCCTACCCGCTCCCCTGGCTGGGAGTCCCCGCCCCGAAAGACAACAGTGCCGTTCGGATTCCGTTCGCGCTTGGCCACCCTGACCCTCGTGCCGTGCTGACGTTCAAGATGCTCCCTGCACGATGGATGACCGAGAATGGCAAGCAGGTCGACGACGCTGGTTTCGCGGAAAAGCCCTTCGGGACTGGGCCGTTCAAGCTCTACTCCAACCCGCAACCGATGGGGAAGGCACCACGCGAAATGGTGTTCGTCGATAACCCCGGCTACAGCCGTTGGCGTGACCGCACGGGGCTCCCACACATTCGTGAAGTTCGCATGATCGAAGCGGGAAAGCTCGATCCGGTCGAAGCATTCCGAACCGACAAACTCCACATCCTCACGGACATTCCGACCGCGGATATCCCGAAGTTCACCGGTCCAAACGGTATCGGAGATCGGGTACAGGTTGTTACTTCAGTTAGCAATCGGCGGGTTCACATCCTGGCGATCAACCTGCAACGATCGTACTTGCAAAGCAAGCCTCTCCGCCAGGGGATATCCATGGCAATCGACCGCGAGGAAATTCTGCGGGATGTCTTCCGGGCGGCGCAACCCCATTTTCACAAGGCGATGACGGGGCCGTACCCAACGAACTCGTGGGCCAACCCGAAAACGGTTGGCAGCCTGCCGGCGCTGGTCAACCGCGACCTCGCGGTCGCGCGCCTGAAGACGTACCTTTCCGGTACGGCTCCCAAGACCGACCTTGAACTTGCGTTTCCAGACGACGACCCTCGTGCCGAGGAAGCCTGTCGGAAAATCAAGGCCCAGATCGAAGGTCTGACGAAGGATGGCCCCGGGGGGCGGAAGTTGGTGATTAATCTCGTGGGGATTCCGACCCGAGATCTGATCACTCGGGTGGAAGCCGAGCACCGCTACGATCTGGCTTACATCCCCTTCGACTATCCCGACGACTGGCATCCATATGGTTTGGGTGCGGCACTGGACCCTTTAGCAACCGCACGCGGTGGGCGAAACTGGTTCAGCTTCTTGATGCGTGATACCAACCCCGATGAACAGGATCAGCGACTCGGGCAACTGCTGAACGAACTGCGTGGCTATCGCGACTTCGCGGGCCAACTCCTCCCACGAGCAATCGAGGCGGGTAAGCTCTTTAACGACAGCGTGCCGTTTGTCCCACTCTGGCAACTCGATCGCCACATGGTGGTTCATAACAGCGTGAAGGTTTTCGTGGACGACAAGCTCGAACCCGTCAGCCCGCGATTGTTGAACCCGACGACGCTGTTTCAGAACGTCGCTCGCTGGCGGCTGGAATAGCCATCGACTACATCGATCCGCTGCTTTCGCGTGTGATCGTTGTCGCCAGTCGTCGGAACTCCCGGAGGCCGCGTGGCAAGCTTTCACCCAGCCGGTCGGCCAGTCCCGAGAATAGCCCTTCGAGTGGGTGCGCGGCTTCGGCCATGACCTCGGCGGCCATCGGCAAGTGACTGTTCCCTGTGGCGTCGAGGTGAACAGCAGCAGCGCGACCGGCTGCCGCGGCTCGACCGGGGTTCTTCGATAGCGTGTGACCAACCGCGATGACGGTGGAGAGCACACCAGCAACCTGATTCAGAGCTTGGGTGTGGCGATCCACGGGATACAGACTCAGGAAGCCTTTACGCACTGTTCCGTGCTCGTCGAGTAGATCGGAAAGCAGTCGGCCACACGCGGCGAACACCTCGGACGACTTGCAGAACCATCCATCTCTTGCGGCTTCGAGAATCACACCGTCCGGTCCGCTCAGGTGTCCGCGACAAACCGGACTTCCCTGTTCTAGCCCGCGACGCAATCCACTGAGTTTCGCAGCCCAACCGGACGCACGGCACACGGGGCACGTCGCCCCCGCAAGTTCTGGGTGAGTGAGGATCGGAAACGGTAAGATCGGTGCCACATGTTCTGGCAGTCGAACCGTTGAACTGCGAGTCACGGTCAACTGGTACTCGCATCCACGTGATCCCGCTTCAAACACCAGCGAGCCGAAGCGGTCGGTTTCCCCGAGTCGCTCGAGTTGCCCACCTGCCTCTCCGCGGCGTTGCACCCAAACTGTCATCCCCGCCGTCCCGGGATCGGGCGGGAACCCTGTGGAAACGGTCAACTCATGATCGCCGCCGCTCGTGACGGCCTCCTCTGCTGGGATTGGTGCCACGACAACAACAACATCTGTGCCGGCCGCATAGAACGGTTGCCCGACGACAAGCGTCCGGTTGTCGAGAGCTGCTCGGACACGTTCGGCAACCGACGGTGCGTTCGTTACTGTCAGGTTCACGACTCCCTCCCTCCGCTGATGGTGGTGGGCGTCCGGTTTCGGGCGAGTTCGTGGGGCGGTTTGGCCAATTCCGCGTCGCTCTGCGTGGGCACCCGCCACGTCTCGTGGAGCGCTACCGGCAGCGGCGTTTGGGTCATGTCTGCGGCATAAGCGACCGGTGAGCGATCCACCGCGTCGGCGATCTGTTCAGCGAAGGCATCGACGACTTCGACCTTCCGCGGAATGGGGCGACGGAACACACCGCTGCCGCGGTGCGGACCCGTACACACGGGAGCGGGCACGATGCTGGGCTCCTCGAACCGGAAGTGGAAGTGCGTCACGCCGCCATAGTCGGCATTCAGGCATGGGCTGTTTGGGCATGCATGCAAGGTGCGAGGCAATCGCAGGGTACACGCCACACAATGAACCTGACCCGTGCCCCGAACCACCCGGCTGAACCCGACCCCTGGCGAACCGCACACGCACGCTTGTTGATCGAGATGAGCGAACCGACCACACCGGCGGCATTCCTTCCCCTCGGCGGGTTTGAAGCGTTCGTCTTCCTCGGTGGCGAGCCAGTCGATGAGTCGATTCGCGGGCCACGGTGTTGAACAGACATCGCACCGCTCGAACCCCGACAGGTGGGTGCGACACTCTTCGCACACAAGCACCTTCAGCACGACGAGGGATGCGTTCGTTGCGCGGATGAGTGAGAACCAGATTCCCTCTTCAAGGGCACGGGGTCGCGTCGGCTGCCCACCGCAAACCGCTCGAAAGATGTGTTCGGTGAGGCTGAACGGCTGGGCCCTGTAGTTGCGACCGACCGGCCAGTGCCCGTCGAGGTAGCCTGATAGGAGATGCCGTTGCTCGTGCCGGCGCTCGGCGCAGCCGGGCGGGCTGCCGGGGTTCGCCTCGCGGAACAACTCCGCACACAGGCACCGTGCGTGCCCCAGAAGAACACCTATGGTGTGATCTGCCAGGCACCGTCCGAACGCTTCGGCAGGCCGGCGGCTGCGCGAGTTCGCAAATTCACCCAGGATATCGACTTCACGGAACCCCAGGCGACGCAACCCCGAGACGAGCCAGACTGCCAGGCCAATCAAGAAGCGACGCAGAGTGTTGAACGCGATCGGCCACGGTGCGGCACCCCAGATTGCGGTCTGCTCGGGCGTTTCACCCGCGATCGGCCCAGATGTGCGTCGGACGCCGAGACCATACAGGAAGACGAGTTGAAGCAACCCTGCTTCGCGGAAGACGATTGTTCCCGCACGACGTTGCCAGCGATTGACGTAACTCACCACGTCTTGAACACGGGCCGGGGAAGGGGGGATTTTCGAGTCGCCGTAGAAAAGGATGCCAACCACGATCCAGAAGCTGTGCGGTTCGGTTTTCGCCCCACACTCAGTCGCCAGCACTGTCAGTTCACGGATCAGTTCAGCGTCATCCGGCATGAGGCTTGCCACATCCTGTCGCCTGTCCCGAGTCGTTGTAACACCGTCGCGGAGACAGGCGATCAGCGCCCCGATACTTGCTTCATCCACGGGCGTCCTCCAGATAGATCCGTTCGTGGGCGAACTTGTCAGCCGATCGACGAGACATGAGAGCGAGAGCTATGCACCACATTGTAGCACGATGCTGAGATCAGCATTGAGCATGACATGCGGCGTCAATCGACTGTGTTGTTGAGAAAGGCATCTGGGTTTTCGGATGTCGTATTTCGTGACACAAAACCAGACTTGGGCAGAGCTTCGGGAGTTGTTTGGGTTCCGATCAACTTGGTGGAAGTGCAGTCTCACGTCCGAGGCCGCGTGAGTAGACACACGGTGGGGTTACACCTCCGCGCCGCCTGCCTCAGCCATCCACACCAGTCGCGAGCGGTCCAGCTTCCCCTGGTCAGTCACCGGCCAGCGTTCGAGCGGGCTGAACGCGACAGGCACCGAGATCTCATCGAGTTGGCTCGCGGCCCACGCACGGAGTTGATCAGCTCCGGGGTCTGCCGCTCCGGGGTGGAGGCGGTAAAACGCAAACGGGATCTGACCGTAACGTGCGTCCGATTTGCCCACGACAGCGACACCAGCCAGCGCGGGGTGGGTAATCATGGCGTCCTCGACCATCGCCGGAGCCACCTTCATCCCACCCCGACAGATCATGTCTTTGTCTCGCCCCACGAACCACAGATAGCCGTCGTCGTCGGCAGACGCGAGATCCCCTGTATCGAGCCAGCCGTCACGCAGCACGCGGTGCGTCTGGAGTGTGTCGTTCCAGTAGCCGATCATCAGATCTGGAGTCCGAACAACGATCTGGCCAACCTGCCCCGGTGGTACATCACCGCCATCGGGGGCGACGAGCCGAACCGCGACGCCCCGCATTGCCAGTCCGATCGAACCGACCTTCACCGGGCCGGCCCAGGGGTTGACCGCGTAGAAACCCGTCTCGGTCATGCCGCACATTTCCAGCAGCGGCCGCCCGACAACCTCGGCCATTCGGCGATGGAGTGCGGGGAGTGCCTTGTCGCCACCGGTTACCCAGAACCGGAGGCCCGCATGATCGGCCGTTCTCGCCGCGGGATGGTCGATTAGGTCGAAGGTGATGCCGGGACCTGTGGTGAGATAGCTCGGCCGGTTCGCGGTGTACTCGGCCCAGAAGAGGCCGGGGTCGATTCGGGGCAGGAGTGTCGTCCGCCCGCCGACACGAAGCATGGGTAGCAGTTGGCCCAGCAGCACCATTGGGCGACCCACATCCGCCACGGCCATAGTCGAATCCGCAGCGGTGAGCCCCATCTCCCCAACGAAGAGATCGACTCGCCGGGCCATGCGTCGCTGGGTGTGGGCGACTCCCTTGGGACGGCTCGTCGTTCCCGAAGTGTACATGAGCAGGCCGATGGGATCGGGACACGTTCGCAAGGGTGATGCCGGATTACTTTGCAGTAGATCAGTCAGCGGCACCATTCCGTTTTCGTTGTTGCTTCCGATCATGATGTCGAGTGACGCGCGTGCCTCGGCCGTCACGTTTTGGAGGAATGTTGATGCGGCAACCAGCGCACGCGCTCCGCTGTGCCGGAGTATGTAACCAACCTGGGGTGGGGCGTAACGGGTCGTGATCGGCACTGCTATCAACTCGGCCCGTGTCGCGGCCAGAAGTGTCGTGACGAGGTCGAAGCCGTTTGGCAGCAACGTGGCGATGCGGTCACCGGGCCTGAGCCCGAGCGAAACGAGACCACCCGCCAACCTGGCGACCCGGTCCGCAAGGGCCGCGTACGTCAGCGATTGAGTTCCCGCAGTGACCGCGATGCGGTCGGCGTGCCGGTTGGCCGACTCTTCGAGTATGGTGGCGAAGTCCATGGTGGCGTTGTATGATCGCGGCGTTCTTGTCGCATCTGCAACTGTCTGATCCACTCTCCGGAACGGTGATGATGACGAAGACGATCGCAGTCATGCTGATTGACGACCAACCGCTCATGGCCGCGGCGGTGCGTCGACTGCTCGCGGCTGCCCCGGAAATGGTGATGCACTACTGTTCGGACCCATCCAAGGCGGAGGCCGAGGTTGAGGTCTGCGCACCGAGTGTCGTAATCGTTGACATGGTGATGCCCGTTGTCGGTGGGCTTGAGGTGATTCAGCGATTGCGGACGAACCCAAAGACAGCGACCATGCCGATCATCATGATGTCGAGCATCGATGACCCGCACACAAAAGCCGAGTCGTTGAACATCGGAGCCGACGACTACCTCGTCAAGCTGCCGGACGGTACGGAACTGATCGCACGGATTCGGGCGCTGATTAGGCGAGCGAGTTGGCATACTGGCGAGCGGGGGTGCGAGAGCCCCCCGAGGTGAGAGTCAAGCAACACCTCGGGGGGCTCACACCCCCGCTCGCCCAAAATCATTAGCTCAGAATCCCGCTGACGACTTCACCCTTGACCAGTTCGCGTGGCTGATTCAGGTGGTTGTAGACGATCGTGTCTGGCTTGATGCCGACCGAGTGGTAGATGGTCGCCAGCAGTTCCGTCGGGTGAACGGGGTTCTCGATCGGGGCGCTCGCGGTCTTGTCGCTCTTGCCGTGAACGTGACCGCGACGGATGCCTGCACCCGCGACCAGCGCCGTGTAGCAGTATGGCCAGTGATCGCGGCCGTCGTCCTGGTTCTGGTTGCCCGACGTGCTGACGCCACGCTGCGGGCTGCGACCGAACTCGCCCACGACAACCACGAGCGTTTCCTTGAGCAAGCCGCGTTGTTCCAGATCCTCGATCAGCGCCGAGACGCCCGTATCGAGCATCGGAGCGGCCTGTTTCTTCATGCGGGTCGAAAGCCCGGCGTGAACGTCCCACGAGTGGTTGTCGCTGTTCGCGACCTTCGGCCACACTACTTCGACGAACCGCGTGCCAGCTTCAACCAGCCGGCGTGACAGCAGCAAGCACTGACCAAACGTGTTCTTGCCGTAGCGTTCGCGAACTGCGGGCTTCTCATCCGTCAGGTCGAACGCTTTCTTCGCCCGACCAGACGTGACCAGCCCGAGCGCCTTGCCGTAGTATTCGTCGAGGTCGTGCTTCGCGACGGCTTCTTCCATCTCCGGCATCCCCTTCGAGATGGTGTCGCGGAGAGTCGCACGGCGTTCCATCCGGGTGGACGACAGCTCCTCGCGGAGCTTGAGGTCTTCCGTGCGAATGCGGTCCATCTTCGTCATGTCCATATCATCGCCGGTCGGGTAGAGCAGGTAAGGATCGTATGCCTTACCCAGGAACCCGGCGGTGCCGCCCTTGCCGACGACGTTCGATTCCTGCAACGGCCGCGGCATCGCCACAAACGGCAGCATCGGCACGGTCGGTGGCTTCAACTTGATGATGTTCGAGCCGAGGGTCGGGAAGTCTTTCGGGCTCGGCGGTTCGAGTTGCCCGGACGCAGACACCTTGTCGGTGGTGTAGCCCGTGTGCATCTGGTAGATCGCGGCCGTGTGATTGAACAGCCCGTTCGGTGTGTAGCTCATCGTGCGAATGAGGGTGGTCTTGTCGAGCACCTTGGCGATCTGCGGCAGCAGTTCCGTGACGTGCGTGCCGGGGAGCACGGTGTCCTGGTGCTTGAAAATACTCTTGACCTTGTCCGGAACGTTGTCCTTCGGATCCCACAGGTCGAGGTGACTCGGGCCGCCTTGCAGGTAGATGAAGATAACGCTCTTGGCTTTGCCGAACCCAGGGCCGTGGCCTGCTTCCACCTTAACATCGGCCTTGGCGGAGACTTTTTCGAGCTTGAGCATCTGTGCGAGGCTGATCCCGAGCACGCCCGAGCCACCGACCCGCAAGAGGTCGCGGCGTGTCACGCGGTCGCAGTCGTTCGTGCCGCCAGCACCGGGGATGACGAGCATGGATTGGCTCCGAGGGAAGAGAGCGAGCAGAGCGTGCGGAATCAAGGCGTTGGCCACGATTCAGGTAGGTATTAGAAGTTTACCTTACCTTCCGGGCTGTCGCAAACGGTTTCCGATTTCCGATTTTCACTGCGATCCCATACAACACTTTCATCACCCGCGTTTCTTCCCTGGCAAGCCGCGATTATCCGTGGATACACTCTCCATCGACAAGTCTGCCCCGATGTCACTTCGCCGGCCCGCGACCGTCGCGGAACTGTGCGACATCGTGAAACAGGCCCGCGCCGCCAAGCAGGGCGTTTACCCTGTCGGCGGGCTGACCACGCTCGACGTCGGGTTGCCGACGTTGAAGCCAGGGGTAGCGGTTGACATGACCGCGATGAATCTCGTGATCGACTACCCCGCACGGGACATGACGATCACCGTGCAGTCGGGCATCACCATCGCGGGATTGCAAGCGGTTCTCGCGAAAGAAGGCCAGTGGTTGCCGATCGATGTGGCCACGCCCGAACTCGCAACGCTTGGCGGTGCCATCGCACTGAACCAGAGCGGTCCGCGGCGTTACGGTTACGGCACGCTTCGAGACTATGTGATCGGCATCAGCTTCGTGACGGACGATGGAGTTGAGGTGAAGGCTGGTGGCCGCGTCGTGAAGAATGTCGCCGGCTACGACATGATGAAACTGCAGATCGGTGCGGTCGGCACCCTCGGCGTGGTTACGCAAGTGACGCTGAAGGTGAAGCCGAAGCCGGAAACATCGGCGGCCGTGGTGTTCGGCTGCGACGCGGCTTCGATTGGTGCCGTGCTGGATGTCGTTCACAATTCGAAGTCGCGCCCGGTTGCCGTGGAATTGCTGAACGCGGCTGCGTGGCGAGCGGGGGGCGTGAATCCGTTGGTTGCCTCAGAGTGGATTCTCGCGGTTGGATTCGAGGAGAAGGCCGCGACCGTGGCATGGCAGCAGGCGTCGCTTCTCGACGAACTGAAGGCGGTTCAAGCTCGCGGTGTGACCGAGGTTGCCAGCGCAACGGGGCTGTGGGCCGCGATCACGGGATTGCAACTTCGCCACGACTCGCGTTACATCCGGAAGTTAAGCGTGCTGCCGAGCAAGGTGGCCGAGGAAGTCGTGAAACTCCCTGCGGGCCTGGTTCACGCACATGCCTTGAGTGGCGTGATCTGGGTTCACGGCGAGTCGTCTGTGGAGGGTGCGTTGATCCGCCGTTGCCCGACCGAGGCCAAGAAATCGCTGCCGGTTTGGGGCAAGCCGACGCCCGACTGGGAACTGATGAGACACGTCAAGAAGACGCTCGACCCGGATAATGTGTTCAACCCCGGCCGACTGTTCGGGAACGTGTGACCTGATTCGCCGGCCCCGCTGGGGCCGGCGCTAAACCTCGACATATACCCAACCAGCAATCTCATGTCCGCAACCGCCACACTCGCGAAGACGCCGCTTCCCGTTGTTGCCGCCGACACGCACGGCCCCGCGGCCGCGTGTCCGACACACAGCCACGGCCCGAACATCGACTACGAACTCGTACTCGACTGCGTTCACTGCGGACTGTGTACCGCCAGTTGCCCCACGTATGTCGAAACGAGCAACGAGGCCGATTCGCCTCGCGGCCGCATCTACCTCATGCGGCAGGTGATCGATGGCACGCTTGAACTCGACAACGACGTGAAGCAGCACCTCGATCTGTGTCTGAATTGCCGGGCGTGCGAAACGGCGTGCCCTTCGGGTGTGCAGTACGGCAAACTCATCGAGCCGTTCCGCGTGTACATGAATGAACAGGAACCCGGACGGCAGACTGAGACGCTGAACGCGCTTCAAAAATTCCTGCTGTTCAACGTGTTCCCGTACCGCTGGGCGAACCGGATCGCACTCGCCCCCGCACGACTCATGCAGTGGACAGGCCTCGACTGGCTCACCGAGAAGACCGGGCTCATGAAACTGGTCCCGCGATCGCTGCGGAACATGAAGAACATGCTTCCCGAGTTGAAGCCGCACTACGGCAGCTTGCCCGAGATCCTCGAACCGATCGGACCGCGGCGGGCACGGGTCGCGTTGTTCCTTGGTTGCGTTGCCGATTCGCTCTACCCCGAGACGAACTACGCCACGGCGAAGGTGCTTCAGGCGAATGGTTGCGAGGTGTGGATTCCGCGTTCGCAAGCGTGCTGTGGCGCATTGCACTACCACGCGGCTGACGAGGTAACGGCCCGTCAGTTCGCAGCCACAAACTGCGATGCGTTCGGGGCGACCGATGCCGACCGATTCCAGAATGTGGACGCAATCATCACGAACGCGGCTGGGTGCGGCTTCCAGTTGAAGGACTACGCCCACATGATGCACGGCACTCCGCAAGCAGAGGTCGCGGCGCGGTTCCAGAGCAAGGTCCGCGACATCAGCGAGTTCTTGATGGAACTCGGGCCGGTGAAGCCGAAGTATGCATTGAACGTGCGGGCGACGTACCACGACGCCTGCCACTTGCGGCACGCTCAACAGATCTTCAAGCAACCCCGCCAATTGCTGGAGATGATTCCGGGGCTGGAACTGATCCCGCTCCCCGAGAGCGAACTCTGCTGTGGGGCGGCGGGCAGCTACAACCTGACGCAACCGGAGATGGCAGAACGCCTGGGCGACCGCAAGGTCGGGAACATCGCCTCGACTGCGGCACGGGCCGTGTTCACCGGGAACGTGGGCTGTCTGATGCAGATCACCCGGCACCTGAAGGCCGCCGGGCAGAACGTGTGGGCCGCGCACCCGGTCGATGCGCTCTGGGCCAGCTACAGCGGCGAGATGCCCCCGCAACTCACCGCGGGCGGTTGATTAAGTCACTCTTCTTGGAAGTCCTCGTAGACATAGAGACTTCCAGACCAGTTTGCGAACACAGCCTCGATTTGTGCCTTTACCTTCTTCCAACTCAAACCGCCATAACCGGCCGCGATCCGGGGTATGGCGATCGACGTAATTCCCTCGGCTTCGGCAGTTGTTCGCATTTCTCGCAACGCAGTTTCTACTGCATCGTAAGTCGCTCCTCGCCCAGGGCGGGGCTGGGTTCCCAGGTTGAAGACAGCGGGTTTTCCGGACTCTCGCCACAGGAATGAGCTGCCGAGAACGAACGTTGGCGGCTGTGCTTTGCAACGATGTTTGTACTCATCAAACATTGCGGGATATCGTTGTTTGAACCCAACAGCGATTCCCGCTCCCATCGACCCTGCACAGTTACAGCCGTGTGCAAATGCTTCAGCCTTGTAGCGGTTGGTAAACAGATCTCCGGCAATGAATTGAATCGGCATCAACAACCTCCCTGCGGTGAAAGGAGTGGATACTCCAACATCAACAGGGTGGTCACGGAGAATGAGTCGTGCAATGTCGGTTGCCTGTCGTCTGGAAAACCAATGAAGTTTGAGCTGTTGATCCCGCACTCACTCCACGGAGATCTTCACGGATTCGATGTCGCAGCGGCCGGATTTCTTGAACGGTCGCGGCATGGGTTGTGCCGCTCCCTTCGTGTCAATCGTCCGGCAACGCAGCGTGTACTCGCCGGCGGGCAAGCCCGGCAGTAGCGCTGCCCAGTGAGCCTTTCCAAACAGCATCGGCCACGACTTCGGATTGCCCTTCGCGTCGAATCCCATCGCATCCTTCAACAACATGTCGGTCACGCCTCCGCCCCACTTCGCGGGCGGTGGGACGATGTGTGCGTCAGTCCACGGCGCGGTCGTGAAGTACGGATCGTCCGCAGCCCAACCCTTCCCGGTGGGCGTCACCCACACCTGCACCTTTGCCAATCCCGAGATGCCCACCTGAGCGTAACCCGTCACCGGGATCGGTGTGTTCGCGGTCGTCTTCCCGGGAACGCTCAACGTGGCCGCGAACGTTTTCAACGGGCTGTCGATGTCGTTGTTGCCGTTGCTATAGGTGTCGTTCGCACTCGCGAGATTCGATAGCGTGAGGTGGGTTAGCCACTTCACCGACTTGAAGCCATAATGTTCCGGCACCACGACCCGCACGGGTGCGCCCCGTTCCGGGGAGAGCCATTCGCCGTTGAGCTTGTAGCACAGAATAACCGGTGGCACATTGTCGGGGTCTTCGAGCACTCGCCCGGCTGGGAGTGAGGCGCGAAAGAGTTGCTTCGGGTCGTCGTTGTGGAAGCCGTGGAAGAATACGCGGCGGAGGTTCTCCTTGGGCTGGGTCATCCACAACACGGTTCGCAGTGGCACGCCTTCCCACAGACCCATGCCCAGCGGGCAGCCGATGTTCAGGCACGTCATCACGCGTGCGAACCGAACCGCGTGCTTCTCGCCGAGTTTGAGCAGCGTGGCAAAGTCGAGTGCGGTGTCGTCCTTCTTCAAAAACTGTTTACCGAGCGTGGCCGGGTTCTCCGGGTCGGAGATGATTTCGAGCTGCCACGTTTCGCGTGTGAGACCCACCTCGCGCCGCTTCTCCTCGGGAAGTGTGTGGGGAACCGGTTTGCCGCGTGAGACATCGCGGAACTCGTCGGCTGGCGTGAAGAACGGCTCGAGTTTACCAATAGCAGGAGCCAGTGCGGGCGGGATGCTGTCGGCCGCAGCGGTTGGGAGTTGATAACCTGCGACCGTTCCGGCGACACCACATTGAAGGAAGAACCGGCGAGAGGTATCGGAATTGGACATGGCGAGCGCTCGAAAGGGTGGGATGCCCGAGAGTACCGCCTGCTAATCTGTCTCGCCATAGTTTTAAGGAGATTGCCGTGACGACACCTGAACCCGTGTCGCGAGTCAAGATCATCGGCCATCGCGGCGCGTCGTACGATGCGCCGGAGAACACGCTCGCCAGCATTCGACTTGCCTGGGAACAGCACGCCGACGCAGTCGAGTTCGATGTGTGGCAGAGCCGTGATGGCGAGATCGTCCTGCTTCACGATGCGACCACGAAACGCACCGGCGGTGTGGATCGACTCGTGACTGACCAGACACTCGAAGAACTCCGGCGACTCGATGTCGGGAGCTGGAAGTCGGCCGCGTTCGCGGGTGAGCGGATTGCGACGCTTGCAGAAGTGCTCGCGACGGTCCCGACCGGGAAGCGTGCTCTTATCGAGGTGAAGTGTGGCCCGGAGGCAGTGCCGGAACTGGTTCGCGTTCTTGCGGCGAGTGGGCTTGCTCCTGAGCAAACGGTCGTGATCAGTTTCCACGCGACGGTGATTGCGGCCGTCAAGCGTACACGCCCCGACGTGCCGGCGTATTGGGTTGTGAACCTCGTCGGCGAGAAGAGGACGGCCGAGGAACTGATCGCGATTGCCGGGCAGATCAAGGCGGATGGCCTCGACTTATCCGCGACGCCCGAGGTTCTCGACAGGGCATTTGGGTCGAAAGTGCTGGCAGCGGGGCTTCTGCTCTGCGTGTGGACCGTTGACACCGTGGAACTCGCACACGCGATGATCGCGGCAGGGGTCGAGTGCCTCACCACGAACCGCCCCGGCTGGTTGCGTGAGCAGCTTGGGACCGTCATTCGTCGGTGATTTCCCACACGCTGCTGTAGGCTCCGATGCTCTCGAAGTACGCCAGCATTCGTTGATAGAACGCGTGGTTCGCGAGGGTCGCACTGTCGCCGATCACGATGAGTTTGCGGCGGGCACGGGTCATCGCCACGTTCGTGCGTCGCACGTCGCTGAGAAAACCGATCTCGCCCTCGGAGTTCGACCGCACCATCGACAACACAATCGATTCCTTCTCGCGGCCCTGGAAGCCGTCCACGCTATCGATCTCCAGACCCGGCACATCAGCAAGCAACTCACGGAGTTGTCTCACCTGCGCGCGATATGGCGTAATCAGGCCGATTTGCGCCGGAAGCAAACCGGCATCGAGTAACTTGCGCACCTGCCGCGCCGCGAGGCCCGCTTCCTGCACGTTCCGCCGACTGCCGGTGTCTTCCTCAAGCTCCTCGTCGTAACTGGCTCCCGCCGTGTCGATGAACTGCACCGGCGTTTCGGTCAACGGCTCCGTTCGCACTCCGGGGAGATCGCAGAGCCGATGCTCGGCTACGCTCGGGTGCGCGATCAGTTCGTTGTCGTAGAACTCGGCGTTTGAGAACCCCATGATCGCGGCGTGCATTCTGTGCTGAACAGTGAGCAATCTCGCGACATCTGGCCCGAGTTGCCCCACGAGCCGTTCCATGAGGCTGATCGCGAGCCCGTCCTCGGCCGCTTCAGGCGAGAGTACCGTCGGCGGCAACTGGCAGTGGTCACCCGCGAGTACGAGTCGATCCACACGCAACAGCGGCAGCCAGTTGGCAGGCTCGGTTGACTGGCACGCCTCATCGATCACCACGACGTTGAACCGCCGCTTGCCGAGAAGTTGGCTATCGAGCCCGGTGAGCGTGGCACACACAATGCGGGCTTCGTCCAACACACGCTCGATGGCCAATGCTTCGAGTCGGCGTGACTCGGCGAGCAGTGACCGCGCCTCCCGTCGCATCGCGGCTTTCTCGCCGGGTTGCGGTCGGTCGCGGCTCCACTTGTCGGCCTCACGAAATAGCGAGAACGCCTCCTTCGCCACCTTGCGAGCCTGTCGGGCATCAGGGTGTTTCTCGGCGAGGATGTCGATGGCTCGCGACCGCAGTTCGGGTGCAACTCGCGCCGGGTGCCCGAGCCGTACCGGGAGTTCACCAGCCGCGAGGAGCTTGTCGAGGAGGTTATCGACTGCGTGATTGCTCGGAGCGCACGCCAGCACGCTCTCGCCGCGAGCCACCATCTGCCGGATCAGTTCGACAAGCGTGGTGGTTTTCCCCGTGCCCGGCGGCCCGTGGATGATCGCCACATCCTCCGCCGACAGTGCGCACTCAATGGCCGCGAGTTGTGGTGCATTCAGAGCGGGAGACGGGAGACGGGAGTCGGGAGTCGGAGATGAATCGAAGCTGCTCCCCGGCTCATGATTCCTGACTCCCGACTCCTGACTCCTGGACTCCGGCTGCTTCTCGCCCAGCAGCACGGCACGTAGGTCAGCCAACCGGTCGCCGGTTGCGGCAGCGGCTCGCTGGAGGGCGTCCTGTTGTCGCAATCGCGACACTTCATCGGGGGAAAGGTCGAGTCGCCAGACGGCATCGTCGGGCATCTCGTCGTCGGGTGGGTCGATGGCAATGCCGATGCTGCTGGCGTCGCGGTCGTACACCACGCCGCGGAACGACGGCACGCGACGGTTCACGTTCGTCTGACTCAGCACAACTGGTGAGCCCGGTTGCAGGCGCGTTGGCGGCAGTGGATCAGTGCGAGTTTTCCGGGTGAACGTGAGAAGCAATCGACCACCAAGCCCGAACTCGGCATCGCGAAGGGTGAGGGCCGTGAGCGTGGTGCCGTCGCCAATCGGCGAGCCTTCCTGGGCCTGTGCGCGGCGGCGTGCCTCTTCCTGTTCCGCTTTTGCTTCGAGATCGAGAAGTTTGGAGAGGTGTGCGAAGTGATCCGCGTCGGTGAAGTCCGCTTTGCCTGCGAAGCGGACGCGGACCGGTCGCTCGGCGACTTGCGAGCCATCGAGGGCAGCCACGGCAGCGGCCGCCTTCGCGTCTGCCACTTCGACGGTGGCACCACGCCCGACGAAGGCGATCTTGCCAATGTGTTTGCGGTCGAGCTTCGCGCCGTTGCAGACGAACGCGAGAACCACACCGGGCGAGGTTCGCCGTGGGAGTGGTTCAATGTGGATGAGCGCCATGTGCGAAACCGGGTGCGTTGGCGTGACGGAGCAGTCTTCCTGACTGCCCCATCATAAGCCCACAGACGCGATTGTCTGCCCCACCCAAAACGCGATTAGCGGTTCAACGCGACCTGTCGCCAATGTTTCGCACCGTTGCACCGGTAACGTGCGAGGGCTTCTTCCTGCGTTCCACCCCCGCTGGCCCCTTCGGCGGGCACGACTTGCCCAGCACCCTGAGCATGCACCTCGTTCCCGCAAGGCCGGCACCATGCCCAAACCGACAGGCCACACACCAACGCCATCCCGAGAGCTACGATCCGCATACTCATTGTCCCCTCCGGCTTCCATGCCTGGTTCGCGGCGAATACCCGGGTAGTCAGAAAAAATCAACGCAACTATGCGATCGGGTCGCGTTCCACACGGCTCGCCCACGCCGTCAACCCTGGCCACTCGGAGGAGAGCTTCGTGGCCAGTTCCTCGACGGCGTGCCGTTCCGTTGCGTAATGCCCTGGAAGGATCACTCCGATGTCGGCACCGCGGGCCGTGAGCGCATCGTGAAATCGCAATTCGCCTGTGACGAACACATCGGCTTTCGCCCGCATCGAATCTGAGAGAAATTCCCCCGCAGCGCCGCACGCAACCGCTACTTTTTGCACGGTCCGGCTCAAGTCGCCAATCACCTGAACCGTAGTGGCAGCGAGTTCCTGCTTCGCGCGGCTCACCAAATCTCCCAGTGTCGTCGGCTCAGCCAGAAGCCCGATGCGCCCTTCGCCGCCGGATGTGCCCGGCTTGAGCGGGTACAAGTCGAACGCCACTTCCTCGTAGCTGTGCGCTTTCCGCATGGCAGCCACGACTGCCGTGACGTTTCGCTCGGGAACAACCACTTCGAGCCGCCACTCGTCCACGTCTTCACGCCGTCCCTTCTGGCCGACAACCGGATTCGTTGCCTCGGTGCCGAAGAACGTTCCCTTCCCCGCGATCCGGAAACTGCACTCGTTGTACTGCCCGATGGTGCCCGCCCCGGCCGCGAACACCGCATCCGAAACCTTCGCCAGATCGGCGGATGGAACGAAGACCACCAGCTTGAATTGCCCGGCCGCGGTTCGGGGTCGCAGTGGTGTCGGGTTCAATACCCCGAGGCGACGACAGAGTGTGTCGTTGATTCCGCCGGTGCAATTGTCGAACGCGGTGTGAGGGGAATACACCGCGATCCCCGCTCGCAGCAGTGGCAACACAATCTGCCCATCAGGCGTGTTCGCCGTGAGCCGCTTCACGGGTCGAAACAAGATGGGATGGTGCGAAACGATCAGGTTCACCCGCTCGCGAATCGCTTCCTCAACCAAATCGGGAGTGATCGTGAGGCAGGTCATCACACGGTCACCACTTGCAGCAGGGTCGCCGAGCAGAAGCCCGACATTGTCCCAGTCTGCAGCAGTGGCACACGGGGCGAATTGCTCCAGGTACGCGGCGATATCGGCGACGGTGGGCAAGGGGATCTCCTGTTAAGTGCGTGCAACTCGATTGAGCACAGTTTACGTGAGTCGCAGGTGCAGTGGCCCTTGGTTCGCCGCAGCCTCGCAGGTTTCCCGGAATAAAGTCGTGGCAGGGGGATCATTTATCTGAACGCAGCACTTCTGCGATAAACGCTCAGAACACACTCCTAAAGGTGCGGTATGTGGTACGGCTTGTGCGCCGACCTTGTGGTCGCCATTCACCTTGCCTACGTCGGTTTCGTGGTCTTCGGACAGTTGTTCATCATCCTCGGTGCGGCGATGAAATGGCAGTGGGTTCGCAACCCGTGGTTCCGCTACCTGCACCTGCTCGCCATCGCGATTGTTGCGGTCGAAGCGATCCAGGGTTGGCCGTGCCCGCTCACCGTGTGGGAAGCCCAACTCCGCGAACTCGGCGGTCAGACGTTCAATGGCAGCGAGTCGTTCATGGGCAAGCTTCTGCACGAAATCCTGTTCGTTGAGAACGTCCCGCAACTCGCGCTCGACACGGGGTACGTCGCGACGATGCTCCTCGTTCTCCAGGGGCTCATCATGTACCCGCCACGCTGGTTCCGGACCGGCAAGCCGGTCGAGGCAGTGGCCACGCCCAACATGGGCACGAGCTACGACACGGGCATGATGGCCACCGCGTGACTCACCGCGAATCGATCTTGACACCCGCGGCAATTTGTTCGACCCTCCGACAATCTTGCGGAGGGTTTTTCGTTGTCACTCGTCGCGAACGTCGGGCTTGCGGTGCGGGCTGTCCGGCTCAAGTTTCGGTTGCTCACCGCATACGACACGTTCTGGCCAGCCGCCGCACGCGGTAGCCGACTGCTGCTCAGTGGCCGAGTCAGCACGTTCACACGCAAACTCTTCAACGAACTCCCCGACGCCCGCGACGCCGTCCCCGTCGAGGCGACCCGCACTGGCCCGCCACTGTTCCTGGCCGGGCACGTGCTCGGTCTCGGCGGCTACGATCACCTCGTGCTGAACATTCTCAAGGGGTTGACGGACGCTGGCGTGAAAGTGTGTCGCGATCGCCGTGCATGCTTCCGCAAACAACTCGTTCCGATCCAACTGCGTCCCGTTGAAATGCGCCGCCGAGCGAACCACTTCCGCCTCGCGGTCGCGCCGCCGCACCTGTTACGCCGCTATCGACCGGATCGGAAAACGGCCGCGTTCACCATGTGGGAAACGGACACGCTTCCGGAAGGCTCCGTTGAACAACTGAACCGCTGCGGGCTGGTGATCGTCCCGAGTTCGTGGGGCCGCCGGTGTTTCCGTGCGAACGGCGTGCGGGTTCCGATCGAGGTGGTTCCGCTGGGCTACGACCCGAACACCTTCAATCGTGGGCCTGAAGTGGAGAGCGCCGATCCGCTGCGCCGCTGGGGTCGCCGTGCGAACCTGACGTGTACGTTCGGCACCGCCGGCGCGCTCGATGAGGGCGGCCTACGCAAGAACGTGCAGCGAGTGATCGACCTGTTTCAGCGTGAGTTCCCGAACGAACGCGATGTGCGACTGCGGGTCAAGATTACCCCCAACTCGCCGCGAGTGGATACGCACGGCGACGCACGAGTGGAGGTGCTGGACACGCACCTGACGCCCGCCGAACTCGCGGAGTGGTATCGCTCGTTGAACGCCTTCGTGAACGCATCCGCCGGGGAAGGGTTTGGGCTCCACCTGCTCGAAGCGATGGCGTGTGGGGTGCCGTTGATCTCGTCGCGGTTTGGCGGTGTGGGTTCGTTCTTCGACGCACGCGCGGGTTACGAGGTGCGCTCACGCCCGTGCCGTGCCGACAACGCGATTTACCAGGGAACGTGGTCCGACCCCGACAACAACGACATCATGGCGAGCCTGCGGGGAATTTACCGAGATGGCGAAACCGCACGGCTCACGGGGATCGCTGCTGCCGAGCGTGCCCAGAAATTCCGCTGGGAAGACACGACGCGAAGGCTCGTGGTTGCCCTGATCCAGAACGGATTCATCCAACCCGTGGCGTGAGCCTAACCTCGCCCGAGGATCATCAAGCCGACAGCCAACAGCATTAGAACGATAAGCAACCACGCGGACCACCGCATTCCGCTGGCGTGGTCTTCCCTCGAGATGAACTCGCCACACTTCGGGCACTGCTCCGAATCTTCCAGGATCTCCGCTTTGCAATACGGGCAAGCAACCGTGGCCGGTCCGTCGTCGTCATAGAGCCCGGCAGGGTAGGTCTCCGGGTCTTCAGGGTCGTACTCGTCCTCGTCCCAATCTTCGTCGTCGTCATCTTCTTCCGGGTCTGGTTCGTTGTGCCGCGTGCGAGCCACTGGCGGTTCCTCCAGATTGTGCAGTCTCTCGCGGCAACGAGTTCACGCCCCGTGAACTTCCTCCAGGATCGCGTCTGCCAGCGACCGCAGTTCGGCAACGAAGTCGCTGACACGGCTCGCCTCGCTGGCCCGCGTCTCCGGATCCTTGGCCCGTACATACGCATCCCGTGCTCGGGAGAGTTTCTGGATGACAGGCCACATCCGCGTTGCTGGCGGTTGGGCCGCCATCCCCGTGGGTTGTTCCGTGTGTGCCGTAGCATTCATGTCCGACCCCGCCCTCGTGAGATTGCTTCCGAGAGCCGATTTTGGGCGTGTCGGATGCCACTTTCCAGCGGTACCCGCTTCATCTCGTGCCTCGCGGGCTTCACGGGGGTAGGCGGATCGTCACACCCGGCGCAACCCACACAAGCCGGTCTGAGAAGCCGTTCCGGTTACTTCGCCCGTGCCGGTTCCAACCCAGCGGCATCAAGGTCTAGGTGGTAGAGAATCTGGTTGTAATCGTAGCGCGGGGTCTTCTCGGGGTTGCCCGAAAAGTCGCTCGTGTACGTCCCCTCGAAGTGGATCACACGTCCCCCGTCGCGGTCGAGAAAGGAGTGGTGACACACGTTGTAAAACGTCTGCCGGTCGTGCGTCACCACCTTCACGGCCTTTGGGAATGGTCCCATCGGGTCGCTGGCTTCGGCGTACCATACCTCGCCGAGATGCGACGACTTCCCGCCCACTTGCCCCGCGAGCAAGACCCAGCGCTTGCGGTGTTCATTCCACCGGACGGTTCCGTTGTGGAGTTGAACTCGCTCGGCCGCGTTGCTCGCGTTCGCGGGGTAGTACCGTGTATGCTCCGGCTTCAGTTTCCCCGCCTTCACAAGTGCTGCTTCCGCATCCGATCCCATCGGAGGAAGTTCCGACTGCCAACGCCAGATGGGTTTCCCGTTGTCGTCCAACTTCAGGCTGGTCGGGCGGTCCTTCTCGGTCGCGGTTGCACAGGTGAACGCCTCGTACTTTTTCGAGTCGAGCACATCCTTGAGCGTCGCGGGTACCCTCACATCAATCGCCGCTTGCCCGCACAAGAGCCACTTCTTGCCGGCTTCTTCATAGGGTTCGGGATGACCGCGTGGGAATCGCCATGTCTCGGCGAGCGGCAGTTCCTTGACCGGTTCGAACACTGCCCTCGCGTCGTCGAACACGGCGATGCCATGTTCGAGTTCGTCGGCCAGACCTTTCCGCCGCGAGTAGTGTGCGACCAGTTTCTCAACCCCCTTCTCGTCGGGAACCGTGCAAAGACCGTCGATCCAGATCACGCCCTCGGGCCGGGCCGCGAGTGGCATCATCGCGCGAGAGAATCCCGATTTGTCCACGAAGTAGTTGAACGAGATGCCAGCCGAAGGATCGAACTTTGCCGTCGGCAGCGGAGTCTTCGCGCCGCTCGTGCGAAACATCCCGAGGGGGTAGTTCATCCGCTGCGTGTCGCCCCAGAACCAGTACAGTTCCCCCTTATATGGAACGACTTGCACGGAGTCTTGCCCAGCCACGAGCCCAGGGTTCGCCGCCTCCGCGAGTGGGGATGGATACCCGAGAAGGAGGGTATCGCGATACCGGCCTTCGCCAGTCAACCGGCAGAGTCGCTCGGCGAGATTACGGCGGGTGACCTTGATCTCTGTCACCTGTCCCGCTTTTGGGGTAACCCTCGCACCGGCGATCCCGAACCCATCCTTCTTCACCTCGTACCCGTGGCTGCGGACTGAGAAGAACACCTCCCGGCCCATCAGTTCCGGTTCCTGGAACGCGACACGCCCCGCGTTGTCGGTCACGAACCGCATGCTGTTGACTGTGACGAGTTCGACAAGCGGCACACCACGGCCCGTCTCGGCATCGACGACACGGATCTCAGCGTGAGGAGCTGTCTTTGGTGGGTCACCCACGCCTGACGATACGGGGAGCGAGAAACAGTAGAGAATGGTGGCAACGACCACGATCGTCAGCGAAACAGGGAATTTGGAGTGTGAGAAGTTCACAGAATTCAGTCCTTCAGAATGCGATGGGTCTTCTCAATGGCCGGTCCACTCGAGTGCGGTCAGCACTGCCAGATGGTCGGATGGCTGTTCTTCGGAGGGCAACTTCGTGTCGTCGGCGATGGCGGGGGGAAGGCTTGGTCTGGCTCGCAACCCGGTGGTGTGGAACACGTAGTCTATGAGCAAGGCACGACCGTTCGCGACGGCGGTGCGAATTTGCGGGCTGTTGATGTGGGCGAAGGTGAATCCGGCGTCCTGCATGGTTTGTATGACGGCACTATCTGGGGCACAGTTGAAGTCGCCGCAGATTACCCATTCGTCACACGACGGGTCGAATCGTCGACATTCCTCGAGCAACTCTACAACTTGTCGGTATCCGACCTGTTCTTCTCGCGGGGTATTCGGAGGGCTCCACCGAATGTGTGTGTTGGCGATTCCGAGTGTGTGGCCCTCGTGCTGCACGATAAGCAGCAAGCCGATGTGCCCCGAGTCTTCAGCATTCGTGCTCTCGCGATCGCGAAATTCTAGTCGCCGCGACCGCACCAGCCTGAAGTACTCATTGCGAGCGAATGTCGCGCAGCCATCGGGTCGGCCCCGTCCCTTTTGCTCGAAAAGCCCGAAGTATCCAAGTTCCGCGAGTCGGTTGTTCAAGCTCTTGAAGACCTCGGGTTCGACCTCCTGGAGGCAGAGGATATCTGCGTCGAGTAACTCAACATGGCGAACCACGGCCGGCACTCGCGATTCGTTCTGAAGCAGGTGCTTGGCCACTCCGGGATACCATTCTGGCCGGATGTACGCAGAGGCCAGAATGTTGTACGTCGCCACCGTGAAGGCCATGACCTGTCTCCGTTCTGACAACCTCCATCTCCCTTGATTGTTGGGAGCAGCGCTGCGTTAAGTATAGCAGAAGGAAGTCCTTCTCAAATCCGTGGGGATGAACTCGAAACCGGCCTCCGTAATCTTGTCTTAAGACTTCGCAGACACGCGAATTCGATTCTGTTTGGGATGAGATTCCCGCCCATGATGATCGACCGACTCGCTACATGTGATCGAATCACACTCGATCGCCACGTTCGCGCTGGCTTACCTTTTGTGGTGCCGGGGTTCGCTTACCACTGGCCCGCTTGCGCGAAGTGGTCGCCGGAGTACCTCGCCGATGCGTGCGGGAACACGCCCATTCCCGTGAGCCAGTACCCCGACGGCGTCACGCTTGAGAGCAAAGTCAAGATGACCGTGCGAGACTACCTCGCTGCCATCTCGGCGACACCTGACAGTTGGAAACAGCACTACATGGAGTCGGTGGAACTCGCGGAGTTGTCGGAAGACCTGTATCGCGACGTGCCGATCCCCGCCGAGTTCGACGACCTGCCTGGGGTTTCGGACACGGTGTTTTTTGGCCTGAACACCGGGAGTTGTTGCCACATCCACGCCCACGAGGAAGCCATCGTGTTCCAGGTGATGGGCACGAAGGTCTTCACGATCTACCCGCCAGCCGACGTTCGCCACCTCTATTTCGAACCTGTTACCCGCGACTATCGCCGCAGCCGGGTCTCGTTTCCCGATGTGGATTACCAGCATTTCCCACTCGCCCGACGACTGACCCCAATCGATGTGGTTCTGGAACCCGGCGACGCACTTTACCTACCCGTACACTGGGCACACTGGACCGCAGCGGAAGGGTTCACGTTCACGCTCACTCGCTTCTTCGAGGCACGCCTGCGCGACTATTGCTTTCCTACGCCAGGAATCCGCTGCATCCTCGGAAGAATCCTCCAACTGGTTCGCGGCGGAAAGTGAGATAACCCAAGGCAGTATTCCGCAACAACCGAGCGGGCGAGACAGAACCTCGCCCGCTCACGCTTTCACTCGGTACACCGATCACAGCCCGTAGAACTTCACGGCGTTGTCGTGGAACAGCTTCTTCTTCTGCTCCTCGGGGCGATCCTTTACGATGGATTGCAACGCGGTTGCCCAGTCGGCGTACTTCTCGACGCCCAGCAGGCAGACGGGCCAGTCGCCGCCGAACATCACGCGGTCCGGGCCGAACGAGTCCAGGGTGTGGTTGACGATCGGGGCGAGGTCGTCGAGTGTCCATTTCCCGCGTCCCGGGGCACTCGCGATGAACCCGCTCACCTTGCACACGAGGTTCTTGCGCTTGGCGATGTCGGTCATGTCCTTCTTCCACTGGTCGCGCTCGGCCGGTGTGTGTTTCAGGTTCGCGTTGCCACAATGATCGAGGATGAACCGCGTACCCGGGCACTGATCGACCAGCTTCGCGAAGTCTGGGAGTTCCGCTGGCCGCACGCACAGATCGAAACTCAGTCCGAGTTCGCCCAGGAGCTTGATCCCCTTCACGAACTTCTCGTCGAGCGCGTAGCCCGCAGGCGTTTCCTTGACGTGGAGTACCTGGCGGATCCCTTTCACATACTTGTTTCCCTTGAACTGGCTCGCATACTTCGCGAACCCGTCCGAATTCGGCCGGCCCGAGATCACTGCCGCACAGGTTGGCGTTTTCTTGCTCTCGCACAACTCGATGATGTAGTCCGCTTCTTTCTGCTGCTGCTCCGGCACGACATCGACTTCCATGTACACGGCCTTCACGACGCCGACGCCCTTGGTGGCCTCGGCGTACTCCTTGGGCGTGAAGCTGTGGCCGAGAATTTTACCTTCCGGGGTCTTCGGGTCGAACCAGGCGAGCTTGAACTTTTCGAGATCCCAGAGGTGCTGGTGCGTATCGACGATGGGGAGCATCGGCTTTTCCTCGGCGTGTGAGAGTGCAAACGGTACGACGGCGGCTGAAGCGGCAACGAATTCACGGCGGTTCATGGTGAGATCCCGGGGGTGAGGTTCTGCCGCAGTATACCGAGGTCGTGGTTCAGGGGAAACCGTTTCGCTTTGACACATCAACTCGGCTGCCGATACAACGACCCCATGAAAACCACCCAGCGAATTCTTGTCACGGGCTCGGCAGGCCGGATCGGAAGGGCCGCGGTTGCTGAGCTTGTTGCACGCGGTCACATCGTCACGGGCTTCGACGTCCGTGCCACACCCGGCTTACCGGCGGAGCGGTCCATCGTTGGCACCCTCACCGATGTTGATGCTATGCGGCGTGCGGCGACGGGAGTGGACGCGATCATTCACCTCGCGGCGACACCCGACGACGCACACTTCCCGCGAGGCACTCCGCCCAACGACGGCGACAACTTCGTATCGGAGCTGGTGCCAAACAACATCATCGGGCCGTATCAGGTGATGGAAGCCGCCCGTTCGCTGGGCATTCCTCGCGTGATCCTCGCGAGCACGGGGCAGGTGATCGACGGGCACCTGCGCGACGGCAACATCCCTGTGACGCCTGAGTCTCCGCCGCGACCGAGATATCTCTACGCTTGCACGAAGGTATTTCTCGAAGCGCTCGGGCAAGTGTATGCCAGGCAACACGGTATCGCGGTGCTGGCGGTGCGGCTCGGCTGGTGTCCGCGTGATGCCGGGCAGGTCGCCGAGATTCGGGGGAGCGAGCTATTTCAGGACGTGTTTCTGAGCCCCGGCGATGCGGGCCGCTTCTTCGCTGCTACGGTTGAGACAAATCAGTTGCCACCGTTCGCAATCTTGTATGCAACGAGCCGTTTCACGCATCAGAAACGCTACGATTTGACCGCAAGTAAAGACGTGCTCGGGTGGGAACCGCGTGAAACATGGCCTGTGGGCGCGGATGCATAACTCCGACACGGAGGTTTATTCCTACACAGGCGGCTTGTCGCGTGCCATCTCAACCGCCTTCGTCGTGATGTAGTACTTCCCCAGGGTGTTTGCTCGTTCCCACGCGGGGACGGCTCGCGGATTGTGGAAGTACCGCACGAACTCATCCATCACCATCGCGAAGTGCTCCTCGTGGCCCGTGCGTAACTTATCGGGGATCTGGAGGTGAATGTCGGAGTTCACCTCCACCACCGCCAGCCCCGGTAAACGGCCGCGCATCAACTCGCACTTGTTCGAAAGGCGACGGAGCAACTCCTGGTGATCGGCGGGGTTTAGCGAGGTGATAAAAACCTCGGGTTGGTTGCCAGGTTGTTGCCGCACCTCGACCCGTGACTGTGTCCCTTGTGCGATCATCGTGTGTGTGTCCGAACCGCCCGTGGGTGCCTCGAATTCCCAGTGGGTTGCGATCTTTACATGCACTCCGGAGAGTGTGAATGTGGTCGTGTTGTTCCCTGCGTAGTAGAGCTGTTCGTTCACGGCTCGCGAAGTAAGTTGCGGCGGATACCCGGCCAGTCCGGTCACGGCACAGAACTCGTTTTCCGACAGCAGCAGTGGCCAGCTTTCTGCCGCGAGGTGATGGATGTCGGAACGGTAGTTAATCATCCGATCTGGCGACACAAACCAGAGTGCCAGGTCGGCGAGGTGCGTACCTACATCTGCCAGCGATTCACCAGCAACTCCAGAATCGAACCACCACCATGGTCGCACAAGTGGCTGACCCGCCACGGTTTTCATGAGGTAGTGCCGACTTTCGAGACTCAGTGCAGGCTTCGAGGGCGTTCCCACTTGCCACTTTCCGAAGATTGACGGATCACGCACTAACTCGCGGACCAGTTGATTGGTCACCTCATACCGCTCTGTCATAACGTCGCATACCAGTACATCGCGCAGATCGGTTTCCCGGTACAGTTCTTCGATCTTCGGGAAATCCGTGAACTCAACGACCCACGGCTTATCAGCGATCACATGGAGGTTGTTGGATACCGCAAGTCGCATGAGGTCGATCTTGGGGCGATTGCGGCCGGAAAGGAAGACGACGTTACCGGGTTGTTCGCGGTGGAATCGCTCGACCCAGTTTTGTCCGGCACGCAGGTCGATCTCCCACGTGGTGGGGTTCTCCTGGCGATTGTTGAACGACGCGAGTTTCTCGACGTAGGTAGCCGTGTCGGCGTCGAGCGGCGCGTATACGTAGTTCCGGGTTGCGACCCCTGGAATCATCCGCTTCTGGATGAGGGCAGCGTGGAAGTGCCCCGGTGCGAGCGTCATCAGGCGGATTGGCTTCATGACGATGGAACGCCCGCCGATGGCGATGGGTGGGCTTTGAGGGGTAAGGGGCTAAACTGACTCTCGACCCGACGTTCCCGGAGATTCTACTAATGACGGTACGATTCGTAATGGTTGGCGGCTTCCTCGGCGCAGGGAAAACGACAACCCTCGGTCGGCTCGCTCGGATGTATGCAAGTCAGGGCAAGCGAGTCGGCATCGTCACCAACGATCAAGCTCACGATCTCGTCGATACCAACACGTTCCGCAGTCAAGGGCTTGCTGTCGAGGAAGTCCCCGGTGCGTGCTTCTGTTGCCGCTTCGATGATCTCGTGTCGCGAGTTGGATCGCTACAAGATTCCGAACGGCCCGACGTCATCCTCGCGGAGCCGGTCGGAAGTTGCACCGATCTCGTCGCGACCGTCATTCAACCACTGAAAGACTTGTACAAGGGGCAGTTCGCGGTCGCGCCCTACGCAGTTCTGTTCAAACCGAGTCACGGCACACGTATCTTGAAGAACCAGCAAGCCGGCGGCTTCAGCCCCAAGGCCGCGTACATCTTCAAGAAACAACTCGAAGAAGCCGACGCCATCCTCATCAATCGAGCCGACGAGCTGACGCCCGAGGAGCAAACCGAGTTGGTGAAACTTGTGGGCGAGCAGTTCCCAGGCACGCCGGTCCTGAAGGTCAGCGCCGCGACCGGCGCAGGGTTCGATGCTCTCACGGAATTGCTCGCTCAGACGGGCGGATTCGGCCGGAAGATTCTGGAGATCGACTATGACACCTATGCTGAGGGCGAAGCCGAACTCGGCTGGCTGAACGCGACTGCCCGGCTTACCTCCGAAAATACTTTCGATCTGGACGCCCTTCTCACGGCAATCCTCGCGGAACTCGCAACTGTCTGCCGCACGCTCGGTGGCGAGGTGGCACACCTCAAGCTCATTGGGATGGACGACGCCGGCGCGTTCGCTGTCGGCAACGTGGTGAGCAATAACACGGATGCCAAGTTGTCGCTGCCGTCGAACATCACACCACTCGAAGCCGACTTGATCGTGAACGCGCGAGTGGCGATCGACCCCGCAGTGCTTGAAACTGAGGTGCGAAAGGTTGTCGCGGCTGAGTGTGCGAAAGTGAAGGTGAACGCAGAGTTCCGGACAAGTCAGAGTCTTCGCCCGGGCCGACCCGTTCCGACGCACCGCTACAAAACTGCAACGGCATAACGCAACCCTGCCATAGAAGACGCCTACGAGCGATTCGTGGGTGCGTCATTCGGGAGCGGGTTGCGGGCGATGATCCATTCCTCGATTGGCTTGCCGTTAACGAGGTGTTCTTGGACGAAGCGTGGGATTCGGTCTGCCGTCATGCCTGCGTACCACGTTCCTTCGGGGTACACGACCATGATTGGACCACCCGCGCAGATTCGCAGGCACCCGACCTTTGTCCGATAGCACGCGGCTGGCCCGGTCGCCAGCGAGAGGTTGCGGTCCTTCAATTCACCCTTGAGCGCGTCCCACGCAGCCAGTCCGACCTCGCTTGAACAGCAGGTTTCGCCGATGCACAGGAAGACGTGGCGGTGAAACTGCCCGATGAGCAGTTTCTCCGCGATGGTGGTCAATTTTCCATTCTCGATGTCGGCCAAGGGTTAAGTCCTTGTGGTGCCGCCCCGATGGGGCGGCCGCTAGCGGCTCACGCGATTTACAGTTCGATAATCACTGCTCCATCACTTCCTTTTCCTTCGCGTTCGCGAGGGCATCGATCTTGTTCTCGTAGGTCTTGAGCAAGTCCTGCATTTTGATCTTGCCCTTGTCGCGGTCGTCCTCGGTCATCGTCTTCGCCTTCTCGGCGTCGTCGTAGTGCTTGTTGCCGTCGCGGCGGATGTTTCGGCACGACACCTTCGCGGCTTCCGCAGACTTCTTGACCTGCGCGACGATCTTCTTCCGCTGGTCGCCGGACATGGCCGGAACGCTGAGGCGAATCACCTTGCCGTCGTTGTTTGGCGCGAGGCCCAGGTCACTCGATCGAATTGCCTTTTCAATTTCCTTCAGGCTATCGGCCGTGTACGGCTTGATGACGATTGTTGCGGCGTCCGGGCACGTCACGGAGGCCATGTCGCGGATTGGGGACATGGTGCCGTAGTTATCCACTCGAAGTGCGTCGAGCATTTGCGGGGAGGCGCGACCGGTCCGGGCCGACTTCAGGTCGTTCCGGAACACGTCGAAAGCCTTTTCCATGCGGTCTTCTGCGTCCTTCTGAATCTGCGGAGCGTTCATACTTCGTGAGGGGTTAGAGTTCACGGGTCAGGGTTATCAGGAATTCTAGCGACAAAAGGGGCGAGACTCGACCTCAACCACCACTCGGCGGGATCGCTCTCGCCCCCGACTCTAACCGCCGACGACAGTGCCGATGGAGTGACCTGCGATGGCCTTCTCGATGGCGTTCTCTCGCTTGTAATCAAACACGATGATCGGGAGCTTGGCCTGCTTGCACATCTCGAACGCCCCGATGTCCATGACCCGCAAACCATCGCGGATCACGCGGTCGTATGTGAGTCGATCGTACTTCACGGCGTGGGCGTTCTTCTCAGGATCGACGTCGTACACGCCATCAACCTTGGTCGCCTTCAGCACGACTTCGACTTCCAACTCCGTTCCACGAAGGGCCGCGGCGGTGTCGGTCGTCACGAACGGGTTGCCGGTGCCGCCAGCCAGAATGACGATGCGGCCCTTTTCGAGGTGGCGGATCGCACGACGGCGGATGTATGGTTCCGCAACCGTTTCCATGCGAACGGCGGACTGAAGCCGCGTTTCGACATTCATCGTTTCGAGCGTGTCCTGGAGCGCAAGCCCGTTCATGACGGTTGCGAGCATCCCCATGTAGTCTGCGGTGGCCGGCTTGATGGTTTCGCCGCCGGCGGTGAATTGTGCGCCGCGGAGGATATTCCCGCCGCCGACGACGACGGCGAGTTGTACTCCGCGAGCGTGTACCCGCTTGAGTTGTTCGGCGATTGCCTTTGTCTCGTCCAGGCTGATCCCGGACTTGCCGCCGTGCCCAAGCGACTCACCGCTTAATTTGAGTAGCACACGGCGGTATTTTGGGGTCAACGGGTCGATACTGGACTCAGGCATTGCATATCTCCTGCGGGCGGTCAGCGGGTCGGGTACAGAGTACGGACCGCCCGCGCTGCCGTCACGTCAGGATCAACGACTGCACCCGCTGAATTTCGCGAACACGACCAGGAACAGGAGCGTCAGGATCGCTCCCGCCACGATTCGCAGCACCAGATTGCCGTCGGTGCGGAGGTACGCGATGCACCCGAAGGACAGGAACAGGAACCCGAACATCAACCCGTACTGATCCCACCACACCCCGCGGGCATTACCAATCTGGGTGAGGGTGTAGTCGTCGTTCGCTTCGTTAAGCGGCTTCTTGTACTTCTTGTCGATATCCTTCCGCTTCTTGGCGAGTGCCTTATCGTACTCCTTCTTGGCATTGGAGTAGTTTTCCAGCGTTTTCGGGTCCGCATCGAGTTCGGGTTGCTCGGGTGCGTCGCCTTCCGCCTTGCGGATTTCCTGGTCTTGCTCGAGTTTAACCCGAAGCGCGGCAGCCTTGGCCCGGTTGTCCGAGGCGCCGTTCGGGGCAGAAATCGTCTGTTGGAAGAAGAACCAGATCGTCAGGAACACGCCGAATCCGAACAGGGCTGTCGGGATTCCGCCCACCTTGTTGATGAACTCGGCTGCTTTGGCTCGACCTTCTCCGCTGGAGAATCGACGCTTGCTACGGGGTTGAACGGCCTCGCCAGCATCGCCCTCAGCGGCAGGATCTGCGGCATCCGCGTCCTCAACGAGTCCGGAGTCGTCAACCCGTAAGGCTGTACCACACTTCTTGCACCTGATCTTGCGACCGACGTCCTTGGCGGACACCGCGTACACCGCATCGCAACTTGGGCAGGCATTGTTCATAATGAACGCTTCCAAGAACAAGGGATTACCCAAACGAGATTATCGGAATTGGAGTGCGGAATGGAAAGAAGCACAGGAGTGACGATCCGTTAAGCAACTCAGGGTTGAGTCTGATCGAAGCGGTTGCCGTCACGAGTTGGGGAGGCTTCTAGGGTTGGAGATGCGGCGACGAAGCTCCGCGGCTTCGGAGACTCCTTGAAGCACACCCGGCACCACGTCGGCAACCGACACAGGCACCTCGCCGCCCGCAACAGATTGCACGTTGTTGGACACATCCAGAACGACACCCGATTCCCCTCGTGCGCCGTGGAGAAGCGCAAGGCCGTGGCGTGTAAGCCGATTCCCTCCGAGGTCGAAAACGCGGAGATGCCCCAGGAGTTTCGGCAGTTTCTCCCGTACTGCGGACAGTCCGGCGTCGGTAATCTGGTTGCTGGCAAGCTTGAGTGTGTGGAGATTTGACAGGTGCGGGGAGGCGACGATTGCCGCGAAGCCGTGGTCGCCGATGCTGTTTCCTGTCATGTCAAGGTACTGACATCGGGCAAGCACAGGGCTCCGTGCGAGAGCCACCGCTCCGTCGGCTCCGATCGCATTGACACGCAGTTCGAGGTGTGGCAAGCGTGATAGCATCCGCGCAAGCAACGTCGATCCGACGAGCGACACCGCACCGCCATCGTCGATCGGGTTTCCCCTGAGCCGTAGTGTGTGGAGCCGTGGGAGCATTTTCCCGGCCACGAGGGCACGAACTCCCGCGTCGTCGATGTCGTTCCCCGCGAGGTCAAGTGTTGTCAGGGCCGCGAAGAAGGGAGACTCGCTCAGCGAGATGATACCGGCACTGGTGATCTGGGTGTTGTCGTTGAGCGACAGTGATGTCAGGTTCACGAGCGTGCTGGCACGGGCGAGGGCATTCACTCCGCTGTCGTCCAACCCGTTGAATCCGAGATCGAGTGAGTCGAGGTGCTTCAGGTATGGTGATCGTACCAGAAGGTTCGTGCCACCGTTGCCCAATTCATTGCCGCACAGGTCGAGTTCGCGGACTGACGAAAGCAGCGGCGACGCGGTCAACTTCTCCATGATCCGTGACGCATCGAGGAGTCTGAGTCGTCTCACGTGACAGAGCCGAAACAACTCATCGCCGGCGGAGATGAACGTCTCCGCGTTCATGGAAACCGAATCGAGCACGCCGCGGCGGAACTCAACCCCCGCGACCAGATGACCCAGGTGCTCGCTCCACTGCGCGGAATGCGCCGTGAGAAGTTCCGCCTGTCGCTCGGCGAGTTCGGCACGTCTCGGGTGGTCATCCCGCAACCGGGCGAGCGCGAGTTGTACGCGGACCAGTTCGGCCCGCTCCGGCTCCTCGGAATCATCGAGGAAGTCGGCGTACATCAACCGTGGCCCATCGTCGTGATACCGGGCGAAGATCGCGTCCAGAAAGGGTTGTTCGTCCGTGAAGTGCATGCTGCGAGTATACCCCTATGAAACTGCGAACGAAACTCCTGGGGTGTGGGATTCGCAACCCCGAACGAAAATTCCATGAAACAGGATTACGCAACCACCGTCGATTCTTCAGCATGATCGGCGCAGCCGGCACAACCGCCGTCAACTCGGTTGGTTGACCATCCTTTCGAGTTGACTCAAGTCCGCGCTCGTTTATGCTCAAGTGTGAGGTAGCGGTGTATAATGCACCGCCCCCGCATATCAACAGGCCTTCGCACCCGACGACGAGGAACACATGGCCAAGAAAGCAGCAGCCACCAAAGAAACGAGTATGCCGTTGGTGTTTGCCCTGGTGTTCTTCGTTCTCACTACCATCGCATTCGGTGTGCTGTGGTACATGGAATTCGCCGACCGCGAAGCGAAGATTGCCAGTGTGGCAGACGCCAAAAAGGATGCCGCCGCAGCCCGGGCTCTCGTCAAGGAATCGGACTTGAACTCTCGCTTGTATCGAATCTACCTCGGGGTGGACGATGCGGAAGATAAGACGCTTCTCATGGGTGATCACAAAGCTGGGGACAAACTCTCCATCGAATTGAAGCGTATCAACACGGAACTCGCGAAGAAACTCGGCCTGGAAGACTCCAGCAAGCTCCCCGCAGAACTCCAGGTTTGGGGTGTGGACGAAACAGGGAAGATCGGCGAGGCGCCGACCAAGTCGTTCGTCGAAGCCGTGAAGGAAGCCGTCAAGGAACGAGATGCGGCAAAGGTCGAGGAAAAGAAGACCGCAGATTTGTGGAAGACGGAAGTGGGTAACATCGTGGCCGCCCTGAAGACCCTCGAAGCAGCACGGAATGAGTTTTCGACGGTTGCAAAAGCGCTTCCCGCCGACTTCGACGCCAAACTCAAGGCACAGATCGCACTCTTTGAGGGCCGCAAGCAGAAGTTCATCAAGGACGAAGCAGACGGTCGCGTGGCACTCGACACGGTGATGGAAGAAAAGGGTAAGCTCGAACGCGATCAGAAGCGGCAGAAGGATATGATCACGGGTCTGCAAGAGCAGATTGCTGTTTACATCAAGGACCGAGCCAAGAATCAGGTGAATCAGTTCCAGTTCGAGGAGCCTCAGGGAAAGATCCTTCGCCGCCCCGAGCAGGGGGTCGTCGAGATCAACCTCGGCTCAGTTGACCTTGTTCGCCCTGGGCTCACCTTCACGGTTCTGCCAAACGACTACCAGGAGAAAGGCCGGCAGTCGCGGGTTCGCATCATGCGGATTCCCGATGAACGCGGTCAGTACAAGAACGTCGAACGGTTCGTGGAGAAGGCGACGATCGAGGTGATCGATGTCGTTGGTCCTCACCTGTCACGTTGCCGCATCACTCAGGAATTCGACCCGATTCGCGATGGGGCCGCCCCTGGCGATCTCCTTTACAACTCGGTCTGGCGCAAGGGAACCGCTGACCACATCGCCCTCGTGGGGATCTTCGATGTTAACGGCGACGGCTCGGACGACATCGAATCCGTGATTCGCGACCTTGCCCGCATGGGGATTCCTGTTGATGCCTACTACGACATGAAGACCCGTAAGTGGGTTGGTCAAATCACCGAACAGACCCGCTACCTTGTGGAAGGTTGGTACCCCGCGAACGCTGCGAACGATCCGAACCGGGATGACAAAACCAAGCTGATCGCATCCATGACAGAGGCCGTGAAGTCCGGGCGAGACAAGGGGGTCGCGATCGTGAAGTTCCAGGACTTCTTCCCCCGGATGGGCTACCGTGTGAAACTCGACCTTTCTGTTGACAAACTCAACCAGGCGACCGCGCCATACCTCAACCGCGTGAATAGCGTCGAGATGCCAATGAACCCTGGCAACTGATCAAAGAAGTGCATCAACCAAACCCCCGGCTTGCCGGGGGTTTGCTTTTTGGCGGCATCAGTTAGCTCAACAGTGCAACCGCGCCCGCGAATCCGGTCGCGGGTTCCCAGGCTGAGAGTGTCAACCTCTTCGCAACGAGTTCGGGGTGTCTCGCTGCAAGCAGCACGGGTGGCCGTTCTGGGTCCAACTCCACATCGAACTCGCTCAGCGTTGTCACGCTCATCCCCATTGTTTTGATGATGGCTTCCTTGCATGTCCAGGCACGGAAGAACCCTCTCATCTGCCACTCGGGTGCCAATTTGCGGTATGCGGCGCATTCCGCGACAGAGAAGAACCGCTCGACCAGACCGGCAGGGTTCGCGAGTTTCCGAACTTGCTCAACATCGACGCCGACCGGGCTGTTCGCCAACGCAATCAATGCGATTGCATCGGTGTGGGTGACATTGAAGTGCAAACCGCCGGAGGCAAGGATTGGCTTGCCAGCACCGGTGTATGTGATGGGAACATCCCGTGGTCCGATTCCGAGGCAGTTGCCAAGGATCTGCCGCACCAAACCACGACCCGTCACGAACTGGTGCCGCGGCTTGGCGATCTTGTACCGGTCGGCCCGTTCTTGCTCCTCGTCAGTCAGGCACTCCCGCAATTCGACTTCGTTCGCCGGTGGGTTGTCGAGGGGAATCACCCAGACACGCACTTCGTCCGGGGTCGTGGGCGAGCCCCCAAGTTCGGCGCAAGAAACGAGCACAACACGCGGGGCATGGACGTTTTGGGCGTGCGAATTTGGCAGTCCAGCTTCCATGTGAATCAATCCAAATCGGTGCGGGTGAGAAAGCGTTCCACTTCGGCAGCAGATTTCGGAGACGGGTAGCCCGCTGGCATAAACCCGACCGAGTTAATCACCCGATGGTTCGTGGGGTCGGGTTCGTCAATGATCGCCTTGTGGAGGACACCGAGCGGGTTCGCCGCGCTGGGCGCGAACGGCAGCAGGCTGTTGTTGATCGCGACGATGTACGGTTCTCCATGTGGCAATTCCAACTCGGTCACGAAGGGGTGGTACACTGCCTCCCCAACCGGGAACATCGGGTTGTACCGCGCCACGAACGCTGGCAGCGGGACTTCAGCTTCGATCGCGGCCCGGCTCGAATCGGCGATGAAGATGCGACTCCGCACAGGGCTTGCTTCGTAACCCAGAAGCAGGAACGACTCGGGTGGTGCGCCATCTCGATGGAACTTCGAACTCACCTGTTGATCGAACCGACCCAATCGCTCGGGGACGAACCGCACCGGGAAGGCCTCAAAGAGTGCGAACATGATACGGCGCAGTTCGTGCGACCCAACCGAATGTGACAGCCGCAAGACGGCGAATCCGGGCTGATCGAGCGTGGTTCGCCAGACGCGTGCGAACACATCCGGTGCGCACTCAGCAGGCTTTTCGGGATCGAGCAGAAGCATCACGGAATCCGTCTCCCACCTCAGTGGTCATTTGTTAGCGATGCCATCATACTCGGTGCAGGTTTGTTCTGAGAACGTCGGACGGTCTAGAATGCTGGAGTGACCCGCACGGCCAGCAAGGACCACCCATGACCACACCCCGGCCAAGCAACCTCCAGCAACTCCGTGAGAGTGGCTGGCAATCGAAATCCGTCAAACAAGAACTTCGTGACAACTTCTTGACTGCACTCAAGACGAACACCCCGCTGTTTCCAGGCATTGTGGGTTACGAGAACACGGTTGTCCCCGAGATTAGCATCGCCGTGCTCGCTGGGCACGACATGCTCTTTCTGGGCGAGAAGGGACAGGCGAAAAGCCGCCTCATGCGGTCGCTTGTGAAGTTTCTCGACGAAGAGATACCATACCTCGACATCCTCGGCAGCCCGGTTCACGAAGACCCATTCAAGCCAATCACCCGTGCTGGTAAGGAACTGCTTCGCAACGCTCCACCCGAGCAGGTTCCGATTGCGTGGTGGCACCGCAAGGAACGTTACGCGGAGCGACTCGCCCCCGGCACCAAGTTCGCCGACGTGATTGGTGAGATCGATCCGGCGAAGCTCGCAATGGGCACGAGCATGGCGGCCGAGGACGCCCTGCACTTCGGGCTCATCCCGCGAATGCACCGCGGCATCTTCGCCATGAACGAAATCCCAGAACTCGACGAACTGATTCAGGTCGGTCTGTTCAACATTCTTGAAGAACGCGACGTGCAGATTCGCGGTTATCCAATTCAGTTCGATCTCGACGTGCTGGTGCTGTTCTCCGCAAACCCGACGACGTTCAACCGCTCCGGCAAGGTGATCCCGCAACTCAAGGACCGCATCGGCTCACTGATCCAAACTCACTACCCGAAAGAGCGGGCTCTCGGCATTGAGATCATGGAGCAGGAAGCAACTCTCGAATCGGGCGGCGAGTTCCCCGTGGTGGTTCCGTACTTCATGAAGGAGATCATCGAGCAGATCAGCGTGAGTGCTCGCAAGAGCAAGTACGTGGATCATGCGAGTGGTGTGAGTGCCCGGTTCAGCATCGCCAACTACCGCACGATGGTAGCTTCGGCTCAGCATCGCGGTGTGCGGCTTGGCGAGAAGCCAGCCGTGCCGCGAATCAGCGACCTGGGTCACCTGCCGACTTCGAGTATCGGTAAGCTCGAACTCGACCTTATGGGTTCGCACCAGATGTCCGAGAAGCAGGTGTTGGAGTCGATCATTGCCGATGCGATTCGTGTGGTATTTGAAGAGTATGTCGATAAGCACGGGCTTGAAGAGATCGCGACTGCGTTCGGAAAGGGCGTGAAGATCGAGGTTGGCGACATGCTGCCGAGTGCCGAGTACGCGAAGCGCCTCAAGCGAATCCCGAAAGCGTGGGAGAAGGCGTTCGAGGTGAATGCGGGCACGACCGACGCGATGCGTGCGAGTTGTGCGGAGTTCGTGCTGGCAGGGCTCTACGCGACCGATCAGATTAGCCGCGGTGCCCACCACGGCCACATTACATACGAGACGTGAACATCGTCGGTTGTGTCTCGTCTAGAATGGGGTGGCCCTAACGGTGAGGAATCAATGTGAGCGAGCAAGAACGCGAGACGCCTGGTGGGATTGTCCACACGTACCAGAAGTATGACCCCGTTCACTTCCCCAGTCCGACGGCACCGCCGCCGGATATGGTGTCTCCGCTGATGGAGCACATGCTCGCGTATGGCGGCAACGACGAGTTCACTGAGGAACAACTCGCCAACGCCATTCATCTCGACCCATCGCAGATCGCCGGCCTCGGGCCAAGCATCAACGCCATTAAGCAGATGCTCCTCGAACGCAAACGCAAGATCCTCGCGACCTACGAAACCAAGCACGCCAAGAAACTCGCGGCCGACAGCTTCCGCGAGATCGCCAGGAAGCTCACGCCACCACCGAAGCTCGACAAGGCGTACAACAAAGCGGTAAAGCAGGAACAACTCGCTGACCTCGAATCGCTCTACTTTCAGGTCGGTGACGATACGAACCCCTTCGCACGGCAACTCGTTCTCGTCGTCGGACTGCTCGGCGAAAAGTATCAGGTCGATGAACTCGCCGCGAAGTACGAGTTCACCGGCCGCGAAAAGATGGACGTGCCCAAGGCGCTCGAAATCAAGGAAGAGCTGGAGACGATCGACAAACTGCTGAAGCAACTCGAAGAAGCCAAACAAACCGCCCAGCTTGCGATCATCGACATGGAGGAGTTGGCGAAGTATTCCGAGCCGGGCGACATGGAGAAGCTCTCGGCTCTAAAACAGCAAGTCGAAGATTACCTCCGCGAGCAAGCCGAGAAGCAGGGGCTGGAGGGAGACGGCAAGGGGAAGTATCGCCTCACGCCGAAGGCACTACGGTTGTTCCAGTCGAAGGTGCTGACGAAGATTTTCAGCGACTTGCAGGCATCGCGAACCGGCCGACATCCCGACGCGGTTGCGGGGGAGGGTGCGGTCGAATCGCCGAAGACGAAGCCGTACGAGTTCGGCGATTCCGTCGCGCAGATGGATATTCCCGCGAGCATGACAAACGCGCTGCTGCGGAACGGGCCTGGGTTGCCCGTGCGGATGAAGCCCGACGACATCGTGATTCATCGCACGCGGGTTACGCCGAAGGCCGCGACGTGCGTGCTACTCGATATGTCCGGGTCGATGCGTTACGACGGGCAGTATGTGAATGTGAAACGCATGGGCCTGGCACTCGAAGGGCTGATCCGTTCCGAGTACCCCGGCGACTTCCTTCAGTTCGTGGAGATGTTCACGTTCGCCAAGCCCCGGCACATCTCGGAAGTCGCGGGGTTGATGCCGAAGCCGGTGACAATCTTCAGCCCGGTCGTGCGGCTCAAGGCCGATATGAGCAATCCTGACGTGAGCGAACTGCGGATTCCAACACACTTCACGAACATCCAGCACGCGCTCCAAACTGCCCGGCGATACCTGTCGGCACAGGACACGCCGAACCGTCAAGTCGTGCTCATCACGGACGGGCTGCCGACGGCCCACTTCGAAGGCAGCACTCTGTTCATGCTCTACCCGCCGGACCCACGGACAGAAGAAGCGACGATGCGCGAGGCGCTGCTTTGCGCCCGCGAGGGGATCACGATCAACATCTTCTTGCTGAGCAACTGGAACCAGTCGGAAGAGGATGTGCGGTTCGCGTACAAGATTGCGGAGAGCACGAAGGGCCGCGTGATCTTCACCGCTGGCCGCGATCTCGATCGCTATGTGATCTGGGACTACATCAAACGGCGGAAGCAAATCGTTTCGTGATGTGTCGGCGACTCGCTCCACGAGTCGCCGACTTTGCTGGTCAAGCCAACGCCGCGTGTGTGCGTTTCACGAGCGGCGAATCGGGCGTTTCGGAACCCTTCATCCAGAACAGGCTCGCAGCCAGGAAGCGATCACGCCACGCAGGTGAAATCACTTCTGCGTCTTCGAGTACCGCTGTGCTGAACTTGTAATCGTGAGCGTCGGTCCCCTTCATAAAGATCAGTCGTCGGCCTTCGTCAGTGAGTTCCTTCGCACCGTCTGGGTTGGCCTTGAGATAGCTCATTGCGGTGCGAGCGGCTGTCTCCTTATTCTTGCTTACTTCCTTGTACACATCGCCCACACCGAACAACGCCTTCTCGTCGCGCGGCCCCAGTTCGTCGATCTTCGCGTCTCCGACCTTGCCGCGGGTCTTCATCGCCTCGCGGAACATCGGCAGGAACGACGCCGCTTGCAGAAGTAACAGCTTGCGTGTGTCGTCCGCTGCGACGGTCTGGTGTGCATAGTGCAGGGCGTTCAGTGCGGTCAGTGTGTGCAGCCCGATGATACCGGGTTGCCGCATGAGGAGTTCCCCGGCACCAAGGAACAAGCCCTCCCAGATCGCACGCGGTGCAGCGCCCTTGGCCGTCAATTCTGCAACCTTCGCTCCCATCTCGTCGGCCGAAGCGGCACGCAGAGCGGTCAGCAACTCGCGAGGGATTTCGGGGAGCGCCCCCTGTGCAGCGGCTGCAGTACGAACACGTTCAGCGTTCTTCCGGCCCGGACGGTCCTGCTCCAGATCATCTTTCGCGGGGTTCTTGCCGTCGTGCTTCTGGAGCGCGTACGCGAGGGAACGCAACACTGGCTCGGAGTGCTGCCAGCCGATCACGTCGAGCGTCCGGAACGAACACGCGACGAAGATCGCCTTGTGCCCGATGTCGCGGAAGTCGCGGCTGCCGTAGCGTGCGAACAACTCGAACAGTTCGCCCGGCGTCGCGCTTCGGGCGAGTCCCACCACGGCCGTGTCGGCGGCATCAACGTCCCAGTTGTCCATCGCAGCAATGTACGCGGCACGGGCCTTCGATGGTGGAGGAACCTTTGCCTCATCGACTGGCTTCATACGCCAGCCCGCAGACTCGGTGGCGTTGATAGCCTGAGCACTCTTGAAGTTGTCGAGGGCCCAGAACAACGGTAGCCAACGCTCGCGGTCCGGGCCGGCGAGCGATGCCTGATGGGCTGCGTTGACTGCCATCACTGCGTGGAACTTGAACCCGACCTGTGGTCGCGGTTGGATGTTCCGCACGCCTGCGAGGAAGAGTGCCGCCAGCACATCTCGATAGGCAAGCCCCTTCTTGATCCGCGATCCGACTTCTTCAAGAAGTTTGTCGCGTGGCGTTTCTTCGACGAGCCGAACTAGCTGTTCGATCCCCGAATCGAGCCTCACGATCTTGGAATCGGGCTTCGCCTCAGCTGCGGAAACCCGAGGGAGTTGGTTCAGGAATGCGAGGCTGCCAGCGCCGGCAGTTGATGCCGCGAGAAAGCCGCGGCGGTCGGGAGTTACGCTCATGACATCGCTCCGAGAGAGAAGGGGCGACGGACTGGAAAGGCAAAGAGGATTGTACATCAAGGATGTGGTAACCGCCGCCAGAGGAGCTACCTCAGTCGCACTTTCCGCCGTGGTCACCGGTCTTGACGAGGGTGACTTCGTTGCCGGTCGAGTTGTAACGTACCTCGGTCATGAACGCCCGCATGAGGAGGATCCCGCGGCCACTGGGTCCGGGGATGTAATCGGGGGATTCCGGGTCGGGGAGTTTCGAGATGTCGAAACCAGGCCCCTGGTCCGCGATCACAAACGTTGCGCTTCCCGGGATCATTCGCGCGTCCACACGTACACGCCGAGCCTGATAGGGTGACTGCCCGCGTCGCTCAGCTGCCAGCTTGTGGAACGCGTCGTCACCGTTCTCACGTAGTTCCGAGCTCACTTCCAGATTCCCATGATACATCGCGTTGAGGAGCGCCTCTTCCAGCGCGATTCCCGCACGCGTTGCGCCCGTGATGTCGCAGAGGCCGATCTCGATCATGTCGTCGCGCAACAGAGCGACGAGTGGTGGTACAAGCGAAGGGTCGTTTTCCAGGATGAACTGCGAACTGCGACGGGTAAGACCTGCAAGTACGCGAAACCGGCGAGTTTCGGCCTGTCGGATCGACAAGACTCGCTCAAGGACTGAAGTGAGATCGTGTGTGAGTGCTTGTTTGGGGACGTAATCGGCGGCTCCGGCCTTCAACGCTTCGACCGCGATCCGCTCGCTACCCTCTCCGGTCATGAGGACCACGGGAACCTGAGGGAACTGGTCGCGAATCTTCTCGACGAGCGTGAGCCCGTCCATCTGGGGCATCTGAATGTCGGTCAGGACCACAGCGGGGACTTCGCGGCCAATGGCCGCCAGCGCCTCGACTCCGTTGTTGGCGAAGATAATCCGCCAAGAACCCTGAGATTCCAAGAGTTTGGCAACGAATCGCTGCTCAAGTTGTGAGTCGTCCACAACCAGAATCGCGGGCACATCGGGGGAAGTGGGCGTGCTCATCGCGGGCGTCTCGCGGGGCGGATCCTGTCCGGATTGTAGCACGTTCGCTGAGCAGACGCCAAAACGCCTGGTTATTCGCGTGCCGAGATGAAAGACACGTCACTCTTTCGCGGTTCGGCCGAACGCGACACTCAAGGCACGGAAACTGGTCTGTGCTGCCACAACAGGGTCGTAGTTTGCTTTGGAACTGACCATGCCACTGACTTCGACGACAACGGGACCCGTGTACCTGGCCGCACTCAACAGCTTCGCATACTTCGCGTAGTCGGTGGTCCCTTCGCCCGGCAGCAGGAACTCGAACTTGTCGGGCTTACCCCGCGCATCCTTGACGTGAACAAACACGGAAAGTGGAATCAGCCCCTTCACGGCATCCTCAAGTGCAATCCCACGCAATTCCAGGTGACTGTAGTCGAACGCCAGTCGGAGCCATTCGCTGTTCACCCGTCTGACGAGCCAGGTTGCGTCCTCGCTGGTATGAAGCGCGTTCGCAACGTGCAACTTCACGGCGATCACCGTCTTTCCTGCTTTCCCCACACCGGCCCAGTCCGCAAGCCGATCGGCGATTCGTTCCTTGACCTTGTCCCATTCCGCCGGTTTGCCACCGAGGACAGTTTCAATCGGCGGTGGAAAATCGGGCACCAGAGTGTTCGCAAGCTCAACAGCGGCTTTCAATCGCTCCAGATTGATCTTTTGGGCAGCATCGTCTCCCAGGATCGGCAGATTCTCCATGAACCCCATCACAGACAGGTTCGACTCTGTCAATCGCTTGCGGAGATCTCTGCGCTCCATCGCAGCGAGCTTCGCCGGGTCAGCATGGTAGCCAGGCATGAGGGCGAGTTCCACGCCATCGTAGCCACAGTCGCGACAGACCTTCAGAGCCTCCGCGAGGGAGAGCGACTTCATTCCGTAGAGGCTAAACCCTAGCGGGAGTTTGGCAGCAGTTGATGCGGTGGCAGTGGATGGTAGAAGTGATGCGACCGTGGTTCCGAGCCATTCGCGGCGGTTGAGTTGCATCATGAAAACCTCGGCAGTGGAGATGTGAGGAATGTCGCACATCATACGCAAGCCGACCACTCGTGGGAAACGAGTGGACGGCTTGGCTGAGCTCTGTTGTGCCGATCCCTGCGGCTCACCAACGGGAAAATCATTTCTGCAACCTTTGGTCCCCATCAGGGGGTTCGCCTTTGAACGGGCGCTTCGGGGAGGGCGCTCGTGCGGTTGTAACAGGTGCCCGGCGAATGTGCACAGGATGTGAGCATTGAAAGAGTGCAACAGTGCCACAAATATTTGCATTGGAAAGCTGCGTAAGTGGGCAGGGTGGAATCCAGGTCATACTCAACGGGAAATATGGCATGTCACAAGTTCTTATTTTACAAAGAGATATGTGATTCTTGAGATATTGTTGAGATCGGCACCTCACCTGCATTGCGCAATCAGTTGTTCTGCATGATTACCCAGCACGCTTTGAATGCCGCTTTCTTGGGTGTTCACGCCTAACTCTTCCCCCGAAAGGTGAACTGATGAGTTCCAGTCGGATTCTGATCGCAGCGAGTCTCCTCCTCGCGTGTGCCGTCGTGCCCACGAACCGGGCACACTCGCAAAGCCCGAAGTCTGGGCAGGACATCCCCCCACCGCGTGTTGTGGTGAATCCGAAGGACGTGGAAGACCTCAAAACTGCACTTGCGGAATTAAAAACCAAGGCCACGGAAGATTCAAAGGCGGCGGCGGCGAAGATTGAGGAAGCACTGAAGGCCGCCAAAGAGGCGAAAGATGGGTTGAAGGCATCGGAAAAGTCCGCTGCTGATGCTCTCGCGAAGGCTGAGGCCGCCGAGAAGGTCGCGACCGAAGCCAAAGCTGGCAGTGGTGACGCGAAAGCCACCGGCGAGAAGATCACCGCACTTGAGAAAGGTGCGGAGGAAGGCAAGAAAGCTGTTGAGACAGCCTCTGCTGATGCTAAAGCTGCGATGACGACAGGCAAAGAACGAGGGGATACAACCTGGTTGATGGTTTCCAGCGCGTTGGTGCTCTTCATGGTTCCGGGGCTTGCCCTGTTTTACGGTGGTATGGTTCGCCGGAAGAACGTGCTGGCAACAATGATGCAGAGCATGGCAGCACTGGCCGTAGTCGGCGTCTACTGGCTGGGGTTTGGGTACGCTCTCGCGTTTGGTCCTTCCGTAATCACTTTCAGTGCGCTCGGAGTTGAGAACGGTGGGTTCGTGGGTTGGAGCTGGGATCTCGTTTTCCTCAAGGGGATTGAAGCATCGACCAAACTCCCTGCTTACGACATCCCCGTCTACGTTCACGTCATGTTCCAGGGGATGTTCGCGATTATCACCCCGGCTCTGATCTCGGGTGCGATTGCTGAGCGAATTCGGTTCTGGCCGTTCTGCATCTTCATGATCCTGTGGGTCACTTTCGTCTACTGCCCGCTGGCACACATGGTGTGGGCATGGGACTGGTTTGACACCACAATCCCGGCAGCAAAACAAGGTGGAGCCGCTATCGGGTTCCTCGGGAAGATGGGCGCACTCGACTTTGCTGGTGGAACCGTTGTTCACATTGCGGCTGGTATGGCCGGTCTGGCGTGCTGCCTCGTGTTGGGCAAACGGCACGGTTACCCGAAGATGGTTGCCCACCCGAACAGCATGGTTCTCACGCTACTCGGGGCTGGTTTCCTCTGGTTCGGATGGTTTGGATTCAACGGCGGTAGTGCGACGAACAGCTCTGCGTTGGCGGGTTCTGCGTTCGCCGCAACACAAGCCGCTGCCGCTGCTGCTGGCCTCGCGTGGATGATTGTCGAGTGGATTCACAAGGGCAAGCCGACCGCACTGGGTCTGGCCTCGGGTATTGTTGCTGGTCTCGTCGCGGTGACCCCTGCCAGCGGATTCGTGTTCATCGGCGGTGGCGTTTGCATCGGCGTTGCGGCGGCAGTGATCTGCTACATCGCTGTGTCGCTCAAGAACGCCCTCGGCTACGACGACTCGCTCGACGCTTTCGGCGTCCACGGTGTGGGTGGGTTCGTTGGTGCGGTGCTTACGGGTGTCTTCTGTTCGGCTTTGGTTCAATCGGCCAGCGTGGACGGGTTGCTCGCTTTTAGCGAACACCGAGCGAAGTACGACAAGATCAAGCCTGTGATGAAGGATGGCAAGCCGGCAGACAGCCCTGCGCTGGAAGAGTTGAAGAAGAAGGCCGAAGAAGCCAAGAAGAAGGCCGAAGACAAGGAAAAGGAGCTGACTCCCAAGATCGAAGAACTGGCCAAGGCCGAGACGGCTGCTCAAGAAGCCTTTGACGCTGGCGAGGTCGGCAAGCGCGACGCTCTCGCTGATACACTGACCGAAGCCAAGGACAAGGTGAAGAAGGAGAAGGAGCCACTTATCAAGCTTCAGGATGAAGCGGGAGTTGCCGAAGGCGCGGTCACCACGATGTTGGCCGACATCACCACACTCAAGCCGATCATCGACAAGCAGGATGCCGAGAAGAAGTCGCCGATGTCGCAGCTCACCATCCAGATCAAGGCTGCGGTGTTCTCGGTGGTCTTCGCATTTGTCGTGAGCCTTGTTCTGTGCGTGCTTACCCAGGCCATCACTCTCGGCAACTTCAAGACCAACGATCGTGGCGAAGCGGAAGGTCTTGACCGAACGGAACACGGCGAAGTTGGCTTCGACTTCAGCGGGGCGACCGAATCCGTAGCGGCTGTCAGCACCGAACCTCGCGCCGCGAGCGTTCCGAAGGGGAACGGCCGATTCGACCTCCAGGTGAACGGGACCGAATCCACCGAACTCATGAAGGTTTGGACGGACTTGTGCCAGCCTTCGGATGACCCCGTAGACCCGAACTTCCTGGCGGTCTACCCGTATGTCACCACCGTGCGAGGGACGACGTTCCGTTGCCGTGGCGGCGACCAGGTAGAGGTTGCCAAACGCCTCTCGGCACTCTTGACGAAGCATCTCGGCAAGGAAGTGAAGGCAGTGAAAGTGTGAGTGAACTGTCCGACCGTTAGCGGTCGCCCAAGTTGGGCGACCGCCCTCCCGTGCGGTTGCCCCGTTGGGCGGCCGCACAACGATCCTACCACCCCACAACCACACTACCGATTCCATGAAACTTGTCGTTGCGATCATTCGTCCTGAGAAGCTGGAAGATGTACAGAAGGCTCTTGCGGAGCGAGATGTTTACCTCATGACCGTGAGCGATGTCCGCGGGTGCGGCCGCCAGCGCGGTTACACCGAGGTTTACCGCGGCACGGAGGTCCAGATCCGGCTTGTGCCCAAGTTGAAGCTGGAAATCGCCGTCAACGAGTCGTTCGTCGAGGCGACGATCGAAGCCATCGTTCACTCGGCCCGCACCGGTGAGACCGGCACCATCGGAGATGGCAAGATCTTCGTGTTGCCGCTCGAAGACGCGGTCCGGATTCGGACTGGCGAGCGTGGCGGCAACGCCATCGGGCCGTGAGCCATTGCAGAACCTGATTCGCCTGAACCCACCCGTTACGACGGGTGGGTTTTTGTGTACCTTCACACGGTCTTGATGTCACAAATCTCAACTCCCCGAATCACATGCCACGTCACCCACTTGAGCCACTTTCCGCGGCAGAAGTCGCCATCGCTGTCCAGGTCTTGCGAGACTCGGGGAAGGTCACACCAACCACTCGGTTCGTCAGTGTGATGCTGAAAGAACCACCGAAGACTGTCCTGGGAGCAGGCGCGGCGTGGGAGGCGTTGCCGCGATTCGCCTCGGTGGTTCTGTTCGTCAACGCGACCAACTCTTGCTTCGAGACGGAAGTAGACATCACGAGTGGAGCCGTCACCACGTTCAAGCACATCCCCGATGTTCAGCCGACGATGACCATCGACGAGCAGGTCGAGTGCGAACAAGCGGTGCTGAACTGTCCGGAGTTTGTTGCCGCTCTGAACAAGCAGTACGGGATCACGGATACGAAACTGGTGATGGTCGATATCTGGAGCGCGGGCTACTACGGGGCAGCGGAAGAGAAGGGGATGCGGCTTGCTCGACCGTTGTGCTTCCTCCGCAGCGACCCCACCGATAACGGCTACGTTCGACCGATCGAAGGGATCCGCCCTGTGGTCGATCTCAACGCGATGAAGGTGATTCGCGTGGAGGAGTATGGTCACTGGCCGCTGCCGCCACAACCGGGGAACTACGCTGCGGATCGTGTGACGGACAAGCGAAGCGACATCAAGCCTTTGAACATCACACAACCCGAAGGACCGAGTTTCAGCGTTCAGGGGAATCAGGTCTCGTGGCAGAACTGGTCGTTTGTCGTCGGGTTCAATGCCCGCGAAGGGCTTACGCTGCACCACATCCGATACCGAGATCAGGGGCGTGAACGCACCATCCTTTACCGTGCGTCTCTCACGGAAATGGTTGTCCCGTATGGCGACCCGACCCCGACGCAGGTGCGGAAGAATGCGTTCGACGTCGGCGAGTACGGCATGGGGATGTGTGCGAACAGCCTCGTACTCGGCTGCGATTGCCTGGGTCACATTCAATATCTCGACGCAAACCTGTGCGATAGTCGCGGGAACCCGTTGCGAATTCCGAACGCCGTCTGCATGCACGAGGAAGACTTCGGCATCCTCTGGAAGCACACGGATCGCCGGTTGCCTGATTCGCCAGAGGTCCGGCGGTCACGGCGTCTGGTGATCTCGTCCGTGTCCACCGTGGAGAACTACGAGTATGGCTTCTTCTGGTATCTCTACCAGGACGGCAACATTCAGTTCGAGATCAAGCTCACGGGGATCCTGTCGCTTGGGGCGGCGAAGCCTGGAGAGAAGCCGCCTTACGGAACGATGATCGCTCCGCAACTCTACGCCCCGAACCACCAGCACTTCTTCAACGTGCGACTCGACTTCAACCTGGACGGCACCGCGAATTCCGTCCAGCGATTGGACGTTGTTGCGGACCCCATCGACGAGCACAACACGGCCGAGAATGCGTTTCGGGCACGTGCCACGACACTCGAAACCGAGAAGGAGGCACGCGGTCAGTTGAGTCTCGAAACGGCACGGACCTGGAAGATAATCAACCCCCACGTTACGAATGCGGTGGGCGATCCCGTGGGGTATCGCTTCCTTCCGGGCGATAACGCGGTCCCGTTCGCATCGCCCAACGCATGGTGGCGGAAGCGAGCCGGGTTCGTGAATCACCACGTTTGGGTGACGCCGTTCACCGAGGGTGAGAAGTACGCTGCAGGCGACTACCCCAACCAGAGCACGGGTGGCGATGGCCTCATGAAGTGGACCGAGGCGGACCGGCCGATCGCGAATACCGATGTGGTGTTCTGGTACACCTTCGGCCACACGCACATTCCCCGGCCCGAGGATTATCCCGTGATGCCGACCGCATACATCGGTTTCCTGTTGAAGCCCTCAGGGTTCTTTGACATGAACCCCGCGAACGATGTGCCTCCGAGTCCGCCCAAGGCGGTTGAAGTGAAAGGCTGCTGCCATTGACCTGCTTCTGGATACTTGCCCCTCGCGAGGCTACTATCACTGGAGATGCCGAACGCAGTCCCGAGCCGAACTGAGAACCTGCCATGCTTCGTGTCTGCTCGATTGCCAGCGTCTCGCTGCTCGTATTTCTGATAACCCGTTCGCCCGCTGCCGAACCCGCTCGATTTCCTCTCGCAGATGGCGATGTTTGGGTGATGGCAGGCGACAGCATCACCGCGCAGCACCTCCACACGAATTACTTCGAGGCGTTCTGCTACGCCCGTTACCCCAAGTTGAAGTTCGCATTTCGGAACGCCGGTGTTGGCGGCCACACGATTCCAAACACACTGAGCCGGTTCGACTCCGACATTGCCGCATGGAAGCCGACAGTCGTGTCAGTGGAACTGGGAATGAACGACGCCAATACCACGCCGCCAGATGAGTTCGTCAAGAACATGGGGACGATGGTCGAGCGTATCCGCAAGGTTGGTGCGAGGCCTGTGATGTTCTCGGCCAGCCCGGTGAACGACGGTACTCTGCTCGCTAAAGCTACAGGCCGCAACCTTCGCCTGTCTGAGTATGCCAAGTCTCTGAAAGAGTTCTCCGAGAAGGAGAAACTCCCTTACGCGGACCAGTTCCATGCGCTGGTGGATGTCTGGGGAAAGAACAAGCCTCGCGAGAATATGCTGGCAACGATTGCCGATTTGAAGCTCGCCGCCAGCGATGATTCGCTTTCAGGTGTCGAGCATCTCCGAGCGTTCCTGGCTGCACAAGAGAAGGCTCCGGCCAAGGGAGTCAATCTCGCCGGCGACCCCGTCCACCCCGGACCCCCTGGGCAACTGATGATGGCGGCCACGCTCCTGAAGTCCCTTGGGGCCGAGGGGTTCGTGAGTAGTGTGAGTGTCGATGCGGAAGCCGGGCAGGTGGACGCCAAGGGGTGTCTCGTGACGGGCTTGAGGACATCAGCAACGAGTGTCTCGTTCGACCGCCTGGATGAGTGTCTGCCGTTCCCGATCGCGGATGATGCCCGACCCGCGTTGATGATCGCCCCGGAGGTTTTGGAACTGAGCCAATACACGGTAAAGATCACCGGGCTCAAGGTGGGTGAATACCAACTGAGGATTGGCGGGGTTGGGTGCGGCCGATTCAACGCCAAGCAACTCGCGGAAGGGATCAACCTGACCACGATCGGGTCGAGTAATGCCAAGGCGAAGCTCGATAATCCCATCGTGGCACAGATGCGGGCGATCCTGGCTGCGGTCGCGGAGAAAGAGGCCATCGTCGGCAAACCCGGCATGATGGGCACGTGGCGGGGTGTCGCTCAGAAAGCGTTTGGGCCAAAGTCGGATCAGAAAGCGAAGGATACCCTCGCGACGCTCACGATGAAGGTGGAGGCCGCCGACGCAAAGATCCGGGAAGCCGCGAAACCCAAGACGATCCATTTCGACATCGTACCCATCGCTGGAAAATAGGACTGTGAACATCGCTGCGGTCGGGTGTGGGCTCGGGCATGCGGGCTATAATGCCTCCGCACGTTTCGCGCCCACGTCCCGGAGAGACCCATGCGGTTGACTGCCTTCTGTGCCTTGCTGGTCGCCTGTGCCACGACGACCGCAGCAGACTTCGACTCCGATAAGTTGTCGAACTGGCACCAGTGGCGCGGCCCCAACGCCGACGGTTCTTCTCCCGACGCTAACCCTCCAACGAAGTGGGACGCGAAGACAAACATCCGCTGGAAGGCTGAACTACCGGGGAAGGGGAGCAGCACACCGGCTGTGTGGGGCGACCGAATCTTCGTGCTGACGGCGGTGAAGACCGATCGCGTTGCCAAGCCCAGCGAACTCCCGACTGTCGATCCCAAGTTCAAGCTGATCCCGAAGCCGCCCTCCAACTTCTACAAGTTCCTGGTGCTCTGCTACGACCGCAACACGGGCAAACTCCTGTGGGAGAAGGTCGCGGCCGAGAAACTCCCGCACGAGGGAACGCACGAAACGCACTCCTACGCGGGCGGCTCGCCCACAACCGACGGCAAGTTCGTCTACCTGTCGTTCGGCTCGTTCGGCACCTACTGCTACGACTTCGACGGCAACCTGAAGTGGAGCCGCGATCTCGGCATCATGCACACGCGGCTCGGTTGGGGCGAGGCGGTCACGCCCGTGGTCGAGGGGGATTCGCTCCTCATCAACTACGACCAGGAAGAGGATTCCGCGTTGTATTGTCTCGACTCCGCGACCGGAAAGACCAAGTGGGTTGCGAAGCGAGACGAAAAGACATCCTGGAACACGCCGCTCGTCGTGGAGCATTCCGGCAAGAAGCAAGTCGTCACGTCGGGGACCACGCGCATTCGCAGTTACGATCTCGCGTCTGGTGATCTCATCTGGCAGTTTGCGGGGATGACCGTGAACGCGATCCCTTCTCCCGTCAAGGTCGGAGACTCGGTGGTCTGCATGAGTGGTTACAAGGGCGCTGCTGTCGTCTCTGTTCCGCTGGGGTCGAAGGGTGATCTCGGTTCGGAGGGCAAGGTGAACTGGCGCTACACCGCTGGCACGCCCTACGTTCCTTCAGCCACGCTCGTGAAGGATACCCTCTACTTCACGGCTGGGAACGGTGAGATGCTGACGATCCTCGACGCGAAAACGGGTAAGCCCGTGCTTACTCAGGAGCGTTTGCCGCAGGTGAAGAGCTTCTACGGTTCGCCGGCCACGGCAGCAGGTCGCGTCTACTTTACGGATCGCTCGGGGACGACTGTTGTCCTCAAGGCCGGCGACACGCTCGACGTGCTGGCGGTGAACAAACTCGACGAACCGATCGACGCCTCGCCCGTTCTCGTGGGGAAGCAACTGTTCCTTCGCGGAGACAGGTGCCTGTATTGCATTGAGGAGAAGTGATCGGGCGAGCCACGGAGTTGATCTCCGCGCGGTGAGGAATGAGGCGTTTTGGCGCGTGGTCCGAGCCCGAGCGCCAAGCGAGGGTTTGCCCTTCATCCTCGCTTGGCGCTCGGGCTCGGACCCTGGCCGCTCGCCAAGAGTGGATCCGCGTGGTTTCGATGTAACTCAGAACCCACGGGGATGAATTCCGTGGCTCGCCAATCGGCCGAACCACTTCTCGTGTTCCGGTGTCCTGTCTCTGCCGGACCATTTCCGTTGCAATCCCAACCCCACGTCACGAGGTTCTCATGGTAGCCGTTCCTTCCGTCCGAGTCGGTGACCCCATCACCCACGACCGCCTGTCTGTGTTCCCTTTGTTCCTCGAATCACCCGTTCCCGTCAGTTACCGCCTTGCCGATGATGCTCTCGCCGACGGCACTGCCGTGGTCGAGGAGTTGAGCGAGGGTGGCAGCGTTCCCCAACTGGCGGTTCGCAACTTGAACGACCTGATGGTCCTGTTCCTCGAAGGTCAGGAACTCCGTGGGGCGAAGCAGAACCGCGTGCTGAACACGAGCGTGCTCGTGGCCGCAAAAACGCAAACCGTGTTGCCTGTGAGTTGCGTCGAGCAGGGCCGCTGGCGACACGTTTCCAAGACGTTCTCTTCCTCCGATACCCACTGTTCCCCCAAGATGCGCTCGGTGCTGAAGGGCTCCGTGAGCCGCTCGACTCGATCGGGCGGCGGTCACAGTTCCGACCAGGGTGCGGTGTGGAACGAGGTGAGCCGGCAAATGTCGTCGCTGAAGGCGGTATCGCCCACGATGGCAATGGCCGACACGATGTCCGCGAAAAAGCCCGAGATGGACCGTGCGGTGGCCGAGGTGAAATATGTGGAGGGAGCCGCGGGATTGGTCGTCGCGGTGGGCGGGAAGGTTGTGGCTGTGGATCTGTTCGACGCTCCCGAGACGTGCCGGAAACTCTGGCCACAACTGGTGAGCGGGGTGGCACTCGACGCACTCGAAGAGAAAGAAGGGACCGCGCCCCAGAGCAGCGATGTGGTCGCGGCGCTGGATGCACTTCGGGCTGGCCCGTGGCAGAGCGTGCCGCCTGCGGGAGCGGGTGAGGAGCAGCGTGCCGAGATCGCGGGCCGCTGGCACGGTTCACTTCTCTCGCTGGACGGGAATCTTGTGCATGGTAGCGTAGTGACGGCGTGATAAATATGAGGAGAAGTTCGACACTGTCGGAACCCGTTGCCGAAGAATTCGTCGTTGTGCGTTTTGTGGGCTTTTTTGGAAATTTCTTGCTTGCTCACCGATACCAGCGACGTTGTAATGCTGTTAATGAGGTTGAGACGCTTCGCACGTGTTCTCCATCACTATCTCTCGCTCGCGTCTCCCTCATTGTTTACCGGTCCGAACCGGAAGTCCGATTGTGCTTCAGCTAACGACAAGTAACTCGAATCTCTCACCACACCTTCACCAATTGGGTGCCATGATCTGTCAGCATCCCAATTGCCGGCGACAGGATCGCCGTGTGTGGTGATTACCGAACCTCCCGCACGAATTGTGTGGGCTGGGCCTTTTTTTTCTGTTTTCCAAACGCTGACCTGAGGAGATTGGTATGAAGTTGATGTTTGCCCGAAAGCGGGCCGGATTCACCCTGATTGAATTGCTCGTTGTGATCGCGATTATCGCGATCCTCATCGGCCTGCTCCTGCCGGCCGTGCAGAAGGTCCGCGAGGCTGCCGCCCGCATGACCAGCAGCAACAACCTCAAGCAAATGGGGCTGGGCTGCCACAACTACCACGATACCTTCATGAAGTTCCCAGTGATGAATCAGTCGATCAATGGTGGCGTGAGTTGGGCAACGATTGCCGCTCCTGTTGTCGTTAGCGTTCACGCGCAAATCCTGCCTTACATCGAACAGGGTGCGCTCTGGACCGCCGGTCCGAGTGGTGCAACCACCTGGGCGTCCGCAGCGGTCAAGCCTTTCATCGACCCAATCGACACCACGATCGGCACTGGTGCTGGCTTGACCAGTTACGCTTGGAATCCTCTCTTGTTCGCTTCGGGCGTTTCCTTCACCAACCTGAACTCGATCTCGGACGGCACAAGCAACACCATCATGCAAACGCAGCGTGTCGCTGTGTGTTCGGGCAATGCGAACTGGAATGGAACTGGTGGGAATGGTGCCGCTCCTGGCACGACAGCCTTCTTCATTGCAACCGCCCCAAACACCTCCAGTTTCGACATTGGCGTGAAGCCGACCGGACTCCCAGCTTGTGCAAACGGCAAGGCTCAATCGCAGCAGGCCGGTTCCATCCTGATCTCGCTGGCTGATGCGAGCGTGCGAAGTTGCAGCTCGGGCGTGACCGCTGTGACTTGGGGTCAGGCTTGCTCCCCAGCCAACGGCGAAGTTCTCGGCAGCAACTGGAACTAAGTATCAACCGTGCTGATGCACACGCCGCCCGGCCAAATCTGGCCGGGCGGTTCTATTTGGGCGTAACCGGTCGGGCTCTGCTGTGATTGGTAAGCGAAGGCAGAAGACCCCTCACCCGCTCGCAAAGCCTCGCGACCTCTCCCCGCAAAGCCGGGGCGAGGTGGGTGTGATTGGGTTTCTCTGAAGGCAAATGGTGGGAGAAGCTGTCCAGAAGAGCAACGCGCCCCACCTCGCCCCGGCTTTGCGGGGAGAGGTCGCGAGGCTTTGCGAGCGGGTGAGGGGAAACCACCTTTCCCTGGAACTTCCACGCGAGCATGACCGGTTACACCCCTGCTATTTCCTGCGGTCACATCACACGCTGCATTCCAGGAACGCCACGGGGCACTCCGTCAGCAGCAACGACCAGAACTCGGCCCCGTATGCCTTTTGGCCCTCGGGCGACAGTTGCGGGCCGTGCCAGCGGATGTTCTGGAAGCCTGCCGCCTTCAACGCTTCCTCATGTGCTGCGAGGTTGAGGTGGTAGTTCTCGATCTCGAACGTGCGGTCTTCGAGGTAGAACTTCCACTGAATCGGCGTTCCCTCTCGCCACTCCCCACCTGTAGAAGCCTCGAAGCCATACTTCCGGTATGAAGGGACGCTCGGGAAGTGCGTCGCCGGGTTCGTGTTCACCGTGACGAACCGGCCACCCGGCTTCAAGCAGCGGGCGATGCCGTTGCACATGGCCCGGAGCTCGGAGCGGTCGCGGGCGTAGTTCAACAGATAGGCCGCGATCACGAGATCGTACTCGGCTGTGAAAGCGAGGTTGCGGGCATCGCCGATTTGGTAGTCGATCCCGAGTTGGTGCTCGGTCTCTTGCTTGCGTGCGAGTTCGACCATTCCCGCCGAGAGATCGACACCCATCACCTTTGCCGCCCCGCGTTGCCGCATCATTCGGGTGTAGAAGCCCTCGCCACACGCGACATCCAGCACGGCCTTTCCGGTGGGGTCGCCGATCAACCCAAGGAACGTGAACGCCTCGATGTGCGTTCGCCAGGGTTGTTGCTTGGAGAGCTGATATAGCGCCGCGATGGGATCGTAATTGGTCATGAGTGGCTCGTGGAAGTGAGAAGAGCCCACCCGGTCAGACCGGGTGGGCTCTTCAGATTCTAACCATCGTGGCAGAACTCAGCGACCGCGGAACTGGCCGCCGGAGGCTCCCACGCGGGGGCGATCTTCACGAGGCTTGGCCTCGTTGACCGTCAGCGTGCGGCCACCGAACTGAGCCGAGTGCAGGGCCTGGATGGCCTCGTCTGCACCGTCGTTCATTTCGACGAAGCCGAAACCACGTGGCTGGCCGGTTTCCCGGTCGGTCACCAGGGTCGCGCTCAGCACGCGACCGTAAGCCGTAAACATCTCTCGCAGTTCGTCCGCGTTGGCATCGAACGGCAGGTTCCCAACGTACAATTTCTTGCTCAAAAGGCACTCACCTTGTTGGCCTTGCGGCCCAGGAATGGTTGGCTCAACCAAAGTGGTCGAGACCAGACAGGAACAGACGGACTTGCGGCAGCAATCGGGTGCCCGGCGTGTTCTCGGCTCTTGATGTCCGAAAGCTGCAATTCCGAGCGGGAAAGCTCATTATGATCGGGTCGAACCGTGTGGAAAGCCGTGCGTCGTCTCCTGTCGGCGGGTGATCCCGCACAGGGAGTAATACCGACTTCCCGAGCCGGAGCATACACCACTTTTGCATTTTGCCGCGAATGTGCGGGGGCATTTCGTGCTTCACTGTTGGTGACTTGGGTCGAGAAGCACCAGCGTGACGGGGGTATGTTTCCGGACCGCGCCGGGATGATTCCGGAGGGTGTGCCACTGGTTTCCGGGTGTGTGCTTGGCGGTTTCGTGTGGCATGAATTGCAATGGCAAGTCGCAAACGATTGGGATGTCGTGTGATGCGGCGAATGCGCTAATTCTGATATTCTTTCTTCCGGACAGGTCT
>PNLP01000002.1 GCA_013823135.1 Planctomycetaceae bacterium
GAGCTGTACTCAGGAGTTCCGCAATTGGTTTGGCGGGGCAGGCATTGTTGCCTGCCCCACCAAGCAAAACCAAGACAAGAACGCACCAACTGCGTAACTCCGACCGTGATCACAACAATCCTCTCCAGTTTTCTCTGTGCCTCGGTGCCTCTGTGGTTAATCTCCTCTTGGGACTCACCCCTTCAAACCGCTGAGCAACTTTTGCAGCGCGCCGAGTGCCTGTTCCAACACCTGTGGCGGTGGCACGGGCAATCGCAAGTACGGCTCGCCGGTCTTGTCGTCGGTGCGGATCAGCGACGTGGGTACGCCGTTCGCGGCGGGCTTTCCTGCGGTGTTCGCGGGGCGGGTGAACTGCTCGATCAGTGATGTCCCGGCGCGAAGCAACGCGGCCCACGGGTCGCTGTCTCGCAGGGCGTCTTCCTCGGCCGTGGGTTTCGGTTTGTCGGAGAACTCGCGTTTCGCCTCGGCCGCTTCTTCCTTCTCGGCTGGCACCGGCGGCGGAATCTCTGCGGTCGTGGCCTCAACCGATTCCATGAACTTGGTCAGTCGTGTGCCGCCGAGTTGGATGTCGGTTGCGCCGCCGTCGAGCACACCCGCGAACAGCGACGACTTGAACTCCAGTACGGAGAGCATTCCCTCTTCGATGCTCCCCTTCGCGACGACGTTCAGCACCCGCACGGGGTTCCGCTGCCCGAGTCGGTGAACGCGGCCGATCCGCTGGTTCAGCACCGCGGGGTTCCACGGCAAATCGACGTTCACCACTACCGACGCGAATTGCAGGTTCAGCCCGACGCCGCCCGCGTCGGTGCTGAAGAAGATGCGGCACTCGGGATCGTCGCGGAACTTGTCCACGAGCTTGCCGCGGTCGCGGCCGGGCACGCCACCGTGGAACAGCACGTGGCCCCATTTCTTCTTCTTGGCCGCACGCACGAGCAACTCGTGCATCCGCACCCACTGGCTGAACACGACCGCCTTCGTGCCCGGCTGTTCGAGTGCCTCTTCGAGCAGCGTCGTGATCTCGCTGGCCTTCACGCCGTGGTCGAGTTTCGGGTCGATGAGGTAAGTCGAATCGCACACCATCCGCATGTTTTGCAGCGAGATCATGAGCCGCCGCTTGTCGGCTTCCGAGAGGAACTTGAAGCGCCGCCACTTCTGAACGATGCGGGCGACTTCTTCCTGGTTCTCGGTGTGAATCTCACGCTGTTGCGGCATCATCGGCACGAAGATCGTGCTCTCGATGCGCTCTGGAAGCTGGGCGAGCACCTCGTCCTTGCGACGGCGGATGAGCACGGGTGCGAGCGTTTCGCCGAGGCGGTTCAGGTCGCGGTAGCCGATCACCTTGCCGACGTTGTCGCGGATCTGGTGATCGTGGAGCAGGCGGAACGTCGGGCCGAGGCGGTGCGGGTCCACGAACTGCACGATGGAGATGAGTTCCTCCAGGCGGTTCTCCAGGGGTGTGCCGCTGAGCACGACGGCATACGGCGAGCGAATCAGTTTCACGCTGCGGGCAGCGCGCGTGGCCCAGTTCTTGATTCGCTGGGCTTCGTCGAGGATGACGAGGTCCGGGCTCCACCCGGCGATCGCGTCGAGGTCGGCGTGAACCGTGTCGTAGTTCGTGATCTTGAAGAACGGCGCGGGGTCGGCGAACCCTTCCGCCCGCTTTGGCTTCAGCCCCTCGATGACGCGAGCGTCGCGAGTGGTGAAACGCTTGATCTCGTTCTTCCACTGGTGCTTCAGCGACGTGGGGCACACGATCAGCACGCGCTCGACGCCGAACAACCGCGCCATCACCTCTGCCGACGCGAGCGCCTTAGCCGTCTTCCCAAGCCCCATCTCGTCGCCGATCAGGCAGCGACCCGCACGAGCGGCGAACAACACTCCCTGGCGCTGGTAGTCGTACAGCGACACCTTCAGCACCGAATCGAGTTCCTTGCTGCGAATCCCCTCCGGGAACGCTTCGGCGACCTTCGCGGCTCGTTCGTCGGCGTCGCGGAGTTCCGCGAGATACTCCAGAACATCGTCGCCAACCCGCAAGTCGGGGTCGTGCTTCATGCGGCCGAAACGAACTCATCGAACGTGGGCGCTGCCGCGGGCTTGAGGATGCCATCTGTGTCGAAGAATCGCGCCGCGAGCTTCGCAAGGGGCGGGTTCGCTTCGGCGGCCGGTCGATAGCAAACCTGCCGCCGGCTCCCGTACCGCAGCACGACTTCGGCGTGTGGTGGTTGGTAGCCTGCCTTCAGTTCGGGTGCGGCTTTCTTCGAGCGTTCCAGCTTCGCGAGCGTGAACTCGATGTGCTTGCAGGTGCCGAGCGTGTTGGTGGCGAAGTCCGGGCATGTGCAGGCGTTATCGCCGGGGTTCTTCCCGCGAATGCTGACGCGATACGTGCGATGCGACTGCGGGTTCGTGACGAGGAAGTCGGAATACGCCGCGTTCTCGCCGACGTTCTTGAAGGTGAAATTCTGGTCGCGGCCGAACTGCCGGCGGAGTTGCGTTTGCCATTCTTCGAGCGGCATACCCGCGGGCGGCTGCGTTCGCGACACCGTCGGTTCCGCGGACTTCGTCTTCTTCTTGCGATTCGGACCGGGTTTCACAGCCATGACGCGTCCGTGCGGAACTGTCGTTTAGCCGCGACCGAAAGGAGTGAGAACGCTCCCTTCGGTCGCAGCTAAACGGTGGGTTTTCACATCTGAAGGGCGAGGGCGTAGATCTCTTCGACGTCGAGTACGAGGTTGTTTGCGGTGAACAGTTTCGCCACGGCGGCCTTGTGCAGTTTCATCTTCGCACCACCAACGCCGATCGCACCGTAGCAGATCGTGCCCGCGTGGTCGATTCCCGCGTCGAACAGGTCGATCCCCTCGATCCCGGCTGGCGGCACGCCGTTCAGGTCGATCGCCACCTTCAGCGTCTTGCATGTGTCGCGGATCTTCTTCGGAAGCAGCACGGCCTTGGCGGCGCCTGCCGCGATCACGAGCGATCGCCCTTCGAGCGCAACGGGGCCGTCGGTCGAATTGCTCACGCCGACCGCTTCCAGCTTCGCATCGGGAACGTGAGCACGCACAGCAGCACACACTTGCTCGGCCTTCTCCTTCGCCCGCGAGCCCACACGAACGTGGCCACCAGCCTGCGCGAGCAACCGCACAACTCGCTGACCCACTGGCCCAGTTGCGCCAAGCACAAGTGATTTTGCGGAGGCCAGGTCAACGTGTCGGGCGGCGGCGCGAACGGCGGCGGCGGCTGTCGTGTTGGAGCCGTTTGAGTCGAGCATCACGGAGACGCGGAAGGGGTTCAACGCCGCCTTCACGGCCGCGACGACCGCCTCACCGGCCGCGACATCCGAGCCGCCGACGAAGATCGCCGTGCGGTGCAGGTCCTTCATGCCGCGCGTGAAGATGCAACCATGAACGAGAGCGGTGACATTCTGCGGGGTGATGCCACCGTAACTGAAGATGTGTTCGGCACCGGAGTCAACCGCGACAACCCGGTCGAAGACGCTGGGCAGTGGATCGGTATCGAGCTGAACGAGTATGGTTGCCTTGTCGGCCATGTTATCACCGGAACTGTTTAGCCGCGACCGAAGGAAGCGTTCGGCGCTCCCTTCGGTCGCGGCTAAGCGAAACGAGGGGTCACTCGAACGGGTGCTTGGTTTCCTTCTTGGCGATGATCTCGTCGATCGTCGGGGTCTTCTTCATCGCGTTCTTGATCGCGAGCTTCACGGCTTCGTAGTTGTTCTTGTAGATCTTCTTGTTGTCGTTCGCGCTCGGGGCGATGAACACGCCGCAAACGATCACCCAGTCTTCGGCCTTGTCCTTCGGCAGGATGCCATCGACAACGCTATCGACGACAGCGCGAGCAACAGCGGCCTGGGCTGGCCCAAACATTTGCATGACCTGAGCCGACTTCTTCATCGTGACCTTGGTCACGGTGACGGTCGCGGGCTTGGCCTGGATGTTCGGGGAGACAACGGCCAGCAGGTTCGTGTGGCCGGCGCTCTGGTTTGCGAGTGCGTTGGCGAACGCGATGCCAACCGGGCCGTCCTTTGGCCCGATCATGAGGTCGATGTGAGCCACGTTGTCGAGATCGCTACCCTCGATGACCAGACCTTCGCCGACGTAAAACGCTGACATGAGACGCTCCATTTTTGGGAGTGGGAATTTTGCTAGCCGACCGCGTAGATGGTAGCTGTGAGACGTGCGAAGGCAACCGGATTCTCAAAGGCAGCGGGTTCAAGCCCCAGGTTCCACGTTCCAAGTTGGAAGCGAGAAACCCAGAATCTTGAACCCGAAACGAGTGGTTCAGATGATCGAGCCGTCGCTCGGTGGCGAGCTATCGTCGCTCACGCGGGACAGCAGCCACGTCATGAAAATCAGGAACCCAATCACCCCGATGATGAGCAGGATGCCGAGCTCCGGGCTGCCCGCAGGCGGGTTTGGCTCCGGCACGCCGTGGTGCGTTGCAGCGCGGCTGGCTTCCGTGGTTCGGCCCAGAGGCGAAGTCGTCTGAGGAGCCGCCGCCACTGGCAATGTGAAAGCTGCAAGTGCCAGGATTGCGAACAGTGCGCGGGTCCAGCTGAGTACGGTGAACATCGGACGCCCTCCGTTCCGGGTGATCCCGTTATGCCCCGCTGGTCTGGACACCCATTTCTACTGTATTGTTCGCGCCGCAATGCCGGGGATAAAGCGGAATCGCCGGAATCCGGGCTTTCCCGCCCACCCTTTGCAATGAGTGGGCGGGAAACCGACCATCACGCCGTTCGCTTTGCAGCGGCGATCAGTTCCTGGCAGTGTCCTTCGAGGTCGCGGTTGTTCAACTCTTTCGCCTTCGCAAGTCCACGTTCCGCGAAGCTCAGTGCATTCGCCCCGCTCTTGAGGCGGAGCATTTCTTCCGCGGCGACGGTGTAGAACTTCCCCTCTTCAGGGTGGCGGGCGATGATCGAATCGAACGCCGTCACGGCCTTGTCCGCATCCTTCATCTTCACGAACAACTGCGCTCGCTTCAGACCGAAGTCCGTCGCTCGCGAACCGCCGTTGTGCTCAGCGTCGTACTTCTCGCCTTGCTCGGTCAACTCGACAGCCTTGGCCAGTTCACCTGCCACCGATGCCCCCGTGATCGCGGCAGCGTATAGCGGGTAGCGGTCCGGCTTTGCGGGGTCGAACGGCTTGAGCACGCCCGCTTGAGCGAATGCGACGGCCAGTTCCTTCGCGTCGAGCTTCAGAGCGGCCCGCATGGCCTGTTCCGACTCCTCCACCGACAACGCTGCGAGGTCCAGCCCCGCGAGTTCCGCCGCATTCATGGCCGAGATGTCACGCTTGGCGGGTGCCGCAGGTGCCGCGGGCTTCGCTTCCGCTACCGGAGCGTTCGCAACGGCAGCCGGTGCAGGCGCGGCGATTGCCTCCGCGGGCACGTTCACCTTGGGCGGATCGGCGGTGACGTATTCCAGCCCGAGCTTGTGCCGCAGAGCGTCGAAGCTGTAGACGTCGATCGGCACCAGTTGCTCGCCGATTTGCTTGTGCGGCTCGACAGCCTTGAAGCAGTCTTCCATGAACTTCACGACGCCGAACACTCGTTTGCGAAGAACCGAACTGCCAACCGCGTCGAGCGGGCCGTTGCCGGCGAGCGACTTCAGCGGGCGGTGAATCCAGATGTTCTCGAAGAAGTTTCGGGCGTGATCCCGAAGCTTGTTCTCGGTCGCGGTCAGGTCGGTGGTCTGAATCGGCTGGGCGAGGGCTTCCAGCGCCACGTCGCCCAGGCTGATCGGAGTCGTGGTTTCTTGCGGGGCTTCGACGGCTAGTTGCAGGAGCGTCCGGATTTCGTCCGCGACCTTCGCGGACGATTCGCGGTTTGGGTGCGTCACGCGGATCGCCCCGCCGGCGACGATGAGCTTCGCCGAAACTGTGGCAAGCGTGGAACCACCCACCGCCAGCAGCGATGGCAGTTCTTCGACGATCACGCCCATGATGATGCCGCGTTCCTGATCGCTGCGGACCCCACGGAGTTTGCCGGCCTTGCCCCAGGACTGAAGCATTTGCATGACCGCGTTCGGCTCGCGGATCGGCATGATGAAGCCGTGGGCGAGGTGGTCCGCCTCCGCTTCCATGCCGTGCCCGCAGCGAAGCACCTCGATGAGCGCCCCGGCTTCTTCCGCACGGTGGTCGTCGGTTTCCAGGTCAATCGACTTCTGGAGCGATTCCACGGCCTTGGGTTGCTCGCCGACCCATGCCAGCACAACACCCAGATTGAACCACGCGGCCGGATCATCGGGAGTGAGGGCCGTGAGTTGCTCGAACGCCTTACGGGCGTCGCCGAGCCTGCCGGTGGCCAGCGTTGGCGAGAGGGGCTTGGCCGTCGGGCGGAAGGCGTACTTCTTGCGAGCAGAGACGGGCAACGGGCTTTCGTCGCCGAACTCGCCTTCCAGTTGCTCACGGAGCTCGGCAACACCCGGCTGGAAATGAACAGCTCGCTCCAGCGCAGTCCGTGCCGCGACCGGGCGGTTCAGCATCGTTTCGTGCTGGTAAATCTTGAGGTAGACGTTGGTGAGAGCGTCGTGCGCCTCGGGGTCGTATCCTTCAGCTGCCTTACGATAGAGGAGAAGCGCGCCGATCAGTTCGCCTTCGTTCTCGCGGAACTGGGCGCGAAGAAAGTGGGCCATGCCGAAGTTGGGGTCCAGCTTCAGCGCTTCGGAGACCGCTTCCTCGGCTTGCTCGGCCTGCTGCGAGTTGTAAAGGAACTGGGCGTAATATCCCCAGACGGCAGCCTTGTCGGCGTGCTTCTTGGTAAGTTCTTTCATGGCGGCGAGTGCCGCATCGTGTTGTGCTTGTTGTTCGAGGGCCAGAGCCCGCTCGACTTCCGGGTAGTACGAAGCACAGCACCACTTGAACTTTTTCCCGCTGCCGCAGGGACACGAGATATACGGGTCGAGGGACATTGCAGAACCCTGAGAGGGATACCGGGTCACGGTGTTTGGTTTTAGTAGTCTAGTGGTAACGAGGAGAGATTCTTGACGAGCGGGGTGGCTTAAGCCCCCCGGAGTTCTTGTGGCATTCGGTGGCTTCCGCCACCCCATCGCCTAAAACGCTCGACAAATCCCGACTCTGCGTTTACGATTTCCTGATGGCACCGTCCCGATCGCGAGTACGATGAGTGGTGTCATCCTATAATAGCGATGGTGACGATTCCGGCTGAAACGGTGCGAATGAGCGGTGCCGGTAGCCCGTGAGATGCTGAGGTGGCGAAGGAATTGTTGTTCGGACGAGTTGGCTCGGACGCCACACTAACCCTCCAGAATCGACAACCGATTCGGATCGGGAAGATCGCCCGGAAACCCAAAATCTCACCCTGCCACACAATCCACCGCCGCTTGCGGAACTTCGAGCGACGTTCGTGTTGGACAGGACGGCGGGTAGACTTGGGCCTGAAATCGGATCCGCAAAGGTTTGACAGGCCCAAAAACCGTCCTAATTTTGCGTGCCCAGAGTACACCCGTTCGGGTATTGCGTCCGGATTTGGCCCTCACGCGAGCCGGCCGCATTCGCCCGACTCTTCCGAAGGATGACCCCGATCATGGTGACCGGTGACCTCGGCGCGTGCGAGTGGTTCGTTTGGGACCTCCGCCGAAGTGGCCTGATCGACCGCGGCCAACTCGACACAATTGTCGGGGAATTTTTACGGAAGAATCCGCGGGCGGAGGCTCCTGCCCTCGCTGAATACCTCGTGAGCCAGGGCACCCTGACCGGGTTCCAGGCCGAGCGTGTCCTCAACAGTAAATCGGCCGGGCTCGTCCTCGGGCCGTACGTTCTCATGGACGCTATCGGCTCCGGGAGCATGGGCCAGGTCTACAAGGCTAGCTCCAAGAACGACGCCAACTTCTACGCCGTGAAGGTGCTCCCCCGCCGGAGTATGTGGAACGTCCGCCTCGCCCGCCGGCAGGTCCGGTCGTTCGCCGGCTTCACCCATCCCGCAGTTGTCCCGTTCATGGACGTGGGCACCGCAGGCGGTTTGCACTACCTGGTGTGGCCACTCGTCGAGGGGACAACCCTTGAGTCGATCGTTCAGCATAACGGCAAGCTCCCCCCGAATCTCGCGGCCCTCTACGGCCTCCAGATCGCACAGGGACTCACCGACGCCCACCAGAACAGCCTGTTCCACGGGTTGGTAAAGCCGTCCAACATCATGATTGGCTCGGATAACCAGGCCCGCATGCTCGACTTCGGCATCGGCTCGCTGCTCGTCGAGAACGAGGGCGAGAGCCTCGTCGACACGATGTCCACCGCGAACACGCTCACCAGCGGTCTGGACTGTGCGAGTCCGGAAAGCATCATGGAACCGACCAACCGCACGCCGGCTGGCGACCAGTACAGCCTTGGTTGCGTCCTCTATTACTGTCTGACTGGGCGAGTGCCGTTCCCCGAGGGGAGCGCCGTCGAAAAGATGATGGCTCACCAGACGAAAGAGCCAATGCCAATCCAGGAACTCGCTCCGGACGTGCCGGACCAGTTCGTCGACGTGATCAAGAAATTGATGGCGAAGACTCCAGAAGAACGATTCAGTGGCTGCGACGAACTGGTCGAAGCGCTGGAGCCGTTCGTGGGCGATCCAAACGCGGTTCCCGGTGGTGTACCAGGAGCCGCGGCTCGTGGCAGTGGGTCAAGTGGCGGTATGCCAGCACTCGGCAGCAGGCCAGGTGGTCGGATGGGAAGCGGCTCCGGGCCGAAGATGCCTGGGCTCCCCACCAAACCCGCACCGGCCGCCACGCCAGCGCCTGCCTTCGGAAATCGTGCGAACCCGACCGCTCCCGCGGCCCCTCCGGGCCGTGGCGGAGTGCCCGTTCCGAGTCGGTCGGCACCGCCGCCGCCTCCTCCGGCACCACCCCAACGGTCGAGTACAGGAGGCCCGAGTCGGGCAACGCTTCACCTGCCACCTGTTGCAGAAGATGACGACGCGATCGACACGGGCAGCATGCCACCACCGCGCTCTTCGGGGGGAGGCCCGAAGGTGCCGACACGGGGTTCGACCTCACCGCCCCCGCCTCCGACCCGGCAGAAGGCTCCTCCGCTCGAGCCAGTCGAGGATGACGACGAAGGTGCGTGGGCCGAAGAAGAACCGACCCGAAACTCCGTCCGAGGCAATCAGCGCCGGGGTGGCGGCGGCGGTGGTGGTGATGGCGGTGGAATGGGTCAGTGGGGACTCGTCGCCGCGGTCGTTCTACTGATGGTAGGCGCGTTCTTCCTGGCTCGCGTGCTCATGCAGTGATCGAACTGAAGTCGGCCGATTGGCGTCGTGTCCGAGCCCGAGCGCCAAGCGAGGATAAACGCAAACCCTCGCTTGGCGCTCGGGCTCGGACACGACGCCAAAACGCCTCATTCGCCACTCGGCCAAGAACGATGCCTGACTTCGATCCGCTCATGGCGAGCGGCCCAGGTCCGAGCCCGAGCGCCAAGCGAGGATAAACGCAAATCCTCGCTTGGCGCTCGGGCTCGGACATGACGCCAAATCGCCTCTGCGTCATCCCTGCCTTGCCATTCGTTTCAGCACTTCAATTCCACGATGCAACGTCTCGTCGGTTGCCGCGTAGGAAATGCGAAAGTGCGTATCTCGTGCGCTGAAGACGCCACCAGGAATGATCAGCATGTTTTGTTTCACCGCCTCGGTGACGAACTCCGTGCCCGTGCCCCACGGTGATTTCGGAAACAGGTAGAACGCCCCACCAGGCAACTCGAACTCGTAGTGCCCCCGCAACCCGTCCGCGAGCAGGTCACGCTTTCGCTTATAATCCGCAACAATCCCCGTCACCTCGAAGTCCATCGCGGCGACGCCGGCCCACTGCACGATGCTCGGCGCGCACACGAACGTGAACTGCTGCATCTTGGCGATTTCTTGCATGAGCCGCTTTGGACCGTGTGCCCAGCCAAGTCGCCAGCCGGTCATGCCGTAGGTCTTGCCGAACCCCTCGATCACGAGCACGTTCTCGCTGTAACTTGCGGGGCTCGCGGCCGGGCCGTCGTAGTGGAACGCTCGATAAATCTCGTCGCTGATCACCAGGAGGCCGCGTTTCTCGGCCAGTTCAACGATGGCCCGCTGTGCTTCCGCATCGACCACCGCCCCGGTCGGGTTCGACGGCGTCGAGATCATGATCGCCTTGGTTCGCGGCGTGATCGCGGCCTCCACCTTGTCGGGATCGACCCGAAAGTCTGGGTAGCTATCGACGGTGACCATCTTGCCGCCGGCCAGCGCAATCATGTTCGGATATGCGACGAAGTACGGGTCCGGTGTGATGACCTCGTCGCCGGGGTTCACCACGGCCAACAGGGCCAGGAGCAAGCCGCCGCTGGTGCCGCTGGTGACGGCGACGTCGCGGTTCTGGCCAGGGAAACGCGTGTGTGCGTCGGTCAGCAACCGGTCCCGGAGTGCGGGTATCCCTTGCGTGATGGTGTAGCCGTTGTGGCCGTCGTTAATGGCGGTCTTGGCCGCGACCTTGATGGCATCCGGCACGTCGAAGTGCGGTTGCCCGATGCTCAGGTTGATGGGGTCTTTGAGCGACTTGCCCAGTTCGAAGATCTTCCGGATGCCAGAAATTTCGATGGCCTTCGTGCGGTCGGCCAGGAGTGCTTCAGGAAACATATCTGGGTCTCGAAGAATGATTAACCACAGAGGCACAGAGACACAGAAAAAACCGGAGAGAGAAAGAAATCATGTCAAATCCAATTTTCTCCGTGTCTTTGTATTCCTCCGTGTCTCTGTGCCTCTGTGGTTCAAGCTGCTTTCGTTACTCCACCCGTGCGTAGCGTTGCCACAGTTGATCGAGTCGCGTCTGTGCTTCCACGAGGGGAACGGCCCGGTAGCGGCCGTCTGCTTCCGTCACGATCCCGGCTTTCACGAGTTTCTGCATCGCGTCGCCAATCTCGAAGTCCACATTCATCTTCAATCGCCGTTCGATGTCCAACTCGATGTAGTCGTCGATTTCCTGGATCGTCCAGCCGTGGTCGCCCGCGTAGCGCCACAGGTAGAAGTACGCCAGCAGTACCTCGCGAACTTCCTGCTCCTCGGTCTCGTCGAGGAGGCGGAACATGACCCCGCCGTTGCTGTCGAGGTTCTGGTAGTACAGGCTCTGGGTCAGTTGCAGCGTGTAGGTTTGCCGGGTCACCTGGAAGCTGTACCACGTCTTATATCCGTATCCGGCGATCAGCACGACAGGTCCGTAAAGCGCCATCACGCTACCGGTGAGAACGGCGGTACCAATCGAACTCACGCTGTCCCATAGTTTCCAGACAACGTAGCCCACGGTGCTTCCCAGGGATCCGCCGAGTTTCAAGCGGTCGAGTTTGGGCATCTTGATCCGCCCGCCGGGGAGCAGCATCTCGATGTCCATTTGCGGGATGTCCTTGAAGAGCTTCAGGAACACGCTCTGGAAGTCGGCATCCGTCCCCAGCCGTTTGTGCGGCTTCTGCTTGAAGATGACGGCGACCCGGCCGAACGTGGGCACCTTCACGTCGGTCTTCCGCCACCGGTACAGCCAGTGGTGCTTGGTCCGCTTGCCGAAGCCTTTTCCGCGATAGAACACCTCGACTTTGACGAACGCATCCCACGGCACGTCCATGTCGATGCCCCACTCGCTGGCCCCCGCCATCTGCTTTTCCATCTCGTCGCGGGTGAGGCGGACGTAGTTGGCACGGTTCATCAGGTGAACGAACGTGTCGAACAGTTTGCCGAGGATCACCTCGCGCTCCGCAGGGCTTGGCGGCGAGAGCGGTTTGGGGTCCGCATCCGGGTCGAACGCGGCATACGTTTCCTTGAGCTGGCGAATCTCCTCCTGATAGCTGGCGTGGACGTGGCCGACGACACAGCGAGCGAACTGGCGGAACGCTGCCTGCTCGTCGTCGGTGAGTGCCTGGTTGTGGAGCGGCCCGGTGTCCTCGCAAAGAAAGCTGACCAGATCCGCCGACCGGACGGGGATAAAGTGTTCGCGGTCGAGGAATTCGGCCATGTGGGAGTCAGTGAGTTGGGGGGCTGTCACGTGGGTGTGGCGACCACACCGTCTTATTCGAGAATCTCAACCTCGTATTTGGCGCAGAGTGCTCTGATTGCCTCGCTATCGTGATCGGGAACGGCATCGACTTCCGCGAAGTAGTTCGAGAACCGCCCGGGGATAACTGTCAGCAGCAGTTTCCCTTCGCTGTCCCCGACGTTGCGGAAGGTGTGGGGAATGTCTCGCGGGGCAACGACCATGGCACCGGCCTCGGCAGTCAGTTTCTCCGATCCGAGGGTGAGTTCGAACCGGCCTTCCAGAATGTAGAAGACTTCGGTCTCGCGCCGGTGAACGTGCAACGGCGGCCCGTGGCCCGCGGGAACCTGTTGCTCCAGGATGGCGTAAGCTCCGCCAGTTTGTTCGCTGTGAACCTTGAAAGTGCTCTGCCCACGAAGGACGCCGACAACCTGGCCTTCGCCTGGCAGCCGAACAATTGGGACTGCTGTCTCGGTCTCGGGAAGGAAGTGTTGCGGTTCACTCATCGCTCCTCCTCAGTGCCCGTGCCTACTTGAAGTTATTGTGCGACGTGCGACGAACGCCGCCAACCGATTCCCTGAATGTGAATGAGACGTACTCGAAACCATCACTTCGAGCAAACAGGAACGACCGGGCGTGGATGGCACGAAGGCACGAAAAAGTGAACAGCGGGCGACGACGGGTTGACACACTGCCGGGTGGTTCTTAACTTACTTTCTACGAGGGGGTGTAGCTCAGTTGGTAGAGCGCTTGAATGGCATTCAAGAGGTCAGGAGTTCAACTCTCCTCACCTCCACCTCGCAAGCCCTGGGAATTCCCAGGGCTTGTTCATTTCTCAGGGTAGTGAACGCGGAACCACAACCGTGCTTGCGCTTCCCGGAGCCTCGCGCCATGCCAAACCCACCCCGCAAGATCACGGCGGTTCAGGCATGGATTCAACCGGTGGGGAATCTGTCCCCACCGGGGTTAGTTAGGCAACATCACACGTCGGCGGTTACGAGCGGTTCGAGTCGCGTGATGTGGCGGTTGGCTACGATGATCGGCTCATCGAAATAGCGGCTCTGAATATCCCGGTTCTGCCCGATGACAACAACCGAACCGAAGATCATCACCATTGCAGGCTGGGTAATGTCGTAATGGTGCTGATCGCTCAGGTACATTCGGAACGGCACGAACGGCGAGCGGTCAAGCATCTGGCGAATCGACTCTGGCGACATCTCATATCCTCTGGTTGCGTCGAAGACTCGGTTGTTCCGATACTCCATTTATACGCTACTCCGATTACTAGATAATCACTTACCACGCCGCTCCTCGCACACGGATTTGTTGTGCTTGAGGTGCCGACTGTCCGGAAGCACTTTCAGTCCGGCGTCGTACACCCGGATCGCGCCGGCCCAGTCCTTCTTGTCGATCGCCGCGTCTGCCCACTCGTCCACCGTTTGTTCCACTGCGGATGTCACGTGCTCGCCCTTCGGCACCACCTTCAGCCCCTCGGCGAACTTGGCCAGGGCGTCGTCCCACTTCTTGTCCTTAGCCAGCGCCCGCCCCCACCACCGGTATGCCAGGTCGGTCAACTCGCCCGGCTTGGCCGCGAAGTCCTTGTACTCCTCCGCCAACTTCACCGACTCGGCGTACTTTCCGGTGTCGGACAGCTTCTCGATCGCGCGGTAGGCGTGGGATTGGGCCGCCTCGTTCACAACGGGGTACTTCGGGAACTGCTTGCGAAGGGCGGCGAGGTGCTCGCCGGCAGCCTTCACGCCTTTCGTCTTGACGAGGTGCGCCATCGCATCGAGTGTGTGGACGGCGAGGCCCTCTTTCAGGTCGCGGTTGTCGGGGTCGGCGGCAAGGCCATCGCCGATGATCTTCAGCGACTCGTCGATCTCGCCCTTCTCCAGATGGTGCTGCGACCACCGCCGACGGCTGCCGTCCTTCCACTCGCGGATGACCTTGGCCGCGTCCATCGGCATCGTCTTCAGTAGATCTTCGGCGACCTTCTGCCCGGCGGCCCACCCGTCCTTGTCCACGGCCCGCTGTGCCGCCCGCGCCGGCCACACGCCGGGCTTCGTGAAGTCGTACTCCTCGGGCACCGCTTTCGCCGCGCGTGCCAGCACCTTCGCCCCGCTCTCGTAGCGGCCCGCGTCGAACTCGGCGTCCAGATACTTCCCCCAGACGTAGGTGTGGTTCTGCCGCAGTCCCTTCCCGTCCGCGAGAACGCCGAGGGCGAAAGCGTACACGGCGACGGCCTCCTCGAACTCGCCTGCCTTGGCCGCGGCCACGCCCCAGTTGCTGAACTCGGCCGTCAGGTTCTGGAGGGCGGTCTTGTCCGTCGGGTCGAGGGCGAGCGCGTGGGCGTACCACCGGATGGCCTCCGCGCGACGTGGCGGTTTCGCCTTCGTCGCGGACACGCCGAGGTTGCTGGCGGCAGCCGCAGCGAGGCCGTACCCGTCGCAGTCGCGGCCCTTCTTCCGGTCAGGCTGGATGCCGAGGACGATCACCCCCGGCCGCTTCGCCTTCACGTCCGCCTCGAACCCGTCGGCGTTCGTCGGTTCGACCTGAACCCGCGCCTTGCCGTCAACCAGGTCGGCGGCTGCGTGCCCGGCCACCATCCAATCGCTCGGGATGCTGATGCCCACGAGGTCGAGGCCCAGGCGGGTGCCCACGAGGTAGTACAGCGCGGCCGACGAGACGCAGTTGTACTTGCCGGTGTCGAACACCGCGTGCAGGCTGGTCTGGTCCTCGGCGTAACCCTTCGCCATCACGCCTTTGTGCAAGAACCGAAGGAGTTGGTCGGCCTTGTCACGTGCAGTCTTGGCGTCGCGGGTAGCTGCCTCGGCGTCGGCAACCAGGACGTCGAACTTCTTGACGTACCCGGCGATCGCGGCGGGATCGGTGACCCCGCCGGCGCGCAGGTGGGCGGTCAAGGCCGCCGCGTCGGCCTGCGGGAGCGGCTTCGCCTTCGGGCCGGTGCGGGCGGCCCACGCGGCCTCCAAGGTGGTCCGCTCGGCTCCGGCAAACGGCTCGACCGGAACGAGCTTCGATTTCGCCAGGCGGTCGATCACCTCGACCGGCGACGCGGTCAGGGCGGGCTTCGGGGTGGTTTCCGGGGTTGGCTGGGCGGCGGCGGGCGCGGCCGCTAAGAGGACGAGCAGCACGGAGATCGCTACGCGGCGCATCGAGTTCTCCTTGATGGGTGTGGCCATTGTAGCCCCCGCCCCCGGAGCGAAATCCGCCGCACGGCGTTTTCACGCAGGCGTTCGTTGTTGGATCTTGGCATTTTGGCGAGCGGGGGTGCGTAAGCCCCCCGAGTTCTTGTCTTCGCTCACACCTCGGGGGGCTTACGCACCCCCGCTCGCCAAAACTCAAGGCACACCCGACACCCGCTTGCAAAGTGACTGAAGTGAACTACCTTAGGGTCTGGCTATTTCTATGAGCCGCGCTCGCGGCCACGACCCAAAGTACCGAACCGCTCTTCTCCCCGGAGCTGTGCCGTGTCTGCACCTCGCTGTCTCGGATTGTTCGCCGCCTGGCTCGCGTTCACAACGTCTGCCTTTGCCGCAGAGAGGCCGAACGTCCTCTTCATCGTGGCCGACGATCTTCGCAATGATCTCGGCTGCTACGGCTCCCCAGCGAAAACGCCGAACCTCGATGCCCTGGCTGCACGTGGCGTGCGGTTCGATCGCGCGTACTGCCAGCAGGCCGTGTGCAACCCGTCGCGGTCGTCGTTCCTCACCGGGAAGCGGCCCGATTCGCTCCACCTCTGGGTCAACGGCACGCACTTTCGCGAGAAGAACCCGGACGTGACAACGCTTCCGCTCTGGTTCAAGGAAAACGGGTACGAGTCGCGGTGCGTCGGCAAGATCTTCCACAACTGGCATACGAAGGAGAAGGGCGACCGACGGTCGTGGAGTGCCGACGAGTTTCTGCACTACGCGAACCACGGCGACGACAAGCCCGAAGTGTCGGGGGAGTTGCCGCCGAACCTTGCACTGTCCATCGGCCGCGATTATGGCAATGTGCCACTGTGCGAGCGGCGGAATGTGCCGGACGAAGCGTATTTCGATGGCCGGGTCGCTGCCGAGGCCGTGCGGGTGCTGGGCACCGTGAAAGAGAAGCCGTTCTTCCTCGCTGTCGGGTTCTGGAAGCCGCACGCTCCCTTCAACGCACCGAAGAAGTACTGGGATCTGTACGACCCGAAGAAGATTCCCCTTCTGAACCCGGCTCGGCCGAAGGACGGACCTGAAATCGCGTTCCACGACAGTCGCGAGATTCTCGGCATTCCCCCCCAAGCAGATCACCCCGAACGCCGAGCAGGTCGCCGAGATGCGGCACGGCTATCTCGCCAACGTCAGCTACATGGACGCGCAGGTCGGCAAGGTGCTCAAGGCGCTCGACGACAACAAACTCACCGAACGCACCGTGATCGTCTTCGTTTCCGACCACGGCTACCACCTCGGCGAGCATGGCCAGTGGGCGAAGACCTCGTGCTTCGAGTACGACGCCCGCGTGCCGCTCATCGTTTCGACTCCGGGGATGAAGACTGCCGGCAAAGCAAGTTCGTCGCTCGTGGAACTGGTCGATCTGTTTCCGACGCTCACCGATCTGTGTGGGCTGAAGACTCCAACGGGACTGGAGGGAATCAGCGTGGCCCCCGTTCTGGCCGACCCCACGAAAACCGTGAAGCTGGCTGCGTTCACGCAACACCCGCGGCCTGCGTACTCCGACCGCACCACATCGGGTATCCCCGACGCGATGGGTTACAGCGTCCGCACCGCCACGAGTCGCTACACCGAGTGGCGAGACTGGAAAACCGGCAAGATGCTCGGCGCGGAATACTACGACCACACACGCGACGCGAACGAACTGACGAACCGAATCGACGCCGCGAAAGGCTCCGACGAACTGAACGCCGCACGCGAGTTGCTCCACAAACAATTCTCAACCGGTAACCCGCCTTCGACGCGCTAGCATGACTGTCTTGCGGCGGGTTTGCCCGACACTTTGCCCGGCCTGAAGGGTTGAACAGGCGGGCAAGGTTTCGGACACAACCCACATCGCCTCGCCCAAAACGACCCACGATCCCCCGGTCTGAACTGCCTCGGACCAGCAACAAGGAGTGACTGATATGCGGTGGACGGCTCTCCCCTTCCTCGCTCTCGCGCTGCTGCCCTCGGCCGCGTTCACAGCCGAGAGGCCCAACGTCATCGTCGTGATGACCGACGACCAGGGTCTGGGCGACTTCTCCTACACCGGCAACCCGGTGCTGAAGACCCCGAACTTCGACGCCTTCGCGAAGGATGCGGTTCGGCTAACGGACTTTCACGTCTGCCCGATGTGCAGCCCGACCCGCGGGCAGCTCCTCACCGGGCTGGCGGCGTTGCGGAACGGTTCAACGTCGGTGACCGCCGGCCGGACGTTCCTGCGGCCGGGCATCCCGACGATGGCCGACGTGTTCGCGAAGGCCGGGTACAAGACCGGGCTATTCGGGAAGTGGCACCTTGGCGATCACTACCCGCACCGGCCCATGGACAAGGGATTTCAGGAAGCCATCTATCACCTGGGTTGGGGCCAACTCCATTCCACGCCCGAGTTCGACTGGCCGCTGATCGACGGTCGATACTTTCACAACGGCACCGAAAAACGCTACAAGGGCCACTGCACCGACGTGTGGTTCGATGCCGCGATGGGGTGGATGAAGGAGCGGAAGGACAAGAACGAGCCGTTCTTCGTGTACCTCCCGACGAACGCGCCGCACGCCCCACACATTGATCTGGAAGAGTACATCAAGCCTTACATCGGCAAGGGGCCGGCCGCGTTCTTCGGGATGATCGCCCACCTCGACAAGCGGTTCGGCGACCTGGAGAAGTTCCTCGCGGATGAGAAACTCCGCGACAACACCATCGTGATCTTCATGACGGACAACGGCGGCACGGCCGGCGTCGCCACGTTCAACGCGGGCCTGCGTGCCGGGAAGACGACGTACTACGACGGCGGCCACCGCGTTCCGTGCTGGATTCAGTGGCCCAGTGGCAAGCTCGGTCAGCCTCGCGACATCAACACCCCGACGCAGAATACCGACTTGCTTCCGACGCTCTGCGATCTGTGCGGCCTCACGCAACCGAAGGGGGAAGCGGCCGACGAACCGTACCGCGGCGTGAGCCTCGCCGGGTTGCTTCGCGGCACGCAGAAGGAACTACCGGACCGCAAACTCGTGGTGCAGTACGGGCAGATTCCCAAGAAGTTCGAGTCGTGCATCATCTGGGGCAAATGGCGGCTCGTGAAGGGCGAGGAACTTTACGACATCGAGGCCGATCGTGACCAGAAGGTAAACCTAATCGACAAACATGCCGACGTGGTGAAGGCGATGCGCGACTACTACGAGGGCTGGTGGAAGGGGCTGGAACCGATCCTGGACGACTTCGTACCCATGAGCATCGGCGCGAAGCAGCAGCCGGTGGTGGAACTGACGAGCGGCGACTGGGAGGGAATCTACGCCGACAACACCGGGTTCGTGCGCGACGCGGTCGGCGGCCCGAACGGCGGTCACTGGCACATTCTGGTCGAGGAACCCGGCGAGTACGAGTTCACCCTGCGCCGCTGGCCAGAGCAGACGAAAGCGGCGCTGGGGGACAAGTACGAACCGAGCGAGAAGTCGCCTTCCAACAAGGCGAAGCAAGTGACGCGAGGCTTCCCCACGATCGCGACCGCGAGCATCGACATTGCCGGGGTGAAGGCAGCGGCCAAGGCAGACCCGAAGGCGACGGGTGCAGTCATCACCGCGAAACTACCCGCCGGGAAGACGAAGCTGAAAGCGTGGTTCACCGACGCCGACGGCAAAGACCTGTGCGGCGCGTTCTTCGTGACCGTGCGCAAGAAGTGAGAAATTGGCCGGGCTCTCCAAGCGTTCAAAAATGAGGGTGAGTTGGCGAGCCGGGAGCATAAGCGACCGGAGGTTTCATCTTGGCTCAACCGAGTCTTGCTGGATCGAAGCAATGGCACGCGGATGAAGAGGATGAAACGCGGATGAAGAGGATCAGAGAAGAGTATTAACCACAGAGTCACAGAGAGCACAGAGAGGAAACTCAACACCGAGAATGCAGGGTTTGAACACAAAATCTTCTCTCGGCTTTTTGTCTTGTCTCTGTGCTCTCTGTGACTCTGTGGTTAATCCTGATTTTGTCTGATCTTCTTCATCCGCGTTTGATCTGCGAGATCCGCGTGCCATTGCTTCGATCTCCTTCCTCCGGTCACTTGCTCTTGGCCGCGAGAAGTAGGTCCAGAACGATTCCTTCCAATCAACAAGGGAACACAATGAACCGCAGGATACTGCTGGCGTTGGTCGCGTTCGTGGCGCTCGCCCCGGTTGCTCGCGCCGCCGACAAGCCGAACGTGATCGTGATTCTTTCCGACGACATGGGCTTCTCCGACCTCGGCTGTTACGGCGGCGAGATCAGCACACCCAACCTCGACGCCCTCGCGGGGAGTGGGTTGCGGTTCGCGCAGTTCTACAACACCGCTCGCTGTTGCCCGACACGGGCGAGCTTGCTCACCGGCCTGTACCCGCATCAGGCCGGCGTGGGGCACATGATGGAAGACAAGGGGAAGGACCACCCCGGCTACCGCGGCAACCTGAACGACTCGTGCCGCACCATCCCCGAGGTCCTCAAGCCCGCCGGGTATCGCAACTACGCCGTGGGGAAGTGGCACGTCACCCGGTTCGCGGGGAAGGACGGCCCCAAGGATAACTGGCCGATCGCCCGCGGGTTCGACCGCTACTACGGCACCATCCACGGCGCGGGGAGCTTCTTCGACCCGTCGTCTTTGGTCCGCGACGACACCATGATCTCACCGTTCGCCGATCCTGAGTACAAACCCGCGACGTACTACTACACCGATGCCATTTCCGACCACGCGACGCGGTTTGTCGGCGAGCACGCCAAGGACCACGCCGGAAAGCCATTCTTCATGTATGTCGCGTACACCGCCGCCCACTGGCCGATGCACGCGCTTCCCGAGGACATCGCGGCAAACAAGGGAAAGTACGACGCGGGATATGAGCCCGCCCGCAAGGCCCGGTTCGAGAAGGCCGCGAAGCTGGGGCTGATCGACCCCAAGCAACCAATGGCCCCGCAAGCGGAGAACTGGGACAAGGTGCCCGACAAGAAATGGGAAGCCGCGGGAATGGAGGTGTATGCCGCGATGGTGTCCCGCATGGACCAGGGGATCGGCAAGCTGGTCGCGGAGTTGAAGCGAACCGGGCAGTTCGAGAACACGCTGATTCTGTTCCTTCAGGACAACGGCGGATGCGCGGAACTGACGGGCCGCTCTGGGAACAAGGAGCACCCGAACATCGAGCGACCCGAGAAGCCGACGTTCCCCGCGATGAAGCCCGAAGACTTCGCCACGGCGGGCAGCACGCCAGCACAGACGCGAGACGGCTTCCCCGTGCGAATGGGGAACAAGGTGATGCCCGGCCCTGCGGACACCTACATCGCTTACGGCCGGGGTTGGGCGAACGTGTCGAACACGCCCTTCCGCGAATACAAGCACTGGGTTCACGAGGGCGGCATCAGCACGCCGTTGATCGCCCACTGGCCGAAGGGGATCGCGGCGAAGGGCGAGTTGCGGCAGCAACCCGGCCACCTCATCGACATCGCCGCGACATGCGTGGAACTGGCCGGTGCCGAGTATCCGAAGGCGATCGGCGAGCGAGCCATCGCGCCGCTGGAAGGGAAGAGCCTGCTGGCAGCGTTCGCAGGCAAACCGCTCGACCGCGACCTGTTCTGGGAGCACGAGGGGAACCGTGCGGTTCGCGTGGGCGACTGGAAGCTGGTGAGCAAGCACGGCAGCCCGTGGGAACTGTACGCCATTTCCCGCGACCGCGTTGAAGCGACCGACCTCGCGGCCAAGCACCCGGACGTGGTCAAGGAACTCGCCGCGAAGTACGACGCCTGGGCCAAGCGAGCCCGCGTCGAGCCGTGGCCCGTGAACGCGCCAAAGAAGAAGTGACTGGTTCCGATGCAGCCCAGGCGAATCGCAAACCATTTCTGGGCAGCTTCTTGCGTCGCGTCCAACTCGCGGGAAAAACTTTTCGGGAGATTTTTCGGAGAACTGGGTGAGTGCTTCGTTTCCCTGTGCAACGGCGGCTGAGTGGCCGCCAAACACCACAACGAAAACGAAAACGGAGCCAACGCCATGTTCACGACCCGCACCCTGACCGCCGCCCTGTTCGCACTGACCCTGATCGCCGGCTCGGCCACAGCCCAGACCCGCCCGGCGACCGTGAAGGCTCCCGTGAGCCCCGTGCAACTTCCGAAGCCCAAGGTGAATCTGAACCCCGCACTGACCAACCCTGGGGCTGCTCTCCAGATTCCCGAATCGGTGAAGGCCAAGCTGAACGCTCCTGACCTCGTCCTGACGGAACTCAAGGTTGGGGCGGGCAACGCGGTGTTCATCACCGTGACGAACAGCGGCCGGTCGGCGACCACGCGAACGGTGCGGTTGAAGGTTGTCTCGTCCGGGAATGGTAACCTCGACAATCCGTCCCGCAGCCAGACGTTCGAGGTTCCTCCGATGGCCGTCGGCGAGGTGAAGGTCTTCCAGACGACTCAGCCGCTCGTTCAATCGGCCCGCGACGACGCGAACAGCACAGGGGTGATCTTGATCGCCGCGAACGTGGATCAGTCCAACGTGGTTGATGAACTGAGCGAAGCGAACAACGTGAAGGTGATCTCGACGAAGTAACGCGAACCCCAACCACGAAGCGAGCCCCGCGACCTGTCGCGGGGCTCCTTCGTTGGCACTCAACGCTTCGGATTGCTTCACTCCGCGACGGTGGTCTCGAACTCCAGCGCCGCAAGAGTGTCGTTCAGCTTTGTCCTCGCGGTGTCGCGGTCGAGTTGGTGCTGCTTCTCCTCCTTCGCGATCACTTCGAGGCGGTCTTCCTGCTGGCTCAGCGTGCGAACGAACCGCTCACGCAGTTCCTTCTCGCTGGCACGCTCCCCGAGTGAGCCGAGGTTCTCGCGGATCCGCTTCTGCTCCGCGTGGATTTGCTTTCGTTCCCCATCGAGTGCAGTGAGTTGCCCCTCGAACTTCGCGATCTCGCTCCGAACCTGGAATGAGGCACGCAGCACCTTCTCCGTCTTCTTGTCGATGAAGCGACTCTCCACCCACGCTGCCAGCACGCCGTCCGTGATTCCCGCAAGGCCGAAACTCTGGCTCTGCGGTTGCTGCATCTTCACGACGAACTTCACCCCCTTGTTCGCGGGCAGCGTCAGCTTGAACCGCCAGTAGTTCTCCGTCACCTCGTGTGCTGCCGTGGTGTCGAACAGTTCCCAGTCGCCGCCCGGCCGCGGGTGGTCGAGGTACAGCGTCTGTTCCTTGTCGGACTTGCTCGTGAAGGTGTACGTCGTCTGGCTCGCCTGCCCGAAATAGGTGATGAGAGTCCCCTGCCGGATCACGACGCGGCTGACGTGCTGCTTGAAGCTCTTGAAGTTGTCGAGCACGCGCACGGCCAGTTCCACGGCATACCCGACGAGCCGCTTCTCGGTCGGCTTCAGCGTGTCGAGCATCGCCTCGCCGACGTAGCTCCCCTGCTCCAACACCGTGACCGGGCCGCCTTCGAGCGTGAGCCCCGTGGTGTTCTCGAACTCGACGCAGCGCATCGGGTTCTCGGCCCGTGCCGTCTTCTGGTACAGCAACACCGAACGCCCAGCGAACGGCTTCAGCACGATCGGCACGAGCGCCGACTGATTCCGCCGCACCGTCACGGGTTTCTCGATGCCGTACTCGAACAGGTCGCCGACTTGCCGCTCGCGTGTCTGAGCCTGCACGGACGATACAGCGGACTGCGGACCACCGCCACCGTACCCACCGCCCCTTGTGACTCGCTTTGTCATCCGCATTTGGGCAGGAGCCGCAGAGAGCGCAATTCCCCGCTGTCGTTCAAGCGGGTCGAAGTCGGTGGTTGTGTCCCCATCGGAATCGTCGAGAGCAAACATCTCCATCCCGGCTTCGGCCACTGGCGGCAGTACGCCGGTGGTTTCCTTCACTTCCACGACGGGGCGGCGGATGTATCGTGGCGTGTACAGGTCGTGGACGAACGACACCGGCAACCCCGCAACAAGCGTGAGCGACACGTCGGTCCAGTCTTCGTCGGATGTGTTATCGACGACGGCCCAACCTTGAATTAGGGGTTGCCCTTCCAGCCCCGTTGCAGTGGGTGGACTTTGGGTTTCTTCGCCCAGCAGTATCCGGTATGTCGCCTTCCAGACCGGCGCTTCCAACACGTAACTCACGCGCACGGTTCGTTTCCCCTCGCCCTGCGCGAACAACGTGAACGCACGGGCGTCCTTTTTCTTCGAGGCGAGTTGCGTCTTCAAGTAGAAGTCGAGGTCGCGTTTGATGCCTTCATCAAGCAGCGTCAGTTCGAGGTCGAACAGGTCGAACGTGCGGACGTCGGCGGAATCGGTGAGCAGCGAGAGACGCACTTCCGTGGTGGTGCCGGCGTCGGTGTGCGTTTCGATGGTGTCGATGCCCAGGATCGCACCCTGCACGGCAGTGCCGCCGGTGGGTTTGACCGCGGCCCGTGCGCCCTTCAACTGCGGAAGCAACCCGACGAGGCTACCCGAATCCGGGATGCTGAGCGCGATTTCGGCGAGGAGTTGCTCGATGGGCGTGGTCGAATCGTAACTCACCGCGGAGACGGTGCCGCCGTCGAGATCGAGAACCGTGAGCGATTTCAGAACGTCGCTCACCTCCCGCTGCTTGAACGACAGCGACAGCGATTCATCGCCTTCGATGATGGTTTCACGCTCAAAATACCCGACGCCGTGCTTGTACAACACGACGCGGCGAATCGGTAATGTGGACATGTGAACTCCCAATCTCGGCCGCCCCGATGGGGCGGCCGCTAAACGAGTTGTGAATTTTTCTGTATACTAATGTGACGCGCCACCTCTCCTCCGCGTTCGCGCTTGCCCTATTCCTGCCTCGCCGACCGAGGATTAGCCGTCGTGTCCAACCGCGAACCTACTCGCACTCCCCGCGAAGTATTGGCCTTCCTCCGCGAACGAGAAGTCAAAGCCATCGACTTCCGCTTCATGGACTTTCCTGGCCTCTGGAAGCACTTCACCGTTCCGGCCGAGGTGCTGGATGAACTCGTGTTCGAGGACGGCATCGGCTTCGACGGGTCGAGCATCCGCGGGTGGATGCCGATCAACGAATCCGACATGCTCCTCGTGCCGCAGCCGGACACGCTGTTCATCGATCCGTTTTGCAAAGACGTCACGCTGGCGATGATTTGCAACATTCAGGATCCACTGACGAAGGAAGATTACAGCAAAGACCCGCGAAACGTCGCACGCAAAGCCGTCAATTACATGAAGAGCACGGGCGTGGCCGACTCCGCCATGTTCGGCCCTTCGCTGGAATTCTTCGTGTTCGACGATGTGAAATTCGACCAGACCTCGCACTCCGCGTTCTACTACGTCGATAGCTGCGAGGGTGCGTGGAACACCGGTCGCGACGAGAAGCCGAATCTCGGCTACAAGGTGCCCAACAAGCAGGGCTACTTCCCGTGTGCTCCGACCGACGCGGTTCACGACCTTCGTTCCGAGATGATGCTCGCGATGATGGCGTGCGGCATGACTGTCGAAAGCCACCACCACCAGAAAGCCAGCGGCGGGCAGTGTGCCATCAACATTCGGTACGACGAACTCGTTCCGATGGCCGACAACGTGCTGAAGTACAAGTACGTCGTGAAGAACGTCGCCCGCAAGAATGGCAAGACGGCCACGTTCATGCCGAAGCCGCTGTTCGAGGACTACGGCAGCGGGATGCACGTTCACGTTTCACTCTGGAAAAATGGCGCGAACCTGTTCGCTGGCAGCGACTACTCCGGGCTGTCCGAAACCGCCATGTACGCGCTCGGCGGGTTGCTGAAGCACGGTGCGGCGCTGTGCGCCATCACCAACCCAACCACGAACAGCTACAAGCGACTGGTGCCAGGCTACGAGGCGCCGGTGAACCTGGCGTACAGTCAGCGGAACCGCTCGGCCGCGGTTCGCATTCCCGTGTACTCGTCACGTGCGAAATCGAAGCGAATCGAGTACCGCGTGCCGGACGGCGCTGCGAACCCGTACCTGTCGTTCTCGGCGATGCTCATGGCGATGCTCGACGGCATCAGAAATAAAACGCACCCAGGGCCGCCGCTCGACAAGGACATTTACGACATGCCGCCGGAGGAGTTGAAGGACTTGCCGCGTGTGCCGCAAACGCTCGACGACGCACTGACCGCGCTGGAGAAGGATCACGAATTCCTGTTGCAAGGGAGCGTGTTCACCGAGGACGTGATCGAAACGTGGATCGACTACAAGCGGAAGGAAGAGGTCGCTGCCGTGCGAGTCCGCCCACACCCCTACGAGTTCGCGCTGTACTTCGATATGTGATCGACGAGTTACGCACCCCGTGGCCTGGGCCACGGGATGAAGTACACATCGAACTCAAATGGCTTGATCTGGAAGTGCCGATGCACTTCCATGAATCCGAGCAACGCGATTCCCTTCCCTGCCGACGACACGACCCAGGTTGATGAAACCTCCAGTCCCGAACCGCCACTCGTCGTTCTTGGAAATTGAAACCGAACATCGACGATGCGACACCGACCACCACCGGTTACTCCGGTCAAGCGGAGTTCACGGCCACCAGATGGTAATCCGAGCGCGGTTGCCACATCCTCACTTACCGTCGTGATCTCACATCCGGTATCGAACACGAACTCCTGGTCCATCTCACCGTGTCGCCCGAAGACGATTAACGGTACGTCCACGCGAAGGCACTGTAGCCCGGCACGGGAGTATTGCTGGATTGGGCACAAGAATGACATGCGTCACCGAGGGATTACCACAGTTCGCCACCGCCAATGAAAAGCGGCCCGTTCGGATCAGGGACGTGCGTTCTCTGCATCTGATTCCGTACCCCAGGTTCGAGAGCCTTGAGCAACCGATTGAACTCCTCCAAGTCCGGCGTGTTCGCCACAACCACGCGGTCGAGTTCATCCCCGATCCAGTTGTCGATGTAGGCGACGTATTGACCAGGGTGCTTGTCTTGCAATGCGCGATCAGCCGCCCAGCGCGCCATTCCCTTTGCCCGCGTCGTTGGCGGGCAGAGCCGCATGGCTTCCTTCAACTCTTCGGAGTCTTCGAGTAGTCGGGGGTCCATTGCAAACACCCTCGTCGATTCGTTCCTGAGTCGCCTCATCCTCGATTCTACACCGCAGCCGGGACCACTGTTCGGCTCCGCGAAAAAATCCACCCTTCGCTGTCTTCACCGAGAGCGGTTGCCGTTTTGATGAGTAGACCCGCTCGTTCATGAGTGGTCCCTCATTACTCTCCGGAGATATCTCATGCGTTGGCTATCCAAGGGACTGGCCCCGGCCGCACTCGTCGTTGGAATGATCGGCACGGCCGTTACCGTCATCGCACAACCGCCCGATCGCAAGGGCGACGACAAGCGTGGCCCCGACCGCAAAGGTGGCGACGACAAGCGTGGCCCCGGCCCGATGGGCGAGCGACCAATGGGCGATCGGCCGATGGGCGAACGCTCGGCACGCCCCGACCCCGTGGTCGATGCGTGGGTGAAGGTGTTGATCGAGAAGATCACCGATCAGCACGACACGGTTCGCGAGAGTGCCCGCGGTGCCCTCGTCCTCGTCGGCCCGCAAGCGATCCCCACACTGCGAAAGATCGCCGACGGCGACGACAACGTGAAGGCTGTCGCGGCGAAGAATGTCATCACCCAGATTGAGCAACGCGGTGGTCGCCCCGGCGGCGCGGGTGGATTCGGCGGTGGCGGCTTCGGTGGTCCGGGCGGATTCCCCGGCGGGCCGATGAACCCGCGTGGGCCAATGGGCACTCCTGGTGCTGATCGCCCCGCTCCTGGCGGCGAACGTCCGGCTCCTGGTGCCGATCGTCCCGCACCGGGTGGTGAACGCCCCGGTCCTGGTGGCATGGGTGACCGGAACCCGCTGAGTCGCGTCATCAGCGAACTGAAGCTGACCGAAAAGCAAGGAAAGCAGGTTCAGGACATCCTCGCGGCGCACGGCAAGAAGATGATGGAATTCGGCGAGAAGTTGCGAGACGGCACGATCGACCGGCAGGAAGCACGCGAGGGCTTCGATAAACTGCGGGGCGAGTTGCTCAAGGAACTGAAGGAAGTGCTCGACGCCGACCAGATGAAGAAAATGGAAGCGGCGATGCAAGGTGGTCCGGGCGGTCTAGGTGGTCGGCCCGGCGGCCCAGGCGGACCGGGCGGCCCACCAGGAGGCGGTCGGCCGGGTGCCCCGCCTCGACCCGCGAAGGACTGATGACAATTCGACGAGCCGGCGGAACGCCCACCGCCGGCTCTGTCGTTTCAGAACAAGGTGACGGCCAGAACGAACGTGAGCATCACGGCCAGCCCGATTCCCAGAACCCACGCGGCAGTCGTGGAAGGCTCTTTCTTCGCCAACGCACGGGCGTGTTCCAACTGTTCCTGCTTGTGCTTCTTGCGGGCCTGTTCGTGATGCTGCTTCTTGGTACTGTGGCTCATCGCCGACCTCCAGCCAGAGAGAGCCGTGAGACCGCCCAGTGTTGGGAACGGGAAGAGATTGGGTGCGGTCGCGCGGCTGGACAAGGTGAGATGAGTCTACCCCGCCGGTCGGGGCGTTGTCGAGTGGCGGGAATAGTTTTGGGTCGGTCGTTGGCGAGCGGGGGACTTGAGCCCCCGCTCGCCAAAATCATTCGTCACAACTGGACCTGCGGAAGTCCCTCGGCTTGCGGTGCGTTCGCTGCGGAAGCCACGGTCGCGGCGAGAGCCATATACGATTTCGCGATTTCCGAGTCGGGATACTTCCGCACGATCGGTTCGCCGTTGTCGCCGCACTGAGCCACCCGCGGGTCGATCGGCAATTCGCCCAGGAACGGGGCATTGCTTTCCAGCGCCAGTTTCATGCCGCCGCCCACGCCAAAGATCGGCGTCTTGTTCCCGGCCGGGTCCACGAAGTAGCTCATGTTCTCGACGATGCCCAGGATCGGCACCCGCACCTCGCGGAACATCTTCACGCCCTTACGGGCGTCGATCAGGCTCACTTCGCCCGGCGTGGTCACGATCACGGCACCCGTCAACGGGGCGCTCTGGCTGAGAGTCAGTTGCGCATCGCCCGTGCCCGGTGGCAGGTCGATGATGAGGTAATCGAGCGTTCCCCAGTCGATCTGCCCAAGGAACGACTGCACGGCCTGCGCGACCTTCGGCCCACGCCAGATCATCGCCTGCTCCGGGCCGATCAGGAAACCCATGCTCATGAGCCGGATACCGAACTTCTCGATCGGGAACGGCGTTGTGTTCTGATCCACTTTGCCGAGGCCGAACATGATGGGCACGCTTGGCCCGTAGATGTCGGCATCCATGAGGCCGACCGCCTTGCCGCTCATATGCAGCGCCATCGCGAGGTTCGCGGCGACGGTCGATTTACCGACGCCGCCCTTTCCGCTGGCGACGGCGATGACCTGCTTGATACCGGGGAGAGCTAACTTCTGAGGCATTCCAGGGTTCATTTGTTGTCTTCTCCAAGCTGGCGAAGGCGCTCGACGGGATAGATGCCCGTGTCGTGACCGTCGTTCCAGGTGATCTTGTATGCGTAATGCCCGATTGGTTGCATTGCGGTGGGTTGTGGAGGTCCGGCCGCGACCTCTTGCGGAGTCAGCACCCGGAATGGGTCCGGCGGCTTCGCCCGCACCTCGATGCAACTGGCACAGGGGCAATTCGCGCGGAGGTGTCGCCACGTGGCGACCGTGGTGACGCCGTCGCTCCATTGAATCTGGAGTCCGTCACCCACCCGCTTGAGGGAGAGGGGTTGCAACTCACCAGCCATCATGGGTTCCTGATTCGAGAGAGCAGTTCACACAGTCAGGATATGGCAATCGGGGCACGACAGTAGGCGACTCGCTCCGCGAGTCGCGCCCGTGGCATCAAGAATATGGTGGTTGCTGTCACTCGCTCCGCGAGTGACCTACTTTCCGCCGCCCAGCCCGGGCAGTGCGTTCAGGCGTTCCTTGGGGCAGGCGATGAGTTCGATCTGGTGGCCCTTCGAGTGGACCGCCCAGTCCAATTTCTGTAACTGGTATTTCCCCTGTGCCGCCCCCTCGGCCGTCCACGGGAGCACGAAAAACTCGTAATTCTCCGGGAACAAGCCCTTGAGGCGATCGTACGTGTCGATCGTTCCGACTGGCGGTGGCGACACTTCGACTTCCAACATGGGGCGGTGCTTCTCGATGGTCTGCCGCAACCCCTTCAACGCGGATTCCTCGAACCCCTCGATGTCCACCTTGATGAACGCCACCGGCCCGAGGTTCTTGTCCTTCAGGTAGTCGTCTCCAATAACGATCCGGAGTTTTCTCTCGAACTGCTTCATCTCAGGGTTCTCAGGTGTGTCCACGCGGAACGAACCCTGCCCGTGGTTTGATGCGACGGGTGCCACGAACGGCAACTCGGCGTTCGAGTCGCCAAGCCCAACCTCGAACAACTCGACGTTCTTGACGTGCGGGTTCAACGCCATGTTCTGCTTGAATGTGACAATCACCGGAGGATATGGGTCGAAGGCCAGCACCCGCGCCGCGTGCCGGGAGTAAAAGAGTGTGTGGTGCCCGGTGTTGGAGCCAACGTCAATCACGACCGCGTTCGGCTCGCCCAGGTTCTTCAGGTAGTCGCGGACGAAGAACAGGTGGTCCTTCTCCCACGCGCCATAACGCAGCACGTACTCGTCGATGACGTTCCCGGTGTGGCCCTGATATTTGAATCCGTAGGCGTCGATGGTGTAGGCGTAATCTTTCTCGCGTTCTGGAGTTGGCGGAACCTGCACTGCGGGCCGGCTATTCATGTTCCAGGCCACCGCCGTTGCCGCCAGTGCAACCACGACAGCCATGTAGAAGAGAATTCGATAACCTTGGACTGCGTGCGCCGACACCAACGGTGCGACCACAAGGTCGGGGATTGGCAGCGTGAGTAATGCAGGTTGCGAGGGCGTTTGCTCCGCGGACATGCGAGGACTCCTGACGGATCGGTTCTCGTATGACGCCACGGAGGTGGTGAATGGGCACAGGTAGTTTACAACATATTTGCCAAAATACTGCTACGTTTATCGAATGACTTTGCGACTGAACGCGACAATGAACAACCCAAACAGGAGCGTTCCCAGCACGCTCTCGACCATCACGGGGACGTTCATCCACCCTTTCGCAATCTCGCGGATGCCGCCCATCCCGGACGTGAACACGGACACGCTCGTAATCAGCCCGATCATCACGCGATTGCTCGTGTCGGTGATCTCGTCATCCGGGAACGGCTTCTTCTCCGCGTGGAACTCTTCCACACCGACGCCGTACAGCGTGGCGAACCCGAGGATGATGACGACCGCCATTCGCACCGCCCGTGCCGGGTTCGTGCCGTAGCCACAGCCGATGTCGAGGAACAGCCAGTCGCAGAAGCGGCGGACCTTCGTCCACGGCCGGTTCCAGGTTGCGGGGGTCGCGAGCCGCTGGTTCACCTTGAAGCGGTAGAACGCCCAGTCTTCGTCGTTGAACCGGTGCTGCCCCTGGTAGCACTTCTTGAGCAACCCGTACTCGTGCATCGCCTGCTCGGGTTGCCCCGCAACCTCGCTCGCGAGCCGCCCCTCGACCTGCTCCGGCCGAACGAGCAACCGCTCGGCCACCGCGTTAGCGAAGGCGAACCGCATCTCCGGACCCTGCTCGATCCCTTCCAGGTAAACGAAGTCGTGCAACTTCGCCTTGGAGATGTCGAACAGTTTCTCGAAGCGGCACCCGTCGGCCTGGAACTTCTTCTGAACGGTCGCCCCGCGGAGCAGGAAGTCGTCCCGAAACGTGCAACCGGTGAAGATCAACCCCTGGTCGCAGTGGATGCTGCGGAAGTCGGCTTCCTGGTGAAAGCCGCAAGCCTTGAACTCGCCCCAGCACTCCAGCTTTGCCTCCCACCAACTCACCTTCTGGCGGAACTCACACTTCTCGAAGTACGCCTTGCCGCGAAACTCCGCGCCGCTGAAGAACGCCTTCCCCACGACCGTGAGCTGCGAGAACCGCGACTTGCTCACCGTGCTGCCGTTGAGCCCGAAGTTCCCCTCGACCGTGACCGGCTTCGCAAAGCTGGGGCGATCGAGGTAGCAGCCCACGAACGTGAGATCGGCCTTGAACGTGGCAGCGCCGAACTCGGGTTGCACCAGCGCGCAGTTCTTGAACGCGACGGTTGTGGGGAACTCGCCCTTGAGCTTGAGCCTGCGCACGCGGACGTTCTCGACCGGCTTCCCCGCGGCAATGAGTGCGAGGACTTCGTGAGTGGCCATCTCGGGGCGGGTGTCGCCCGAGCCGTGCCGCTCCCCGGATGCGTGGACTTCCGGCGTCGGGTCGTCACTCGTCTGGCTATCGTCGGACATGGGAACCTCAATCTGTGTTGGCGTATGTCTTGGTTTTCAGCCTGAAAGGCTGGCACAACATAGCCCAGGGCAACGCCCTGGGTTAAACAGCGAACCCAGGGCGGTGCCCTGGGCTATGTTGTCCGACTCCTTCGGAGTCAAAACAATGCCTGCGAACCGCAACTTCCGCGTTAAACCTCCGCCGTGGCGCACTAACCTCGGCCATAACTTCCGCGTTAAACCTCCGCCGTCACGCGGGGGAACACGGCCGCGGCTTCGTCGATCAGCGTTTGATACTTCCCGGCGTAGCGCGTCGCGAAATGGATGAGCACCAGTTGCTCGACCTTCGCCGCTTTCGCCAGTTCCCCGGCTTGCGGCGCGATCATGTGTTTGTACTGCGCGGCCTGCTTCGCCTGCGCACTCGCGTAGAAGCTGTCGCAGTACAGTCGCCAGGCACCCTTCGCGAGCTTCACCAGATCCGGCCGCACCGCCTCCGAGAAGAACGTATCCGTGATGTATGCCACCCGCGCCCCCGGCGACTCGGTGAAGTAATTCGTCGCCAGCGTTCCCAGATCGAAGCTGCCGCCGTTGATCTGTAGGCGAGTCTGCCTCCCCGCGCCGCCCCTCAGCAGTTTCAGAGCCTCCTGCACCCAGGCACCTGACTTCAACATTCCGGCCGCGAGTTTCGTCGGATCGGGATGATAGCCGCTCTTCTCGGCGAGCGCAAACGACAGGCACGGGACCGTGTGCTCCGCGTGAACGGCCTCGACCCGCAGGTCGGCGTTCTCGTAACACACCGGCCCAACCCAGTCGGTTTCGACCACCTCGGGTTCCGGGAATCGCTTGGTGCATTCCAGCGTTGCCGTGCGCATCTTGCCCGGCAGCAACTCCGTGATCTTCACCACGATCTTCTGGAACGGGAAGAACGGGTACTCGTAAGCGGTGATGCGGTCGTACACCTTGCGGATCGTGTTGACCGGGCCGAACAGATGGAGCACCTTGTCGCGGTCCATGTTCGCGCGGATGATCCGGTCCAGGCCGATGAAGTGATCGACGTGGTGGTGCGTGATGAACGCCGCTTCGAGGTCGCCGAGTTGTGCCATGGTCAGGCTGCCGTTGTCGCCGCCATCGAACAGGAGTGCGTTATCGCTGCCCGGGTAATCCAGGTACAGCACCGGGTCGCCGGTCGAGCCGTTCACCAGTTGCACCGTCGAAAACGCCCGCGCGGCCATGTGATCCGATCCCCCGAATTTTGGTCTATGTCTTGAGTTTTTGGCGAGCGGGGGACGTCAGTCCCCCGAGGTGTGAGCGAAGCCAAGAACTCGGGGGGCTCACGCACCCCCGCTCGCCAAAATGCCAAAATCTCAAGCGGCACCCGAATTTTGGTCGGTATTGACCCACACCACACAGTTCGGTTCTAGTCATCGCTTCTTAAACGACCCTCCGGGGATTCGCACATGACCCGTTTTGCCCTGGCCCTCGCCGCCCTCACACTTGCCGTCGGTGGCTCTCGCGCCGCGGAACCGCCAGTGAACCTGACCGAAAAAGTGGGCACGGACGTCCGCACAAAATCCGATGTCGAACTCGAACTGAAGGGTGAACTGTTCTTCGCCGTGGAAGGGAAGAAGGAGTCGGCCCGACTCGAAGCCAAGGCACGCCACGTGTTCGCCGAGCGGCTCATCGCCGTGTCGGACGGCCTCCCCAGCATCACGGCCCGCGCCTACACGGAGGCGGTCGCCTCGGTCGCAGTTGCGGGCGACAGGACGAACCGCACCCTTCCCGCCGATCGCCGATTGGTTGTCGCACGGCGAAACGCAGACGGGCTATTGTGCTTCAGCCCCACCGGCGCTCTGAGTCGCGACGAACTCGATCTCGTGACGGAACACTTCAACCCGCAGTGCCTCGCGGGTCTGTTGCCGGGCGCACCCACGAGCATCGGCGACACGTGGAAGGTGACCCCAAGCGCGACTCAGGCCGCGTGCCTTCTCGGCGCGGTCATCAAGGCCGAACTCGCCGGCAAGCTCACGACCGTGAAGGATGGCATCGCCACGTTCACGATCGAAGGACCGGTTGAGGGGGTCGAGCACGGGGCCAAGGTTTCGCTCGCGGTGTCGGCGACCGGCACGTTCGACATCGCAGCAGGTCGGGTCACCGGGTTGGTGTGGAAGCAGAAGGATGAACGCGATCAGGGGCCGGTTAGCCCGGCATCGAAGATGGAAGCGACCGTCACTCTCAAGCGCGAGCCCATCGCCGAGTTCCCGGCCGAACTGTCGAACGACGCGGTGGCCAAGATCCCCGAAGGCGATGTACCCGCAACAATGACGGCCCTCCGCCACGCGGACGTGAAAGGGCGGTACACGCTGCTCCATTCCCGCGACTGGCACGTCACGGGGCAAACCGACACGCACCTCGTGCTGCGGTTGCTGGATCGCGGCGAGTTCGTGGCCCAGGCGACATTGAGCGTCTGGCGGAAGGTCGAACCCGGGCAACACATGGCCGCGGACGACTTCAAGAAAGCGATTGCGGGGGCACCGGGCTGGGTTCAGACGAAGGTCGTGACCGACGGCGAACTCCCGATGACCGCGGGGCGCTGGCTCTATCGGCTCATGGCCGAAGGGAAGATGGATGAACTGCCCGTGGTGCAGACGTTCTACCTGCTGGCCGGCCCGCAAGGCGACCAACTCGGCGTGACGGTCGCGATGAAGCCGGATCAGGTGAAAGCCGTCGGCACCCGCGACCTCGATCTGGTGAAGGCAATCGAGTTCGGGAAGAAGTGAGACAGGAAGTCCGCGTTTGGCGAGCCGGGAGCGTGAGCGACCGGAGTGAAGTCGAGCGAAGCAATGGCACGCGGATCTCGCGGATCAAACGCGGATGAAGAGGATTAGAAAGAAGCAGGATTCACCGCAGAGAACTCAGAGGACGGAGAGAGAAAACCAAAACCGAGAGGAGATCGTTGTTCCCCTGCATCGTCTCGGTGTTGGGTTTCCACTCTGTGATCTCTGTGACTCTGTCTGTCGTGAATCCTGTTTTGTCTGATCGGATTTTGATCCGCGTTTCATCCGCGAGATCCGCGTGCCATTGCTTCGATTTCATTTCACCATTCACTGACGCGGACGGCTCGCACACTCGCTTACGAGGGATTCCGTTCCCTTCGCTCACACCACCACCGGTCACTTAGGTCAAATCGAACGATTGCCGAGAGCCGATTTCTCGTGGATAATGGGGGGGCAAGTCTCTCTCTCGGTTCAACGGCGGAACTCTCGATATGTCGATCAAGTTCAACTGCCCGCACTGCCAGTTCGCCTACCGGCTCCCGGACAAACTCGCCGGTAGCAAGGCGAAGTGCAAGAATCCCGAGTGCCGCAAGCTCATCGTTATCCCATCGCCCGTCACGATTCCCGACGACGCCGCTCCCCCGATGCCGGACGCCGCAACCCTCGAAGCCGCCGCGCTCAACGCCCTCTCCGACGAACCCCCGAAGGTGACCGAAGTTCCCGTGCAGGAAAAGGTCATCCCGATGACCTGCACGTTCTGTGAACACAAGTGGACGGAGCCGTGGGCGAAGGGCGGCAAGAATACCCTCTGCCCGAACCCCGAGTGCCGCCAACGCCAACGGGTGCCCGAGCCCAAAGAGGACGTGCCGACCGACTGGCGGCAACAAAAGAGCAAACTCCCCACACTCGCGAAGCAGAACTTCGAGAAACTCGAAGGCGTGGTCAGCGCGGGCGATATCGGGAATGTCAGCGGTGGGGCGATTCGAGAGGCGGGCGTCTTCGATGACCTGATCGACCCCGTTCCGCTGAAGCAGAAGATTCTGGTCGGCGTCGCGATCTTCGGCCTCGTCGCCAGCGTGATCTTCGGCATCTGGTACCTTCGCTCGAGTCGAATTGAGAAGAGCGAAGATCGACTGATGGCTGATGCCCGCGACGAGTTCGACAAGAAGGCCGTGCCCGAACTCTCCCCCACTGGTGCCGGGCTGTCGTCGGCCGTGCTGAACGCGGCAGCGGCGGAGTACTCGCTCGACAAGGCACTGGAGAACGCCGACGCCCTGAAACTGAAGGAAGCTCAGACGCATTTCGACAAGGCTCGTGGCGACCTCCGCAAGCAACCGCCCTCGCTCGATCGGAACGCGGTCGCGGCCGAGTTGGCGCTGGCCGTGTTCGCCTTCGCCGGAACCGACGAGCAAGTGAAGGCACAACTCCGCTACCGCTGGCAGCCGGATACCGAGAGCGGGCGGGCCATGCGGTTGAACGAACGGAGCCACACGATTCACCAGGAACTCGCGACCACGCTTCAGTTGCTTCTGCCTGCCGATTACGATTTCCGAATCGCGGTCGCACGCCGGCTCACGCGCGAACTGGTGAAGCGCGGCCAGGCGGGGATGGCGGTCGACCTCTTGCCCGTCGCCATGTTCACGGAACAGGAGAATTCGGAAGCCCGTGCTGTGATCGCGCTGGAGATCTTCCGGGCCGACAAAACCTCGCCCCTGCCGCGACAGGTTGCGGACGAGTTGAAGGCGGCGTTCGCGTCGGGCGCAAAGGGGAACCCGTTCCCGGCATCGGCGCAGACGCTGTTCACCGTCCTCACGATCGAAAAGGCTCTGGTGGTTGTGTCTCCGCCCCCGCCAAGCGGCCCGATCCAGAACTTTGCCATCGCGCTGGCCCAGGCAGGGGTGTTGCTCCTCGACGACAAACCCGAACCGGCACTCGCTCTGGCCCAGCGGGTCACGCAGCCCGAGCAGCAAATGAAGGTGCTGATGCTCTGCGCCGAGTGGGCCAAAGACCCCGGCCCCGCCCTCGACGCGGTTACCAAGTTGATTACCGATGCGAAGGGGCAGAAGCAGATCACGCTCTCGCCGTCGCACGTCCTGCGGTTGTCGCAAATCGCGGCTATCAGCGGGAAGCACGAGCAATCGAAGACGTTGGCCGACTCGCTGGCCGACGACGGGCTCAAGGCGTGGGCGAAGGGCGACGCGGTTCGGTTGCGGCTCGCGAGCAACCCCGCTGAGAAGGCCGACGAGAACTGGGTCGAGTTGCCCGACGACCCCAAGAAGGTGCGGGCCGGGCACGCCTGGGGTCGGATGTGGGTCGCCCGACAGAACGCGAAGGAATCTCAGAACCCCAACAAGGAGCGGAAGGCGACCGCAAACTGGCCGCCAACCGTTCGGCCGTTCGCGCTCGCGGGGATCGCGCTGGGATTGCAGGACAAGTGATCGCGAAACTCAATCCGCAATCCCCATTCCGCAATGGTTAATCTGGTTTGGTGGGAACTGGTGCGGCTCGCTCGTCGGGGGCACACCGTCCGCTCGCGAATCCTGCTGCTCTACGCACTGCTCCTCGCCATCGTCGTGTTCGCGTTCTGGTGGTCGCGATCGACCGGTCCCGTGCCACTGTTCCTGGGCACCGCCACTCCAATACCCCACACCCAGGTCGCGGACTTCGCCCGATCACTGGCGTTCACGCTGCTCGAAGCACAACTTCTACTCGTCGCAATCATCACGCCGGCATACGCGGCCGCTTCCCTCAGCGAGGAGAAGGATCGGGGAACGCTTTCGCTGTTGCTCACCACAGCACTCACGGATCGCGCGATCGTGTGCGGCAAGGCCATCGCCCGGGGCACGCTCGTGCTTGCTGCGGTCGCCTCGGGCGTACCCGTGCTAGTGCTGACGGCAATGCTCGGCGGAGTGGGGATTGATCTCCTCGCGGCAGGCTATGCACTCACCATCGGAACCGTGATCCTCTCCGTGGGAATCGGAGTCGGTGCCGCGTGTCACTCGCCGGACAGCCGCACGGCGTTGATTCGTGCGTACCTCCACTCGGCCGTCCTCGTGGGTGGCGTGCTGATCCCGCCGTTCGTGCTCCTCAGTCCGTTCGCCATGCTGGGGTACTACCACCTGGAACTCGCGTCGGGATCGCTCCAGGTTGCGTTCGGGTTCGGCTACCCGGTCGGGCAGATAGCTGTTGCCTGCGTGCTTGTCGCGGAAGCCACCCGCGAGTTGCGAAACGCGGGCGTGACGGCAGGGCCGCCGTCACCGACTGCGTATCCGGAGCCGCCGCAGGGTCGAGCCAGCCCCGTGGTGTTCGACGCACCCGAAATCCTTCCCACCGGCATGGGTGAACTCGGTTCCACCGACCCCGTGCTCTGGAAGGAACGGCACGCGAAGGCTCACGGCTTGTGGTGGGTCACGCTGCTGATCGCCGTCGCCGCCGTAATTGCCGTGGCGTTGTTCGTGGGCGGCGGGTGGACACTGACGAAGCGAGCCGTGCAAGCCCTGGACCCGGATGAAGCGTTCCGACTTGTTAGCCCCGGCGTTGGGTCGCCGGATCACGCGGGCCTCATGCTGATGTGTGCGGGTGTGATTACGTCGGCGGTGTACGTGCTGCCGCTGGCAGTTGGGGTCACGGGGTGCATCGCGGGGGAACGACTTCGGGGAACGCTGGACCCGCTGCTATCCACCCGACTTGATCGCCGGCGAATCTTGTGGGCGAAGACGCGGGCGCACGCCGAACAGGGGTTGGTGTTCGCCGGGGGCGCTGCCGCGGCTCTCGGGGCGGGTTTCGGGGCCGAGGGCGGCGTTCCGTTGGGGCTGGCGGTGATCGCTGCGTTTCTGGGGAGTGTCGCTTTGGTGACGGGCTTCGGTGCGTGGCTCTCGGTGCGATGTGCCTCACCTGCGGTCGCGTTTCGGCTGTGCCTGCCGGCGACGGCCGTGGCCGTTTCCGGACCCATGCTCGTGTGGTACTTCACCAACTGGGAAAGCACATCACCCACGGTCGAAGTGCTGGCGTGGTGCGCGGGTGTGTTCCTGGCGGCCGGCACGTCGTTCTGGTGGCGTGCCGGCGTGGAACTGGAACGCGGCGAGTAGTTGTTCAATCCAGCTGGTACGGACTTTCGGGGTTGGCCTCGTGGCGAATCTCGTCCACGGGGTATTGCTTCAGCCAGCCGGCGTAGAGGCGGTTCGCGGCGTTGAAGACCAGCCCATCCTTGTCGCCGACGTTCTTGTACGCGTGAACCACGCCCGGCGGCACGATCAACGCATAGGGTGCGTTCTCGCCGACGTCGCGTTTCTCCTTCGCCCCATAGGTCGGCGACGTTGGGCGGGCGTCCCACAGGTACATGCGGAACGTCGAAGGGCCGCTGAAGCAAAAGTAGTCGGATTGGTCGAGGTGTTCGTGCGGCCCGCGAGCGACCCCTGGCTTCGTCTGCGAGACGTAGGCCATGACCGGGTGGAAGTTCGGGTCGATGAGGTCGTTGCGGAACAACTCCACGAGCCACCCACGGCTATCGTGGAAGAACTTCAGGGGAATCCAGATCGCGTCGTGGATTGGCCCGCGCTCGGCGTACTTCGGCAATGCAACATTCATGGATGACTCCTCACTCCCCGATTACACCTCAACGCCGATGATCTTTTCGGTGTGGCGTAGCGACATGCCGCCGAGCAGTCCGAACAGGCGGTCGCGGAACCAGCACTTCAGCCGGTTCTCGTAGGCGAACATCTTTCCCAGTTGCCACGATTCGTTCGTGATCTGTGCGGTGCGGTCGAACCGCGATTGCTCGTACGCCAGCAACCCCGCGTCGGCTGTCTCGGCTTCCTTCAGGCACTTCGCGAGCACGTATCCGCTCTCGATCGCCTGGCACGCTCCCTGCCCCAGGTTGGGTGTGGTTGGGTGGGCCGCGTCGCCCAGCAGCACCACGCGGCCGTCGGTCCACTTCCGCACGGGCGGGCGGTCGATGATGTCGTTGCGAATGATCGCAGCTTCGGGAGTCGCTTCCACTGCCGCCGGGAACGCGGGCCACCAGTCCGCGAACCGCTTCAGCAAGTCGGCCCTGTGTCCGCCCGACCCCGCGACTCCCTCCGCAGGCACGTTCGCCGTCGCGAACCAGTACGTTCGCCCGCCGCCAATCGGCAGCATCCCCACCTGAGAACCGCGACCCATTGCCAGCACGGTCACGCCCACGGGCACCTCGGGGCGGTCGATCATCGCGACGCCACGCCACGCCGTGTACCCCGCGTAGCGTGTCGGTTGCGGGCCAAGGAGTTGGTTGCGCACGAGCGACTTGATGCCGTCGGCACCCACGAGAATCTGCCCGCGAAGGTCGTCCCCTTCCGCGAACAGGGCGTTCGCACCCTTCTCGTCGCGGTTGTAGGCCACGCACGTCATGCCGAACTGGATGTTCTCGTGGCCCAGAGCGTCGGCCAGTTTCGCCTGCAAGTCGGCCCGGTGAATCCCGATGCAGGGTGCCCCAAGTCGCTCGCCCAGGCTACCAAAATCCGCACGCACCAGAAGTTTGCCGCGCCACGAACGCAACTCGCTGGTCTTGATGGGTGCTGCCACCGATTCCACCGCTTCGCCGACGCCGAGTTTCCGTAACACCTTGACAGCATTGGTCCAGAGTGTGATGCCAGCCCCGACCTCGCGAAGCTCCGGGGCACGCTCGCAAACGGAGACATCCCAGCCGGTTCGCTTCAGAGCGATGGCCGCCGTCAGTCCCCCGATCCCGGCACCGATCACCAGCGCCCGCGGCATAAGAGCAATTCCAAAAACGAGTTACCAACAGATCGAGCCACGCGAATACGTCGTCACTCTGTCAGGATACGGAACGAATCGCAAGAACCCCAAACTCCCCGCAAAATCCCAGCCCACCCAGAGCGAATATCTGGAATAGGGCGATAGGGCTCCGGATTTTCGGGAGAGACGATACCGCCCGATTCAACATGAGGTGCGTCCGATGCTCAAGAAACTGGTCGTCCTGGGGGTTATCGGTGTGTGCGCGGTTTCCGCGGTCAAGGAGATGAAAGTCGGGTCGTACATCCGCTCCGAATTCAACTGCCTGCGTGAACAAGCGGAATCGAAGATCCCACCAGAACGGGAGATCGCCCGTCTCCGGAACGAAATCAAACTGCTCGACAAGGACATCATGACAGTGGTCACACAGCTCGCCAAGGAGCGAGTCGAAGTGGCCCAACTGCGTGAGAAGTCCGACGATTTGCGTGCGAAGCAGAGCCGCGACAAGGAACTGCTCCAGGCCCGCGCCACGTCAATCAAGAACGCGACCGAGCAGGTCACGTTTGGCGACCGAACCCTGAGCACGGCTGAAGCCAAGGTCGAGTTGGAAGATGGCGTCCGTCGCTTCACCACGAATCAGAAGTCGCTGGAAGCCATCGACGGTGCCGTGAGCAGCCGCGAGAAGGTGAAACTCACGCTTGAGAAGCAACTCGACGCGATGAAGAACCAGAAGGCCGAACTCGCCGCCGCAGTTGACGCCCTCGAAGCCGAACTCACCGCCTTGAAGCTCCAGCAGATGGAAAACAAGTACCAGACGGACGAGACACGTCTCGCGAAGATCAAGGAAGACATCCGGGCACTGAAGACGAAGTTCGCGATCGACCGCGAGAAGCTGGCACTGATGCCATCGGCGTTGGAGTCGGCCCCGACCAAGGCTGCCTCAGCCAAGAGCGTGGACGACATCATGGCTCCGCTGGTGAAGCCAGCCGCCACGAAGCCCGAACCGAAGATGCCAACCGCCGAGTGAGTGCGGGTGTTTTGTAGCCGCGGATGCGGCGACCGAGTGTAGCCAGGGGTGGAGTGAGCGAAGCGAACGCAACCCCTGGAAAGCGATGCCCCACAAAACGCCCAAGCCCTGAAAGGGCGACAGAAGAACCGAGTGGTGTCTGTCGCCCTTTCAGGGCTTCATTTCACGGTGGGCTGCGGACCAGGGGTTTGCTCACTTCGTTCGCTGCACCCCTGGCTACACTCCGACGCCGCATCCGCGGCTAAAGGAAGGCGCGAACCCCGACGGGACTGTGGTGTCTGAACGATCCAGCGGGCGTCGCTGCGAAAAACGCAGCTTGAACGGCCCGTTTCAGCACGTCACAATTCAATCGGAGCAATGCGCATGGCCGCCACATTCAAGCGGATGGGCTGGGAGGATCGTGAAGTCAAGGTAAGGCGCGACGAACTGCTCTCGGTCCTCCGGAAGAACCGGGAACAGCACATCCAAGACTTCAAGGCAGCGTGCATCGGCTACCGCGAGGTCGCCCTCCAACGAATCGAGGAGAGTTTCCAGGAGGCTCGTGAAGTGGTCAATCGGCTCAAGGAAGGCCAGACTATCGCCGTCGGTCTCCGGATCAGCATGTCGGCCCCGGTGAGTTACGAGAAGGCATACGATCAGATCATCCGGATGATGGAGATGAGCGTGGACACGGAGATCGAACTCACCGCCAGTCAGTTCGCATGTTTTGTGATGGACGATTGGGAATGGAAAGAGGAGTGGGCATCGAGCAACGCCCAATACATCAGAGGCGGCGGATGAACCCCCATCCTGAGACTTCGAACAGTGAGGCAAGAGCCGAACCGCTCTCGGTGCCTGAATAGAACGAAAGCGAAAAGCCCCCTCACCCGCTCCTCGAAGACTCGGAGCGACCTCTCCCCCCGAAACCGGGGGCGAGGTGGGGGCAACTGGTTTCTTCTGAAGGCAATGGATTTCGGGAAGCTAAGGTGAAGCCGCTGCGCACCCACCTCGCCCCCGGTTTCGGGGGGAGAGGTCGGCGAGGCTTTGCGAGCCGGGTGAGGGGGAGTTACCGTCTCCATACCCTGACACAATCTCAATCATTACGCCAACGTCTCTCAGCGTAGTCACTATCGCAAGGTAATCTGTATCACACATCCCCTCCTAACGCTTTGGTCACGACATGCTCCACCTGAAGGTTACCCTTCGGGTGTCGTTCCAGTGCCTGCCCCCATCCCAGGCCTTGCGTTCTTTCCGGGCGGCTATGGCCTGTGGGATTGCAGCGCCGACAAGCCTCTACCACCGCTTCCCATCAACGGGATCATGGTACTTGGACACGATTTCCATTCCGAAGATGGCTACGCCAAGTCCTTCCAGTTGGGAGGCGAACGGGAAACTCTGCCGACCTGGAGGAACCTGCTCAAATTGCTCCGCGACGTCGGGATCGAGCCCAAGCAGTGCTTCTTCACGAACCTCTACATGGGATTGCGTGCTGGGAGTGCTACGACAGGCGTTTTCCCTGGCGCGGGCGATCCGAGATTCGTGAAACATTGCGAACAGTTCCTGCTCGAACAGATTCGCGTTCAACGCCCGGCGTTGATACTCACTCTCGGGGTTCACGTCCCTCCCGTCGTCGGGCGGCTATCGCCAGAGCTCGAATCGTGGACGTTGGGGCGAGGTCTCCGACACCTCGATACGGTTGGTCCTGTAAAAACCAACGTGACATTTGAAGGTATCGACAGATGGGCAACGACTATTGTGGCACTAACCCATACGAGCTTGCGGGACGCGAGCGTTCGGCACCGTCGGTACGGTGGAGAAGAGAAGCACGCCGCTGAGGTTCGTATGATCCAAGATGCGATGGTGCTCGGAGGTCTCATGGCAGAAAATCAAGCGAAACCGCCTCAGTCTGGCTGAAACCCAAACTCACTTCTTCTCGGGGGCGGCTTCCCACGCGAGCCAGCCCTGGGCCGCTTTCAGCTTCACGCGGGCCTGGTGCCACGCGGCCACTTCCGTGACCACCTCGGCCTTCGTTTTTAACAACTCCGTTCGCATCTGAGATTCGAGTAACTCCGCCCCGGGCTGATCTGCGGCCCGCTTCTTCACCGCGTCGGCCAGTTTCTCTTCCCAGACCTGTTGCCGTTCGCGGGCGTGGGCGATTCGCGAAACCTGTGCGTTCATCGTCAGGATTGCCGCCCGTGCCTCATCGGCAACGGCACGCTCGCGGTCGGCGATCAGGTCCAGGATTTGCTTGCGTCGCACTTCCAGTTCCGCGAGCGTGGCCGCATCAGGGCCGGCGTTCTTCGCGAACATGCGGCGAATCACGTGTGGCAACCGCTGGCCAGTCAGCGAATTGGCGGCCCGCAGGTAGTCGCGGGCATCGGGGAGTGTCTCGGGTGTCAGCCCGTGGTAGAGGGCACGCAAGCCGCGAAGTTCCGGGCGATCGGCGAGCGCCGCGTTCACGGCCTGCTCGACATCCGGGGTTGTCGGGTTGATGGCGAAGTCGCCGACCGGCCACAGGCGTTCCGACGCCGGCTGATATGGCAACGCGAGCCGCCGCTTCAGGTCAAGGTTCAGCAACCGCGTCCCTTGCTCGGCTTGTTCGAGGTCCGTCACAAGCTGGGAGCGTTGTCGGGTCAGGTCGCCAATGTCGAGCGGGAAGCGAACGTCGGCAGTCTTCGCCTTCTTCGCCCGATCGAGTTGTGCATCGACAACTGGGAATCCGTCGCGAAGCAACTCCGTGCGGGCTTCGACATCGGAAAGCTGAATGAAGCGTTCGAGGGCGTCGGCAGCAGCGAGGTTCCGCAGTTCCAGCGCCGCGTGGTAGCGCATTGTTCGCCGTAACTGGTCGCGTGCTGAGTTGGTCCCGCTCGCCGGAGGCACGCGGTTCTCGTCGTCGAGCGTGTTGGCCGCGCTGGCGTTCACCGCGGCGAGCAACAGGCAATCCCGCTCCGTCAGTTGCCGGAAGGTTTCGCCCTGAAGTCCAACCGACGTTCGCACAGGGAGTGCCGGGACATCCTTCCCGTCAAGAACAGGAATCGTCGGCTTGGTCAGCGGCAGTTCGATGGTGACCGGAGCGACTGTTGGCATCGCGGGGCGTGGAGCGACCGTCGCGGAGGTGTGGTGGCACCCCGCTGCGATCGCCAGAAACACGCACGCTCGCCAACCCGCCATAACGTCCCCATCGCGACAGAAAAACCCGGCTCGTCTGTGATCGACCAATGCGAGGTGTGGTTTGAGCGGTTCGGCCGAGGGAGACGATTTTCCCGATTCTTCCGGGCCGACGGTGGACAACTGGATAATCTGGGTAATTCGGCTGCCCTTGACCGGAGTAGACTGAACAGTCTACTATGAGACAGGCGTTCTAGACCGATCAGTCTGTTGCGTTGCCGTTAATGAGCGATTCCGCCCCACCGCCGGCCGTCAAACATGCAGGCGAGCCGCCTTGCGCCTGGTGGGATGTGGAACCCGAGGGGATATCGGAAACGGCGCGAAAACGCCGCGAAGAGATCATGGACGCCGCGGAGGCGATCATCGCGGAACGCGGGATCGACGAACTTTCGCTCGGCAAAATCGAGGACCGGGCTGGAATGAGCCGGGGGCAGTTGACCTACTACTTCCCCACACGGGAGTCGATCCTGCTGGCGGTGTACGACCGCATGCTCCGGCAGATGATCCGCGCGATCCTGGCCGGGGACGGGCCGAAGCCCATGACCGGCCGCGCGTGGGACTGCTTCCGCTTCGCACTGGGCGACCACCTGAAACCAGCGACCCCAGAGCGGGGTAAGGAACAACTGTTCACGCTGCTGTTCACGTTCCTGGCGAGGATCAACCAGCGAACCGACTACCGCGACAAACTCTCCGAGATGTACCGTGGCTGGCGTGAGCACATCGCCGCCGACGTCGCGGACAGCGTGCCCGAGCCGCGGCCGGTGAAGCCAAAGGTCGCCGCGAGCATGATCCAGGCGTTGCTTCAGGGGTTGGAGATTCAGTTGATGATCGACCCGGACGCGTTCGACCGGGGCGAGATGTTCGAGGCGTGTAACCAGTTGCTCGCCCCCGTGTTCAAGCAGGGTTCGGTTTAGCGATTGCTCAACGGAGTTCCGACCATGGCCGTCACGACCGAAACGCCCGCGCCGTCCGTCAACGGCGAATTGATGAACCGCGTGCAGCAACTCCGGCTGACGGATCAGCTCGCCAACACCAAGGGCGGGTCGAGCCGCGGGGCGTGGCTCCCCTGGGTGCTCTGCGGGATGATGGCGATTACCTGGGCCGGCGTCGGCGTGCGCTGGTACAAGGCGGTCGAACCCACCGGCGAATCTGGCGTCGCGAACGGAAAGGTTGCCGCTGCAAACGGCCCCACGGCAAGTACACCGACGCCGGGGAACAGCAACCAACCGGCCGCCGCAGCGGGATCGTTGATCCTCCAGATCAAGGGGACGCTGACGCCGTTCCTCCAGATCAATCTCAGCCCGGACGATGTTTCGGGCATGGTCGAACAGATCACGTTCAAGGAAGGCGATCGCGTCAAGAGGGGCGACATTCTCGCCCGGATTCGGAAAGACCGCTACCAACATGACTACGATGTGACGAAGGCCAACAAGGAAGCCGCGGAGCAACGCCTCGCGGACCTGGGTAAGGATGCGGTGCGGCCTGAGGAACGCAAGCAGGCGCAGGGCGAACTCGACGAAGCCAAGGCCGCGTGGGTACGAGCCGATCAGGAAGTTCAACGCATGTTGATGCAGAAGGCCAGCGGCGTGGTCTCCAAACAGGATCTCGAAAAGGCCGAGGCCGACTTGAAGGGTGCCGAGGCTCGCGTGTCCCGGCTCGATGCCACACTTGCCCTGTTGAACATGGGGGCACGCAAGGAGAAGGTCGCCGCAGCGAGGGCCGAGGTGATCCAGGCCGAGGGCCGACTCGCGGAAGCCAAGCGATTGCTCGACAACTGCGAGGTAAAGGCACCCATCGACGGGACCATCCTCACCAAGCTCGCCGACCGCGGAGTTCTCGTCAGCCCGATGTCGTTCAACGTCGCGGCGGGCATTTGCAGCATGGCGGACCTCTCCGACCTGGAAGCCGAGATCGAAGTACGCGAAGACCAGATCAAGGAAGTGCGCGTGGGGCTTCGCTGCGAGATCGTGCCGACAGCGGACACGAACCGCACGTACCACGGGAGAGTCGATCGGATCATGCCGATCGCCGACGACACGAAGAACATCATCAAGGTGCGAGTGAAGGTGCAACTCCCCGAGAACGAGGCCGCGGGTTCGCTCATCAAGCCCAAAATGAGCACCGTTGTCCGCATCTTCAACGTGGAAACACCGGACTTCACCGCACCGAAAAAGTGAACTGCTTAGCCGCGACCGAAGGGAGCGCTCCCTTCGGTCGCGGCTAAGCCATTCGAGAATCCTATGCCCCAACCGCTGGTTCAGGTCCGCGACCTGCACAAATCGTTCACCCGTGGTACCGAGCGTATCGACGTCCTCCGCGATCTCACGCTCGATGTCGGAGCGGCCGAGTTCCTCGCGCTCATGGGGCCGTCCGGGTCTGGCAAGACGACGCTATTGAACCTCATCGCCGGGCTCGACCAGCCGACCGGCGGGAAGATTACCGTTGGTGAGAACGTCATCTCCGAGATGTCCGAAAGCGAACTCGCCCGCTGGCGCACCCGGCACGTCGGCTTCGTCTTCCAGTTCTACTACCTGCTACCCGTGCTCACGGCCTACGAGAACGTTGAGTTGCCGCTGTTGCTGCTGCCGCTCACCAAGGAGCAGCGGAAGAAGCAGGTCACGAACGCGCTCGCGCTCGTCGGCCTCCCCGACCGCATGAGCCACCGACCCGGCCAGCTTTCCGGTGGGCAGCAGCAACGTGTCGGCATCGCGCGGGCGATCGTGACCGACCCCGAGTTGATTGTCGCCGACGAGCCAACCGGTGACCTCGACACCAAGAGTGCCGACGAGATTCTCAGGCTGATGGAAATCCTGCGGGAACAACTCGGCAAGACGATCATCATGGTAACCCACGACCCGAAGGCCGCCGCGCGGGCACAGCGCACCCTGCACCTGGAGAAGGGGCAGTTGGTGCGGGATGTCGTTCATTGAGTTTCGCGTAGCCGCGACCCGAAGGGGAGCGCGTTTGCGATCGCGCTCCCCTTCGGGTCGCGGCTAAACAATCGTGGAGTAATGATGTTCGGCATGCCTACCGACGCGATGACACCAACGGGGTTCGACCCGTCGATGTTTATGCTGTCCGGCTACCTCCTCGGGTTGCTTGGCGGGTTGAACCTCCTCGCGATCATACTCGGCGTGGTCACATTGCCGGTGTTCTTCCTCGTCCTGTTCGGGGTCGAGCAGGTCGCGCGGGTCACGGCCAACGTGAGCGGCTGGTTCCCCGCGAAGCTCGTGCTCTACATGTTCCGCGGCCTGCGCCGCAGCCCGCTCCGCACATCGCTGACGTATATCGCGTTGTTCGTTCTCACCCTGGTGCTGTCCCTCATCTACTCGGTGCTGGTGTTCATCGGGCGGGTTACCACGGAGAAGGAAGCCGACTTCAAGGCCATCGCCACGCACAAGACGATCATCCCGAGCCAGATGCCGCGCTCGCACTACGAGGATTTCAAGAAGCAACTCGCGAAGCTGCCCGAGGGAATGCGGCCCGTGAACGGCGAGGCCGACATCATGTCGTGGTCGTTCTTCTTCGGCACCACCGACCCGATCAGCAAACGCCCCGACAGCAACATCTTTGCGTTCTGCGTCGAGCCGCGAAAAATCCTCACGATGATGGACGGCCTCGACGACCTCACCGGCAAGGAGAAGGCCGACCTCGATGCCGCCGTCGCCGAGATGGAGCGGAACCCGCAGGCGATCGTGATGAGCAAGATGCGGATGAAGAAGATGAACTTGCAGATCGGCCAGACGATCAAGGTCACGGGGCTGAGCTACGCCGATCTCGTATTCGATTTGCAGATCATCGGGGAGTTGCCCGACGGCAAGTACGACAACATCTCGTTCATCAACTCGGCGTACCTCTTCCGCCAACTCGACGCCTGGAAGCTGAATAACCCGAAGAACCGCACGAGCGAACCGCACCCGATGGATGCGAAGTGCATCAACCTCATCTGGGTGCGGCTCCCCAACAAGGAAGCGTTCGAGCGACTGGCCGCCGCGGTGAACGACACGGGGAACTTCAGCAGTCCCCAGATCAAACTCGAAACGGCGTCGAGCGGCTTCGGCACCTTCCTCGAAGCGTTCAAGGACATCCTCTGGGGCATGAAGTACCTGATGGCCCCGGCGATGGTGGCGATTATGTGCCTCGTGATCGCGAACGCCATCAGCATCGGCGTGCGCGAGCGACGCACCGAGATGGCCGTGCTGAAGGTGCTCGGGTTCCAGCCGCGGCACGTGCTGTTCCTGGTGGTCGGCGAGGCGATGCTCGTCGGCTTGATGGCCGGATTCATGAGCACGCTGATCGCGTTCAGGATGATCGGGAACCTGAAGCTCCAGATCGCGTTCTTCGGCGCGTTCTTCGTGCCCGCCGAGGTGCTGATTTACGGCCCGATGCTCGGTGCGTTCGTGTCGGTGGCCGGGAGCCTGATGCCCGCCCTGGCCGCGAAGAACGTGAAGGTCGCCGAGGTGTTCTCGAAAGTGGCGTAATCCATGGTTAGCGTTCGCCCCAGCGGGGCGAGCTTCGCGTCTCGCCCCGCTGGGGCGAACGCTAAACGAATGTTATGATTCCCGCGAGAATTCATGGCCACCACGACCAGTCCCGAATCATTCGCTGTTCGCGTGGTCAAACGCGCAATACTGTTCGTTCGCACCGTGTTGAGGCTGATCGGCACGCTCTTCGTGATCGGGTTCTCGCTGCTGCCGTTGGCGGCGCTGCTCGTCGCGTTGCCCGCGGTGTCGCCCAACGAGGCCGTGCTCACCGACACGGTGCGGCCAGCTCGTTCGTGGCTCATGCGAAGCCTGCGGCGAGTATTCGCGTTCGGGGCCGGGTTGGTGGTGCTCGTCGCGCTCTTCGCATTCGCCATCGAAGTGACCAGCCGACTTCCACTTCCTTCGGGTGGGCAACTCGGCACCCTCGCCAAGAAGGTGCTCGGATCGTCAGTCGTCGAACTGCCGTTCCTGTTCCCCGATGATCCCGAACCGGCCAGCATGCCGTCGGGCAAGACGTGGATGACCCCGAAGGAACTACTTGGTCGCCAGAAAACGCTTCAGTTGTCAGTCGCGAAGCCGAACGCCGATGCCATTCTGAAATCCGAGGCCGCGAAGGAACTCGCGGAGGTGGATGCCGAGATCGCGGAACGAACGCCCAAGCTGGCGAAACTCCGCATCATGCAAGACCCGGTTCTGTCACCGATCCTCGCGAAGCCGCTGTGGACGCTGCTTCCCCCGACGCTCGTGCAGCACTGGCCGTTCGTGTTCCTGATCGTGTACGCCTCCGACCTCGGCTTGCTCTTGCTCATCGGGAAAGTCCCGCTCACGTACAACCTGCGGTACCTGTGGGTGCGGCGGCGCGACACGTTCCTGACGGCCGTCGTGTTCACCGTGGTGGTTGCGCTCGTTATCGTGCTGCTCGCGTTCGTGAACGGCATGTACCAGCTCAACGAAAGCACCGGCGTCCCCGGCAACGTGCTCGTGCTGTCCGAAGGCTCGACCGACGAAATCTTCAGCAACCTCGGGTACTCGGATGTTGGCAACGTCGCTCGTGAAGAGGTGAAAGCGGACGCACAGGGCCGCCCGTTCCCGAAGCCAATCGGCGTGCAACTCCTCACCCCAGGACCAGACGGCAAGCCACTGATCGGAGCCGATGGCAAGCTCGTGCCGCTCCCGGCGGACGCCCCCGCCTCTCTGCGAGACAGGCCACTCTACATGGCGAGTTCCGAAACCTACATGGTCATGAACCAGCCAGTGCCGACGAAGCCGGGCGAGCAAGCCCGCCGTCGATTGCTTCAGGTGCGAGCGCTCGAAGACTGCCGCATCGCGGCCGCCGTTCACAACATCGACCTGTATCCGGGTGGGAAGTGGTTCGACAAGAACTCGGTGCAACAAGGGGCGGATGGCAAAACATACCTCGCCTGCTGCATTGGCGAGGGCGCGGCCGGCACGCTGGGTGCCGACGTGGGGAAACGCCGGCTCGAACCCGGCGATACGTTCAACCTCGGCGACGCGGACTGGATCGTGTCCGGCGTGATGAACACCCAGGGCACGACCTACGGCTCGGAAATCTGGACCGGCGTGACGAACACAGTGGTGACCAGTTCCGGCCGCGGGAACAAGTACACGACGCTCGTCTTACGCATGGCCGAGAATACCGAGGCCGCATCCCGTGCGATGGCTCAGCGCCTTCAGGACGAATTCACGGCGGTGAAGCTAAAAGCGTTCTCGGAGCCGGACTACTACAAGGAACTGACCAAGACGAACGAGAGCTTCCTGGTGTGCATCGTGATCGTCGCCGTGGTCATGGCGATTGGTGGGGTGTTCGGTGTGATGAACACGATGTTCGCGTCGATCGCCGCACGCATGAAGGAAGTCGGCGTGATGCGAATTCTCGGCTTCAAGCGCTGGCAAATCCTGATCGCGTTCATGCTCGAATCGCTGATGATCGCGTTCGTCGGCGGCCTGCTGGGCTGCATCATCGGCTCGTTCGCGAACGGCCTGGAGGCGACGAGCAATCTGAGCGGCGGTCAGGGTGGCGGCAAGAGCGTGGCGTTGAAGATGATCGTGGACTTCCAGATTCTCGCGGCGGGAATGCTGTTCACGCTGGTTCTGGGACGCCTCGGCGGCCTCGTGCCAGCGATGTCGGCCATGCGAATGGAGATCCTTGAATCGCTGCGGTGAGGTTATTTAGCCCTGGAAGGGCGGCGGATGGTAGCCAGGGGTGAAGAGCTTTCCAGGGGTTTGTGCCGCAAAGCCGGCACCGCACCCCTGGCTACCATCCGCCGCCCTTCCAGGGCTAAAACCAAGATCGCGTAACCTCAAGGAGCGTCAACGCAGGGGTGGCCACTGCGTCACTCCTTACACACATAGACAAAATACCCAACACAAACCGCAATTCCCTGCCCCCCTTCGATTCGTGAAGTAAAATTCACCCGCTCCGCCAGCCCACCGCCCGACACGCTGCCTGCCTGCCGGATTTATCTCTTCGTCGAGGTCTCTGATGCGTTCCGCTGTCGCGCGTCTGTTGCCAGTTCTCGTCTGTCTTCTCCTGTTCAAACCTGCAAGTCTCCGCGCTGCCGAGGGTGGAGGCAACGAACCCGATCAATACGAAGAGAAGACCATCGGCCGCGCCGCAGAACGTGCGGCCAAGTCGGCCCGTGCCGACCGCGTTCTGTGGGTGAAGGAACTCGAGAACGCATTCCCCAACCGCGTCGGCAACCCCACCAAGGAAGAGGAATACGGCGTGTGGTTCTCGCTGGTTGCGGGCAAGAACGAAACGTGGCGACGCGAGGACACCACGAACACGCCGTTCGCCGAACTGTTCGAGAAGGTGGTTCAGCGACTGGAACTCGGGCCGGTTCCGTCGATCCGGCGCGAAGAGTTCCTGAAGTACGCACGTCGCGGTCTTGTCCCCGGTCAAAGCTCGAACGCCGAGATCAACGAGGAAGCCGACAAGGTGTTTCGCGTGCTCGATCGAAATGGCGACGACGTTCTCGACCCAGCCGAAATGACGACCAAACTCCGCGAAGACCGCCTGCGAGTGGACGCCGACGGCAATGGCCGCATCGACAAGGACGAATACCGCACGCATTTCCAGCGTCGCATCGCCACGGGGGCCGACGCGATCATCGCGAAAGCCGCCGAGCAGAACGGCAAGACCACGGGAACACCGGCCAAAAGCAGCATGCCCGATTGGTTCGCAGGTCTGGACGCGGACAAGGATGGTCAGATCGCGCTCTCCGAATGGCGCAAAGCCGGTCGCGCGATTAACCTGTTTCAGGAGATGGACCTCGATGGCGACGGACTACTCACCAAGGAAGAGTACCAGCGACATTTGCGGATGAAGGAGAAGGAAGAAGCGAACAACCGAATGGCGGAAGTACCCATGTTGCGCAAGCAAGCGATGAAGTGAGAGGTGTTTGGTTCCGGAGTTTGACTGGATGATTCCGGCCGTGTTCATGGTTATCGCGAGAGGTGAATTCGGTGGCAACTCCAAGAACAGCCTGTTCTTGATCCGCGTTCTGATAGATGTCATTCCGGACAGATAAGTTCATTCTGGGCTCGAATGACGATTCCGGGCGTGGTGTCCCCCTTTTCACCCGGAATCGATCTGCCAGGCCGTTTCACGTCTGGATTGGGTGCATCCACAACCGTGTTGGGATTCATGTCGCTTTGGCGAACAGCTATCGTTCATTCGCGACTCGAAGCGTTGCGTGGTGAACCGTACCCGCTCGTCTTCGAGTGCTGATGAATCGAGGTTGGCATGGCCGCGGAGCAAGCACTGGCGCTCGTCGTCCGGGGAACGGACTGGAGCGAGACATCTCGCATCACGACGCTATTCACCCTTGAGTTCGGGAAAATCCGCGCGCTGGCCAAAGGCGGCCGCCGGCTCAAATCCAACTTCGACTGCGCGTTCGATCTCCTAACGGTTTGCCGCATCGTATTTCTTCGCAAATCAGGCGGCCTCGATCTGCTCACGGAAGCCCGCATGGAGGAACGCTTCCCCGTGCTCCGCGAGAAACTCCCCGCACTCTACGCAGGCTACTACATCGCCGAGCTACTCTCCGATGGCACGCAGGATTACGACCCCCACCCGGCACTGTTCGAGGCGGCTCTGGGAACCTTGCGGGAACTGGGTAACGACACCGACCCGCGCGATGCCGCGACGAGATTCGAGCTTGTGTGGCTCCGGGAGTTGGGATATAGCCCGCGACTCGATTCATGTGCAACGTGTGGGGGCGAAGCGATGCCGGGGAACACCGCAAGGGCGGTGTTCAGCCCGTCGGCCGGTGGGGTGCTGTGCCCGGCCTGCGGACCGGCCGCACCAGACCGACGGTGGCTCTCATCAGCCGGGCTATCCGCCCTGCGGGTGATGACCGAGGCGGTCGAGAGTGACACACCAGTGTCACTGAGTCTGACGGGGGTCCGGGGGGAACTCCGGCCACTGCTCGGGCAGACCGTCAGTTTCGTTTTGGGTCGCCGCCCGCGTTTGCTGGGGTACGTAGACGGGTGACCGGGTACGGGGGTTCGCAAGATGGCGAGTTCAGCCGAAACGACGTTCCGAGCGACACGACGTTGGTTTGTCGTGGTCCTGGCGGCGTTCGCTTTGCTCGCGCCGGGCTGCAAGACCTGGTCGAGCTTCGTGGACCGAACGAAGACGATCAAGACCGCCCTGACGGACTCGGGGTACGACGATCCCAAGGCGCAGGAAAAGCTCGCCACGGCGAAGCAACTGTACGAGGAAGGCAAGTATTCCAAGGCCATGAAGGCCTACCGCGAGATCGCAGACAACCAACACAACCCCTCGGGCATGGCCGAGGAAGCACGCTTCATGCAGGCCGAGAGCCGCTTCGCCGCCGGCGAATACCCCGAGGCCGTGGACACGTACCACAAGCTGCTGCTGGACTTCCCGACCGGCGTCCACCGTCGGGAATCGTGCGCTCGAGTCTTCGAAATCTGCGACTACTGGCTCGACGACTTCCGGGCCGAACTGACCCGACGATCCGATGAGACTGGCGTGCTGAAGTGGCACCCCGAATGGAAGAACCCGCTGGACAAGTCGAAGCCGTTCCTGGGCCAGGAAGGCCGAACGCTTGAAGCGCTCGACCACATCTGGACGCACGACATGACCGGGCCGACGGCCGACAAGGCTCTGTTCTGGTGCGGGTACGTGAACTACGTGCGGGGGAACTTCCAGGAAGCCGACCACTTTTTCAGCACGCTGGTCGAGATGCACAAGGAAAGCCCGCTCCGTCCGCAGGCGATGGCTTACGCAATCCAGGCCAAGAACAACGCGACCGGCGGTGCAGAGTACGACGGTCGGAAGTGTGCGGAGGCGCTGCAGCTCGTCCACGTTGCGGAGGCCACACTCCCGGAAGTGTCGAAGAGCCCCGAAATGGCCGAGAAGCTGACGCGGGCGAAGTTCGCGATTCGCTATCAGCAGGCGGAAAAGGACTTCCGCATGGCCGAGTACTACGAACGCACGGGGCACCCCGGCTCCGCAGTGTTCTACTACGAACTGGTTCGACGGCGGTACGCTGGCACGAGGTACTCGGATCTGGCCACCGAGAAGAAAGAACACCTCGTCGCACTCATGAAGGAAGGCAAACCCGCTCCCGGCCGCGATCCGTTCGCGGTTGTTCAGGCGAAGTGGAAGGAAGTTTTCGGCAGCCCCTCGGCATCGCCGAAAGCCACCGACGAAAACGAACCGAAACGCGATGAGGTGCAGCCAGTGGGTGGGACGGCCCCGGCACCGCTACCAGCCGGAGCCGTTCAGCCGTAACGGAACAGGAAGATATTGTGGCGGGCGGGGATGTGATGCCTCGAACCCGCCGAGCCAGTCGGAAGGAACCCATGCCAGCACTCACCCGCCGCCGATTTCTTCAGGTCGCTGCGTTATCGCCGTTCGGCGGATTGCTGGGCTGCCGCGGGACGACTCCGACCATCTTCGGCTATAAACTCGGCGCGGGCGCGCTGTACGACGAGAACATCAAGACGGTGTACGTTCCGATCTTCACGAACCGCGCGTTTCAGACAACGCCCTACCGCGGCTTCGAGAACGACATCACCAAGGCCGTTGTGGACGAGATCGGGAAAACGACGTCCTTCCGCGTCACTTCGGACCCCACCAAGGCCGATACTGAGCTTCTCGGCGTAGTGACCCAGATCTTCAAGAACGTCATGAACCGCACGCAACAGAATCAGGTGCGTGAGGGCGAGTTGGTCGTGAATGTGGACATCGTTTGGCGCGACCTTCGAGACGGAACGATCTTGTCGGCCCCAAGGAATAACAAGCCAGCCCCAGGGGCGGACCCGAGGGGCTTGGCCTTGCCGTTCGACCCCAACAACCCACCCGTGCCATTCGACCCGAGCATTCCGCAACCACCGCAGTGTGTGGACCCCGCGGCACCTGTTCCAGTGCGGGTGACCGCCTACGGTCGCTTCTTACCGGAACTCGGCGAAACCAACGCTTCGGCGATGCAGCGGGTGCAAAACCGCCTCGCCGTGCAGATCGTTTCCATGATGGAAAAAAAGTGGTAAGCACAGGATCGCGATCTCTTCAGCTAACGAAACGAGCCGCGGGCACACCGCGGCTCGTTCTTTCAATCACGATCAATTCGCGACTCAGCTAAACAGTTCGTCCACCGGCTTGCCGCTATCGACGAGCTTCATCGGCCGTTGCAGCGGGGTCATCACTTCCTTGTTCGGGTCGATGCCCAGAGCGTGGCAGACGGAAGCGTGCAAGTGGCTGACCTTCACGGGGCGATCCTTCGGCATCATGGCGTCGGCGTCGGACGAACCGATGACCTGGCCACCCTTCACGCCGCCGCCCGCGAACAAGCAACTGAACACGCCGGGGTGGTGGTCGCGACCTGCCGTCATGTTGACCTTCGGAGTACGGCCGAACTCGCTCAACATCACGATCATAGTCTTCTTGAGTAGACCCGATTCAGCGAGGTCGCTGATGAGGGCCGCGAGTGCGGGGTCCATCACGTCGCCGTGGTCCTTCATGGCCGGGAAGGCGTTCGAGTGAACGTCGAACCCGCCGCGGTTTACCTGCACGAAGCGAACACCCTTCTCCACGAGCCGGCGAGCCAGTAGCGTCGAGCGGCCGAACTCGGTGTCGCCGTACTTCTCGAGAACTTCGGGCTTCTCCTTGCGAACCTCGAACGCCTCAAGGGCCGGGCTCCGCATCAGCTTGACGGCGTCTGTCAGAGCGGTCTGCGCGCCGGTGACTTCTTCGCCTGGGAGAGTCGCGCCCTGCTTCTGGTTCATCTTCTGAAGGATATCCAGACGCTTGTTGCCCCGGACGTCGGTGATGCCCGCCGGGAAGGCGAGGTAAGGATCCTTCTCACCGGGGCGACCGACGAAGTACGCTTCGCAGGTCTGGCCGAGGTAACCGGCCTTCGGAGCGCCGCCGCCGACCGTGACGTAAGCCGGCAGGTCGCCGAGGCTCTTCTTCTCGCTGACGACCACCGAGCCGAGGCCGGGGTGTTGCAGGTTCGCGCTCTGTGCGTAGCTGGTCTGGAGCTGGTAGGTCGCGCGGCCGTGGTCGCCGTTCTGGCCCGCGATGCTGCGGATCAGTGCGATGTGCTTCATCTGCTCAGCGAGCAGTGGGAAGATCTCGGAGATCTGGATGCCAGCGACGGAGGTCTTGATCGGTTCGAGGTCGCCTTGCACGTCGCGGCCCGGCTTGGGGTCGAACGTGTCGATGTGGCTCATGCCGCCGCCGTTCCAGAACAGGATGACGTGGTCAGCCGTGGCCTTGCGGTCCTCACCGGCGCGGGCGACGAGCGTCCGGATGTTCATGCCGAGGAAGGTGCCGGCTGACGCACCGACGAAGGCTCGGCGGCTGAGATGGTAACCGGAGCAGGCAGTCGAAGCAGATCGCATGATCGGTTCCTTTTGTTGAGTCGAAAGTCGTAAAGTTGGTCGTAAAGTCGGAGTCAAGAATCGAGGTCATGGAGCCGGAACGCCTGTCAGTCGTGTCTTTGGACTTTACGACTTTATGACGTTCCGACTTTACGACTCCCGATCACGGGATGAATCGGAACTCGTTGCTGTTGAACAGAGCCCAGCGGAGGTCGGCGAGACCGTCTTCCGGCTTGGGGGCTTCCTGGATGATCGCTCGGGCGTCGCTCAGTTCGTCGGCGGTTGGTTCGCGGGTCAGCGCTTCCCGATACACCAACTTGATCGCGGCGTCCACATCGGCCTTGGGGCCGACGATCAGCGAGAAGACCGGTTCCAGCGGACCGACGCGGGCGGCCTCGTTGGTCAACTTGCCGTTGAGCATCATCAGGGCTTGCCGCATCGACGGGCTGTGATCGCGGCGTTCGTCGAGCGCACCGCGGTCCGTCTGCCCGAACACTCGCAGGAAGTGGCCGGTCGGCGCGGGGCTTGCCATTCGCATGGCGCTGGTGAACCGCGGGTTGTCGTCAACCAGCGTCTTCACTTCCTTCGTGATGTAGCGGATGCGGGTGCCGGCTGGCATGTTGCCGCTCTTCATCATCGACTCGGCTTCGAGTTCCTCGGCCGACTTCGCGTTCATCTTGTCGAGTTCGAGCGCGTCGCGGTTCTTCAGAGCGTTCTTGAAGTCCACCTCGATCCCCTTTTCGAGATCGTAGCTGCCGGCGACCATCTTCGGCATCGCGGGCATGGCGGGCATCTTGTCGCCGCCGAGCTTCGGCTTCACGGGCTTGCTGGGGTCTTCCTTCACGGCCACCGCGACCTGCGTGTAGTTCACGACGGTGATCATGTTCTCGCCGGGGCGGTGCTTCGGGGTGAACAGGTGCCCGGCCTGCACGATGCTATCGAACAGAGCCTCGGAGCCCATGCGGCGTGGCGGCGTGGCGGTGAACGCCTTCTCAGCCGCGAGCCGTTCCAGCGCGGGAAGATCGCCCGGCAGGTGGCCGCGCTCGTAGGCCGCGGTGCGGGCGATCGTCGCCACCAGGAACCGGAAGTCGTAGCCACTGGCGACGAACTCGTCGGCCAGGTAGTCGAGCGTCTTCGGGTGGCTCGGCGGGTTGTCGTTGCGGAAGTCATCGACGGGGTTCACGAACCCGCGGCCGACGAGTTCGGCCCACACGCGGTTGACCATTGCCTTCGCGTAGAAGCGATTTCGCGGGTCGGTCACGGCCTCGCCGAGCTTCCGGCGGAGTTCGCTGGCCTTGTAGAGGTCGCCTTCAAGGTCGATCGCCTTGATGCCGGCCTTGGCCTCGTCGATCACGTTGAGCGGGTCCTTCGAGGTCGGCCCGGTTTTGGAGCCGTCAATCAGGTCATCGACGCTGGTGGGCTTCTTCACGGAGGCGGCCGCAAGGGCTGCTGCTTCCGCGTCGCGGCGTTCTTTCAGCCGTGCGATGTGCTTGTTCGGGCCGTCGCCCTCGGCGAGCTTGAACGGGAACTGAGCCTTCACCGGTGCGCGGGTCTTCCCCTTCGCCTTGTCTTCCGGCGGCCACATGATCATCGACTCGGCCCGCTCGTTCAGGAAGATGCCGAGGATCTGCATCTTCACGCGGTGCTCGACACGCTGGGTTTTGCCGAAGAACGCGGCGAGGTCGTAGAACTGTTCGCGGGTCCAGACGTCGAACGGGTGGTCGTGGCACTGGGCGCATGAGATGCGAACGCCCATGAACACCTGCGACACCACGCCGGTGAGGGCCAGCGGGTCGGCGTCGTCGGCGAGGATGAACCCGGTGGTGGGCTGGCTGCCTGCGCGTCCGGAAGCCGCGAGCAACTTGCGGGTGAGCACGTCGTAGGGCATGTTCGCCCGCACGGCTTCGTGGATGAACGCCTGGAAGGCCGGGCCGCCGTCGGTGCCGTAGCGGACGCGGAGCATGTCGCCGTAGAAGATGGCCCAGCGGTCAGCGAACTGCTCGCGACCCATGAGTTCTTCGATAAGCTTGCCGCGGCGTTCAGCGGCGGGCATCGCCATGAACTTCTTGATCTCGGCATCCGTTGGGATGCGGGCGTTCATGTCGAGCGAAACGCGGCGGAGGAATGCGAGATCCTCGATCGCGCCCGCTTCGCGGGTTTTCGGGCCGGCGGCATTCTCCTCGGCGAGGAGTTTGTCGATGGCCTTGGCCGTGGCTGCGGGGTCCGGTCCCGCTGGCGGGGCTGCCTGAACGGTCGCCGCCATCAGGGCGAGCGCTGCCAGGGAAATTGAGAACAGGCGAACTTTCACCGCGTCCCCTCCTCACGAGAAGAACGCCCCAACAGGGGCGGGTTATCGATCCTTCAGCCGCAAATCTCCGGTCGCTTACGCTCCCGGCTCGCCAATCAACTGGGCCGCTCGTCTTCAATCACGTGCACAACTTCGCCACCGGCCTGGCTGACCGCTTCCATGATCGGCTCGAACGTGGCAGCTAGAGTTTCGTTGTGAATCTTCAGGACAACGCTGCGTTCGGTGGGGGGCTTGTCGCCCAGTAGCGTGGTAACCTTCTCGGCCAGTTCGCGCAGCCCGATCTGCTGGCCGTTCAAATATACCTTATTGTCTCGATCGACTGTAATAGAAACTTGCGGATTCTTGATGGCTTGCGCGCCCGTTGCCTTGGCGGGTACCCAGTCGAGACGATTGCTATCGTCCTGAGTCTTGGCGAGGATCAGGAAGAACAACACGAGGTTAAACGCAATGTCGGCCATCGACACGTAAGGCGGTGTAACTTCAAGTTTTCGCCGATTGAACTTCATCGATGATCTCTCTGCGACGCCGCAAGCGGCGACTTCTTTTCGCCGCTTGCGGCGTCGCAATCCACACGTGAGTTATCGCACGACTTCCCGCTCTTCTTCCAGTTGCAGCGTGATCATTCCGCCGGCCTGCTCGATTGCACCCGTAGCGCGAATCCACTGGCTGTACGGCGTGTCCTTCGCGCTCTTCACCACGACAACCTTCTCCTCTTGCCGGGTTTTCCCAGCCAGCATCCCCTGCAATTTCGCTTTCAGTTCCGCGAGCGGCACTTCCGTACCGTTGACGGTGACTGTCGTTCTCGCGATCGCGACTTCGATGTTCGTGTTCTTCTGCTCGTTCGCCTTCTCCTTGCTGGCGCTCGGCATCTGTTGCGGCCGGCCCTTTTCGTCCTCGGCACTTGAAGCGCAGACGACGAAGAAGATGAGCAGGTTGAACGCGAGGTCGGTGAGGAGGTTGAGCACCCAGGCGGTTTGCGCCCCGCCGCTTCCCCCTCCAACGGGTCCGGCTGCCATCAGCTCATCCCCTTCTTTGCGAGGAGGGGCGAAGGCACAGGGGTTGGGGTCGCCATGACCGGCACGCTTTGCGGTCGCACGGGCTCACCCGAGGACGGCCCCAGTTGCAGCACCAGAGCCTCGACCAACTGCGACGCGGTTTCTTCGGCTTCCAGAATGTGCTGGCTCACGACCGATGTGAAGTAGTTGAAGAACATGTACGCGGGGATGCCGACCATGAGCCCCCAGACCGTGACGATGAGCTTCAACTGAATGCCCGCGGCCGCCACCTTGATGATGTTCTCGCCGGCCTTCATGGTCGTGATGCCCTGGAACATCAGCACCATGCCGACGACCGTTCCCAGCGACCCGAGCATGGGGGCCACGCTCGCAACGGTGGAGAGAATCGGCAGGTTCTTTTCGAGTGCCGCGGTGACGTGGGGGCTGTAGTCCTCCATCGCCTTCACGACTTGCTCCTCGATCTTCGCCGGGTCGTAATTCAGTTTCTTGAGCAACTTGTAGCGGTGGATGCCGACCGCGAGGATCGCGGGCACGGGACCGTGCGACTGCGAGCAGAGCGCAATCGCTTCCTCGATCTTGTCCTGATAGAGGAGGTCGAGAACTTGCGTGCGGAGTGCCTGCCCGTCGATCGAGATGAGCCGCAACGTGCGGAACCGCTCGATGACGACGCCCGTTCCGATGATCGCGAGCAGCAGAATCGGCCACATGAAGATGCCGCCATCGAACATGTAGCCCAGCGCTCCCGAATGGAGCACATCCGGCGTGGCGGGGGCGGCGGCAGCAGCGGCTTCAGCGAAAAGCGTCAGCATGGTATTTAGTATTTAGGTGTTGCGTTGGTTTAGCGTCAGCCCCAACGGGGCTGCGCTTTATATCGAGCACAGCCCCGTTGGGGCTGACGCTAACCGACATCCTCAGTTCTTTTCCGTGTTCGCGGACGCCTCGAACTGGGCGAGCATTTCCGGCAGGGCCAGTCGGCCACGGGCGTACTTGGCGGCCTCGGTCGCGGGGTAGTCCCAGCGGCACTTGTTGTACGCCTCGAACGCCTTCTTCATGTTGGCACCCGTGCGGTAGCTCTCGCCGGCCCAGAACATCGCATCGGGAGCGAGTTGATCTTCGCGGAAGGTCTTGGTGAACTTGTCGAAGGTCTCGGCGGCCTTGATGTAGTTCTTGTCCTTGAAGTAGCACTGGCCGACGCGGAACGCCATCTTCGGCCCCCACTTGTGGCCCTCGAACTTCTCCAGGAACTTCTCGCCAACCTGAGCCGCGACCTTGAAGTTCTCGGCCTTGTAGAAGTGCTCGCTGATCCGCACCATCACGTTGGCAATCAGCGGGTTCTTCGGGTACGTCGCGGCCAGGGTCACGTAGGCTTCGAGAGCCTGGTTGAACTCACCGGCCTCTTCGTAGCACTGAGCCATCTTGAACTGCGCATCCGGTGCGAGCACGTGATCTGGATACTGCTTCACGATGGTCTGGTATGCCTGCACGGCCTCGCCGTACTGCTTCAGTTCCTGGGCGAACTGGCCGAGCAAGTACGACACTCGCGGCGTGTACTTCGGGTTCGGGTAGTCTTCCATCACTTCGCGAAGCACGCGCCGACCCGCTTCCAGATCGGCCCGTGCCTCGGCTTCGCGAGCCAGCCCCTTGTGGCTCTTGAACAGCTCGAAGTGGCTCTCGGCGATGTGGAACTGAGTTTCCACTGCCAAGGCTTCGTCGGTGAACGTCTTGCTGAACGCCTGGAGTTTGCCGTCGGTGCCGATCACCACCGCGATGGTGACGCCCGATTCGTACTTCCCCTCGACGGCACTGGCGGCGCGTTCGTCGATGTACACAACTTCGATCGTGTCGCCGAAGTAGCACTCGATCTCGGCCGAGTCCTGCTTGATGTTCCCCGGCGTCGGCTTCTCGACCGGCTTGAGCAGCACCGAACCCGTGAACACGCCGCTGTGGGCCAGCGTCTCGACGAGTTCGACGGTTTCTTCCTCACCCCGCTTCGTGGTGATGCGAACCTTCGCCACGTCGCGTTCCGGGGTGCGGTCGAGGTCGGCGTCGACAACCTTGAGGAACAACCGCTCGCCGACGTGAACGGCGGTGACGTCCTTCAGGTATTCCGAGTCGGTGCAGGTGAGCTTGCCGTCCGTGAGCAGTCGTGCGTTGGCGTTCAGCACCTTGGCACCGTCGGGCCGGCGTTCGTCCTTGTACGACGCTTCGACGATGTCGGCCCCGGTCAGGTTCAGCACCCGCGTGATGAGTGTCTTGTCTCGCTTCCCTTCTTCCCCCATTTCCTCCTTCGGGAGAACCGGGCCGCCAATCAGATCGCGGGGCATGGACGCGGTCAGCGGCACCAGGGACGAGGTGTCCTTGCCGCCGAGTTGCATGATGACCTGCCCCGTGAACCGGCCTTCGTACAGAGCGGTGCCGCGGCGATCGGGGGTGCCCGCAGTGCCAAGGCGACGGTCTTCGAGAACGCATTCGACTTCCAGTTCGGCTCCCGACGTCGTCTTCAGTTTCACGATCACCTTGCTGCGGCTGTCCTTGGCCGCGTCGCGGTCGAGCACCTCAACAGTGAACGGTGCCTCGAATGCGACACCGGCAACCGACTTGGGGTCGGCGTCGGTGTCGTTGCCCGGCATGTAGCGGATTTGCGGCGGGATGTTGATTACCGCACCGCCCGGAACCTGTGGCGGGCGGGTCGTGCGGGTCTCGATGACTCGCACCTTACCCTGTGTGGGCTCGTTCACGTACACCACGACCTCGCGGAATGCACCGTGCCCAGGCACCGTGTTCTGCTGGTCGAAGTACCGCAGGGCAACACGGTCGCCCGGCTTCACGGCGATCTTGTCGCCGGCAGGCGCGGCCGCAGTATCCACTTCCTTCGTGAACACGCCGCTGTTCTCGGCGGTTTCCGTGGCTTCGAGTTCGATCGGCGGGCCGTCGTTGACCGACACCTGAACCTTGACCTTGTCCGGCCCCGCGGTCGTGTCCTGGTCGAAGTCGGTCACCTCGATGGTGATTCGCTCGCCCGGGTCGATTCGCAGCAGTTCCTTGCGGAGCGTGTTCACCTCGCCGTTCGGCCCCTTGAGGAAGTCGTAAGCGATCGGCAGGATCGTGCCGTTGTGGTAAGTGGCCGTCAACTTCGCCGCGAGGAGCCGCGAGCCGCCGGTCGTGTTCACGTCGTCGATGTAGGTCGCGGTGACCACGTCGCCGCCGGAGATCTCGAGAACGTCGTTCGTGGCCAGCGAGAGCAGATCCGCTTCCGTGGGGATGTGCAGAGCGTTCTTCTCGCCGTCGCGGATTTCGACGTGGTTGATCGCGACCGCCTCACCGCGGTATTCGTGGATCACGGTTCGGACGTGTCGCACGTTCATCGCCGGGAACTTGAAGTCCCACGATGTCCCTTCCTTGTCCGCCACGGCTTCGCCGAGTGGTCGTGGTGCCGGGGTGACCTTCGCTTCCGGTCGGGTCAGGTCGAAGTCGTTCGCACGGAATGGCACAGTCGTAATCAGCTCGGTCGTCGCGTCGCCGGTCGTCCAGCGAGCTTCGAGCGTCTTGGTGTTCGGCCCCGCGGCTGCGAAGATCGTGACGACGTGAACGCCGGCATCAAGGTAAACGTCCGCGTGGCGGCCGTTCGGCCCGACCGGCATTTCCAGGCGACCGTCAACCATGACTGCCGTCTTCTCGCCGGTCACCGCGAACCGCACGGCTCCCGACTTCGGCTGAACGAGCTTGCCGTGCCACACGATGCTGGTCGCGGGCTTGGCCTTCTCGTCGGGCTGGCGAGTCCAGAACAGGTCGGCTGCCTTCCCCTCGGTGGTCGGCTTGGCGTTCTTGGTCAGCGCCACAACCTGATCCCAGGTCGTGTAGTTCTGGCCGTCGGCGAGGTAGATGCGGGTCGTCATCTGGCCGGGTTCGCCGACGACGGGCGTCACCTTGGCGTCCGGGTGCGTGGCGGCGAGGCGGAACCAGAGTCGGCCGTCGTCGCTCCCTTCCAGGGTCATGCGGATTGGAGCGTTCTGCGCCGCGTTCGGCGTCCAGACCACGACGTTGTTGGTGCGTTTCAGATCCTTCATGTCGATGCTGAGCATCTTCGGCGTCGCACCGTCCGGCTCGCTGAGCCACGTCGTCTTCTTGTCCTTGTCGATCGCCATCAGCGGGCTGTGGTCGATGGCCGTGTTCGTGGCCAGCGCCCCGGCAGGAAGTTCGCCCGTCTTGGCCGTGCCTTCGAAGATGCCGGTGTGCGGGCCGGTTTCGGTCAGCAGCGCCGTCACCTGGTCGCCGCTGGCAGCGACGAGTTTGATCGCGATCTTGTCGGGCTGATCGGTCACATCGCGGTCGGCATCCTTCACGCGGATGTAGACCACGTTGCCCGGCTTCACCTGATCCTTCGGGCGGTCCAGTCCCTTCCGCTTGTCTTCGGGCATGTCGCCGCGACCTTCGCGGGCGAGTTTCTGGCTGAACGTCTCCTCGTCGTCGTCCACGATTTTGCCGGAACCCACGTCGAGTTTGCCGTCGGCCGCGATGCGGATTTCCGCGTCGGGCAGTGGCGAGTCCTTGAATTCCTTCTTGAACTCCGGCGGGTAATCGACGCGGATGATGTCCTTACCCGTGAGTTGCAGTACGCGGTCGTTCTTGGCGACGGTGCCGAGGCGGGTTTCGAGGTCCGCACGGAACAGGCCCTTCCCCGCACCGCCGGAGATCAGGTAGATCGTTTCGATGTCGCCACCCGGTTCGGTCGTCACCTGCACCGGAATGCGGCTGTGCCCACGGCTCACGCCGAGGTCGCTGTCCTGCACAACGATCGAGAGCGGTTCGCCCGGTGTGTGGAAGCGCTTGCTCGCGCGGCCGAGCCGGCCGACGGTGCGGAGCAGTTCGAGCTGATCGACGTACCGCTGCTCGGCACCGTACACTTCGGACAAGTTGTAAAGCGCCTGGTTGGCGAGTTCGATGTTCGGCACCCGTTCGAGCACGCTGCGGAAGATAGCACGTGCCTCGTCTCTGTCGCCGCGTCGGGACGCCAGCACACCGCGAAGGAACTCGGCCCGAATCACGACGTCGCGGTCGCGGCTCCCGGCGAGGCGTTCGAACGCCTGTTCCGCCTGGTCGTACACCTTCTGTTCCATGAACGTCTCGCCGATGCCGAAGTCGGCATCAACGGCCTGTGCGGTCTTGGGGTACTTGTTGAGGAGCGTGGTGAACTCGGCGCGGGCGAGGTCGAACCGCTTGGCGCGGAAGTAATTTCGCCCCAGCAGCAGTTGCACGCGAGCCTTCTCGACGTCCTCGACTTCCTTGGCGTCGGCGTTCTTGATGAGCCACGCCCGGAGGATGTCTTCGACGCGGGTGTGGTTCTCGTCGCCACCGGCAGCGACGTGGTTCTCGCACACGAACACGAGCAGATCGACGGGCACTTCCGCCCGGTGTTCGTCGAACAACTTCTGGTTTGCGATGTACGTCTCGAAGGCGAGTTTCGAGTCGCCAAGGCGTAGTTGCAGCGCCGCGGAGAGGAGCGGCGCGATAGGGCTCTTTTCGTCGATGACCGCGCCGCCCGCGGCCCCGAGTCGCGTGTACGCTTGCGTCAGCAGGTCGCGGCCAGCCTTGCGGCGGGGTTCGTCCAACCCCGGGAAGGTGCCGAGCATCGCACTCATGAGCGTGGCGGCACCCATGTAATCCTTGCGACCCATCGCGGCCTGAGCGTATGGCGTCAGGTAGTCGAAGTCGGTCGCGTCGCCGTAGCCGAGCTGTGCAGCGCCGCTCAGGGCGAGCAACCGTTTCATTGGCGGCATCTTGGCGGCTTCGTCGAGTTCGAGAAGCGCGGCCTGTGCGACCATCGACGCGCGATAGATGTTCAGGTCGCGAACGAGCGTGTAGACCTTCGCCTTGTCGGCTGGGGTAATCAGTGGTGCCTTCGGCAACTTCGGGTCAACGGGGGTTGCGGGGTTCGGCGGCACGTAAGCGCGGTAACCACCGACCCAGTTCGCGAGTGCCTGCCACTCATTCTCGGGAGCCTGAGCGCCGAACGGCATATCGCGAACCTTGTCGGCGGCGGGGAGCAACAACTTGGCGGCGCCGTCGATGTCGTTGGCCTTCACCAACTGGTCGGCACGCCATACGGCGAAACTGAAGTGCCAGCCGCTTTCCTTCGCCAGAAGCATGGTGATGAACGCGGCCTTCGCGGCATCGTCCGGGAGGAGCCCGAGCAACCGCGACGCGGACTGCACGTAGTCCTGCGAGTCCGGGTTGCCGGTGAGCGATCGGTCCCAGCATTCCTTCGCTTCCGCCTTCATGTTCAGCGCGGTGAGCGTGTCGCCCATGCCGGTAGCCGAGCTGTTGTCGTAGCCGTGCTTGGCGAACATCGCCTTGGTCCAGGCCCACGTCTGCGTGGCGACCGCGTTATCCTTGAAGTGCCCGGCCACGATGAATAGGCGGCGAGCAACGTCAGTGTTCGTTGACGGGGCTTCCATCTTCAGCACGACCGGTGCGGCCGCACGGAAGGCGTCCGCCTTGTTGAAGTCGGTCGCGTGGTACAGGTACGCCGCGGCGGCATCGAACGACTTCGGAAGCCGTTCCGACCACGCCTTCGCAACGTCGATGCTCTTGGCTCGTGCGGCGTCGTTCGGGGCGTAGTGCCGGAGGTAGTATTGCTGCTGGTAGAACAGGTCGTTGGCCACGTCGTCGGGGAGGGCTGCGACACGGGCGGCGTCGGCGAGCAGTTTCGTCCGGGCGGCACCGGCTTGCGGCGACCACATGTTCTGGGCGTTGGCCGTTTCGAGCGCGACCCACTCGGCATTCACCGGTTCCTTGTCGGACGCGGCGAGCGCTCCCTGTGCGGCCTTCGCCCGTTTGGCGAGATCCTTGTTGGCGAGGCGACCCTGAACCCACGCGGCGAGCGTGCCACGGTAGGTGCTGATCCACGGGAACTTCCGCCGTGCCTCGACCACGCTGGCGACATCGGCGTTGAACTCGGCGTCGTCAGCGGGCGTGTCGAGCAGCCAGTTGATCGCTCCACCTGTGGTGCCGTCGTTGTAAGGGAACTGGAAAGCCAACTCGCGGGCTACGGCCTTCGCTGCCGGGATGTTCTGAGCGCGATCGCGGAGCAACTCGAACGCGAGCGAGTACCGCAAGGCCGCAGCGTGGTACGGCGATGTGTTCTTGGCGAGGGCCGCTCGCAGGGTTTGTTCCGCAGCGGTGAGGCGTTGAGCCTTCACGTTCTTGTCGGCTTCGCCACCGAACAAGGAGACGTATGCCGACGAGGCGCTGTGCGAGCGGGCGTCGAAGGGGAGCACACTCGCGAGGATCTGCTCGGCGCGAGCAGCGTCCTTGTTGTTGAGGTACGCACCCGCGAGCCGAACCTGCGCGGCGAAGCGGTCGGGGCGAGTCGGGTTCTTCGCGTTGTAATCGTTCACCGCTGGTTCAAGGTCGGCCGGCTTCGGGTTCGTCTGCACGATCTCTTCAACCAGTCGCATTTGCAGATCGGGACGGGCCGGCGTGTTCGGAACCGCAATCGCCTTGCGCCAGCTTTCGACCGCGTTGACGCGTTGGCCGAGCCGGGCGTAGTTCTCGGCCATGCGGGCGTGGAGCCACTGGAGGTAGTACGGGCTGGTCGGCGGGCTCTTGGCGAGCAACTTCGCGCCGACGAGGTTGGCCTTGGCCCACTGGCTCAGGCGTTCCTGGGCATCGATGGCACTCCAGCCCGCGCTCGTGGCTGGGCCACCCGCAGGGAGTTTGTCCAACATCTCTTCGCCGAGCTTAGCCGCCTTGGCGAGCGCATCCGGGTTGTTGATCGCGAAGTACAGGCCGATCGCATCGCGACCCGTGCGTTGCCCTTCGAGTGTGGCACCGAGCCGCTTCCAGTGGGCTTCCTGAATCGCAACCGTGCCAGAGTAATCGTTCGACTTGCGGATGAGGCGGGCGAGCCAGCGTTCGACCTCGGCAGCCGCCGGGTCGCCGGGGTGCCGGGCGAGGAACTGGCGGCCGGTCGCGATCATTTCCTTGTTGCGGCCGGTCGTCTGAAGGCCGTCGAGCAACTTCAGCATCACGTCCTTGTGGGCGGGGTGCGTGACGTGCTGGCCGACGAACGCCTGTGCCGTGCGAACCAACCCGAACGGCCGACCGTTCTCGTGGTACAGGTTGATGAGCTTCAGTTGCAGTTCCGCGCCGTCCTTGCTGGTGCTGCTCGTCTTCGCGAGTTGTGCTTCCAGCGCGGCGGCCTGTTTGCCGACGGCGTCGATTTCACCATCGGGAGTCGCGGGGGCTTTCTTGTCGGCGGGAGCCGGTTGCTGGTGTGCAACTGCGACCCCGAGCAGCGCGAGAAACAACGCCGTGAGTGGTATCGTGCGGGTGAGCATAGGTAATTTCAGATTGAAGATTTATGATGTACGATTGAATACACTTCGAGACTTCGATTCCAGATTGGTGATTGGGTTTTCAATCATCAATCATCAATCTGAAATCACACATCAACCGTTAATTCCCAGCTTTGCGGAGGGCTTCCGAGATCTTCTTGGCGTCGGCGGCCAGAGGGCTTTCGGGGAAGTCGGCGATCATCTGGTCGAACTGCTTGCGGGCGTCCGCCTTCTTGTCGAGGCGGTAGAGGCACCGGCCGTAGTTGAACAGGATCACGTCGAGGAACTTGGCGTCGGGGTGGGTGCGGAGCACCGTCTCGAACACGTCGATGGCGCGGGCGTAGTCCTTCTGCACGTAGTAGTAGTTGGCCATCTTCGCGACCGCCTCACCGACGCGGCCGCTGTCCGGGAACTGGTCGAAGACCTTCTTGTATTCCTGGAACGACTGGTCGTAGAGTTGCGACGATTGTGCCCCTTCGCCGGCCTTGGCCATCTCCTCGTAGCACTCGGCGATGCCGAACTGAGCCTCGCCGCGGAGCGGGCTCTTCTCCAGTCGCAGCACGCTGGTGTAGATGCCGATGGCCCGCTGGAACTGGCCCTGCTTCCGGGCCACGTCCGCGAGTGAGAGCAACGCTGCATCCACGAATTCACTGTTCGGGAACTCACGCTGGAGGCGCTGGCTCATCGCCGCGGCGAGATCGAGTTTGTCCATCTCGAAGTAGATCTTCCAGAGCTGGACGTAGGTTTCTTCCAGGGTGCGACCGCCAAGTTTCCGGGCCTCGTTGCTGATCTCTTCGCACATCGTCATGGCTTGCTGATACTTCGTGTCGGCATGCTGCTTGAGGCCGAATTCCTTGTAGCGGTTGGCGATGTTGGTCAGAGCGCTGGCGGTCTTGAGTTGCGTCTTCACCCGCAGTTCCTGGTCGGAAATTTGCGTCTGCGAAACGCGAACGCTGCCGAGGCTGCCTTCGACCACGCGGGCCTTGAACACGACCGTGCGCGGCTCGCCGGTGGAGTTCCGGTCGTCCTGGTACGTCAGCACGATCAAGTCGTTCGGCTGAGCCTGGAGAATCTGGTCGGCGGCGTTCACCGTCTCGGACTTCTCCAGCGAAACCACGGCCCGGAACGTGCCCGAGTGGATCGTGCCGTCGTCCTTGGGAGGTTCAGGCTTCTTGGGTTCTTCCTTCTTGGGTTCTTCCTTCTTCGGCTCTTCTTTCTTGGGCTCTTCCTTCTTGGGCTCGGGATCGTCTTTCTTCGGGTCGCCGTCTTTCTTGGGCTCGTCCTTCTTCGGTTCGTCAACCGGGATGACGACGAGCGGAATGTTCTCCGTTGCGGCGCGAACGATCTTCGCCTCGCTCAGAATCACATCGACCTTGTCGAGTTTCTTGAAGCGATCGAGTTTGTTCGGGTCGGGCTTGGTTCCGGCGGGCGGGGCATCGACCTTGCCACCGGGGCCGGCCTCGGCTGCCAGTTCTTCGAGCGACTTCTCGCGGTAGACTTCGATGGTGGCCTTCAGCACGTCGGCCCCGTCGGTCAGGTCGAAGTCGGCGTCCACGACTTGCAGGTGAATCCCGCGACCCAAAACGACCCCTTGCAGGGTTTCGGAGTACGCCCCGTCGGTGATCGCGGCGGTCGCGGTTCCGACAACGGGGATGTCCCTCGACACCAGGTTTTCCTTGGCCCCGGCTGCCGTGTGCATGTCGCGGTACGAGATCTTCACCTTGTCGCCGCCGCGAATCTCCAGGCGGCCGTTGCCTGGGTTCGCCTTGCCGAGAGCGGTCGGGATGGTCCCCACCACGACGCGGACGTTCCGACCGATCGCCATGCACTCGACGGTCTCGATGTCGCCGCTGGTGCTTTCGAGCTTCACGGGAACGGTCTTCCCCTGCTCCAGTGCCGCGAGGTCGGCATCCTCGATTCGCACGAAGAGCCGCTTGCCCGCTTCGAGCAACTCGGCCGTCGGCTTCGCGACCCCTTCCGGGGACTTCTCGGGTGGTGGCAGCGCGGTGCCAACTCGCTCCAGAGCCGTGATCGCCCGGCTGTAGTGACCCTGCTTAAAGTGGCCCAGGCCGATGTAGTAGTACGCCTGGTTCACCTGCGGGCTGACGGGGTACTTCTCGATCACGTCCCGCATGTATTTGAAGGTTTTGCCGTAGTTGCTGCTCTCGAAGTAACACACGCCGATCTTGAGCGTGGCTTCGGCTCGCTGCTCTTCGTTGGGGTTATCTTCGATCGCGGCCGACTCGAAGTAGGTTCGTGCTCGATCGAACGCCCGCTCCTTGGTGAGGAGGTGGTTGCCGAGCTTCACGTGGGCGTCGAACCGGACCTTGCTTCGCGGGTATCGCTCGATGACGGACTGCCACACTTCGATGGCCTTGGCGGGTTCGCCCGCTTCGAGGCGAGCGTCGCCAGCTTCGAGGAGCTTGCGGGCGTTTCGGTCCTCGACAATCGAACCGCGCTCGGGCGCACCCTTCTCGCCCTTATCCTTGTCCTTTGCCTTGGATTTGTCTTGGGCACCGGGAAGGAGCGGAGAGCCGTGCGTGTCGATCAGCGGAACGAGAAGACAACCGAGTGCGAACGCGGGTAAGGCCAGGCGCAAACGTGTGGCGACGACAGTGCTCATGAACGGCTCTGCTCCGATGAGGACGAATCAGGCGAAACCCGGGCTGTGTGTCAGGGCGTGAAGCGGCTCGGGTGCGGGTATCGGTTGGCGGGGGTGGAACCTCATTCGCGAGAGGGCAGCTCTCAGAATGGCTGGCAATCAGGCGGGTGCAGCAGGAATCCCGCGGTTGGATGATCGCCGGTTCAAACGGTTCCGCGTGTTAAGTGTGCCGGTCGAGTGCGAATAATGCAAGCGACAAATCTTCCCCAAACAGAACTTTTTTCTCAGAACGCAGTGTTTGCCCACGAGGACGATTCGGGTAGCATGTAATCCGCCTGAAGTTTTGCTCGTGCGATCTTCCCGCCCCCGACATCTTTCCAACAACACTCCCATGCAGCCGAATCTCAAAACCAACAACGGCGAGTTGTCGAAGAATCCAACCGCAACCGTGGACTCGGGTCGGGCCAGCGACACGATCCGCCACCGTAGCCAGTCGCCGCAAGAAGCGCTTGGCCTCTCGGGCCAGTCCGGGCTGTTCAAGGCTTCGCTCCAGGCGGGTGCCCTATTCGCGGTCGTGTTCGGGGTTCTCACGGTCATCCCGTACTTCATGCAGAAGCAGCAGGCGGCCGCGAAGCTGAACGCCCCGCCCGAAGAGAAGACCGAAACGCCTCCGGAAACGGTTGCCCCCGCACCGAAGCCCGCCCCCAACCCGGAACCCACGCCGAAGACGCCGACCGGACCGAAAGTCCCCGGCAAGGACGACCTGCTGAACAAGCTCGGCGAGACCGGGACCAAGTCCGGCACACCGAAGTCGAAGGACCCGTTCAAGGCCGGTGGCGAAGACGATCTGCCTGGATTGAAGTGAGCGCGATTGGTTAGCGCCGGTCCCAACGGGACCGCGTTGGTGATTGGCGCGGCCCCGTTGGGGCCGCCGCTCAACGTCCATCACACCCACCACCCAACGTAATCCCCGTGCATCGCTTTCGACTGACACCATTGCGGGCCGCTCTCGTGACCGGCCTGTACCTCGCCGTGTGGGGTGGGCTCACGCTCGCCTACGCTGCGGCGCGTGCCGGGCGGTTCGGCGACCTCAGCGGCACAACCTTCCTCGGCCAGGATCCGGTTCGCGTCCTGAGCTGGACCGTCGATCCCGGCGGCTGGATCGGGTTCTACCTGATCGGGCTCGTCTGGATGGTTTACCTGTTGGAATGGGCCGCCCGGCGGATCGAAGTGAGCCGGCAACCCGCCGACCCGCACGCGCGACCGCTCATCTCGGTCGGCGGTGAAATCCCCGGCGGTCGGCGCGGGAAGTGGAACCCGTTCGACCCCGCCGCACGCTACTACACGTTCGGGCCGAGCTTCGTTTGCTTCATGATCCTCGTACCCGTGGCCGTGCTGGCCCGGATGCCCGACACCCTGAACGTCGGCCAGGAACTCGCCGCACCCGTGGGCAAGGCTCTTAAGTTCTGCGCTGAGCTGCGGCCCATCGCCGACGCCTCGCTGATTCTGCTCGTGGTCGCGCTGGCAACGGCGGTAGCCCAGAGCAAGCGGGTTCGACAGTCGCTCTCAATGATCACCGCGTATTCGCTGCTGTTCATCCTGGCGTACTTCCTGGCACACCAGTCCGCGAGCGCCGAGGAACTCGAATACGACCTGCCGCCCGGCGGGGGCAGCGACGCGCCACAGGCGATGTCCGTGAAGGTGCAGAAGGTCGTTCGCAAGAAATACGTGGTGAATCCGTACAGTTCGATTCTGTTCGCCGCGCCACCGCCGATCGAAAACATCGACGTGAAACTGACGGAGGACACCGCGAACCGCTACCAGGTTGGCCAGGGTGACGGCGGTCTCGGCCAGGGCGACGGCGAGGGCGGCGGCTTCGGCAGCGGCAAGGGGACCGGGAAAATTCGGTTCATTCGCCTGCGGCACTCCGACAAGACGTGGGACAAGAACTTCAACATCGGCGGCGACCGCAACCTGCTGATGGAACTGGTGGTGCGTTACCCCAAGATGGCGGGCAAGACGGCCGAGGAAAGCGAGTCGATGGACATCGCGACCCTTGGCACGCACAAAGCCAAGGCCGCACCGCCACTCGTGTATGTGGGCGGTGCTCACACCTTCGCCCCGTCCGCGACCGACAAGCGCGTGCTGAAGCAATACCTGACCGAACGCCACGGGATGATCCTGGGCGACAACCTCGGCGGCAGCGGGTTCCACGGCAACTTCCTCGCCGTGATGAACGAGGTGACCGGAACGACACCCGTCGCCATCCCGCGCGACGACCCGATTCACAAGCGGCCGTTCGAGTTACCCCAGTTCCCGTTCGTCGTGGCCCACGGCGGCACGACCCCGCTCGGATGGAAGATCGACGGCCGCTGGGCCGTCTACTACCACCCCGGTGCCCTGAGCGACGCCTGGCGTGACGACCGCGCCGGCATCAAGAAAACCATCGCCGACCAGTGCTACCAACTCGGCATCAACATTATTTCCTACGCACACAAGGAAGCCGACACATGGCGTCGTTCCCAACAACCTTGATTCGGTCGAAGGCCCACCGACTGGTTGCATTGGCCGCGTTCCTCGTGCTTGCGCTCGCGTCGGCGGAAGCCGCCGGCCCACGCGAACACGAGATGTCGATCGAGCGCTGGAAGAAGCTCAAGGAAGCCGAACGGTTCCAGTTGAACGCAGCCGAGCGGCTCTACCGCGAGAAGCAGTTCAAGGCCGCGGCCGACGAGTACGAGAAATTCCTCAAGCTGTACGAAACGAGCGAGGGAGCGCCTTACGCACAGCTCAAGTATTCGCACTGCCTCGTCAGCCTGCGGAAGCAGAACGCCGCCATCAAGGATGGCTACCAGTCGCTGCTCGACTACTTCCCGGACTCGCCGGAAGCGCCCATCGCGGCCTTCCTGATCGCTCACACGTACCGCGACATCGGGGACATCAAGCCCGCGAAGAAGGCTTACGGCAAGACGATCACGTCTTACCCCTCGCACGTGGCGTCGGTGTGGGCACGCTACGACCTCGCCGAGATCGCACTCAAGGAAAACGACGCCGAAACGCGGTTGAACCTGCTCCGCCAACTGACTTTCGACGTGGAACGCAAGGGTCTCACCGTCGAACCGTGCGTGAACGCGGCCCGGTTGTACACGCAACTCGTCTTCCGTGCAGGGAACTTCGATGAGGGGATCAAGGCGTTCGTCACGACCTGCCCGGAAGCCCAATTGACCAGCCACCTGCTGCACCCGAACCTCGGGGCACTCCCGCAAACCATTCACGACCTGACCGGCTCGACGGACGAGGCGACGAAGAAGCTCGGGGAGAAACTCGCCGACGCCAGCGCGGCGTGGCTCAAGACCCGCGTTGCCGAGGGGCTAAAGGACCCGAAGACGAAACCCCAGGCGGTGGAATCGTGGTACGCCGTCGCGACGGTTCGGCAGTATGCTCGCCAACCCGATAAGCAGAAGGCTGTGTACGACGAGATGCTGGCGGCGCTCGGAGTGGACGATCACACGCTCGGGCTGGTTGCACAGTGGTACAAGGACAACAAGCAGCGGGAACTGGCCCGTGCCACATACGCCAAGTTCAAGGACGTGGCAGCAGGTAAAGCCGCAATCGCCCACAGCTTCGAGGAAGAACAGCAGTGGGACAAGGCCGTGGCGATTTACCGCGAGCTCGCAGCCGATGCGATGACCGCGCCGAAGTGGCTTTCCGCTGCCGCATGGGCGTATCGTCGTGGCGGCAAGCCCGATCTCGCCATCGCGATCTACCGTGACTTGCTAGTCTCCGACGCCAAGAACGCTGCGGAGTACCACTTCCAGACCGCCGAGACGCTGTACCAGGCTGGCCGCTGGAAAGATTGCATCACCGCCTACCGTGGCACCGACCGTTTCCCGCACAACTACCAGCACATGGCCGCAGCGCACCGGCGATTGAAGGAGTACAACGAGGCGATCACGCTGTACCAGCAGATCATCGCCTCATCAATGTCGAAGGACATCACTGCCGCGACGTTCATGGACATCAGCCGCACACAGGAGGAGGCCGGGAAGAAGGAAGACGCGATCAAGACGCTGAAGCACGTGTGCGACAAGTTCCCGAAGACCCCATCGGGAAGCCAGGCCCACGCCCGATTGAACGAGTTCTACAAGATCCCCGTCACCCTCGGCGGCGACAAGGACTGATCCGGGCTTTGTCGGTGCGTGTGGATTATCACCCCAAAGGGGTGTGACAACTTAGCCCAGGGCAAGACAGCGAAGCAGTCGCCGCCCTGGGTAGTGCAGAGTGAGCATCTGCACCCTGAAGGGGTGCGACAATGATAGGTCGCCCGATTGTCGCACCCCTTCAGGGTGCAATACACCTAACTACATCAACCCAGGGCGTTGCCCTGGGCTAAGTTGTCCCAGCCTTTCAGGCTGAAGATCTACTTCTCTTCACTCACACCACGCGGCAGAACACGGCCTTCAGGTAGCGGCCCTCGGGAACGTGAAGCAAGAACGGGTGATCCCCGCCTGCGCCTGTGATCTTGAAGATCTGCAGCGTGCGGTTCGCTTGCCACGCCGCACGGCGGATCGACTCCAGGAAGTCCGCCTCGCTCACAAGGCCCGTGCAAGAACACGTCAGGAACACGCCGCCGGGCGCGACCACTTGCAACGCCAGCCGGTTCATGTCGCAATACTTCTTGAGCGCCGTTTCCACGTCCTCGCGGTCGCGGGTCAACTTCGCGGGATCGAGGATCACCGTGTCGAACCGCTGCTCCTTGTTGGGGATGATGTCCCGCAGCCAGGAGAACAGGTCGGCCTGCACGTAGCGAATCGCCGCGCCGTTCAGCTTCGCGTTCTGCTTCGCCATGTCGAGCGCCTGCTCGTCCAGATCGAGCCCCACCACCTCGGACGCCCCGCCGCGAGCCTTGGCGTACACGCCGAAACCGCCCGTGTTGCAGCAGATATCGAGGACACGCTTTCCACCGCAGAACGTGCTGAGCAACTCGCGATTGTCGCGTTGATCGACGAAAAAACCCGTCTTGTGGTTGCTGCCGGGCGCGACACGGAACCGCAGTCCATTCTCGACGATCACATCTGGCGGCGGCGGCATCGGCGACCGGCAGTCGAACGATTCCTGCTTGCAGACGTGCTCTTCGGCGAAGTAGAAGAACTTGGCCTCGGGGTAATGCGTTCGCAGCGCGTCCATGATCGCGGAGCGTTGCTTGTACATCCCCGCCGAGAAGAACTCGACCACGCACGTGTCGCCGAACCGGTCGATGACCAACCCGCTGAGCCCGTCGGCTTCGGAGTGAACGACACGATAGGCATTCGTGACCTTGTCGAGTTTCAGCAGATCACGCCGGAACGCAACCGCGTCCCCGATCTTTCGCGTGAAGAACGCGGCGTCGATGGCCTCGTCCTTGTCCGTGGTCATCACCCGCAGGGTGATACGTGAGTGGCCGTTGTAGAAGCCGCGTGCGACCCAGTTCCCGGACTTCTCGACGACATCGACGACAGATCCCGGTGGGATGCGAATGCTCGGCTTCTCGACCATCTTCTGGAAGATCCAGGGGTGCGACGACCGGCGATCGATCTTGAGCGTGACAGCAGGCAACGGTATTGGTGCAGGTGCGGCAGGGTTCATGAAGATATGGTATTCGCCGCTTGCGGCTTTGCACGCGGTGCAAAGCCGCAAGCGGCGAATACTGAGCACACAGGTCACAGCTCCAAGTATCGAATCCGTTTGTTCACGTCGGTGTTCACCGACTGATACGGCATCTTCAGGTGGCTCGGGTCGAAAAGCTCAGCTCGCATCACTTCCACGTCGTCGGCACCCACTGCTCGCGTGAAGATCGGCACCAGATAGTCGATCCCTACCTGGCTCGGCTTCATTGCAACCGGATCGTAGAAACTCGGGTGCATTGTTCGAGCGTGAATCAGACCCCAGCGATCGCGGAAGTCGTTCGCATAGGCGTGACCAAGATAAAAGCCCTTCTCTCGCGTGTACTGAAGCACGGAGACCGCGTTGACCGTTCCTTCAATGAGCATGTCCACGGCGTGGCCACCGAGTTGCCCCGCGTAGAAACGGTCGAACAGAATCGGCCGGCCACCTCGCTGAGTGTGCCCGAGTTTACGAGTGAAGATCGCGGCCTTCGCCGACTCGTTCCGACGCTTGCTCGTGAAGTACGTGTCACCGAGTCGCTGGATCAGCACGGAACGTAGCGACTCCGACGCACCGCTCAGGATCTTGTTGCCCGAGGGGTCGGTGCTGTTCAACTCCGCTCCCAGTTCCTCACCCTTCGCGTCCACAATCCCCTCGCCGCACACAATCACACAGTGTTTCTGGAGGTCGTAAATTTCCTTGATCCGCTCGACAAGCATGTCCACGTTCAAGCGGTGCTCCGGAACGAGCAAGATGTCCGGCTGGCCATAGGCCGCGCCGAGTGCGAGGTAGCCCGAGTGCCGGCCCATCACCTCGACAATCGCGATTCGCCGGTGGCTCTCGGCCGTGGTGCGGACTCGCTGCACACCCGACGCCGACACGAACACCGCCGTAGCGTAGCCGGGCGTGACGTAGTTCACCATCTGATCGAGGTCGAAGCGGGCACGTGATTCCGCCCGAGTGTAAGGGAACCCATCCTTCTCGTGAGCGTTCGGCACATTGGATCCTTCGGGGTGCCGAATCCACTCGTCGGCCTCGGAACGGTAGTTCAGCCCGAGATCGTTGTCGATGGTCTTCGGTGCCAGCACCGTTGGCAGGCAGTCGCAAAGCGCCTGCATCCCATTCAGCGTTCCATCACCACCAACGCAGATCAACCCTTCCACACCAAGCTTCTTGAGCCGATCGGCAATCAGATCGACGCTGACTTTATCGCTGGCATCGACGTAATCCCGCGACGCGCCGATGAGCGTACCGCCGAGCGTCGGATCAAGTTCGGGAATGGGGCTGTAGAGAGGATTGAGCAGGACGTGTGGCACGCGGGGGTTGAACAGACTGCTGAACCCCTTGATGAACCCGAGCACCTCGATCTTGCGCTGGCTCGCGCGGGTGACGGCTCCGTGAATCGTTGCGTTCAACGCAGGTGTGTCGCCCCCGGCCGTGAGAATACCAATCCGCTTCATCCGCCGCCCTCAATAGTAACAGTGAATCGGGAGAGGGTTCATCAAGGAAAGTGTATGAGCAGCCCACGATTGAGGCTGAGAAATGAAGGGGGCAGGCTCGCGAGGCGTTGATTCATTGTCTCCAATCAGCCTTTCATTCCGTTTCAATTATGTTCACTTCGTGAAGGCTTCGTTCTTATCGGGAAGGTGGGTGATTCATGCAAGCACGCATCGGGGGAATGTTCCTCGTCATACTTTCGGGCTTCCTCGTGGTCGCCACGGGTCAGGTTGCGACATCTCAGCCGCCGGGCGGAAAGGGTGGCTTCGGCCCCCCGGGAGGCGAGGAACGAAAGATCGTCAAGGACTTCGACAAGAACAACGACGGCTGGCTGGACAAGGAAGAGCGAGCGCTCGCTCGTGAGGCAGCCAAGAAAGGCGGCGGTGGTGGGTTCGGCCCCAAGGGGTTCGGCCCGAAGGGTGGCAACATGGGGACGCCGAAGCCCGGTCCGGCGGTGCAACCCGGTGAGGTCAAGACGTTCCCCGACGCGCCGCTCTACGATCCCGGCGTGCTGCGGACCGTCTTCCTGGAGTTCGAGAACAAGGACTGGGAAGCGGAGATGCAGGACTTCCACGGAACCGATGTCGATGTGCCGGCGACGCTCATCGTCGATGGCAAGAAGTATCCGAACGTCGGCGTTCACTTCCGTGGCATGTCGTCGTACATGGGCGTGGGTGCGGGGTTCAAGCGGTCGCTGAACGTGTCGCTCGATCTCGCCGATAGCAAGCAACGCCTCAATGGCTACAAGACCCTGAACCTGCTCAACTCGCACGACGACGCCTCGATGATGAACACCGTGCTCTACTCGCACATCGCACGCAAGTATCTTCCTGCACCGAAAGCCAACTTCGTGAAGGTCGTCATCAACGGCGAGAGCTGGGGCGTGTACGTGAATGTTCAGCAGTTCGACAAGGTATTCCTCAACGAGAACTACAAGACCACGAAGGGAACTCGGTGGAAGGTGCGTGGCAGTCCCGGTGGCGGTGGTGGGTTGGAATACCTTGGCGATGACGTTGCTGCGTACAAGCGTCGCTATCAGATGAAGTCCGGCGAGAGCGAGGATGCGTGGAAGGCACTGGTCAACTTCTGCAAAGTGCTGAACCAGACGCCGACCGACAAGCTCGAAGAGGCACTCAAGCCCATCGCCGATGTGAACGAACTCCTGTGGTTCCTGGCGCTGGACGTGGCCCTCATCAACTGCGACGGCTACTGGATTCGCGCCAGCGACTACACGATCCATCTCGACGAGAAGGGGAAGTTCCACTTCGTCCCGCACGACATGAACGAAGCGTTCCGCCCTGCCGGCGGTCCTGGGTTCGGTGGTGGCCCTGGCGGCCCCGGTGGTGGGTTCACCATGCGATTGCCCCCGCCTGGAGATGTTCTCCCGCCCCCGGTGCAGGACATGCTGCAACTCACGGATGACCAGAAGAAGCAACTCGCCACGTTGCAGAAGGAAGTGGACGCGAGCCTGGAGAAACTACTCACTACCGAGCAGAAGAAGCAACTCAAGGAAATGCGTGACCGCGGTCCGGGTGGCTTCGGTCCTCCGGGTGGCGGACCTGGCGGTCCGGGCGGCTTCGGTCCTCCCGGAGGTGGCCCCGGTGCTGCTGTACGCGGTGCGGTCGATCTCGATCCGCTGATAGGCCTCGACGACAGCCGCAAGCCGCTGCGAAGCAAGGTTCTCGCTGTACCTGCGTTAAAGGCGAAGTATCTGGAGTGCGTGCGGACAATCGCTGCCGAATCGCTCGACTGGAAGAAACTCGGCCCGGTTGTCGCCGATTACCGCAAGCTCATCGAGAAGGAGGTGGAAGCCGACACCCGCAAGCTCGATTCATTCGAGGCGTTCAAGCGGATGACGGACGATGTGCCCCCGGGATCAACAACGGCCCCGGCTGGTGGCGGTGGATTCCGCGGCCCGATGGGGATGAACGTGCGGGCCTTCGCGGAGCAGCGACAGAAATACCTGCTCAATTACCAGCCCGCGAAGAAGCCGCTGCCTTGATGAACTGAGCGGCGACTGCCAGAGAACGGGAAAGTGTTCCCATTCCCTGGCAGTCGCCGCTCGAATCGCACGAGTCAAACACCCGGCTTGGCGGCACTTTCTTCCTTGTGCATCTCGGCGTCCATCTGCCGAACTTCAGCACTCTCGTGCTTCGACTTCCACCAGGCCCAGCCAACCAGGACCATCGAGATTCCCGCGATCACAGCGCCGACGACCGGGCTCCCCGAACCGTCCTTCAGATTGTGCATCATCACCAACGGCAGCGCCAGCAGACTCACCATGTTCATCACCTTGATGAGCGGGTTGATCGCCGGACCGGACGTATCCTTCAGTGGGTCGCCGACCGTATCGCCCGTCACCGAGGCACGGTGTTTCTCCGAGTGCTTGCCAGTCTTGTCGGTCCGCGGTTCGTCCTCGATCATCTTCTTGGCATTATCCCACGCGCCACCCGCATTCGACATGAACACCGCCATGAGTTGACCGCTCAGGATCATGCCCGCGAGGAAGCCGCCCAGCGCGAATGGCCCGAGCAAGAAGCCGACAATCAGCGGCGTGCCGATGGCAAGCAACCCTGGCCCGATGAGTTCCTTCTGGGCAGTCGCGGTGCAGATGCCCACGACGCGACCGTAATCGGGGAGCTTCTTACCAGCCATGATGTCCGGGTCGTTGAACTGCCGTCGGCATTCGTACACGATCAGGTAAGCGGCACGACCCACGGCGCGGATGGTCATCGCACTGAACAGGAACGGCACGGCACCGCCAATCAACATGCCAATGAACACCAGTGGTTCCGCGACCGTGAGCTTCGACGCTCCCGAGGTGAAGTCGCCAATGAGCAATTGACCGATCTTCTCCTCGCTACCGGTGACGAGCACAGCGATGAAGCTCGCGAACAGCGACACCGCCGCAATCACGGCCGAACCGATGGCGATCCCCTTGGTAATGGCCTTGGTCGTGTTCCCGACGGCATCGAGGTCTGCAAGAATCTGGCGGGCTTCCTTATTTGCCTCGGGAGAGAGGTAGCCAGCGTCGCCTTCTTTCAAATCGGGGCCGCCAAACTCGCCCTTGTTGAACGCCATCTCACCGATGCCATTCGCGTTGTCGGCGATCGGGCCGAACACGTCCATGCTGATGGTGTCGCCGGTGAGCGTGAGCATACCGATACCACACATCGCCACGCCGAACGCCATGAACAGCAGGTGGTCGGGGTGACCGACGAGAATCACCGATCCGAAAATCGCGGCCGAAATGATGAGCACTGCCCAGACTGAGCTTTCGAGGCCCAGCGCCAGCCCGGAGATGATGTTTGTGGCGTGTCCGGTGCGGCTGGCCTTCACGACCTCCTGCACGGGGCTGTACTCGGTGCTGGTCCAGTATTCGGTGCACTTATTGAGGAACACGGCGAGGATGATGCCGATGAGGCAGCACCAGGCGACCCGCATGTTCAACCCCGGCGACAGCGGAACGTGGTAGCGAACCTGCGCAAGTTGCAGCAGAGAGAGTTCGTACTTCGTTTCCTCGGGCAACTTGTGCCCGTATTCATCCAGCCGGCCACGTTCGATCAGGGTCAGGTCCGTGACGCTGGTCTTCGTGTTGGCCAGTTCGTCCTGCTTCTTCGGGTCCAGTTTTCGCCAGGCTGCGAGAGCCGCGACACGATAACTGTCCACCTTCTCTTCGAGTTTGCGTGTCGCTTCCGTGTTCCGTTCGGTGCTGTTACGCTTCTCGCGAAGTTTCACGACTTCCTTGGTAACCGGAGCCGCAACAGGTTCAAGCCCCAACTCACCACGGAGCGAAGCGTTGTCGTACAGTTCCTGATACAAGCCCTTCTCGATGCCACGTTCGACGATGTATGCCGCGTCGAACTGAAGGTAGATGGCCCCAAGGAGCAGGAATCCGACCGTGCTGATGGCCGCACTTCGCCAGAATCCCTGGTTGATCGATTTCATCGCCGTCGAAGCATTTCCGGTCGTCATCCCGCGACCGACGAGCGAGGTGCTGATCATGCTGCCGACGACGCCCACGGCCTGCACCAGAAGCGGGAAGATCATTCCCTTGTAGCCGAACGCCGCGTACCCAAGCATGACCGCGGCAACCATCGTGACGGAATAGCTCTCGAACACGTCGGCTGCCATACCGGCACAGTCGCCGACGTTATCGCCAACGTTATCCGCGATGGTTGCGGCGTTCCGTGGATCGTCCTCAGCCATCCCCTTCTCGACCTTGCCGACGAGGTCCGCACCCACGTCCGCGGCCTTGGTGTAGATCCCGCCGCCGACACGCATGAACAGCGCGAGCAACGAGCCGCCGAATCCGTAGCCGATAAGGATTTCGTAAGCCAGTTCACCGAAGACGAGCAGAATGAGCGCCCCACCCAGCAAACCCAGCCCGCAGGTGAACATGCCGGTGATGGTGCCGGTCTTGTACGCCAGTCGCATCGCCTCGCCGAAGTTCACCCGGGCCGCCGCAGCGACCCGGAGGTTCCCGGCCGTGGCGAGCCGCATTCCGGTGAACCCGACCGCGGCCGAGAACAGCGCCCCGATGAAGAACGCGATTCCACGGCCCAGCGCGATCACTCGCAACTCGCCTTCGGAGTGCATTCCTGGCTCGAGTTGCCATGGCCACTTACTCGCGATGATCACGCCAGTGAGCACGACAATGAGCAAACCGACCACCGTGAACTGGCGGCGAAGGTAGGCGTTCGCGCCGTCACGCACAGCCTTGGCCACGAGTTGCATGGCAGGCGTGCCACTATCCATCGCGTACACCTGCTTCATGAGTGAAGCGGCGTATCCCAACCCGGCGACGGCGACGATCAGGCACGCGAGTAGCCCGAGCTTTTCGCCGTAACCGTAGGCACTGGAAGTGATGAACCCAAACGGCTCCCAGGTATTCCCGAACAGCGTCAGCGAACTCGTCGGTGCGGCGCCCATGAGGCCGACCGGGAGAGCGCAGACAATGACGAGGAGCCAGGGGAAGCGGGAGGATTGGCGAGGTCGGCGAGGCGGCATGTGGCGGTCCTATGGCAACCCGGCATCGCGTGGTGTTCGGCCAGAGCGGGGAGAGGTCGCTCGACCGGACGCGAGGAAGCGGGTACAAGGTTTCACACGCGATGGCGGGTGGTCCGCAATCGAGATTGCTCAGAATAGACCATCGGAGTGGCCGCGTCCACAGCCTGCGAGCAATCCCGGCTCAGGATATCAGGCATGAGGGGAACAGCGTCCAAACGTTATCACGGCGTGTCGGTGAACGATTTTTTGATGTCAACCCCGACGAGATCGGACCACGCCGCCAGAAGCTTGCGGAACACCGGACCGGGCCACTCGTAGTCCCGCCCATGCTTCCCACTGACAAATCGTTTCGCACCCGCAAGACAGAATCCGCTCCCGGCAAGCAAAATCTCCCTTGCGTGCGTGACGGTCGGGTCCGGTGGGGTGTGCTGTTTCCTGCCGGTTAGCCCTCGCATGTCGAGCGGTGCGTAGTGGAATGGCACGCCGAGGGACTCGCAGAGCTCCCCCACGACCTTCACGCTCACGCTGTCTAACGCCGTCCCGCAATCCGGTCGAATGACCGCGCCGTTAACCACGACAAGAATCCCACCGATCGCGGTATCACCAACACCGTTTTGACTAAACACAACCGGGACAGCTCCTGGGCAATGGTCTTCACACACTGGATCGGAGACTCGTTTCTCCGCGACATACCAGAACAAGCGACTCCTGTGTTTGATTTCCGGCGGCAACACATCGGCGAGGTTTGAGCTTTGAAAACCTGCGGAAGCCAGTGTGACGCCTTCGGTGAAGAAGCGGCGGTAGCGACCGAACGGCAGCGGGTACGTGACCATGCCGAGCGTGGGCGGCCCATTCGCCGATTCGCCGAGGTACACGCCGAGCGGGCCGGGCGTGGCGAACGTCACCAGTTGCAACTCGCCGCCGGGTGGCAGCAACCGTGCGTTGTGCGAAACGAGTTCCTCGGCGGTCGCGGTGAGTTGTTCGTCGCTCATCTCCAGAGGAACGTAGCACGTCTGGCAATCGCGGCGAAAGCGTGCAAGGTGGTCGGGCCAGCGGAACAGCTTGTGCCGGAACGTGCGGGCGTTATCGACGACGGTCGCACCCGACACGAACCCAGCATCGTGCAACGGCAACGCCGCCTCAGCGAACGGGACGATTTTCCCATGGAGATACGCAAGCGGTGACGACACGATGGGCTCCGTTTAGCCGCGACGCGAAGCGGAGCGCGTCACACAGTTTCGAACGGCTCAATGATATCGGGCCGTGCATGCGGGAAGAAGTTTGCGAGGCCGTGCATCTGCGCGAGCAGGACGTGCTGATGATCCACCATCCGGTGGTGCCCAGGAACCGCGTTCCGCGAGCGTTCTTCGATCCACTTCTGGGCCACATCGGGTTTGACGCCGAGGGCGATGAGGTACAGCCAGAGAACCGTGGGTGAGCGAAGGTGCCCCGCAACGCAGTGCACATAGACGTGCGAACCCGGCTCCGATGCCATGCGGTGTAGCGTGTCGAGTATCTCCGTGGCGACGTGCGGCGGCATTCGCGAAAAGTCTTCGAGCGGGATCCACGAAACCTGCTGAAAACCGTGTGCCTCGGCTGTGAGGTGGCTTGGCCCGCCGGACACATTCAGGATGTGTGTGACTCCAGCCTCGCGCAGCATGTCGGCCCGCTCCACTGTCGCGAACGGCCCCACCGACAGCACCTTCGTGATGCGATACATGGTTACTCTATTGCTTCGAGCACAACCACGGTGAAGTCGTCCTGAAACTGGCCCGTTCGCGGCAGTCTCGCAGCGGATTGAAGTGCAGCAAGCAACTCCTCTCCACCAAGTTTCGTAGCAAGTTCACGAACCCGCTGCCAGCCGACGTACTTCCACACGCCGTCCGTCATCGCCAGTACACGCCACGGCCGCACGAGTTCCATCTCGAAGGGCACGAACACCGCATCGCCCGAACCAACCGGCGGGTTCTTGAACTGTTGGGCCGTCAATTCGGCGATGACCCCTGACCCACAGACGGCGAGAACGGCACTGTCGCCGCACGACGCACCGTTCACGCAGTTGCCTTCAACTGAGAAATTGACGAGGGTTGTAAATCCGGCTTCGTGATTGGCCGCTACCGCTTGATCGGCCCGTGTGAGAATGTCGGGGTGATAACCCCCACGCCCGACATTGCTGACAGCTGTTTCGCATGCGAACTGCGCTGCTTTGGCCCCACCCGCGCGACCGCCCTGCCCGTCCGCGATGCAAACGAGCCAGCCGTCGGAAGTGTTGGGGATGACCTGAACGACGAATGCGTCTTCGTTCGTCGGGTGGCCACCAGCTTCGCTGAATGAGTACGTTTGGATCATTTGCACCCACCCGGATCGAATCGGTGCATTTTAACCGAATCACGCGGCGCGGGTGAGCGCCGTTGCCGGCAAAATTGCGTCGATGGCGTCGAGCGTTCGCACGGTCGCGCCCTGCTGCCGATACACGAGTTCGCGGGCGGCGGTCCCCATTCGCTCTCGCAGTTCAGTATCGGCCAGCAACTTCGCCAGTTCCGGTTCCAGTGCGGTCGCGTCCTTCAACATGATCGCGCCGCCGACATCGACGAGGCGCCGCGCTGCATCGCGGAAGTTCCACACGTGTGGGCCGAACACACACGGTACGCCGTAGCCCGCCGGCTCGATCATGCTCTGCCCGCCGCGCTTGCCGTCGAGGCTTCCGCCGGTGAAGCCGACGTCCGCCAGACCCCACGCGGCACCGAGTTCGCCCACCGTGTCGAGCAGCACAATCGCAGGCATCTCCGTCAGCGGTTCGCGAATCGCACTGCGGCGAACGAACGGCAAACCCGATGCCTGCACGAGACCCGCGACTTCCTCGAAGCGATCGGGGTGCCGTGGAACGAGGATGAGCCGCAACGTCGGGAATCGCTCGCGGAGCCGTGTGAACGCGGCGAGGATCAGGGATTCTTCGGGGGTGTGGGTGCTACCCGCGAGCAGAACGAGAAGGGGAGAGGGGGAGACAAGGAGAGGGGGAGACAAAACCACCGAGTTGTTTTTGCTTTTCTCCCACTCTCCGTGTCTCCCACTCTCCCCCTCTTGAGGTCGCACGAGGCCGAGCGAGTTCGCCAGTCCCCGACTCCGATCCGGAGCACCCGAAGATGCGCCGTCGTACTTGATCGAGCCCGTCACAATCAGCTTCGACTGCGGCAGCCCGAGTTGTGCGAAGCGTTCCGCGTACTCCTGTTCCTGCACGGCGAATCGGGTGATCTTCGCGAACAGCATTCGGCGTGCGAACCCCGCGAATTGCTGGAGCCGAGCAAAACTCCGTGGGCTCATGCGAGCGTTCACGATGATCACGGGTATCTGTCGTCGCCGCGCAGCCGTGAGGAAGTTCGGCCACAACTCGCTCTCGGTCAGCACGACAACGGACGGCTTCACCGTGTCGAGTGCCGACCCAACCGCCCAGGAGAAGTCGAACGGGAACGCGACCACGGAGAGGTCCGCGAAGCGGCGACGGGCTTCCGCGAGGCCGGTATCGGTGGTTGAAGAAACCACGATCAGGTATTCGGGGTGTCGCTTGCGGAACGCGGGAACAAGTGTGCCGAGGAGGTTCACTTCCCCGACGCTGACGGCGTGGAACCACGCAACCGGCTTCCTTTGCGGATTGGTGATACTTACACGACCGAGGAGCTTAGCCGCAAGCTCACGCCGATAACGCCCCGTGACGACCGATCGCCACACCAGCCACGGTGACATCACGAGGAGAACGAGCAGGTAGACGAGATCGAGAAGAAGCATGGGAATCCGTTCCCGTTTGCAAGATTAGGACTCGGTTGGAGTCGCTTCGATGAGTCGGAGCAGCCGTTGAACGAGTTCAGAAACAACGAACCCTGAGTAGTACCACGTCTGGAATTCCCAGTTCCCCACCGGCTTTCTCAACTTAAGTTCTCGTTCCAAATCGAGCACGAAACCGAGGTAGTCGATACTATCCCAGAAATCAAGCACTCCGAGTTCTTCGGGCCAGCGGTCGTCGTGGTGTATGAACTCCGATTCGACCGACCCACAGCGTCCGATGACTCGCCGGATTGCGAGTGCCCGTGCTGCATTCACTGAACCAAGCTCAACGCCGCAACCTCGAAGAAACTCGGTATCTGATTGAGAAGTTCGGCCCTCATGAAATCTTGCGGCTTTAAGACGGGCGAACATGGAGTCACGCCGAAGGAGGTGACTGAGATTCCTTGCCATCCGCAGCGGATTCGGACTGGGTGCCTGACGGCGTAACCGGCTTCTGCTGCGGTCTGCCATACCGTGGTCGGTTTCGTTCTTCCTCAGTCATTTCGTGGGGTGGATCGACGAACGCCTGAACCGGCGTAGTGCCTTTCATGTAAGCGTCGTCGGAGCGATATGGCGAGTCTTGCGGCATGGCGAGGCTCCCTCAGTCCAGCGACAAAAGTGTGTCGCACACCCAAGTATTGTGACAGAATAGGGACACGACGTACACACCGGGTTCCGTGAATTGGACTCCTTGCATCGTCACGGCAAGTTGAACGCTCGCTAGCCGATCAGAAAAGTGAATGTAGTTCACCGCTGTCGTCCGAATCAATTCGTCGCTGTCCCGACGGATTTCAAAAAAGAATGGAACATCGCCAAGCCCACCCGTGAGTTGAGCAAAGACGACAAGGGATTGACGGTTGTGAGGGTAGATAGCCGGTCGAATTGCGTTGAAGATGCCATACAAATCCACGCGGCCATTTGCATAGCCGACGTGGAAATCACACAAGAACAACGACCGCGACACCGGAATGATTCGTGTGCTCACGATCACCCTCCGTATCAATCGCCGTCGGTGAGGCCCGGATAGTTCCGCATCACGAGGTGGCTGTTGATCTTCTGCACCAGGTCGAGGGCGACGCTGATCACGATCAAAAGGCCGGTGCCGCCGTAGAAGCTGGCAACCGCCGGTGGGATCTCCAGTTCGCTGGAGATGATGTTCGGGATGATCGCGATCACCGCGAGGAACGCCGCCCCGACGTAGGTGATTCGCATCAGCACCCGTTCCAGGTAGTCCGCTGTTCGCTTGCCCGGGCGGTAGCCGGGGATGAAGCTACCGTGATCCTTCAGGTTGTCCGCGATTTCCTTCGGGTTGAAGGTGATTGCCACCCAGAAGTAAGTGAACACGTAGATCATGGCAACATACATGATGTTGTAGACCCACGATCGGTGGTTCTGGAACAGGCTCGACAGCGTCCCCGCCCACTCCAGCTTACCTTCAGAGAGGGTGTACAGGATGTTGAACATGAACCACGGCAGAATCAGCAACGTGCTTGCGAAGATGACGGGCATAACCCCGGCCGCGTTCACCTTCATCGGGAGGAACTGGCGAGTACCACCGTACACGCGGCGACCGCGAACGTGCTTCGCGCTCTGGGTCGGGATGCGGCGCTGGGCCTTCGTCATCGCGATGACGCCAACCACCACGGCGAGGAACAGGAACGCGAGCACGAGCAACTTCTCGAAGCTGATTTCGCCGGGAGCACCACCCAGGGTGAACACCGACGCCTTCAGCGTGCCCGTTGTGCTATCCATGAGCAGGGCGGTCGTAGCGTCTGGGATGCGGGCGACGATGCCTGCCATGATGATGAGCGAGATGCCGTTGCCGATGCCGTACTCGTCTATCTGCTCGCCGAGCCACATCAGGAACACGGTTCCGGCGGTCATGGTGACGACAGCGGCCAAGCCGAACCACCAGAGGTTGAATCCGGTGTCGTATCCCGGCGGTGCCAGCCCCATCCCGCCGTCGCGGCTTTCCGGCCCCATCACCGATTGCACGATGATGACAGCCTGAATCATGCAGATCGGCACGGTGAGGTAGCGGGTGATTTCGTTCAACTTCTTGCGGCCACTCTCGCCTTCCTTGCGGAGGCGTTCGAGGGAGGGCATCACGCCGCTCGCGAGGAGTTGAATGATGATGGACGCCGAAATGTAGGGCATAATGCCCATCGAGAAGATACAAGCCTGGCTCAGGTTACCGCCCGAGAACTGCTGGACGAAACCGAGCACCTGGCCGAGCGCACCGGATTGTGCCTGTTGCATCTTTTCCGCGAGTTTCACCTGATCGATCATCGGCAGCGGGACGTAGTACCCGATGCGGTAGACCATCAGGGCCATCAGCGTGAAGAAGATCTTTTTCCGAAGTTCCGGGATGCGGAAGATCAGGAAGAGTTGTTCGGGGGCGATGCCCAGAATGGTGGAAGCGGCCCCGAAGAGGACCAGCGTCCACCCGGCCCAGCTTGGCCCGCCGTAGGAAAACAGGGTCAGCCCGCCGATGAGGCTAAACACACCGGCGAAAAGAGAAAGACTGCGCCAGGGCATGTGGGAATCCATCCTTCAGATTTCAGATTGACGATTTCAGATTGATGATTGAAAGACAGCAAGTTGCGGGAATCTCTTCAATCATCAATCACAAATCTGAAATCTTCAACTCTTGGGGCCCTTGGCCGCTGCTGCGGCCTTGATCGCCTTCTTGGTCGATCCCATCTTGTTCCGGACGGGTGGCTTCGGCTTCGGCAGTGCCTCGCAGGTGCCGCCAGCCTTCTTGACCTTCTCCTCAGCGCTCTTGGAGAAGTGGTCGGCCTTGATGGTGAACTTCTTGGTCACTTCGCCGTCGCCGAGGATGCGGACGCCGTCGAAGGTGCCGACGATGAGTCGGACCGCCTTCAGGGTCGTCATGTCTACTGTACTGTTCGCGTCGAACTTCTCGTTGATGTCGCCGATATTTACGACCGCGTAGGTCTTATCCCAGGTCGCGTGGCTGAAGCCGCGCTTCGGGAGTCGGCGGAACAGCGGCATCTGACCGCCTTCGAACAGTCCGCTTGGCAGCCGGGCACCGGCGCTGGCGTACTGACCCTTCATACCGAGTCCGCACGTCTTGCCGTGGCCGGAGCCGATACCGCGACCGACGCGGCGCTTGAGCTTCCGCTTCTGGACACCGCGGGAAACGTTACTAAGGTCCATGATCTTGCCTTATTTCGATCTTTTGTAGCCGGGGTCTGTGACCCCGGACCGGCTTCGCCACATGAGAAGACCGGCCTCACAGAGGCCAGCTACAAAACCTAAATCAGAGTGCCACGCCCCGCAGGCTGATGACTTCTTCCTTCGTCCGGAGTTGCAGCAACCCGGCGATGGTGGCCTTCACGAGGTTCAACGGGTTCGTGCTACCGTGAACCTTGGTGAGGATGTTCGTGATGCCCGCGGCCTGGAGCACTTCGCGGACGCCAGGGCCGGCCTTCACACCGGTGCCAGGACCGGCAGGCACCAGGACAACGCGGCTCGCGCCGTACTTCCCGATGATGCGGTGCGGGATGGTGTTCCCCCGGAGCGAAATCTTCTTCGTCCGGTTGATGTTCCCTTCGCCTTCCTTGATCGCCTTCTCGACGGCCGGTGGCACTTCGTTGGCCTTGCCGTAGCCGTAAGAGACCTTGCCGCGGCGGTCGCCGACAACGACCAGCGCGTTAAAGCTGAAGCGCCGGCCGCCCTTGACGACGCAAGCACTTCGCCGGATTTTCACGACGAAATCCACGAGCGCGTTGTCGCGCGAGTCGGTTTCGCCTCTGTCACGCCGCTCTCGGGCCATGTTCAATCCTCGAACCGCGTTCCCCTTCGGGTTGCGGCTAAACTACGATGGTTACTTCTTGTCTTTCATCGGGAAGTCGCCCTTCGGCTTGCCTTCACCCTTGGGCTTCCCTTCGCCCTTTGGTTTGCCTTCGCCCTTCGGCTTGACTTCGGCTTGCTTGCCCTTGGCCTCTTCGCCCTGGGCGAGGGCCGCAGCTTGCTTGGCCTTCATGGCTTCCAGATCGGTGCAAACCAATCCCGCTTCCGTGGCAGCAACCGCCAGGGCGGCGATGCGACCGTGGAACCGGAAGGGGCCGCGGTCGAAGGCAGCCTTGGTCACGCCCTTGGCCTTGGCGGCCTCGGCGAGCTTCTTGCCGATCTCGGTGGCGGCCTTGATGTTCGCCCCGTTCTTGAGGCCAGACTTCTTGCCGGCGCTCGTTGCAGCAGCAACCGTCACGCCGTTCAGGTCGTCGATCAACTGAGCGGAAATGTGCAGGTTGCTGCGGAACACGCTCAGCCGCGGACGCTCTGGCGTACCGTAAATGTCCTTGCGGACGCGGTATCGCCGGCGTTCGGATTGCTTCAGTTTCAGTTTCTGTGCGTTCATCGCGTGACCAGTGTGAGTGGCTAGTGTGAGTGTGAGTGAAAAACCCGTGGTTTGTCAGATGGCCGGTGAGTGTGAGAGCCGATTATCTCGGTTTTCACTCGCACTCACACTAGCCACTCACACTATTTGCCAGCAGCGAAGGACTTGCCTTCCTTGCGGCGGACGACTTCGTTCTCGTATCGTACGCCTTTACCCTTGTATGGCTCAGGCTTGCGGCTCGCACGAATTTCCGCTGCGAACTGCCCCACAACCTGCTTGTCGGCCCCGCTCACGAGGATCGTCGTCGGATCAGGAACCGCAACGGTGACACCAGCAGGCGGTTCGTGGAAGATTCGGTTGGCGAAACCGACGGTCAACTCGACGCCCTTCCCCTTCGCGGCGGCCTGGAAACCGACGCCTTCAATCTTGAGCTTCTTCTCGTAACCCTTGGTGACACCAACAACCATGTTATTGATGAGGGCACGGGTGAGGCCGTGAAGGGCGCGGTTAAGGCGTTCATCGTTCGGGCGGGTCACCTTGACCTGCTTCGCGTCGGCTTCAACCGTCATGTTCGCGTGAATAGCCTGCGAGAGCTTGCCCTTCGGACCCTCGACGCGAACAACGCCCTTGTCGATTGCGATTTTCACCCCTGCTGGGATGACAACCGGTTGTTTGCCAATTCTCGACATTACCAATCTCCTCGGGCTTCACCAGATTCAAAGACCCGGAACGCAGCCCTTGTGAAGTTCTCAGTTGTCAGTCATCAGTTCTCAGCAAAGGCCAGACAGTCGAAGAATAATCGACTGAAAACTGACGATTGAGAACTGACAACTCCCAATCACCATACGGTGCAAAGAATCTCGCCGCCGACCTTGGCCTTCTTGGCTTCGCGGTCCGACATCACGCCACGGCTTGTGGACAGGATGGCGATGCCGAGACCGTCGAGGACACGGCGAACTTCCTGGTAACCCTGGTACACGCGGCGGCCAGGCTTGCTGTACCGCTTGATGCTCCGGATCACCTTCTCGCCGTCCGGGCCGTACTTCAGGAACACTTGCAGGACGACGTGGGCCAGACCAAGGTCTTTGACTTCGGCGAAGTCCTTGCTCTTCGTGCCGTCTTCGTTGGCCTTCTCGGTGTACGTTCCCGTTCGGTAGCCCAGGATGAAGCCTTCCTTGAGAAGCACTTCAGCGAGCGCAACTTTAAGTTTGGTCGCGGACATCTCGACGAATGGGCGTTCAATGTTGCTTGCGTTGCGGATTCGCGTGAGCATGTCCGCAATCGGGTCGGTCATCATAGCAGTATCCTCCCCTTGATTGCGGTTACCAGGATGCCTTGCGAACGCCTGGGATCAACCCACTGCTCGCGAGGTTACGGAAACAAATTCGGCACACACCGAACTTGCGGTACACGGCGCGGGAGCGACCACAGATCTGGCAGCGCCGGCAGAAGTGAACCAGGAATCGGCCGCTGACCATCTTGGACGCATCCCGTTGATCGGCGGGCTTCTTCAGCTCCGCACGGTGGGCGTCCATCAGCGCCAGTTCCTTCCGGTGCGTTGCTTCTTTCGCGTTTGTTGACATCGCGTGGAGTCTCGGTTTGGCGTACCAGTCCGGAGTTGGGGTTACGCACCCCAGTGGGCTGGCCGTTCCTGTCTTCAATCCGAGTTCCAAGTTCCAAGCTAAAGCCTGATGTCTTTAACTTGGAACTCTGAAACCTGGAACCTGGAACTACTTGGTCTCTTCCCGGAACGGCATTCCGAACATGCGGAGCAGTTCGCGTGCTTCGTCGTCGTTCTTCGTGGTCGTCACGAAGGTAATGTCCATACCCTGCGTGAAGCTGACCTTGTCCGGGTCGATTTCGGGGAACACCAGTTGTTCGGTCAGGCCCATGCTGTAGTTGCCGTTGCCGTCGAAGCTCTTCGGGTTCACCCCGCGGAAGTCACGAATACGCGGCAGAGCAACGTGGATGAGGCGGTCGAGGAATTCGAACATTCGCTTACCGCGAATGGTGACCCGACAGCCGATCTCGTTGTTTTCGCGAAGGCGGAAACCGCTCACGGCGACGCGGGCCTTGGTGATCTGCGGGCGTTGGCCTGCGATCAAACCGAGATCCGCTGCTGCGTGCTTGATCCGTTCCTTGTCCTGCAGCGCTTTGCCGACGCCCATGTTCAGGACGATCTTGCTGAGCTTCGGCAAGCTGAGGCGGTTCGTGCGCCCGAACTTCTTGCCCAGGGCAGGCACGATTTCAGTGTTGTACAGGTCGAGCAGCCGGGCCATGATCGTTTCTCACTTCGCCACTTGTCTGACGCTCCCCTTCGGGTCGCGGCTAAACAATAATTTCAATGTCGCCGATCACGCCTTGGCGGCGTACTTCGGGTTCGGTTTCGACAGCAACCGGAGGCGGTTCTTGCTCTTTTTGGCGAACAGCTCTTTGGAGCCGTCTGGCAAATAGCGAACGCCGACGCGGGTCGGTTGGTTGGTGCTCGGGTCTACGAGCATCACGTTGGAGACGCTGACAGGCATCTCCTTGTCGATGCGGCCGCCCTGGGGGTTACGCTTCGACGGCTTCAAGTGTCGGTAGACGCGGTTGACGCCCTTCACGACGACCTGATTCTTTTCTTTCAGCACGCGAAGAACCACACCACGGGTGCCCTTGTCGCCCCCGGAGATGACTTCAACCAGATCGTCTTTGCGGATATACATGGCAGTTTCGTGTTTAGTGTTTGGTGTTTCGTGTTTCGTGTTCAGGGTTAAGGGACCGGAGTATCGGTCCGAACAAAACACTAAACACTAAACACTCAACACTGCCAGTCAGACCACTTCAGCCGCGAGAGTCAGAATCTTATTGAACTTCGCACGCAACTCACGGGGAACAGCCCCGAAGATGCGGGTGCCACGCGGGTTGTTGTCGTTATCAAGCAGTACCAGTGCGTTCCGGTCGAACCGCACGTAACTGCCATCCTTACGACGGGTGGCGACTCGTGTGCGAACCACGACGCCCTTGACCACGTCGCCCGGCTTCACGTCGCCACCTGGGATGGCCTTCTTGACGCTGGCGCGGATGATGTCACCCAGGTGAGCCACCCGGCGCTTGCTGCCGCCGAGGACCTGGATGCACATGACTTCCTTGGCGCCGGTGTTGTCGGCCACGTCCATGAAGGTATACATCTGAATCATTGCTATCGACCCTCAAAGCCCAGCCGTAATACCGGTAGGCTTGGCATGTCACTTCTTGTCTTCAGCCTTCACGACCGGGGCGGCGGCATCACTGCCCGCAACCGCGCCTTCCAGGTTCGAAAGCGTCCGGCTCGGAGCCTTCTTGACGATCTTCACAAGATTCCACCGCTTGAGCTTGGACAGCGGCCGCGATTCGACGATCTCGACGGTGTCGCCGAGGTGCGACTCGTTCTTTTCGTCGTGTGCGTAGCACACGGTGCGTCGCTTGACGAACTTGCCGTAGCGAGCGTGGCGAACGAGCCGCTCGACCTCAACCCGGCGAGTCTTGGCCATCTTGTCGCGGGTAACGATCCCCTCAAGGACTCGCCGCGCGGTTGTCTTGACTTCGGCCTTGGCCGGGGTGTTGGTGGTGCCTGCCATTACTTACCGCTCCCCTTCTTGACCGTCTTGGCTGCCACGGCGACTTTGCCAGCGTGGAACCGCTTCAATCGCTTGGCTTGTCGGAATGCGACTCGCTTGCCCGGCACCTCATCGCTCACCTTCTTGTCGAGAGCGGTGATGCGAGTGGCGAGTTGCTCGACGGGCAGATCCTTCAACTTCGCAAGTTCCCGCGCCCGCTGGATCGTTTTGACCCGTGCGATGTCTCGCTTTGCCTTCCGGATTTCGGACGGCGTTTCCAGTCGGTCTGTGGCCGACTGGAAACGGAGCTGGAACAGGTGTTTTTCGCGATCCTTGAGGGTGACGCCGAGATCCTCGTCGCTCATCCCCAGGAGTTCTTTTGTCTTAGCCATCACTTCACCCTGGATTTCAGATTTATGATTTGTGATTGACGATTGAAAGAGAGGCGAGAACCTCGGGTCTTCCTCAAATCATCAATCATAAATCTAAAATCATAAATACTAAACGTTCGGTCGCCGGGTCACAAACCGGCACTTGAACGGCATCTTGTAAGCAACACGGGCCAGACAGTCCTTGGCGGCGGACTCGGGGAGACCGCCGATTTCGAACAGGATCTGACCGGCGCGGACAACGGCTGCCCAGTACTCGGGTTCGCCCTTGCCCTTACCCATTCGCGTTTCCGCGGGGATCGACGTGATCGGCTTGTGCGGGAAGACGCGGATGTAGTACCGCCCTTCGCCCGACACGAACCGAGTCATCGTGATACGACCGCTCTCGATGCACTCGGCGCTCAACCAGCCGCCTTCCATCGATTGCAGGCCGTAGTCCCCGTAGGCGACATAGTTGCCGCGCTGCGCGAACCCCTTGATGACGCCGTGGTACTTTGCGCGAGTCGTCCTAGCGCGGACGACGCCGCGTTGACTTTTTCTGTACTTGACCCGCTTGGGCATCTGTGGCATCGGCGATGTCCCCTGTCAAATAGTCGCCCTGGTTGACCCAGGTCTTGATTCCGATATTTCCCTGGGGCGTGCTGGCCTCAGCGAACCCGTATTCGATCTTGCAACGCAGGGTGGAGAGCGGGATGCTCCCCTCCATGCCCTTCTCGCAACGAGCCATTTCGGCCCCGCCGAGGCGGCCGGAGAGTTGCAGCTTCACGCCGCGTGCTCCGCCTTCCATCGCCCGCTGCATCGCTTGCTTCATCGTGCGGCGGAAGCTGGCTCGACGTTCCAGTTGCTCCGCGATGTCTTCCGCGATCAACTGTGCGTCGATTTCAGGCCGCGTCACTTCGACGGTCTTCACCTCGATGTGACGGCGGGTGAGCTTCTCGAGCGCCTTTGTCAGCTTGTCGATCTTCTCGCCCTTCTTCCCGATGATCGCCCCGACGCGACTGCTAGTGACGACGACCGTCACTCGCTCGCGGGTCCGCTCGATGCGGATATCGGCGATCGCGGGCCGCTGCTCTTTGCGGTCCTTCTTGTTCGTCAGGAACTTCTGGATGAACGCGCGGATCTGCACGTCTTCCAGGAGGAGTTCCGAGTAGTCGGCTTTCGTCGCGTACCACGTGCTGCGCCAGGGACGCATAATCCCGGTGCGGAAGCCAGTCGGTCGGACTTTCTGACCCATAGCGATATCCCTTGGTCGAACTTCCCCGAACTCGCGGTCGGAGCTCGCCTCGCTTGTCTCTTCCCTTAAATCAACGGGGACCGGCTCGTTGCCGGCCCCAATCCGGTGTCATCTCAGACGTCAAGCCCCTGCTGGCGTCTCGCTGGCAGCGGGCAACGCGGGTGTCGTCGCCGGAGTCTCGGTCACCACCGTCTCGCTCACCTCATCATCCGAACCCGCGGGGTCGGAGAGGGAGACGACGATGTGCGACATCCGGCGGAGGATGCCGAACGCGGTGCCACGGGCACGGGGCTGGATACGCTTGAAGGTTGGAGCGCCATCGACGCGGCACTCACTCACAATCAGGCTATCCGGATCCGGGTGCTCCAGGTGATCCGCGTTGCCGTAGGCGCTCTGAACGACGGCCGCCACCAGTCGTGCACCGCGGTTCGGGTAGAACCGGAGCAACTGGAGTGCTTCGTCCACGTTCTTGCCGCGGATCAGGTCGGCGAACAACCGAAGCTTTCGGGGTCCGACGTCCGCGAATCGGTGTATGGCTTTGTATTGCATGTTCGTTATCTGCTAGTTGTCGGTGGTGGGCTGTTGGGTGTTCGCTTTGGGCCTTCCCCAACGCACTCACCACAACTCGCGTCCCAACTCATCACTTCCCGGCGGGGGCGGCGGCCTTCTTCCCACCCGAGTGGCCCTTGAACGTCCGCGTGAGGGAGAATTCGCCGAGCTTGTGCCCGACCATGTCTTCCGTCACGTAGACCTTCACGAACGTCTTGCCGTTGTGAACCAGGAACGTCGCGCCAATGAACGCGGGGATGATGGTGCAATCCCGCGACCACGTCTTGATCGGTTCTTTGTTCGGTCCCAACTTGTCAACTTTCGCCAGAAGGCGTTCGTCGACGTAAGGACCTTTCTTGAGCGAACGGCTCATGCGTGTCTATCCCGAAGGTTCGGGCATCCGTGTTGGGTTCGTCGGTCTACTTGGCTTACGCCGTCACAAAACGAAACCCCGGCTTGAACGAACCGGGACTGAATACTTTATCGGGCGCTGCAACCGCCGACCAGTTGATTTCCACGTTTATCACGCGGCCCACGGGGATGAACCCCGTGGTTCACAATTGGTTATCAAGCGGTATTCTGGAACGGCCCAGCCGGACGACGGCGAACGATCGCCTTGCCGCCTGGCTTCTTCTTGTTGCGGGTCTTGCCGCCCTTGGCGGGCACACCCGTCGGGGAGACCGGGTTACGGCCGCCCTTGCTTCGCCCTTCACCACCACCCAGCGGGTGGTCGGTCGGGTTCATCGAAGTGCCGCGGTTGTGAGGCTTCCGCCCCTTCCACCGCATACGCCCGGCCTTGCCGATGCTAATGTTCATGTGCTCGGCGTTCGATACGCTGCCGATCGTCGCCCGGCACTTGCTCGGCACCTTTCGGACTTCGCCGCTGGGGAGAGTCAGCAGCGCCCAGTCCTTTTCGCGTGCGCCCAGGGTTGCACTGCAACCAGCACTCCGACACATCTGGCCGCCCTTACCAGGGATCAGCTCGATGTTGTGGATCGTCATGCCCAGGGGCACCTTCCACAGTGGCATGCAGTTACCTGGCTTCGGCTCGATCGTGTCCGATTCGCCCGACATCACCTTGTCGCCAGCCTTGAGGCCGTCGGGAGCAAGGATGTAGGTTCGCGAGAACTCGTGCTTCTCGTCGCGTGGGTACTCGATCAGTGCGATGCGGGCGCTGCGGTTCGGATCGTATTCGACCTGAAGCACAACCCCTTCGACGCCATCGCGACGACGCTTGAAGTCGATCTGGCGATACCGTTGCTTGTGACCGCCGCCACGAAACCGGGACGTCGTGATGCCCTGGTTGTTGCGGCCACCCTTCTTGGGCTTCGGCTTGAGCAGCGACTTCTCGGGCTTGTTCTCCCGTGGGAACGTACAGTCCACGAAGTCGGACACCATGCCTGCCCGGCGGCCCGCAGAAGTCGGCTTGTATTGTTTGACGCCCATTTTGAAGCTCTCAGCTTTCAGCCGTCAGCTTTTAGCCAGCAAGCCGACAGGTCAGACCGTGTTCTCGACAACCGCCATCATGCTTTCTTCTGGCTGAAAGCTGATAGCTGACGGCTGACGGCTCAATCTCAAAAGAACTCAATCTTGTCTTCACCACTCAGCGTGATGATGGCCTTCTTCCAGCGGGGCAGTACGCCCACTCGCTGTTGGAAGCGGCGAGTCTTGCCGTGGCGGTTCTGGGTGCGAACACCTTCGACCTTCACGTTGAACAACTCTTCGATCGCGGCCTTGATCTGGCTCTTGGTCGCGATCGGGTTCACCTGGAACGTGTAGGCGTTGTACCGGGTGCTCTGGTGCGTGCCCTTCTCGGTGACGAGCGGGCGGAGGATCACCTGGTACGGCCGCAGATCGAGACCCGCTTCGCCGTGAACGCACGGCTTGCGGCGCTCAAGACGGCGCACATACTTTTTCGGGTGTGGTCGTGTCGTTGCCATCGCTGGTTCTCTTCTTCGCTTCTCACGCTCCGCTTCGCGTCGCGGCTAAGCGTGCTTCGGGTTCATTTCAACAACCAACTGTCAACAACTCACAACTCACTTCTTGACCGTCTTCTTCTTGCGTGCTGCGAACTCGGCGGCACGGCCACGGCGAACGATTTCCGTTTCGGCTGTGGCAGGGCTCGGCGTGCCACCCTTGGCGGGTTCGGGCTTGAGCAGGGCTTCGAGGGCAGCCCGCGTCAGCACGAGTCGCTTCTGCTTCAGCACGGTGTAGCAGTTGAACTCGCCGGCCGGCAGAACCTTGACCCCGTCGATGTTGCGGGCCGACTTGTAGATGTTCAGATCGAGCCCGGCGGTGCCGATGAGGACCGTGGTATCGAAGAGGCTGACATCCTTCTCGCCGGTTTCCGTTGCCTTCTTGCCGATCTTGATCGCCTTGAGGACGCCGGTGATCTCTTTGGTCTTGGGCGCGGCCATGACCAGTTCGTCGAGAATCACGGCTTCCTTGTCCATGAACTTGGACAGGATCGCCATGCGGGTTGCGGCCTTCACGGCCTTCTTCGGCAGGTGGTATTCGTAGTCGCGAGGCTTCGGCCCCTTCGAGGTACCACCACCACGCCGCTTGTTTGTGCGCTTGGTGCCGGCACGTGCGTTGCCGGTCCCCTTCTGGCGGAACAGCTTCTTGGTGCTCCCCGCGACCTGGCCGCGGCGAAGCGTGTGGTGTGTACCGGCTCGCTGATTGGCGAGGTACATCAGCACGACATCGTGCATGAGTTGCCGGGAAATCTTCCCGCCGAAGTCGGCTGGGTCGATCTCGACCGTGCCCTTTTCGGCACCCGCTTTATCCACAACCCGGACGGTGATCTTGTCCTTCACCTCGACAACGCGAGGTGACGGCGACCCATTGCCCGCTTCTGGGGCACTGCCCGTCGTGGTATTTTCTGCCATTGTTCAGCCACTCCTGGCCCCGCCAGCACCGAATTGCTCGGTGTTGCCGCTGAGTTGGCTCTACCTTTTCAGGAGAACCGGCGGCGAAGCGGGGTCGCTTCCGCATGAAACCGCCCGCCAGTTTTGGCCTCGGATGAGGCAGCCACGGCGGGCGAGAGCTAATAGTTGTATCGCGTTTGGGAGCGTCGTCAACGCGCCCATCACAGTTTTTTCACATCAGGTGGGGCAGACATTCCTGTCTGCCACTTCCACCCAGCATCAACCAGCGGCGATGACGCGAATCTTGATGTCAACGCCCGGCGGCAGGCTCAGACCCTTGTTGAGCGCCTCGATGGTGCGCTGCGTGGGGCGGAGGATGTCGATGAGCCGCTTGTGGGTTCGGATTTCGAACTGCTCACGGCTTTTTCGGTCGATGTGCGGCGACCGCAGAACGGTGTACCGCTCGATGCGTGTCGGCAGTGGAATCGGCCCGTGAACGTCGGCACCGGTTTCCTTGGCCGTGGCGAGGATCTCGCTCGCGGTGCGGTCGAGCACTTCGTGATCGTAACCTTCCATCCGGATGCGGATGCGTTCATTCGTCAGGGCCACACTCAGCTCCTCGTTCGCTTCCCGGCCGCAATCAAAAAGTTCCTCGCGCTGGGAAGAACCAAAGTAGGCGCGAACGATACAACCGTCAAGGGAACCGCCGCAGAATACCTCGCAGAATGATCCGCATCACGGGGGTAGCGGTCGCCCCAACGGGGCGACGGCAGACCCGCTGGGTCTGCCGCTAACCGAAATTCACTTGTCTAGGAGTTACGCAGTTGGGCTCTGAACTGCTTGATTTTGGTAGGGCAGACATTCTTGTCTGCCTCGTGAGGCGGTTTGAGGCAGACAAGAATGTCTGCCCCACCAACCCAACTGCGTAACTCCTATTGTCTTTAAATCTGCGTGCATCTGCGTAATCTGCGGATAACTTTTCTTCTGAGAAACGCCATGTCTGAGCAGTGGGATTACAAGAAAGCCGGCCTCGACCTCGAAAAGTACGAGGAGACGATCGCGGGAATCCAGCCGCTCCTGGCCCGCACCCACGATAAGCGCGTGATCCCGCCGCCGTTCCCGCCACGCAAGGGCGGCAAGGGCGTCGGTGGCTTCGCGAGCCTGTTCGACATCAACCCCGATGGCCGTTACCGCAACCCCGTTTTGGTCACGTGCACCGACGGCGTCGGCAGCAAACTCAAGGTCGCGTGCCTGATGTCGCGGTACGACACGGTCGGCATCGATCTCGTCGCGATGTCCGTGAACGATCTCATCTGCACGGGCGGCGAACCGCTTGTTTTCCTGGACTATCTCGCGATGCACAAGGACGACCCCGAGCTGAGCAAGGCGTTGCTCCAGGGTGTCAGCGACGGTTGCGTGGAGTCCGGTTGTTCGCTCGTCGGCGGCGAAACCGCGATCCTGCCGGACTTCTACCAGCCGGGCGATTTCGACTTCGCCGGGTTCGCTGCGGGGGTCGTGGAACGCGACCGCGTAATCGACGGCCGTGCGGTGCAAACCGGCGACGTGGTGATCGGGTGCGCCGCGAGCGGCATTCACTCGAACGGCTACAGCCTCGTGCGAAAAGTTGTGTTCGAGGCCGCGGAGTTGAAGGTTACGGATCACGTCGCGGAACTGGGCAAAACCGTCGGCGAGGAACTGCTGACGCCGACGCGGTTGTACGTGAAGCCAGTGCGGTCACTGCTCGCGACGATGGCACCGGGCCTGATTCACGGGCTGGCGAACATCACGGGCGGCGGCTTGCCGGACAACGTGGCGCGGATCCTTCCGCCCGGCAAGCGTGTGCGGGTGAAGCGTGGTTCGTGGCCGGAATTGGCAGTCTTTGGGTGGATGCAGAAGCTCGGAAACATCGCCGACGCCGAGATGTTCCGGGTGTTCAACATGGGCGTCGGGTTTGTCGTGGTGTGCGAGCCATCGGCGGCGGATGCGGTCGTCGCTCAGCTTGCGAAAGACGGCGTTCCCGCGTGGCGAATCGGCAACGTGATTGATGGCGAGGTGGGTGTCGAAATCGCTTGAAATCGAAGCAATGGCACGCGGATGACGCGGATAAAACGCGGATTGAAGAGGATCAGAAAGAACGGAAGAAAGCAGGATTCACCGCAGAGAACCGAGAGGACGCGGAGTTAAGACAGAATTGAGTTCTTTACCCTGCATTGGCTCGGTCTTGGGTTTCCCTCTGTGTTCTCTGCGTTCTCTGCGGTGAATCCTGCTTTCTTCTGATCCTCTTTATCCGCGAGATCCGCGTGCCATTGCTTTGCTGTATTCCTCCAGTCGCAGCCGGGTTCCGCTGATCCCCGTACAATTCCCTTATGTGGCCCAACCGGGAAGAAACCGACCGCCTGCTCGACGACGCCCGCAAGGGCGAGGCCGGAGCCGTCGATAAACTCCTCGCCGAGTTCCGCGACCCCCTGCGCCGCGTGATCGACCTCCGACTCGACCCCGCCATCGCTCGCCGCGTGGATGCCTCCGACATCGTTCAAGATGTGCTGATCGAGGCCAACCAGCGACTCACGGAATACCTGAAAAAGCCGGACATGCCGTTCCACCTGTGGCTCCGGCACCTGGCACAAGATCGCATCATCGACACGCACCGCCGGCACCGCCTCGCACAGCGCCGCAGCGTGGACCGCGAACAGGCCATCGCCCGGCCCGCGTGGGCCGACGAATCCAGCATTTCGCTCGTCGCGCAGCTCATCGACACCGAGGCGACACCGACATCCGAGGCGATTCGCCAGGAACTCCAGCACAAGCTCTCGACGGCCATCGATCAGCTTTCCGACGACGACCGCGAAATCATCCTGATGCGGCACCACGAGGCGCTCTCGAATCAGGAAACGGCTGCGGCGTTGAACCTGACCGAAGCGGCCGCGTCGATGCGTTATCTGCGTGCGTTGCGGCGGTTGCGAACCGTTCTTGTTCCAGATGGTGGGGAACCGGCTGATGGCGTCTGACTCTCCGTCCCCGCTCGTTGTGGAACACGCTTTCCCGTTGCGCGTCGGTTGTGCGGCACAGGGCTGCGCCGTGATGTTCCTCGCGGTGGTCGGCAGCATCGCCGCGGCCACGCTCACGGCCGGCTACATGAAGTTCGTGAACGGAGACGTGCCGCTTGGCCTGGGCCTCTGCGTGATTTCGCTCCTCGGCCTGCCGGGGTTGATCCTGGCTCCGATCATGCTGCTCTCCGGGTTGCGTGAAGTCCTCAACCCCGAGTGCCTGTACCTCACGTCGAACGCGCTCATCTTGCCTCCGAGATTGCGTGGCACCCCGCCGGACGCTCAGGGAAACCCGATCCCGAATGCACCCGGCCCGCAGCCGGAAGTGATCCCGTTCACGGCGATCCGCAAGATCACGTGCGGAACCGGTCCCACGGGCCGATTGCGGATCGACCACGATCTGGCACCCACCACCCTGGTGCTGCTGGAATACCTGATGACCCCGCGCGACTACGAAAGCCTGGAGAAATTCCTCCGCGCAGGCATCCCCACCGCGTTTACAGCACCAGCAAAGGATCCTGGCACCGGAGGGTGATCACGATGCCGGCGATCTTCGACATCGAGCATTACATCAGTCTGAAGCCCGGCTCGGGAACCGGACTTGTCCGCTTCCTTGCGATGTGTTTTGCAATGTCAATAAGGGATCAGGCAACCCGTTGGATGCTTGGCCCCCATCCAAATCCCAGAGTGTATGGCGCGGAGCACTGCTATTATGTTGCCGGGGTAAAGTACGATATTGTTCCACCTCCGATCGCTGTCGCATCACAGGTCTCGCTTTTTCTCAAACAGTTGGTTGGCGAATGTGGACCGTTAACACTCCAACTCGGTGAACGACAGCTTGTAATCGCAGTGCAAATAGAACCTCGCGAAATCGCGGACCAAATCACCGCCGAACTTCCGATTTCATCTGCCCTTCACGAACCCGCGGCACACTTATTAGACCGATGCACCACGAGAGGCGACCACATCGTCGAATTTGCGGACACTGAATTCGAGGGCGAAACCAATTTGCGTGGTCCGCGAGTTTGGTTCCCTCAACTTGATTCGTCAGGATCGAAACCATGTTTTCTCGGCCGTCAGCGGATGCCTTTCCATCCTGGCATGCATGGCATGCACCCGCCAACCAAGTTCCTCATGATGGTCTTGTTGATGTGCTTTCGTGACGGGGCGAAAGAGGTGGAATTCCGACCAGTCCAACAAGTAATGAAATTATGGTATCTCCTCGATAAGTGGCACGAATGTATCCCGACACCCGCGTTCGTCTGGCCGCAGTTGGTGCGGGTGATCGAACGGCACGCAACCCTGATACGTCCCGAATCCAGTGACCTCGATGTTCCGGCCGTCGGTTGGTTGGAACTTCGATGGGGTCAGGATCTGCCTCCCGATAACCTCGCCGTGTTCCTCGACCCGCGAAATGATTCTGGGCATATCCGGATCACATTCATGAGAGTGGCCCCGGAAACGCAATCCGAAAGCAAGGCGACAGAATCACCAACACAAGAAGCCGACGACCGTAACGATGAGATGGTGATAGAGTTTTCGCCTGACGATCAGTAACCCGTTTGCAGGAATTCACTGTGCTCGTTTTTGAATCCGCGGAACAGTTGCTCGCCGAACCGGATGCCCGGCGGTATCTGCACGTCATCATCCTGAACGCCCTGCGCGACAAGGCAACGCGGCTCGAAATCCGCGCCACCGAGGACGGCGGGTTGCTCTACTACCGCATCGAAGATCGCGACTGGGAACTGTCCCCGCCACCCGACGAGCTTTACCCGCTTCTCAAGCCGACTGTTCGCGAAGTTGCTCGCCTCGTGTCGCCCGAACGGCCCGACATGACGGTCCACTTCGGCGTTCCCGAAGGCCGATACGAACCGCTCGAAGCGGGCTGGCTCACCTACCAACTTGGCGGAATGTGGCTCGATCTGTTCGTGCGAATCGACCCCCGTGAGCCGTTCGGGTTCATTCAGTTCGATGTGGATGGCGTCGAGGCCCGCGAGTTCAGCGAAGCGGCGGGTGAGGCTCTCGCAGCCTACGCAGCCCTGCTCGCACCCGAGACGTTCGAGATTCCCGACGAGCAGGATGAGGAAAGCGGCCAAGAGTGAATTTAAAGCCCAAGCATTGGCACGCGGATGACGCGGATCCAGCGAGGATCAAGAGGATCAAGACAAAAGCAAAATCAGTTTGATCCGCAGATTACGCAGACTACAGACGGTGGCGTAATGATCGGAATCGTTGCTGGTTGTGTGTAAGGTTTTTGCCCCCTCACCCGCGACTCGAAGACTCGTCGCGACCTCTCCCCCCGAAACCGGGGGCGAGGTGGGGGGTGATTGGTTTCGTCTGAGGGCGATGGGTTTGGGAAGGCTGAAGTGAAGACGCCGCGCACCCACCTCGCTCCCGATTTTTGGGGGAGAGGTCGGCGAGGCTTTGCGAGCCGGGTGAGGGGGAACTACCTTCACCAAACCCTGACACAATCTCACTCATTACCCCATCGCTTCGAATCTGCGGATCAAACTCTTCTCTTCTTTCTGATCCGGGTGCCATTGCTGCGTTTTACTTCTTCTTCGCGGTGTGGTCGCCCTTCATCTCGAAGACGGTCTTGTCGCCGTTGGTCGCGATGAAGTCCCAGGTGTAGCCGCCCTCGGCCGCGAACTTCCAGATCAGGTTCAGCTTCACGCCGTCGCCCATGACGGCTTTCCACGCGATACTCTTCGCTTGAGTATCGTGCGTGCCGGTCCACTCGATCTCCGTGCCGGCCGAGTCGTACAGCCACATGCGGTACATCTTCATCGCCGGGTCGTAGGTGATCAGTTCGATCACGCCGCGATCGTCGGCAGCGCTCGTGGCCAAACTGCGGAGGAACTTGCCGCCGAACGAAGTCTCAATGACGTCCTGCCCCTTCAGGTTCACAGCCCGGCCGCCGACCTTCAGCTCCGTGTTCGTGTCCCACGTGCCGGCCAGTTCCTTCAGCAGCGGGGTGAGTTCGCCCTTGATCGGCGCTTCGCCGTTATCGGGGGAGTATGCGAAGGTCTTGATTGGCTTCCACGGCGTCGCGGTGCTGGTCGCGCCGAAGAACACGAACAACATCTCGTCGGTGGTTTCCTCGCCATACGACACGGCTCGCGGCGGCTTCGTGGGGTTGTTCGGGTTCGTCGCCGAGTTGTCGTAGACCGCACGCACTTCGAGCTTCGTGCCGGCTTTCGCGCTGATCGGTTCCTTGAACCAGTACGTTTCCTGCCAGCGGTAATCCCACGCGGGGATGTCGATGAGCGTGACCGGCTTGCCGCCCGGCGGCGTCATGATGATGCTCACGGACTTGCCGAGCAGGTGCATGTGCGGCAGCACGTTGTGCAGCACGGCATCGGTGTGCAGGAAGATCGCCCCGTGTGCCGGGTGATCCGACTTGCCAGCGGGGATCTTCTCCCACTGCTTCAGGCCGTTGATGATGAGCGTCTGCCACGGTTGTTCAACGGGTGATTTCGCGAAGTACAGCCCGACTTGCGTGCGGTCCGTGGCGAACTGACCGTTGCGGTGGTAGTGCGTCTGCATCAGGAAATCGCTGTCTTTTGGCAGGAGCCAGCCCGCACCCTGCGGCACGAACTGCGGCATCTGTCCGGGAGCCCAGCCACCGATTCCGCCGAACTTCGGCGTCTCGCCGTGCTTGTTCGCGGGGGGTACGAACCCGACGCCCATCCCCACGGTGTAACCCGGCCCGCGGTCGAGGAGCAACTTGCCGTTGTCCTTCGCCTGTTGCTTCGCTTCGAGGTCGCGGGCAGCACCCGTGGTATCGAAGTAGTGCAGCGTGTGGTGAACGACTCGCGGGTTGCCGGGCTTCACGTCGTACCCGATGACCCACTTGTTCTCGGTGAGCTTCGTCGGCACCACGAACACGCGGAACAGGTCGCTGCCGGAACCACCAAGGCGGAAGTCCTCGCTCGCACTCAGGATCAGGTCGGGCTTGCCGTGCCGCCAGCCGTCGGAGCCGAAGTCGGGTGCTTTCGGAGCGTCCTTGGGGTCGCCTTCCGGTGCATCAGCATCAACCCAGGCAGCGAGCGTGGCGATCTCGGCCGCGGTCAACTTGCGTTCGCCTCGCATCGGCACGCCACCGACCGCGGACCACGGCGGCATCTGCTTGTTCCCCGTGTATTCCTTGATATCGCTGGCCCAGCGGCGAGCCTGTGCGAAGGTCGAAAGCGCGAACGGCCCAACCTCGCCCGTACGATGGCAGACCACGCAGTTCGCGTTCAGGATCGGGGCCACATCCTTGTAAAACGTGACGGCACCGGCCTTGGGAGCGGGTTTCACCGTGAGTTCGATCTCGCACCCAATCGCTTTGGTAACTGGCGTTGCGACCGCTTTCCCCGCGAGAACCGCGGTGAGTGCGTCACTCAGTTCATGCGTTGTGACGACGGGATTGCGTTTGAGGCGGGCCGAGTAGCCGTCGTCGATCCGCCCGCGGTATCGCACTTTCCCTTCGCCATCGAGGAGGAACGCTTCCGGGGTGCAGGTGGCTTTGAGCCCCACCGCGAGTTCTTTCTTGGGGTCGTGGAGCACGGGAATGGTGAGCTTGTACCCCGCGGCGGACTTCGCCACAGCGTCGCGTGGGTCTTCGGTCGGGCACACGAGCACAACCGCGACGCCCTTCTCGGCGTGTGTTTTGCCAAGTTCGTTCAACCCGGCGACGTAGGAGTTCGACACGGGGCATTCGAACGAGACGAACACCACAACCGTGGCCGTTTTACCTCGCACGGAGTCGAACTTGGTCGCGGTCCCGTCGAGGGCGGTGAGCGTGGGACTGGGTGCCTGGGTGCCGATGACGGATTCGGGCTTGGCATCTGCGGCGAACGCAGCCGTGGCAAACGTGAACGCGAAGGAGGCGATCAGGAAGCGAAACATCCGGTGTTCCTCGTGAGACCTGGCGACCGGGTAATTCTACTCACCGAACCCCCCAAAGGTTTCGGCGAGCGGGTCGCCATTCTCTTCCAGCGTGCGAGGAGAGCGAATCTTACGCCAACCGGGCCGGGGTATCGCCCCGGCCCGGCGTTTCGAGCACGTCACTCCTCGATCGGGCGGATTGGCTTCCGGACCTTCCGGGTGCTGTATCCGCCGTAGTTCTTCTTCAAGCTCCCCTCCTTGCTCGTCTTCTCCGCGATGACCTCGATCCGGAACTCCGACCCGCCCATCGCCCCCGCACACTTCACGCAGACCCTCGTCTCGGGGAGCGTGTCTCCAGTCGCTCCTCGGGGATCAAGCCCCCACAACGCGCACACGGTTGCGGTTCCGTCATCGTTCGGGCCTCCTCAGGTTCGGAAGGGGCGAAGCCCCCTTCCGAAGGTCATGACGCATCGGAAGCCCGTTTCGTCCTCGAAAACCCTGGAAATTGTGCGAATCGAACCAAGTGTCGGGTTGGCGTGTCAATTGAGGGGGCAATCAAATCGTTTGGGCCGTTTGGCATTCAGGCATTCAGGCGAGCGGGGTGGCGTAAGCCCCCCGAGGTTGTGTGAAGCCCAACACTCGGGGGGCTTACGCCGCCCCGCTCGCCTGAATCGGCGTTGCTCTTTCGGACGCCAGAGAGTACACCCGCCGCACGTCAGACTCCCGCTTGTGAGAGGTCGCCGTGAAGCCTGTTGCCGCGTCTGTCCTCGCCCTCGCGCTCCTGACAACTGCGTTCGGGGCGCCACCGCCAAAGCCGGCACCCATGCCGGAGGTCAAGAAGCCGGTCCCTCCCGAAGCCGAGATCGTCGCGCAGATGCTCCGCGACCTGCTCAAGAAGAACATTCCCGACCCGCTCACCAAGTCCAACCAAAACTGGGGTCATCAGAAGGGCGTCACCGTGGTTCGAAGGTACCGCGAGGGGCTCCGCTTCTGGGTCGAGCCCGTGCAGGAATTCCAGAACGACGGCGTCTGGCGGCGAGTCGATGTTCGGATTCCGGAGCCGACCAAGGTGGGGCTCACGGTCAACGAACTGACTTACGCACCGGACGGGAAGATCCACATCACCGTGGGCGTGGCCTGCGAGCGGGTGGACATGAAAATGGAACAGCAGGTGTGGCGCAACGGCCTGCGGCTTTACTCGGGCGAGACCCGCGCTCACTGTGCCGCGGGGCTGATCGTCAAGGCTGTGGTGACCACCAAGACCGAGTTCAAGAAAGGCTCGTTCATTCCCGTTCCGGAGGTCACACTCCAGGTTCGCGCGACCGAAGCTCAAATCTTTCACACGGATTTCGTCGTCGACCACACGGCCGGCCTCGACGGCGACCCCGCCAAGAACGTCGGCGACCTGATGGTCAAGTTGGTGAAAGCGGTGAAGCCAGACCTGGAAAAGGACCTGATCGAGAAAGCCAACGCGGCCATCGTGAAGGCCGCGGGAACCCGCGAGTTCAAGCTCGCCTTCGACAAGATTCTCGGTTTGAAAAAGTAGACCGCGGCCAGCGACTCAGGCAATCGATTGTTTGATGAGTTGAATCAGGCTGTCGAGCGTGAACGGCTTTTCAAGAACGGTGGCCCCAAGTGGCAACGCAACGGGTTGACGCGGTGTTCCGCCGAGGAAGCCAGACATGAAGACGACAGGAACATTGGGGTTGGCGTTGTGAATGTCCGCTGCGAGATCAACGCCGGAACGACCCGGCATCCGAACGTCGGTGAGCACGAGGGAAAAGCGGAGAGGGTTCGCCAGAAACACTTCGAGAGCGTGCTGCGCATCGGTGGCCGAGAACACGGCATAGCCGGCGTGCGACAAGGCGATCCGCACGAAATCGCGCACGGCCCCTTCATCGTCGACGACCAAGACGGCTGGCACGGTCGACGATTCAAGCAGATCGGAAGCCATCGAACACCGTGGGGCGGACACGGATCTCACCCTCCCGGCAGTGGTGCTGGTTGTGTGGGCTGTATCAGTTAGTGCACCGTTCTCTCTCAAGCAAACGCTCCCGATCGGTTTTCGCCTTGATATCCCAGCCTGGACTCTGGTTCTCAATTCAGCGGCTCAGAATTCGTTCGACAGAAATACGATTTCAGTTCAAATGTTGGTAACGGTTGCATGTCGGGTTCTACAAATGATACCCGAGCATCAAACGACAACAATCTTTCTTTTGTATAATACTGGTAAACTGGGGAGTGCGTCCGGTCGTAGAGATCTGGATTCCGCGCCCGGAATGCCTCGTAGGTTTCTGAATGCAACAAGCGGGCCGAAATGATCCGCATGAACGCAGTCGTGATGGTTTCGTGGTAACCATCGACAACGCCATTTCGGGAGTTCAACTTTTGGATACCGGCGCGAATCCTGTCGCCTGCCTTCGCGTGTGGTAATCGCGTCAGGTACAGCCAGGCCATCCACACGTGGGCGTTATGTGTCCACTCTGAGCGTGAAATTGCCGCGGCCTCGAACGCGGTCAGGAATTCGTCGTCAGTCATGAGAGCCTCCGCAGTTCCTCATCGACACGAGGGGAACCGTGTGGGTTCGTGCGCGATGCCGCAAGCGGCGTTAACCAGCCACGTTTGCGCTTGCCTCACGTTTGTGTCCCATCTACACTCAGATGAAGATTCGACGCACCCGCCCCCGGCGTTCCGCCGTCCTTCACGAATACCCCGTGAGCCAACTCATGCCCCGGTTTTCCGTTGCCTGCGTGCTCGCGCTTCTGCTTCCCGGTTACACCTTTGCGCAGAACCCGGCCGCAACCGCCCCGGCGAAGCCAGCAGGCCCCTCGTTTAACACCGAGATCATGCCGCTGCTGACGAAAGCCGGGTGTAACCAGGGTGCGTGCCACGGTAAGGGCGCGGGCCAGAACGGCTTCCGCCTCTCGCTCCGCGGGTTCGCCCCCGAGCAGGACTACAAGTGGATCACCCGCGAGTTCGATGGCCGCCGCCTCGACCGCACCGTTCCCGAAGCGAGCCTGCTGCTCCGCAAGGCCACGGCGGAAGCGCCGCACGAAGGCGGTCGCCTGTTCAGCACGACGAGCAAGGAATACGAACTGATGCTCGCGTGGATCAAGGCAGGTTACCCCGGCCCCACGAAGGACGAGGTGAAGATCAGCAAGCTCGAACTCACCCCGGCCTCGCAGGTGTTGAAGCCCGGCGAGGAAGTGCAACTCGTCGCCACCGCGACCTTCGCCGACGGCACGAAACGCGACGTGACCTGGCTCACCAAGTTCGACTCGAACGACCCCGCGTACCTGGCCGTTTCTCCCGGCGGGAAGGCGAAGGCGATCCGCAACGGGGCGAGCGCCGTGCGTGCGATGTTCCTGACGGAAGTCGCGGTCACGGTGTTCAGCATGCCGTTCGACCGCCCCGTGGATCCGAAACGTTTCGAGGGCGGGAACAACTTCGTCGATACGCACGTCTTCAAGAAACTGAAGGAACTCCGGATCGAGCCGAGCGACCTGTGTTCGGATGAGGAGTTTATCCGTCGGCTGTTCCTTGATGCGTGCGGCATCCTTCCCACGGCCGAGGAAGTCACGGCGTTCGTGGCGAACAAGGACGCCGCGAAGCGTGCCAAGCTCATCGACGCGGTGCTCGCCCGCCCGGAGTTCACGGACTACTGGACGCTGCAACTCGGCGATCTCTTCCAGAACCGCAAGGAACGCGACCACGACGTGCGAGGAACCAAGGGCGTGCGGCAGTTCCACGACTACCTGCGGAAGCAAGTGGCCGCGAACCGCCCGTGGGATGAACTCGCTCGAGAGGTGCTGACCGCCAGTGGCTCGAACAGCGAGAACCCGGCAGTCGGATACTTCATCGTCACAGTGGGGGAGCAACGCCACGCGGACCGTTCGGAGGCTCCCGAGTCGGTCGCACAGTCGTTCCTGGGGATTCGCATTGGGTGTGCGAAGTGCCACAACCACCCGCTCGAACGCCACACGCAGGACGACTTCTACCACTTCGCCGCGTACTTCAGCCGAGTGAAGCTCGACCGCAAGGAGGCGAAAGCCGGTTCCACGAAGTTGAGCGTGAGCCACCCCGACCAGAACCAGAACAAGAACCCGGTGGGTGTGAGTCAGCCACGCACCGGCATGTTCATGAAGCCGCAACCGCTCGACCGCACGCCGAACGACGTGCAACCGACCGAAGACCCGCGGGCCGTGCTGGCGAAGTGGATCACCGATCCCAGCAACGAGTACTTCGCCGGCGCGATGCTGAACCGCGTCTGGCGGCATTACCTCGACGTGGGTCTGGTCGAACCCGTGGACGACCTGCGAGCGACGAATCCGCCAACCAACCCGGAACTGTGGGCGGCACTGAAGAAGGAGTTCCTCGACAAGAAGTTCGACCTGCGAGCCCTGATGCGGGTGATTCTGAACTCGCGAACGTATCAGCTTTCCAGTTCCACGCGAGCCGGCAACGAGACCGATGCGCGGTTCTATTCGCACTACTACGCACGCCGTCTCCCGGCCGAGGTAATGCTGGATGCGATCTGCGACGCGACCAACGTCCCCGACAAGTTCGATGGCTACCCGCTGGGCGTGCGTGCGGTGCAGGTTCCGGACCCGGGTACCGCGTCGTACTTCCTGCGAACCTTCGGCCGCAGCGAGCGGGTGACGGCGTGTGCGTGCGAACGGGCCAGCGATGTGTCGCTGCCGAGCGTGTTGCACCTGATCGTCGGCGAAACGGTGAGCACCAAGGTGAGCGCGGGGAACGGCTGGCTGGCGAAGCAACTCGCGGCCGAGAAGGATGACGACAAACTGATGGACATGCTGTTCCTGCGAGCGCTGGCCCGCAAGCCGTCGGATGCGGAGCGAGCCAAGGTGAAGGAGTTGCTGAAGGCAGACGCCGCCCGCGACGAGGTGTTCCGCGACCTGTTCTGGGCCGTGATGAACAGCAAGGAGTTCCTGTTCAACCGCTAACTTCCGTTTCACGTTTCGCGTTCAACGTTTCGAGTTCGATGTCCCGCTTGTATCCAACTCGAAACGTTGAACGCGAAACGCGAAACGATGCCAATCACCCCACCAAACCCTTTGCGATCAGGTAGTTCAACACGAGCGCAGCACCTTCCTCGACGGGGTGCTTCGAGGCGTCGAAGGTCAGTTCTGGTGCGAGCGGCGGTTCGTAAGGATCGTCCACGCCCGTGAAGCCCATCGCCTTGCCGGCGACGACCGCCTCGCGTGCCTGCTTGTAAAGCCCCTTCGGGTCACGCTGTTCGCAGCACTCGATCGGGGTGTTCACGTACACCTCGATGAACGGAATCGCGTATCCTTTGTTCTGAGTGTGAAGCGCACGAACCGCGTCGCGATCCTTGCGGTAAGGACTGACAAAGCTCGTCAGAGTCAGCAACCCGGCATCCGCAAACAAGCGGGTGACTTCCCCAATTCGGCGAATGTTCTCGACGCGGTCGGCAGCGCTGAAGCCGAGCCCGAACCGTTTGGCAGGCTCTTCCGCGTAGCCGCGTGTCTCCATCAGTATCTTCGGGCTGGCGTTCAGGCCGAACCGGACGTTGTCGCCATCGAGAACGTAGGCGGCGTGACCACGGGCAATGAGGGCCTGTTCGAGTGCAACCGCGAGCGTGCTCTTCCCGGAGCCGGAAAGGCCAGTGAACCACAGCGTTGCGCCGGTTTGCTTCAGGAGTGCCCTGCGGTCGGCAGGCGTGACGTGGCCCGCGTGGTGGTAGATCTGCGCGGCTGTGATTTCGCTCATGTGAGTTCCAAGTTCCAGGTTCCAATTGTTCAGGATACGAACTTGGAACCTGGAACTTGGAACTCATCACGGCCCGGTCACGCGGAACTCGGTGGGTTTGCTCTTCACACGGCGACCGCTGGGGTCGCGAATCTCGACCGTGACTGTGTACACGCCGGGCGTGGTTGGCACCGGGAACGGGTACAGGATGTGGAAGTCGTGGATTGACCCGCGGCTGAACAGCTTCTTCTCGAATCGCGCCACATCCACCCGTCGTCGCCAGTCGTCCGGATCGGGTTGCTTGACGAGCACACCGTGGGCGTCCTTGATCTCGATGGCGGCCTTGGCGTGCGTGAGGTGTGATTCGCCGTGCGGGCCAGTGGTCGGCTGACTGAGGAGGTTCCGCACTTCCAGATATAGCTGGGCCTGATCGTTCGGGTGGTAGGGCTGTCCTTCGGGCCACGGCTCGTAGCGACCGAACCCGGAGACCTTGCCGCAGAACGCGAGGTTCTCGATTCGCAGCGAGGCTCGCGATTCCAATCGGGCCGCTGCGGTTTCAAGTTGGTCCACGAGCACGGCAACTCCCGCCGGATCGCTGGCGAGGTCGGCGGTGGCTCCGCGGGCGAGGATCGGCAACACGGTGAGGATGAAGTCCTGGTTCGGCTGGTCGAGCGTCTTCAGCACTTCGAGCGCCCGGCCCGGCTTCCCCTCGGCGTGGGCTCGCACGGCTTCGAGCAATGGCGAATCCTTCTGACCGGGCCGAAAGGGTGCGGTGACAATCGACGGCAACGGATCGGGAAACCCGGTTGCGAACTTCACGTCGTTGTTGGGGTTGAACGGTTCTGGAGAACCTGGGCTGGCTGGCGAGGCGGGGGTGGCACCCACCGGAGCAAAGCTCTTGGGTGCGTGCCTGATCGCGACCGCTTCGCCGGGCCGCGACGGCAACTCACCGAACACGTCCTTGCGTGCGGTTTCCGCGGCCTTCGCAGTGGTTTGCGCGGCGACCTTGTCCCGCGTTTCGGACGACGAGATGGTCGTCGATTGGGCGGGAATGAACAGGCAAGCGGGACAGACCAGTGCGGCCGAGGCAACTGCGAAGAACAGTGGCCGGCGGTGGGTGGTCATCCGTGACCCTCGGTCCGATGGGCGATTCCGCGCGGAGAGGCGCTGGTCGGCTCTCATAACCACCGACTTGAGCTGCGCCAAGAGACAAGTTTTCGGCACCATGGCTACTCAGAGATTGGGTTTGGGTGGGCAAGACCCCCTCGCTTGCGATTTTTGAAGTTGTGCTATTGGGCGTGGCGTTTTGGGTTTCACCCCGAAGGGGTGGGACAACCTAGCCCAGGGCAAGCCGAAGGCGCCGCCCTGGGAACTGCCCGAACCCAATAATCCACCCTGAAATCGAACCCAGGGCGACGACAGCTTCGCTGTCTTGCCCTGGGCTACGTTGTCACAGCCTTTCAGGCTGAAACCCTGACAAAATCGCCGGAGCAAGGCTGTTTAATTCTCGGGATGGTAGGTCACTCGCTCCGCGAGTGACACCAACCACCTTCTCTAAACGCCGGGGTACGACTCGCGGAGCGAGTCGCCTACTTTCTCCAAGCCCGAGAATTAAACGACCCTGATCGCCGGAGTCCGATCGTTGAATCCACATGCCGATCCGAGTATCCTCGACGGTCACGAAACCGTTCGGCCAGTGTGAGGAACATTCCGCAGGATGCGACACTGAGGGAATGCCATGTTCATCGAGTCGGTCTGCCCGGACTGCGGAACCACCCTGCAAGTTCAAGAATCGCTGGAGAACTCGACCGTTCGCTGCGGTGAGTGCCAGTCCACGTTCGTAGCCATACGCTCGGAACCGACCGACTACACGCCGGTCGCCCGAGCGAAGCGAAAGCGCGTTCAGGACGACACGGAAGAGCACGCCGGCAAAGCCCCCGCATCGCTGGTACTCGGCGGCCTGGGGTTGGTGGGATGGTGCCTGCCGATCATCGGATTCCCGATGACGCTCACCGGATTGATCCTGGGGATCAAGAGCATGCACACGCGAAACCATTCCCAGGCCGTGATCGGGATCACGTTGAACGTGATCGGCCTGATTCTGTCCGTGGCGAACGCGGCGATCGGCGCATACCTCGGAGCCACCGGCCAGCACCCGATGCTGAAGTAATCATGCCCACACTCTGGTACAGTGCCCCATCGGGGCAACGCGTTCAAGATCCGACAATCGAGCAGATGATCGAGTGCATGCGGGAGGAGTATGACGGGAACTGGGGACCGTACTCACCGGTCGGAGTGCTCGAATGGCAGCACATGTCCCAATCGCAGTCCGGCCAGTTGCTGTTCGTCCGGCACCCCGACCGCGGTTGGTACTTTGAATGCAATGACTTCGTCACCTACGACTCAGCCGCAGACGATGGCAAATGGGTACACCACTGGGGATGTGGTGAGCCGATGTACTACCGAGCGGCCTGCTTCGTACCACAGGTTGTTGCTGAACAAGTCGTAACAGATTACGTGGCCACCGGCGGGTGCTCGCGAGCAACATCGTGGGCTCGGCAATCCGAGATCCAGTCGCGGCTGTCCCTCGAACAGCGACGCGAACTACGATCACGAAAAAAGAAGCAAGATTAAGAGGCTTCCTGTCTCGCTCCCTGCTCATCACGCTCCTCGCTTTTTCATTTCGCGCCTGTTGTGCGGGTCGCGTCGTCGTCGCACAATGGGTGTTTCTCTCGCCACAACTTGCCCGCCACCCGGAGTTACGCCATATGCTGCGTTCCACGCTATCCGCTGCCGCGTTCCTCGTGCTCGCCGTCATCATTAGCCCCGCCTCGATACCCGCCGCGGAACTAGCCCCCGCCCCCCGCATCGCTCCTTCCTCGCTCGACACACGCATTCTCGCCGAGGTCAAGGAACGCTCCGAGCTCATCAAGAACCTTCAGTACATGTCCGACGTCATCGGCGGGCGACTCACGGGGTCCAAGAGCCTCGAACGCGCCAACAACTGGACAGCCGACAAGATGAAGGCTTACGGCCTGGAGAACGTGCGACTCGAACCGTGGGAGATCCCCGTCGGCTGGGAACGCGGCAAGGCCAGCATGAAGATCATCGAGCCGGATAACGGCCGCGAGTTGCTCATCGCATCGTTCGGCTGGACCCCCGGCACCAAGGGGAAACTGACGGGGCCGGTCGTCGTGCTGAAGGCTCGCACCAAGGTCGAACTTGAAGGCTACAAGGGGAAGCTCAAAAACGCGACGGTGCTGCTGAGCCCGCCGAAGGAAGTGAAGTCGGTCACCGATCTGACGTACCCCGCACCCCCCGGCCCGGTTGTGGCACCTCCGAAGAAGGATGAGGTAAAGCCAGACGCACCCAAGAAGGACGCCGAAAAGAAGGTCGACTCGCCACTGGTTCGCGCGGAACTGCTACAGCCTGGGTTCGAGGCCGTCACGGAGTTCCTGAAGGCCGAGGGGGCCGCGTGCGTGTGCATCGACGCGGGGAAGCCGCACGGCTTGCTCGTCACCACGGGCGGTTGGCCGAGCGACCGCGCCGTTGCCGAGGCACGGTTGCCGCGCGTGTTCATGGCGCACGAGCACTACGCATTGCTTCACCGACTCGCGAGCCGGCCGGACGCCGTGACCAGGGTGGAAGTCGAGATCGACAACAAGTTCATCGCGGGGCCGATCACGGTTTACAACACGGTCGGCGAAGTGCTGGGCAGCGAGAAGCCCGACGAGATTGTGTTGGTCGGCGCGCACCTCGACTCGTGGGAGCTGGCCAGCGGTACGACCGACAACGCGACCGGCAGTTGCGTGGTTCTGGAGATTGCCCGCACCGTTTCCTCGCTGGCAAAGGCCGGGTTGCGACCGAAGCGAACGATCCGCTTCGTACTATTCACGGGCGAGGAGCAGGGGTTGCACGGGTCGAGGAAGTACGTCGAACGCCACAAGGACGAGATGGCGAAGCACTCGGCGGCACTGGTTCACGACACGGGCACGGGGAAGGTGTACGGCTTCGGGCTTCACGGTCGCACATCGGTGCGGGACGTGCTGGAACCGCAACTGAGTTCGCTGAAGCAAGTGGACGGCTGGAAGGGGCTGGAGATGCGTGGCATGGGCGGCACGGATCACCTGTCGTTCCACGCAGTGGGCGTTCCGGGGTTCGCGTGCCTGCAAGACATCGACGAGTACCGCCTGACGCACCACACGCAGAGCGACACCTTCGACAAGGCGAAGGAGCCGAACCTGATTCAGGGGGCACAGGTGCTGAGCATCACGCTCATGCGAATCGCGAACCTGCCCGAGTTGCTCCCACGAAAGTGACCGGTAGATTGAAGCGAGCCCGACTGCTTCGATGTTCACGCTTGGGAGTCCGGCTTGAGTAGCATCGTGTGCCCTGCTTGCAAGGCGTACCTCGGTCTCGGAGCGGTCGGCGCGGCGGTTTGCCCGCGCTGTTCCGCCGTGTTGCCTGTTGCGCGAGGCGCGGCCACGCCCGAGGAACGCGCTGCGGAGAAGGAGCATTCCAGCGACCTTGTTAGCGGCGGCCTCTGGCTCCTCGGTGGTACGCTCATCACCGCAATTACCTACCTCGCTGCCGAAGCGCAGGGTGAAGGCGTCTACATCATCGCGTGGGGGCCGATGCTGTTCGGTGGCATCCAGTTCCTTCGCGGCCTGTTCGGCGGGTCGTTGCGATCCCAGAAGGTCAAGGAAGAGTCGTGCGTGGCGTGCGGCTTCTCGCCAGTTGAACCCAACGCCCGACGCTGCCCACGCTGCAACGCCCGCGACCCCAACCCGCACATCTTCAGCCGCTACATTGGCCGAGGAATGCTGTGCGGTGCGATCATCGGCGCGATCGTGGGCGCGGTGCTTGGTTCGGACAAGGGTGATGCGGGGCAAATGATCTTCACCGGTATGATTTGCACGGTACCTGGCGCGGTTGTTGGCTTTGTCGCGGGGTTCGTGGCAGCACTCGCGGTCCGACTCTTTGGCAAGCAGTAATTTTGAACCTCGCTTGGCGCTCGGGCTCGGACCAATCACGCGACACGAGACTCAATCACGACGCGGCAGTTCCGGCCGCTCTCTTTCGTTCCACCATTGGAGACTCTCCATGAATCTGTCTGGCAAGCGTGTCGCGGTTTTGGTTGAGCAGCAGTATCAGGAAATGGAAGTGTGGTATCCCGTGTATCGGCTGCGAGAAGCCGGCTGCGAGGTCGTGCTGGTTGGCCCCGAGGCTGGCAAGACCTACGCCAGCAAGCTTGGCTACCCGGCGAAGTCTGACGCTGCGGCTGCCGATCTGAGCGCCGACAAGTTCCACGGCATCGTGATCCCGGGCGGCTTCTCGCCGGACTACATCCGCCGCAGCGAGCCGATGCTGAAGCTGGTCCGCGATCTCTTCGCACAGGGAAAGCCTGTTAGCGCTATATGTCATGGTCCTTGGGTACTCTGCAGCACGCCTGCTTTGAAGGGCAAGACCGCGACGTGCTTTCACTCGATCAAGGACGACATCGTGAACGCGGGCGCAACCTACGTCGACCGCGACGTGGTGGTCGATGGCAATGTCATCACGAGCCGCAAACCCGACGACCTCCCCGCGTTCATGCTGGCTCTGATGGAACTGCTGAAGAAGGGGTGAGGTCGTTGCGAGCCACGGGGTTCATCCCCGTGGTGGTCTGCATCTCCCAAGACCACGGGGATGAACCCCGTGGCTCGCGTTGCGCGAGGACTCCGACGAGGCCGTGTCATGACCGAAGCGGAATGGCTGGCGTGCGAAGATCCCGCGACGATGCTGGATTGCTTTGACCCGGGTCCAGTTAGGAATCTCCTCACCTCCTCCGGGCATGAGCGCAGGTTGCTCCTGTTCTGCGTGGCGTGTTGCCGAGCAACTCAGTTCAACGAACCAGACTTCTCCGGCTCAATCCTCACAGCCACCGAACGCTATTTGGACGGAGCGGGCGAGGCAGAGGAAGCCATTCGCTCCGGGCGTAGGTATGATTCCGACCTCTGTCCTGCGCTGCGGATCAGCCAACATTTTGAATTCTGTCGAGATCGGCAGCCTACGTCCGTGTTCACTTGTGCAATATCTGTTGCGCGGCTGGCAGGCTGGTCGTTCGGAAGAGGAAGTCGAGACCAAATACGAGGCGGTGACAAAATCGAAAGAGGGATGCGCGAGCAAACGGATCTGCTCCGTGACATCTTTGGCAACCCGTTCCACCCCATTGCCTTCTCCCCAGAGTGGCGCACTTCAACGGCCATCGCAATTGCGAAGCAGATGTACGAGTCGCGCGATTTCAGCGCGATGCCGATTCTCGCGGACGCCCTCCAAGACGCGGGTTGCGACAACGACGACATCCTCAACCACTGCCGCGATGCCAACGGCGTTCACGTTCGTGGATGCTGGGTGGTCGATCTGGTGCTCGGCAAGGAGTAATCGGGTACACTCGACGTGGGAGGTGCGCCCATGAAAGTTGTCGTCGAGTTTACCACTGGATCCCGACACGATTTGTTTCAGCTGCTCGCCTCACTTACGCCAAACGAAGGCGACGCAGTTTGCATTCGGAGAAGTGTACCTAGACGAGATGGAACAACAGTTCCGACAACACGAGGGGCCACCGCCAGGAGCAACGATCCGGACCGACGGTGACGGCACGGTGTGGTGGTGGAGGTATGTGAACGGCATCTGGGTAGGTTTCACCATCTCCGACCAACAGCGACTCTTCCGACCGACGGTCCGCACGATCAACGTGCTTGCGTTTCGCGTTCGGCCCCCCACGCTCTGATGTCCGCAATCAGTTCTTGCGCCGTCATCGTTGGCCCAGGGTTTTTGAGCCTCCGAGCTATCTCCGCATCTTGCTCAGGTGTCCACTTCGGCAGCACGGCGGCGGCTTGCGCGGCAGCGGCCTTTGGTGGGACATGGTAGCCGAGCGATTCGCCCTCCGGTGTCTCGACTGGAATCAAACACTTGCCACCGCCGTTGATTTCAATGAGTTCACGCAACAGTGTGACAAACACTGCGTGCTTGTCCTCGGGCGACAGGCTCTTGACGTAGTCCGCCGGCGACACGGGCGTGCCGTTCGCAACGGGTGGCGGGTTCGTCGTCGGTGCAATCGTGGCGTTCATGGCGTGCCTCCGTTTCCACCCTCATCCTACCCGTCGGCACGCCAAAACGCTACCTTCACTTCACGACCGCATTACCCTCCCGAGGTGAACGATGTCCTTCTTCCCCGAAGTGTCCAAGATCAAGTACGAAGGGCCGGATAGCAAGAACCCGCTCGCGTTCCGGCACTACAACGCCTCCGAAGTCGTCGAAGGCAAGACGATGAAGGAACACCTGCGGTTCGCCGTGTGCTACTGGCACACCTTCCGCGGCATGGGCGGCGACCCCTTTGGTCCCGGGTGCGCCGTGCGGCCGTGGGAAGACGGCACCGACTCGCTCGAAATGGCCCTCAAGCGCGTCGATGTCGCGTTCGAGTTCATCGACAAGCTCGGCACGCCGTTCTACTGCTTCCACGATCGCGACGTCAGCCCCGAGGGGAAGAACCTCACCGAGAGCAACAAGAACCTCGACGCCGTGGTGAAGAAACTCGGCCAGAAGCAAAAGGAAACCGGCATCGAGCTACTGTGGGGCACGGCGAACCTGTTCAGCAACCCGCGCTTCGTTCACGGAGCCAGCACGAGCTGCAACGCCGACGTGTTCGCGTATGCGGGCGCGCAGGTGAAGAAGGCGATGGAAGCGACCAAGGAACTCGGCGGCGTCAACTACGTCTTCTGGGGCGGCCGCGAAGGGTACATGAACCTGTACAACACCGACCTTCGTCGAGAATTTGACCACCTTGCGAAGTTCCTGAGCCTCGCCGTCGAGTACAAGAAGAAGATCGGCTTCACGGGGCAATTTCTCATCGAGCCGAAGCCGAAGGAGCCTACTAAGCACCAGTACGACAGCGACTCCGCCGCATGCGTCGCGTTCCTCCGCACCTACGGGCTGGAGAAGGATTTCAAACTCAACATCGAGACGAACCACGCCACGCTCGCCGGTCACTCGATGCACCACGAACTCACTTACGCGAGCAGCTACGGCATGCTCGGCAGCATCGACGCCAACCGCGGCGACGAACTCCTCGGCTGGGACACCGACCAGTTCCCGAACAACCTGTACGAGACCGCGCAGGTGATGCTCGTGGTGCTCGGTCAAGGTGGCATCGGCAGCGGCGGGTTGAACTTCGACGCCAAGGTGCGCCGCGAGAGCTTCGAGCCGATCGACCTGTTCCACGCCCACATCGGCGGGATGGACGCCTTCGCCCACGGCCTGAAGATCGCCGCCGCGATCCGCAAGGATGGCGTGCTGAAGGATTTCGTCAAGCAACGCTACGCATCGTGGGACAGCGGCATCGGTGCCGACATCGAGTCGGGCAAGGCCAAGTTCGACGAGCTGGAAGCCTACATGCTCAAGAAGGGCGACGCCGAGAAGAACACGTCGGGCCGGCAGGAGTTGCTGGAGAACGTCATCAACCGCTACTTGAAGTGATCCCGCGGTGATTGGTCTGCAAGTTGCATATCCCTCTCGAAGATTCCCGAGTATGGTCAAAGTAGTCCGTCACTCCCAGGCGACAGTCGCCTGGGAGCGACGGACTGCTGTCCTCTCGCAACCAACTGTTTCCTGCAATCTGGGACGAATTGACACACGCAGTCGTGAGACTGAGTGCGTATTCGGCGAAGCAGCGACTGTCCAGGGATTGCACATTGTGGTCAGCGATTGCACAGCGAGCCGAACAAGGTCGATCAGCGATGACAAATCAACAGGTAACCCGGCTGGCGGCACCCATTGCGGCGGTGAGCGTGTTGCTATTAGGTCTTTCCGTTGTCGCGGCCTGGTCCATCTGGGACATGCAGGAGCGGGCGAGCGGTCCGATCGCTTTGAGCGTGGCGAGCGTGACCGCAGCGCAGGAACTGGAGATCAGCACCCGGGAGGTATCCTCGCAGTTCAACCGTTACCTCATCATGCTCGATCGCACACACCTGGAGCCCGTTCCCGCGTTGAAGGCGAAGACGGCTGAAGCGTTGGCTCGTGCCGAATCCGCTGCCAGCACACCCGCCGAGGAAGCGTTGATGAAGCGTGCCCGTGCGGGTTATGAGCGGTTCTTCGCGGCATACGAGGCGTTGCTCAAGAACCCACCCAAACAGGGTATGTATGCGGAGATCATCAAGCTCACCGACACGGTTCTGACGCCGGAGATTCTGAAACCGGCGCACGAGTACCGGCAGTTGAACGAAGCCATGCTGACCCAGGCGAGTGAGACGAATCAGCAGGTCGCCCGCCGGTTGGTCATCGGACTCATTGCGGTTGGGTTGTTCGGTTCGTTCGGTGGTCTACTCGGCGGTTGGGTAATCGCGGCGACGGTGAAACGGAACATCGCACGAACCGAGGAGCGACTCCGAAACACGGCAGAGGAACTCGACCGGGCCGCCAAGCGTGGGGGCAACTCCCCACTGGTGTTCACGTCCGACCCGCTCGAACGAGTCAGTGTGAGTGTCTCGGCGGTGCTGAAGCGGCTGCGGGAAACGGAACGCGACGCACTCCGGGCCGAACAACTCGCGTGGGTGGGGCAGATGGCCGCAGGCATCGCCCACGAGATTCGCAACCCGCTCATGGCGATCAAACTGCTGGTGCAGGCCGGGGCGGAACGGCCGGGCGGGCCGTCGCTGCGATCCCGCGACTTCCAGGTTCTCGACGAGGAAATATCACGCCTCGAACAGATCGTCTCGGGGTTCCTCGATTTCGCCCGCCCGCCGCGACCCAACCCCAGACAGATGGACGCAGCAGAATCAGTCGCCCAGGCGCTCATCGGGGTTCAACCGCGGGCCGAGCTGCAAGGCGTCTCGCTCAGCCTGGATCGGAGCAACGGGCCGATCGTCGTTTCCGCGGACCCCAACCAACTCCGCCAGGTGTTCCTGAACCTGTTGTTCAACGCGCTCGATGCTCAGCCGCAGGGCGGTTCGATCCAGCTCAGCCTGCGACTGGACAACGAAACACGGACCGAACCCGAGCTGGTGATGACCGTGGCCGACGCCGGTCCGGGGATCGCGCCGGCCGTCGCGGATCGGATTTTCGAGCCGTTCGTGAGCACGAAGGAATCCGGTCTGGGGTTGGGCCTGTCGATCTGCCGCCGGATCGCCGAGGCTCACGGCGGAACGCTCGGTGTCAGCAACCGGCCCGGCGGGGGTGCCGTGTTCACACTGAGAGTTCCCGCGGGAACGAATCACGTTTCGGCCTGACAAAGATATTTTTGTTCATACCTGCAAGCGTCAGCCGCAGTTTCCTGATAAGCTCTGTCTACCGGCGGAATGTCGTACCACCCGCCGGCGCCCACAACCGTTGCCATTACCCCGCGGTGTTTCGTGCCGAAGTTGCTCATCATCGACGACGAAACCAACGTCCTCTACTCGTTGCAAACCGGCCTCGAAACCGACGAGTTGACCGTCGTCACAGCCAAGACGGGCAAGCGCGGCCTCACGCTCGTTCCGAAGGAGGAGCCGGACGTCGTGATCGTGGACGTGCGACTGCCGGACATGACCGGGCTGGAAGTGTTCGACAAGATCAAGGAAATCGCGCCGAAGGTGCCGGTCGTCATCATCACCGCGTTCGCGGCCACGGAGACGGCGATCGAAGCCATGAAGCGCGGCGCGTTCGATTACCTGCTCAAGCCCGTCGATCTGCATCACCTCCGGGAAGTCGTCGGGCGTGCCCTTGAGTTGCGACGGATGCAGTCGGTGCCAGCCGTCTTCGACCGGCCCGAGACCGTGGGCGACGAGAGCGGGACCGATCCGATCGTCGGCCGGTCGTCGGTGATGCAAGATGTGTACAAGACGATCGGCCGGATTGCCCAGCAAGACGTGACCGTTCTGATCCTCGGCGAAAGCGGAACCGGGAAGGAACTCGTCGCGCGTGCCCTGTTCCAGCATTCCAAGCGTGCCAACAAGCCGTTCCTGGCGATCAACTGTGCCGCGATCCCGGATGCCCTGCTGGAATCGGAACTGTTCGGCCACGAGCGTGGGGCGTTCACGGGGGCGGATCGCCAGCGCATCGGAAAGTTCGAGCAGGCCGACGGTGGCACGATCTTCCTCGACGAAATCGGGGACATGACCGCCACCACGCAGGCAAAGGTGCTGCGTGTGCTGCAAAACCAACAGTTCGAGCGTGTCGGCGGGCAGGAGACGTTGTCAGTCGATACTCGCGTAATCACCGCGACCAACCGGAACCTGGAAGCCGAGGTCGCCGCTGGCCGATTCCGCCAGGATCTCTTCTACCGGCTCAACGGCGTGACCATCACGTTGCCGCCACTGCGAGACCGCAAGGACGACATTCCCTTGCTGGTGGATTACTTCATTCGTGTTGCGAATCGCAAACTCGACAAGCACGTGACCACGATCGCGCCAGAAGCTTTGCGTGTGCTCAATTCGCACGGTTGGCCGGGGAACGTCCGCGAGTTGCAGAACGTAGTGCGGTACGCGGTGATCCAGGCAGTTGGAGAAGTGATGACAGTGGAATGTCTCCCCGCATCGGTCCGCGGGGGGAGTGCTCCACAACCGGGCGGTTCGTCCGACGACGGGCTCGACGTACGGAAGTTGATGCGCGACCTGCTCGCGTTCGGCAGCCCCGACATTTATCGGCGAGTGATCGCGGAGGTCGATCGAATCGTGCTGGCCGAGGTGTTGCGGCACGTCGCCAACAATCAGGTTCACGCGAGCGAACTACTTGGCATCTCCCGAACCACGCTCCGTGCCAAGCTCGCGGCCGACAAGCCAGCGCCAAACCCTGCGAAACCTGTCGAACCACCCGCAGGCGAAACTGAGTAGAATACCGCCGGGCGAGTGGTCTTGCCGCGGGATGGCGTCTATAAATCGGGCCATCCAAAGATTCTTGTGCGACTTCTCCCGGAGCGATTACTTGGCCGTCGATCACGAGCGTATCCGCCGCGCGATTCGCGAAATTCTGGCAGCAGTGGGTGAAGACCCGGACCGCGAAGGGCTTCTCGAAACCCCCGACCGCGTCGCGCGAATGTACGCCGAGATATTCAGCGGGTTGCACACCGACCCCGCTACCCACCTCCACAAGATGTTCACGCAAAAGCACGACGAAATGGTGCTGGTGAAGGACATCGAGTTCGCGTCGTGCTGCGAGCACCACCTGTTGCCGTTCGTGGGGAAGGCGCACATCGCGTACCTGCCGAACGGGAAGGTCGTGGGGTTGTCGAAACTCGCACGGGTGGTCGATGCGGTGGCACGCCGGCCGCAGGTGCAGGAGCGGATGACCGAGCACATCGCCGACCTGCTCATGACGCACCTGAAGCCGCGTGGCGTGGGCGTGATCGTCGAAGCAAGCCACAGTTGCATGACGATCCGCGGCGTGCGCAAGCCCGGCGCGATGACCATCACCAGTTCGATGCGTGGCGGCTTCTTGAACGACCCCGCAACCCGCAGCGAGCTCATGGCGTTGGTATTCGGCCAACGGTGAATACGACGCACTCCGCTTCACTTCGCTCCGCGTCGCGGCTACGCTGATTCCTGTGACACTCGACCAAAAGCAAATCACCGACGAACTCCGCGGTGTGTTCCGCGGAGCGCTCTCGTTCGACACCCTCACGCGCGGGTTGTACTCGACGGACGGGAGTCCGTTCCAGGTCACGCCGCTTGCGGTGGCCGTGCCCGAAGATGCCGCCGACGTCGCGGGGTTGGTTCGCTACTGTGCCGAGCACAACATCCCGCTGATTCCGCGTGGCGGTGGCACCGGCGTCGCCGGCGAGAGCCTCGGGCCGGCGATCATCCTCGACCTGAGCGTGAAGTTCCGGCGAATCGGCGAGATCACCGCTGATTCCGTCGTGGTCGAGTCCGGCGTGACGTGTGCGGCCCTGAACGCGGAACTGGCGCGGCACGGTCGGCGGTTCGCCCCTGATCCAGCGAGCGCGAACACCTGCACCATCGGCGGCATGGTGGCGACCAACGCATCCGGGGGGAACTCCTTTCGCCACGGGTACACACGCGACCATGTGCTTGCGCTGGACGTGGTACTCGATAACGGAACGCCGGCATCCATCGGCCGCGCTTCCAGCGGAGACAGTTCGGAGCGACTCGAACAACTCACTCGTGAAACGGTCGAACTCCTGACTGCGAAGCGCGACATCATCGCTCAACACCAACCCAAAACGCAGTTCAACCGTTGCGGTTATCTGCTCAACGACATCCTGACGCCCAGCGGCCCGGACCTTGCGAAGTTGCTCGTCGGTTCGGAAGGCACCTTCGCCGTCACCACAGCAGCGACTCTCCGCACGTTGCCACTGCCCGGCGGAACGTGCCTGGCACTCCTCGGCTTCCCGACGCTCGACGCTGCGGTTCGGGCCGGGCGGGATCTTCGCCACTTCTCGCCGATCTCGTGCGACTTGCTCGACCGCCGGTTACTGTCGATCACTCGCCGAAGTTCGAGCGACGGAATTGGCCCGATCCCACAGGCAGTCGGGGCGGCGCTGCTCGTCACGTTCGAGGGCGACACGGAGCGTGAGGCAACCGAACGTGCCCGTGGTGCGGTCGAGACGTTGCGGCACCGCCACTTGCTGCGAACCCTCGCGGAGCCGACCTGCACCCCGGAGGGAACGGCCCGCGTGCGTGCCTTGCGTGAATCGGCCGTCGGTGGCCTTTACGGCCTCACGCATGGTGCCCGACCCCTGGCGTTCGTGGAAGATGTCGGCGTGCCCGTCGAGAATCTCCCGGCGTATCTCGCGGGGGTTCACGATGTGTTGAAGCGACACGAACTCACCGCATCGTTCCTGATTCACGCACTCACCGGGCAAGTTCACACGCGGCCGCTGATCGACCTCGATAGTCCGACCGATCGCGAGAAACTCTGGCCCGCGGCCGAAGCGATTCACTCGCTCGCGCTTTCGCTCGGCGGAACCGTCAGCACGCAGCACGGCACCGGCATCGCCCGCACGCCGTGGGTGGAACGGCAATACGGGCCGGTGTACGCCGTGTTCCGCGAACTGAAACGGATCTTCGACCCCAAGAACCTGCTGAATCCTGGGAAGATCGTCGGCCCCGACCCAAGCCGCGAGGCGTGGCCACTGCGTGCTGGAGTCGGGAGTCCGTTTAGCATCAACCCCAACGGGGTTGGGTTGACGAATGACCAGGGCGCAGCCCCGCTGGGGCTGCCGCTTACCAGTGATCCGCAACCCACAAACCTCGTGTGGCGCGATTCCTCCCCCACGACCGAGGCCGCGAAGTGCTCGGGCTGTGGCGATTGCCGCACCGCGAACACGGCCCGGCGCATGTGCCCCGTGTTCCGCGTGACCGGCGAAGAGGCCGCATCCCCGCGAGCCAAGGCGAACATGCTCCGGGTGCTGACCGACCCCGCGGCCGCGACCCCGGACGAAGTGCAAGCGGTCGCGGCCCTGTGCGTGAACTGCAAGATGTGCCGCGAGGAGTGCGACGCCCGCGTGAACATCCCCAAACTGATGCTCGAAACGAAAGCCGCGCTCCAGGCGGAACACGGCCTGGACCGAGCCGACTGGGTGCTGGCGCGAATGGAAGGGTTCGCCGCGCTTGGGAGCAACTTCGCCCCGGTCTTCAACGGATTGCTGGCTCGTCCGGGGGCACGGTGGTTCATCGAGAAACTATTCGGAATCTCGCGGCACCGGCGGCTCCCAGCGTTCGCGTTGCGAAACTTCTTCCGCCGGGCACGCGGGGCGGGACTCTCCAGGAAACGCGGAATTCGGAGTGCGGAGTTCGGAATCGAAAGAACCAGCGACTCCGCATTCCGCATTCCGCATTCCGCATTCCGCAATCGAAAGGTGGCTTACTTCGTCGATGTGTTCGCGGCGTACAACGACCCGCTGATTGCAGAAGCGACGGTTGCGGTACTGCGGCACCACGGAATCGAGGTCTACGTTCCGCCGCGGCAAGTTGGCTGCGGGATGGCGGCGCTCGCGGTTGGCGACCTGGAAACGGCACGCGAGAACGCCGTGCGGAACGTGCGGGTGTTCGCCGATCTGGTCCGCGAAGGTTACCGCATCGTCTGTTCCGAGCCGACAGCCGCGCTCATGCTGTCGCAGGACTACCCGGATCTGCTCGACGACCCGGACACGGCATCGGTCGCCGCTAACACCGTGGAACTGACGACGTTCCTGGCCGAACTCCATCAGGCGCGTCGGCTCCGCACCGACTTTCAGCCGCTTGACTTGACGCTCGGGCACCACGTTCCGTGCCATGTGAAGGCACTTCGCACGCCGCCCGCGGGGCCGGGGCTGTTGTCGCTGATTCCGGGGTTGCGGGTGCGTACGATCGACGTGGGTTGTTCGGGCATGGCGGGGACGTGGGGCTTGAAGGCCGCGAACCGTGCAACGTCGCTGGCGGCCGGTGCGCCGGTGTTCGGCGAACTGAACCGCCCCGGATTGCTGTTCGGCTCAACCGAGTGCAGCGCGTGCCGGTTACAATTGCAGGAAGGGACCGGTAAGCGCACGCTCCACCCAATCGAGTATCTGGCGTATGCCTACGGGTTGCTCCCCGAGATCGACGCAAAGTTGCGGCAACCCCTCAGCGACCTGGTCAGCGAGTGAATATGCTCATTCGCGTTCTCTTATTCGCGGCGGCACGCGATCACGCCGGGGCCGACTCCGTGAGCGTCGAACTGCCAGCGGGCGCAACCGTGGCGGCGTTGCACACCGAGCTTTCTCGCCAACTTCCCGCACTCACTCCGTTACTCGCCAGGTCCGCAATCGCGGTGAACCACGACTTCGCGGAAGATTCGCTCGTGCTCTCTCCGGGGGATGAGGTCGCGATCATTCCCCCCGTCAGCGGCGGGTGAGCGTATACTGGGAATATGGTCCGGCTCACACGCGAACCCATCGACTTCCACGCCCTGACCGAATCGGTCCGCGATCCGCACTGCGGGGCCGTGGCACTGTTCCTCGGCACCGTCCGCGACCTCACCGGCGAGCAGGTCACGGTGTTCCTCGACTACGATGCCTACGGGCCGATGGCCGAGAAGAAACTCGCCGAAATCGAGGCTCAGGTGCGCGCCCGGTGGCCGGTCGCACACATGGCCATGATTCACCGCCTTGGTCGCCTCGCGGTTGGGGATGTGAGCGTGGCCGTGGCCGTGAGCACCACGCACCGGGCCGAAGCGTTCGACGCCTTGCGGTTCGCCGTGGATACGCTCAAGGAACTCGTTCCGATCTGGAAGAAAGAGAACGCCCCGGACGGCACCGGCGAGTGGGTCCACCAATCAGGGCGGAAGGTGGAAGGCGGAATGCGGAATCAAGAGCAGGCGGGCAGCCAACAGTGAACAGGCGACTTCCACTACAACTGATGACCGATCCGGTGGCGAGTTCCGAGATCCGCGTTCCGCATTCCGCGTTCCTCACGGATACGTTCGGTCGCCGGCACAATAATCTCCGCATCTCGGTGACCGATCGCTGCAACCTCCGCTGCACCTACTGCATGCCCGAAGACGTGACGTTTCTCGATCGCTCGGAACTGCTCACGTTCGAGGAAATCACGCAGTTCGTCAAAGTGGCCGCGACGCTGGGTGTGGACAAGGTTCGACTGACCGGCGGCGAACCGCTCATGCGGAAGGGTTTGCACAAGCTCGTGCGGATGATCGCCGAGGTTCCGGGGATCGCAGACATCGGGCTGACCACGAACGGGTTGCTTCTCGCGGAACAGGCCGCCGAGTTGTACGATGCCGGGTTACGTCGACTGAACGTGTCGCTCGACACGCTCGATCCGGGGCGGTTCCGCGAACTGAGCCGGCGTGACGGGCTGGATCGCGTGCTGGCGGGGTTAGAGACCGCGAAACGAGCCGGGTTCGCCCCGATCAAGGTGAATGCCGTGGCGATCCGGGGTTACGCGGAGCTCGACGTGGTTCCGCTGGCCCGCTATTGCCGCGAGAACGGCTTCGAGATGCGGTTCATCGAGTACATGCCCATCGGGGCCGAGGTCTGGGAGCGGGACAAGGTATTCTTCGCTCAGGAGATTCTCGACCTGATCGGACGCGAAGTTTGCCCCCTAAATTCGACAAAATCCGATCACACGGCCCCGGCTGTGGACTACGAATACTCAGACGCATGCGGGCGTGTCGGTGTCATTGCCTCCGTGTCGCGACCGTTCTGCCAGCAGTGCAACCGACTTCGGCTCACCGCCGACGGCAAGGTTCGGAACTGCCTGTTCGCGCTCGATGAGGCCGACGCGAAAGCCCTTCTCCGGTCAGGCGGGCCAGTTGGTGCCGCACTGGCGGATATGATTCGCCGCAGCGTGTGGGAGAAGTGGGAAGGGCACGCGTTCAACACCGCACAATTCGTGAAGCCGGATCGCACGATGCACGCAATTGGGGGCTGACAACAGTTCTTCAACTCTGTCCCGAGATCTTCGATGGACTCCCGAGAAGACGACGACATCCCGTTTGACTCGGATGAAGACGAAGCCATCATCCGAGAACTGCGAATCGAGATAATCCGTCTCGAGGCGCAACTCGATCAACTGATCGCTGCAGACCGCGAGCGGGCAGAAGAGATCGGATTGCTTCAAGCGAGGCTGACGCATCTCGAGATTGAAGTTGCGCGGCTGCGCGAGCGTTACCGCAAGAGCAGCCGCTTGTGGGGCTGGATCGCCGGATTCTATGGTGTCTCGATCGGTATGTGGGTCAACTGGCTCATCCGCTTGTGGTGGTGAATCTGTCATGTCGTTGCCACAACCGCCCCCCCCCCGATTGCCACGGACAACGTGGTCACGACTCACCGAGGAACAACTCCTCACGCAGTGCGAGGTCGATACCTACCGTGCCAGTGGCCCCGGCGGGCAGAAGCGGAACAAGACGAGTTCGGCCGTGCGACTGCGGCACCTTCCCACAGGTTTGCTCGTCATCGCCGAAGAAAGCCGATCGCAGCACGACAACAAGGCGATGGCACTCAAGCGGCTGTGGCGGTCGCTGTTCCTGCACCTCCGCGACGAGCTTCCTGCTGAAGCACGCACACCCGAGGCGCTGGCGACACACCCCGATTACGCCCCGGCCCGGAGTGCGGATGGCCGGTTGCATCTCTCGGCGAAGAATCCGCAATTCTGGTTCGCGGTCGGCGTGGTTCTCGACGTGTTGAATGCGTGCGAGGCTCGCGTGGCCGACGCCGCGGCACTGCTCGGCATCTCAACCGGCAACCTCATCGACTTCCTGCAAACCGATCCGAAAGTCTGGCAGGAAGCGAACCGCATCCGCACGGTGTTCGGCCACAAGGCTCTGCGTTAGTTATCAGTTCGCAGTTCCGCCAGAAGCGTGAAAGTGATTAGGCTTCGAAACTGAGAGACCAGCCACACATTGTCTGATATTGATTCTTCCACGTGAATGATCTTGGTTCTGAGGAGTTGGCGTTGGTTCTGAGGAGTTGGCGTTGATTCTGGTGTCTCTGGAGAGGGGTGTCCCTCCCGTCTGGAACCATTTCGAACGGGACAACGCGGCGTTTTTCGCCTGACCAGCAGGCACTGGTATGCCTAAAACCGAGAAGCCGCGATTTCGACCGGTATCATGAGTCTGACAACTGATAACTGGCGACTCCAACCATGCCCCCAACCGGATTCTCGTGGGTCGATCAACCGCACCTCGCTGGCATGGCCGCGCCGGGGTCCGCCGACGACCTCACCTGGCTGCGTCGCCACAAGGTCGATGTGGTGGTATCGCTGACGGAAGACCCCCTGCCCCGTCGCTGGGTGGACGATGCCGGGTTGATGGTGGTGAACGTGCCCGTGCCCGACATGGAGCCGCCCACTGATCGCCAACTGGATTACCTCCTGGAAACGATCCGCAAAGCGAACAGTTCGGGGATGGCGGTCGCGGTTCACTGCGGGGCTGGATTGGGGCGAACTGGAACCGTGCTGGCAGCGTACTTCGTGTCGCGGGGTATGACCGCGAGCGCGGCCGTCGAGAAGGTTCGCGAGCTGCGACCGGGCTCAGTCGAGACGACCGAGCAAGAACGTGCGGTTGAGCGTTTCGCCAATCGCACCGCACGCCGAAGCGGGAACTGACTGTCCGCAATCCTCTTGCGGATGTGTTCATCCCCATTTAGGTTAGTTCCTAATCCCGCTCCCCGGCACGAAACTGTCATGCCCGAATTTGCCCGCTCCAGTTCGGCATCCGTTCCGCGCTTGCATTTCCACCTCTTCATCCCACTTGCCGCCACACTGTTCCTGTTCACGACCGCGGCTCCCGGATTCGCTCAATCGGAACCGTCGGCCGAGAAACTGATCGCGTTGCGACTCGACTGGCTCTCGCTTCTGGCTCGTGAGGATGCGGCCACGTGGGAAACCCGTGTCGTGTCGTCGCCCCGCGGCGCGGGTCTGTCGGTCGGGAACTTTCAGGATCCGTCAACGGTTCTCTCGGCGCTCGGCCCCGCGCTCGACGCGGATTACAAACTCGTGGGTCCGAGCCTGAGACGGGTCGAGGACAAGGCACGAACTCGGAAAGAGGAAGCGCAGAAGGACTGGACCGAAGCCGTTCGCCAGCGGATCGCGTTCCGTGAATACGTGGAGAAGCAACAAGCCATCTACGGCTTCGATTTCGACACCGGCTCGCGGAGTGGCTTTCAGCCCGAGATCATCGACGGGGTGCTGCTTGCGTGGGCGGGTGTGGTTGCCGTGGTCGCACTCCAACTGCGTCGCAAGGAGCAACGACTGGAGCGACGCAAACTCCAGCGAGTGACCATGGCAGCGCTCCTGCTGGGGCTCGCGGCGCTCCCCGGTTGCGGTGGCTCGGCGGGAACCGATGGCCGCCCCTGGGTCGTGCGGGAAGAAGCGGAACTCACGGCGAGCAAGAACGACGCGACCGTGAAAACCGAGGCGGCAGAGAGTGTCGCCGAGTTGAAGTGGCGAAACACCGCGGACGCCTGGACCGCTCTCGTCGCCGCTCCCAAAGGGGGTGTGGACCGTGTGGTCCGCGAGGGCGAAGCCGACCTTCGCAATCACCTTCACGCCATCGCCGTCGATGCCCAGCTTACCGAACGGCTTGTGAAGGATGCCGACGACCAGCGGACTAAACTGGCGGAAGAGAAAGCAAAGCTCGGCGATCAGGTGTCGCGGGCGAAGTGGTGGAACCGCATCGGCACGGGGTTCCGGATCGGCGCGGCCTGCGTGCTCTTCGGCCTGTCGGTCGCCCCGCTCTGGATGGCACGGCGTCGCAGGGCGCAGCGGATTCGCCTCGCCGCCCGCACGTGTCCACGCTGTTTCCGACTCGACACGCTCAAGGTCGAAAACACCGGCGGCTCGAAACGACGATCGAAGAAAAGCGACGAGGACGACGAACAAGATGACGACGACGGCGACGTGCGCTGCACGAAGTGCGGGCTCCGCATTCGCAAGAGCTACCTGAGCGTGCCCCGGCTCTGCTTCCCCACGGTCGGCGTGCGGTCGAGCGGCAAGACGCACATGCTCGTGACGGCTTACGACCGCATCCGGAAGCGCACCGCCCCGACCGTGGCCGTCGTTCAGCCCGCCCCGACGGGGAGCGACGTGGACCGCCGCTTCGAGCAACTGATCGACGAGGTTCTGCACCGCCGTGGCGTCGCGGGTGCCACCGACCTCGTGTTGCCCGACCCAATTCTGATTCACCTAAAGGACGCCGACCCGCTCGGCGGCAGCCCGGCACTCGTGAACCTGTTCGACTACTCCGGGGAGTTGATCAACCCCGATGTCGATGTCAACATGCTGAAGGCGACGGCCGTTCGCATGGACGGGTTCATGCTGTTCCTCGACCCGACGCAACTGTACGGCGACGGCGCGAACGTCACGATTGACCAGCAACTCGGAATGCTCGACGTGTTCCTGGCTCACATGCGAAAGGAGCGGAAGATCCCGGTTGGCGAGGTGATCCCGGTGCCGGTCGCGGTGTGCATGCCGAAGTTCGACCTGCTCATCGCGGACAACCCGATCGGCGGCCAGTCGGTGCAGTACATCCGCGAGATGATCGACAACCTGAGCCCGCCGCCGCGCGATATGACGCTTGCCGTTATCCGCGAACGGAGTGAACTTGTCGAGCAGATGCTGCCGTTGATGTTCCCTGGTGCGGACATTCGCAGCGTGATCGAGGGCTACTTCGGCAAGCAACTGCTGTTCTTCCCGATGTCCTCAGTGAGCCTGAACGAGCACGAGCTCGGTGTGAAGGATTTATCGAAGCGGAACATCGCCCCGTTCGGCGTGAGCGAACCGATTTTGTGGCTGATGCATATGCATGGATACTCTGTTTTTGCTGGGGGGGGCTAGGTTCAAGTCTGGGGGGTGGTTGTTGGTTGGGGGTGGGTGGTGGTTCGTCGTTGGTGTGCTTTGTTCGTCTGGGGTGGTTGTTGGTTGATGGTTGTTTGTCGATCGTTGGTGGTTGTTTGTCGTTCGTTGGTTGCGGGTGTTCAGGTCGAGGGAGCCTTCGCGATGGCACAGAAACCAGCGTTCGAGACGCTTGAGGTGTATCAGCTCGCGGATCGCCTCGCAGCCGGCGTGTGGCCGCTCGTGATGGCCTGGCCACACTTCGCACGTGACACGATCGGCAAACAGCTCGTTCGGGCGGCGGATAGCGTCGGTGCGAACTTAGCCGAAGGTTATGGACGTGGTTCGTATGCGGACAACAAGCGATTCATTCACATCGCACGCGGCTCATTCAACGAAACAATTTGCTGGGTTCGCCGTGCTGCAGCCCGTGGCCTCTTCACAGCGGAACAGGTAAAGCCTCTCCTCGCCATTACGGACGAACTTGGCCCCAGGCTCAACAAGTATCTCGAATACGTCAATCAGCAACTCCGGAAGAAAGCTACTCCGGGCCGGGCACCTCCACCCAAAGGATAACCACCAACAACCAACCACCACCAACCAACAACAACCCTCAGACAAACCGAGACCACCAACCACCATCCCCAAAAATGCCGAGCTGGCCGACGCAATCTGATTACAAAGATGCCTTGCAGAACCCGGACACCGCGTTTCGCGATCCGGACCTGAAGGCGAGCGCGGCTGAGAAAAGCCCGATGGGGGTTCCACGCGCACGCTCAGGCGCGTTCGCCAGTGTCTACAAGATGACCCGCGGCAACAAGGCAATCGCGCTCAAGCTGTTCAACTTCCCCAACGAGGATCGCGCCGCACGCTACCAGGCTGTTTCCGATTACCTCAAGAAGCTCGGGGCCAAGAAGCCCACCGCAATGGTCGGCTTCGAGTACCACCCCGAAGGGATCCGTATCGGCAAGGCGTGGTACCCCACCCTCACGATGGAATGGGTGAAGGGGAAGTCGCTCGGTGAGTGGGTTCGTGAGGCGATGGAGCAGAAGAAGCCGAACACCGACGCCGTGCGGAAGATGGCCGATTCGTGGATTCAACTCGTGCTGGAGATCCAGGCCGCACAGATCGCACACGGCGACTTGCAGCACGATAACGTGATGGTCGTCGGGCAAACCCCCGTGCTCGTGGACTACGACGGCATGTGCGTGCCCGCGCTCGCAGACCCGAAGAAGCCGCTCGAACAGCTCGAGTTCGGCAAGCCCGCGTACCAGCACCCCGCACGCCCCGCCGAGAAGCTCACCCCGCACCTCGACCACTTCGCCGCGTGGGTCATCCTGATCGCGTTGCGGGCGTCGGCAGCCGATCACGGGTTGTATCACCGGTTCGTCACGAAGACGCAGAACGAGAACCTGCTGTTCACGCCGCCCGACATGGTCACGCCAGCGGGGTCGGCACTATGGCAGGAGCTGGTTCGCTGCAAAGACCCCGAGGTTCGCGACTGGGCGAAGATGATTCGCGAGTCGCTCGACAAGCCATTCATCCAGATCCCCGCGTTCTCGCTCGATCCGTTCGCAGCGTTGCGGAAGCTCGTCGCGACCGTGCCGCGTGACTGGGCCGGCATCGCGGCCGAGTCTGCACGGCTCACGAAAGCCGGGAAGCAACTCCCGCCCGAACTCGCGTCCGCGGCCGATCCGGTCGGCAGGCTCGACGAACTGTGCAAGGCCGCTCGCCCGGACTACGCCGCGATCGCCACGGAAACGGACGCGATCACTCGCAGCGGGAAGACGATCCCGGACTGGATTCGGCCCGTCGCGGCCGACGCCATCAAGCGGGTGAACTGCCGCGAGGCCGTTCAGCGAGCACTCACGACGAAGGATCCCCGCGCGGTCCGCACCGCGTTCCAGAAACCGCTTCTGGAAAGCTGGGCCGACAAGCGATTGATCGCCGATGCTGAGGCCGCGATTGAGCAGGTTGGGATCCTCGACAAGCTCAAGGCTGCGGTTGCCAACCCGGGGGATGGCAAGGCCCTCGTGCGGTTGTGGAACGAGCACGGGTTCTCGATCGCGGGGTTGCCCGAGGCGGTTGCGTATCAGACCGAGGTGACTCGCTGGTCGGCCAGGATCGACGCAGCGAACGAATTCATCAAACTGTTCCACGCGCGGGCACACGAGAAGGCACTGGCCGCAGCCTGGGAGAAGGTCGCCGCGGTCGGCCCGCACCCGGACATCACCCCCGAGCAACGTGCTCGCGGGGAGTTGGCCGAGAAACGTGCCCCGGTTCTGATCGCGCTGAATGCGGTTCCCGCGACGGCTTCGTACAAGAACGATAGCGCTCTGCTCGCCGCGTGGGGTGATGGCTCGGCACTGGTGGGGAGCAAGGAAGCGGACGGGTACATCACGCGAGTGAACCTGGCCCGCGACCGGCTGAACAAGGTCGCGACGCTTCAGCGGGCCATCGAGGCAGCCGACCACGAGGGCGGGTCCGAACTGGCGGTTGTGGATGCGGCCCGGCCACTCGCGGGGTACGAGCATCCGTACGCGGATCGCGTGAAACTCGGTGCGAAATCGGTCGAGGTGCTGGCAGCGCTCAAGGCTGCCGTGGAGGAGAAACCACCCTCCGACCGGGCCATTGCCGCGGCCGTGGATACACTGCGAGCCACGAACATCGACTTGCTTGCCCGGCTCGACAAGATCGACAAGACTCTCGCGGCCGAGGCCACCGCAGCCGGCCGTCGGCGGAAGATTCTCAACGAGTTCGCCGAGATCGACAAGAAGTACGAACACCCCGACAAGCAAGACCGCAAGTGGCTCGCCGCGTGGGTCACGAACAAGGAACTGCTCCAGGGTCGGCGTGACACCGAGGAACTGCGCGAAAGGCTCACGCTGGCCAAGGAACGGACGCAAGTGTGCGAACGGATCCTCAAAGCACTCGACGCCCGCGATATGTTCAAGCTCCGCGAACTGTACGAGAAGCACGGCACGCGGCTGAAGAAGTATCGCCCGCTGCTCGAACGCAAGTCGGAACTCGACGAACTGCTCAGCAAGGCCGATCGCGTGATCGGGATTCAGAAGAAACTGGAAGCATCCGAGACGGCCTTCACGGAAGATGATCTGAAGTTCCTGCGGGAGAATCACACGGCGTTTCGCACCTCCGACAAGCAAGCAATCGCCGAGCGCGTGACGAACAAGCTGAAGGCAGACGCGAAGCTGGTGCCGGGCCGCCCGCCGACGCGAACGGTCCCCGCGGGGAAGTCGGTGGCGATCGTGGCGCTGTGGGCGTGGGCCGGTCACGGGCTTGTGTCGCACTGCCTCGTCGCGGTGGACAAGAACAGGCACCTGGAGAAACCGTCCGAGGCTGAACAGTACTCGTTGTTGCCGTGCCAGCTGCGGGATTACACGGCTGAAGGTGGTGGGAAGCGCGTTGCCCCGCCGCTCGGGGCGAGTCAGGTGTTCATCACGGTTTGGGCCGTCGTGGAACTCGGATGGACAACGATCTACGGCCCGCCGCTGCACATTGGTCCGGTGGGGTTGAACACGGTGGGGTGAAATCGGAGTTTCGAGTTTCGAGTTTCGAGTTCAAAGTTGAAAACCAAAGGCGTTGTTGCAGTCCGACTCGTTGATGCATTCAACTTTAAACTTTGAACTCGGAACTCGAAACTGCGGACAGCACGAAGGAGCGACACGGTGTCAGCAGCAGGGCAGCCCGCGGCAGCGACCGGTGACCAGTTCTACGTCACCCACTGCACCACCGCGGATAGCGTGATGAACTCTCCCGGCTACAGCGTCCGGGCGGCCTCGGCCGTTGACAATCCGGACGTGCTGAAGCGTGCCCTCGAATACCCGCCATACGAAATCCCGCTCGACATGTGGCGTGAGAAGCCGACCAAGCCGCAAACCCCGCGACGACTCGCCCGCACCAAGAACCCGGCCGGCGGCGTCTGGGTCGCGCATTCGGTGTACCTCGACAAGGACACCATGAACCGCGACCGGTCGTACTTCACGCACCTCATCAGCCTGCCAAACTCGGTCGATGCCGCATCCGTGCTCGAATCGTGGGACGCCGATGCCTGGGCGAAGGAGTACGCACAGGGGGCACCCAAATCGCTCGGAAAATGTTCGATTCCCGTGGGAAGCAAGATCTCGCGCCAGTCGCTCACGGCGTTCATCACTCGGCCCGTTGGCGGCACCAGCGACCTTTCCGCGGTGGTCTGCCCGGCTCGATTTCGCCCGGATGCCGCCGCACGTCGAATGCTCGTCGCACGGTTCCTAAAGGCCGTGGTTCTGCTCACGGAGGCGAAAGCCGCTGGCGAAGGTCGCGATCGCCTGTTCGTGCATGCCGAGCCGGGGTTGGTGGCGATGCTGCTGTACGCTGCCACACGCATCCTTCCGCCGGGTTACGCTGCCGACATCACGTTCTCGACCTTCGAGCCGTCGCACCGAGCCATCCGCGACTACAAGCTCGCCAGCGTCGTCGGCACATACCTCGGCCTTCCCGGAAAGGGGCTCGATCAGGATCTCGTCACGACTCGCGGCTTCGGGCTCGATGCCATTCAGCCCGAGCGGTCGTCGCCCGAACTGGCTGAGTCGATTCCACCGTCGCCGGGGATCTGGGAACTGCTTGATCTCGCGGCGGCTGGCGACTGGGAACTGCTCGACGATGTTCACCGGTTGGTTGGTGCGGACCCCGGCGCGATCGAGAAAGTTCCCGCAACGATTGCACTGGCACGAGCCGTGTCGCGAATCAATCGCGGCGGCTTGACCACAGCGGACTTGCTCGCCCTGAAAGCCGACCGTCGCGGGGCTGCGATCCTGACGCAACGGGCCGACAAGGTCTGGGAATTCCTGAAGGACGCGGTCATTTCCGACGCCACGCTGCGAGCCGAATTCAAGGACTGGATTGCCGAGCCGGAGCGGCTGAAGGCGTATCGCCGGGAAGCGTGCGAGGCGCTGGTGAAGGGCGAGTTCGACACGTGGGACATTCGCTGGGCCGTGATCCGCGACGTGGCCGACCCCGAGGAACTCAAGGAGCAGTCGGACCGTGCGCAGAAGAACCTCGACCGCTACTTGCCCACGATGGCACTCCCGGCGCGCGACCGCGTTCGTGCGGCGTGCGCCGAGTCGGGGGCGTGGCCCGATCACCACTTACTCGCGCCGACCAGCCTCGATGAACTGGATGAGTTGCTGACCGCGAAGATGCCCGCCGCATGGCAAGGCTACACGTGCTTCGCCGTCATGGGGCCGGACGAGAAGAACTGGTTGGCGGAATCCACGAAGGCGTACCGCGGGGCGATGCGGGAACGGGTTCGCCACCACCTGATGCTGGCACCCGGTGCAGTCCTCACGGGGTATCTTCAGCACGCGAAGGATTACGTCTCGACGATGCCGGGGTTCCTGTACGACTTCCTTCGCCCGTTCCGGCCCGAGTGCATCCCGTTCCTGAGCCGGCTCATCGATGCGGGGGCCAGCGTCATCGACGCCGGCGACTGGGTGAAACTGCTCGGCGAGCTGGACATCTACGGCGAGAAGACCAAGGAGTGGAGCGGCTTCTTGCTGAAGAACGATCACCTGGCAAAGCTGCTCGGCGGCTTCAAGGCCGACCCGGCCGCAACGCAGATCTGGGACGGCTATCTGAACCTGCTCGGGCCGGCGCTCATCGACGGCGACGAGTGGGAGCGGATCGTTTACATCCAGTTGACGAAAGCCCGGCAACTCCTCGGCGCGGCGAACGTGTTGCTCAAGGATGTGGCCCCGCCCGGCGGCGCGAGAAAGCTCAAGGCCGCCGACACGCTGCTGGGGTTGATGGCCGCCCCCTTGACCGCGGACACGCTGGAGCCGGGGCAATTGCTGGAGGCGTATCAGGTCTTTGGAATTGAGCCGTTCGACGGGCTACGGAAGTTTTATCTGCGGTTCAACTTCGCCGCACTCGATCTGAACGCGGACCCGCGATTGTTGAATCCGTTCGTCGCGGCGTTCCGATCGTGCTATCCGATCACGCACGACTACGGCTCAGTTCGAACGGCAGTCGGCAACTGGGTCGCACTTTCGGCGACCTGCCCGGACGTGACACGCGGCGCGTTCCAGACGCACTACATCTTGCAAAACATCCCGGCGAACTGGCACGCGAACATTCTCAGCGAGGCTCCGCGGCTCGCACTCCACGCGACAACAATTGCCCAGATCAGCCAGGCCGTGGAACTCGCGAAGGCCCAGACCGATTTCACCAACACCGACGTGGCATCCGATTCCGAGGGCGGGTTCGCGTCGGAACCCACGAAGAAGGCGAAGGCGGCACGCGGTGCGAAAACCACGCCGACCCGTCGGAAGCGCGACGCGGGCGGTGTGCCTGGGATTGTCTGGCTGATGCTGGTGCTGGGCGGCGTGGGAATCGTGACGGCAATTGCTGTCACGCAACTCAAGAAGAACGCTGCTCAGAAGCAGGCGGAACCCGAACCGCCACCACCCGTGAAGGTAATCAAGGAGAAGGCGAAAGCTAAGGACAAGGACAAAGACAAGGACAAGTAGCGTTTGGTTTGGCGAGCGGGGCGGCGTAAGCCCCCCGAGTCTTTGGTTTCACAACACCTCGGGGGGCTTACGCCACCCCGCTCGCCACTCAATCACGGAGCACGCACGATGTCGCGGATCAGGAGCGGGGGAATCCTGTTGGTGCTTGCGGTTCCGTTCGCCCTCTACATTCTGTGGCAGGTGCAGGCCGGAGCGCGTGCGGATTTTGCGGCACCAGCAGCGCCTCCAGAGAAGGCTCCGACCGACCCCAAGCAACTGGCTGCCACGAAGTCGAAAGCCGAGAAATGGGCGGGTGACGTTCGCCAGACCGTCGCCGTGGTGTTGCAGTATCGCGTTCCCGGTCCCGAGGACAAAGCCGACGACCCGGACTGCAACGCGATTGCGAAGGCCGCGGCGGCACGGGGAGTGGACCTCACCGATCTGGAGAAGTTCCTCTCCGGTGTGGATCGCCCCACTTACGCGGGGGCACTCAAGGAGCGATACGCCGAGTGGCAGGTGAACAAGCTGAAACTCGCCAAGTCGGAAGAAGCCATCGAGGCGTGGTTGCGAAGCCCGCTGCCCGTGGTTGACACGCAGACGGCCGCCGTTCAGACTCTGAAGTCGTTCGACGCACTGATCGCCGATTACCGCAAAGACTCCACGTTCGCCGATTCCGCGAAGGCCACCGCCTGGCAGATCGAGGCGCGCGTGAAGGTGCTGGAATCGTTGGAGGCCGCGGCCCACCGCCCTTACGATGAGGTGCTGGCCCTCACGCTTCCCCTGCCCAACCCCAGGACCAACAAGGTCGTCGAGAAAGCCCTCGGGCTGCCCGTTGCCATCCGCGAGCAAGTGCGATTACTGGAAGCCGAACTGGCTCGCGTCGAGGCAGCCAAGCGAGTTCTGCCCGAACCGGTGACGAAGGCCGCGAACAGCATGATTCGCCGGGCGGATGAGTGGGCCGCGAAGGAACAACTTCTGCTGTTGTTCGCCGATCCCGAGATCTTCACAGACCCGAGCAAGGCCGCCGAGTGGCTGCCGAGGGTCCAGGCTCAGTTCAACAAAACGCAGACGCAATCCGGCCGCGAACTGATCCGCAAGAAGATGCAACAATTCTGCGAGGCGTACATTCCGAAAGCGGCCCGCCTCGACGCGAACGTGCTTGTGCGCGACAAGGAGATACCCCGCATCAACGTGACGGTCGTGTACAAGCCGGACGGCAGCCCTGCCGTCGAACGACCGCTGAGCACGCACCCGAGCACGCTCAACGAGTTCAACTTCACGGTACTGCACAAGGACTTCGACCAGATTCGCTGGGCCGGTGGGATTGCTGGCAAGGATTCGCTGAAACCCACCCCCGCGAGCGTGGTGGCTCGCGACTTCACCGCGGCTCGCGCAACCGTCACCGTGTGGACCCCCGAGACGCTCGATCAATTAAAAAAGAAGTGCGAAGGTGATGTTGCCACGGTACAACAAAGGCGGCGCGAGCAACTCGATGGCCTTTCCGGGGCGGAAGTGGTTCGTGATCCTCTCGGGAAAGAGCCCCCATCGACGTGGACGCGGGAGAACACGAGGATCTGGGCCCGGCTCACGGCACTCTCGGAAGCGATGAAGGCAGCCCCCGGTTTGTTCGAAGCGGGAAAGTGAACATGACCCTGGCGACGTGGAAGAAAGTCGTCCTGTTCGGGCTGTTCGGAGCCGTCGGCTGTTTGGCCGGCTGGGCGGTCGGTGAAGTCTATTTGCTCGCAGCGCGTGCCGTCGCCGATCCCGACTCGGGAGCCGCCCCCTCGCTCATCTCACGTCCGTCCGCACCCGCAACCGATGCCCCGCCACCGTCGAGCGAGTTCAAGGATCGGCTCGACCGCGAGAAGGCCAAGAGCGGCGACGTGCAAATCTCGCTCATTTGGTTCAACAAGAACGACCTCGACTTGCACTGCGTCGATCCCAACGGCGCGGAGGTCTACTTCAAGCAACCGCGATCCGCTTCCGGCGGCGAACTCGATGTCGATGCCAACGGCGATCGGGGTCGGCCCGTCACGAGCGAACCCGTCGAGAACATCTACTGGCCTGCGGGTGGTGCGCCGTCGGGCAAATACACGGTATCGGTGAACTACTACAACCGCCGTGCGGGCGAGCCGAACGCCACGACGTACAAGGTCAGCATCCTCCACGGCGGCACACGCGAAGACTTCTCCGGCGAGATCAGCGACAACGGCACCCCGAACAACAAGCGACTCATCCGCGAGTTCGAACTGTCACCGAAGGTGGAACTGTTCGCCTCGCCCGAGTTGGAGTTACCACCCGGCGTCACGCTCAAAGTGCCCGTCGTCGCACGGCGAATGTACTACAAGGGCGAGATCAAGGTTCAGGCCGAGAACCTGCCCGAAGGCGTAACAGCCGAGCCACTCACCATCCCCGAAGGCAAGACTGAGGGCGAGTTGGTTCTGAAGGCGAGCGAGAGCGCGAAGGAGATCAAGAAGGCGATCAAGCTCGTCGGCACGGGCGGTGAATTGACAGGCTGCTCCGCCGACACGCAACTCACCATCTCCGCTCCGGCGGTTCGCTTCTCGGCGACGACGGTGATCATCCTCGGCATCTGGACGGCACTGCTCGCGGTCGGTTTGTGTCTCGCGCTGCTCGCCGGACAGAACCGCTACCTCGGCCGACCGCTGTTCGCGGCGGGTCGCATTCCGCTCGGTGGTGTGATTGTCGGGGCGAGTGTCGCGGGGTTCGTGTCGGGCTCCGTGGGGCAATCACTGTATTCGCTGTTGCTTGCCGTCGGCATCGGCAGCTTCGGGCTGGTCATCGGCTGGGTGTTGCTCGGCGGATTGCTCGGCTGGGGCGTCAGCTTCTTTGTGTCGAACCTCGACAAGAAGAAGGCCGCACTCGCGGGGTTGGCCGGTGGGTTGCTCGGCGCTATCGCGTTCCTCGTGGGGTCGAATGCGGGCGACTGGCTTGGGCGACTCATCGGCGCGGGCGTGCTGGGGTTCTGCATCGGGCTCGTGGTCGCGATTGTCGAAGCGGCGTTCCGTCGTGCCTGGCTCGAAGTGCGATTCGGCGAACGCGAGACGATCAACGTGAACCTCGGCCCCGAACCCGTGAAGGTCGGCGGCAACTCGCAGCTTTGCACCGTGTGGGCTCGCGGCGCTCCCGACGTGGCGCTGCGGTTCTTCGTGCGGAACAGTCAGGTGATTTGCGAGGACGTGCCAACACGCACTGAAGCGATCGTGGGCGAGGGCCACACGCGCAAGGCGGGCACGGTGACCCTGACGGTTCACACGGGAAAGGGCACTGCTACGCCGCTTGCGGCTTCGCAAGCGCCGCCTGCGAAGCCGCAAGCGGCTGTTCCCCCGCCGCCACCAGTTCCCACTCCCGTTGCGAAAACGCCACCCACGCCCGACTACGACGACAACTTGCCCATGCCGATCTCGCCGCCCCCGCCGGCTCGGCCGAAGGTCGCTTCCATTCTCGATGACGGTGGGTTCGTGCCGCCACCGCCCGCGAAGCCGCCAGCGGCTGTGAGCGCGAAGCCGCCCGTGCCCGCGCCGCCGAAGTTGCCCACCGGGGGACTCACCTCCCCCGCTCGCCCAGAACCACCGAAGCCAGCGTCGCCAGCGATACCGAAGCCACCAGCGCCCGCGGCACCTGTCGCAAGTGCGCCGACCGCGGAAGCAAAGCCATCAGGCGAAGGATGCCCAACGTGTAAGCGGGTTGCTCCGGGGCGACCCGGCGCACGCTACTGCATGATGTGCGATAAACCGTACTGATCGAACCGAAACACCCAGTTCCTCCCCCGCAGCCCAAGGAGCCGTACCGTGCCTTACGAGATGCAGATTGACCGGGCCAACCCCGGTTGCATCGTCTTCATGGTGGACCAGTCGAACTCGATGCTCGACGGCATCGCCGGCACCGCCCGGCCGAAGCTCGACACCGTCGCCACCGCGATCAACCGCTTCTTCGCGGAACTCATCACGAGTTGCGAGAAGGGTGAAGACAAGCCGCGGAACTACTTTGAGGTCGGGTTGATCGGCTATACCACCGACCAGAACGGCGTCGCCATTGTCAAGCCGCTGTTCCAGGGTCCGCTCGCCGGCCAGGATCTCGTTTCCATCGCGGATCTGTACGACAACCCGCTGGAAATCGAGCGTCGCCAGAAGAAAGAGTTCGTGGACGACGGCGCGGGCGGCCTGAGCGAAGTCATCAAGGAAATCGCGTTCCCGGTGTGGTACCGCCCGCCGGCGGCGACCGAGATGTTCGGCACGCCGATGTGCGGCGCGTTCGGCTACGTTTCGCAGGTCGTGCGTTCGTGGGTCGATGCCCACCCCGGTTGCTTCCCCCCGATGGTCATTCACCTGACCGACGGCGAACCCGTGGACGGCGACCCGCGGCCGTTCGCGGACGAACTCAAGGCGCTTGCCACGTCCGACGGCAACGTGCTGCTGTTCAACTGTCACCTGTCGAGCCGCGACTCGCAGCCGGTGTTCCTGCCCGCAACCGACGCCATGCTGCCGGACGATTACGCGAAGGATCTGTTCACAATGTCCAGCGCGTTGCCGGACAAGTTGCGGCACATGGCCGAGGTGAAAGGGATCTCCGCGCCGCTCGGTTGCAAGGCGATGGCCTTCAACGCCGACGCGGTGAGCCTGCTGAAGTTGCTGAACGTCGGCACCCAGGTCGTGGCCACCGCGACGCTGCCGCCACACCTCCGATGATGAATTGGTGATTTCAGATTTATGATTGAAGATTGAAAGTCATATGCCCAACGTGTCTTTCAATCTTCGATCATAAATCATCAATCGTAAATAGATAAAGATGGACCCGACCCCCGCCGAGTTGCCACCCGGTTGCCTCGTGATCCTCATCCCGCTCTCGGCCTCAATGGCGGACGATGCGCGGGTTTGGCTCGGGCACCGTTCCACGCCCGATGGCGAGCCGGAGATTCGCGACGTTCCCAAATCGCTCGCCGCTCGTTTTCTTGCTGATGAACTCATCGAGGCGCTGGCGAACACGCTCGCCAGCGGCTACCCGCTTCCGCTCGATGTCGCGGTGCTCGGTTACGGTGCCCACGCTGATGGCACGCTGAATCTGATCTCGCTGCTGGCGGGTGCGAAGCCGACGAATCGCCTGGTTCCCTTGGCCGACATCGCCGCGTTGCCCGTTGAGCCGCGTGGCCGTGAAGGCGATCCCCGCAAGTGGACCGAGCGCGTCGAATGCGCTGGTGAAGCACCCGCGGCGGTTGCGCTGGCCGAGGTGTACAAGTTCGTGTCGCTGTGGCTCACCGGGCGAACCACGGCCCGCCCGCCGGTGATTCTGCACGTCACCGATGGCGACAGAATCGACGAGCATTACCATCGCGTGGCCCGCTCGCTCGGATTGCTCACCACGGGTTACGGGCCGGCGCGGTTGTTGCACGTCGGCTTCGACACAACGACCGAACCGACCCTGTGCGGCATGTGGCCGGATGCGATCCCGGAACTGTGGGCGAGGCTCATGCCGGTCTCGGCCATGCTTCCCGCGGAGGTGGAAGGGCGGCCGGCTCGACCCGCGGTGTCGGTCAACGACTGGGCACTCATCGACCCGTGGAGTGCGCTCTTCGATCTGAGCTGGGTTGAGGACACGGTTCGCTGGACGGACGCGGACAGCGACCGATTCGAGCCAGCGACCGCTCGCGGCATGTGGACTCAGAAGATGGGGAACACGCCCGAGCAGTGGGAAGATGCCTACGCCACGGAGCCGGCGTCGGGGGTTGCAGTGGTCGCGGACGGTGCGAGCAGCGGCATCTACTGTCGGACCTGGGCGGATCGTCTAGCGCGCTCGTTTATAACGGATAGGCCGGATGTGCGGGATCCGATTGCGCTCAATAAATGGGTTCACGGGCTTCGTGCGGAGTGGCGCGCGGCAATCGACTATGACAAACTAAACTGGTCGAAGAAGGCGAAGGTTGACGAAACCGGCGCAGCCGCGACGTTCCTTTCGCTGGAAGTGGGGCCGCCCGACGCCAGCGGAAATAGGCCGTGGCGAGCGTGTGCGGTCGGCGACGCGAGCATGTTCTGGATTCGCAACGGCCGCCTCCGTGCCACGTTCCCTGTGGTTGCTGCGGATCAGTTCGGTTCCGCGCCCATGCTGATTCGGTCGAACGCGGGATACAAGACGCTCACGCTCAGCGCTGCGGGTGTGTGCCGGCCGGGTGACCGCTTCCTGCTCGCGACCGATGCCGTGGCGGCCCGACTATTCAAGAGCGCTGCCGCGACCGATGGCCCCGACTGGTCGCGTTTCGAGACGATCGACGAAACGGCGTGGCGCGACGAACTCGACGTGCTCCGCAAGGCCAACGACATGGTGAACGACGACTGCACGCTCGTCACCCTGCGCGTGACGGGCGGCGAAAGCGAGTCGGCGGAGAGTAAACCATTAGCAGATGTTGAGGTTTCACCCCCCACCCGGCTCGAAGACTCGCCACCCTCCCCCACAAGGGGGGAGGGCACTGATTCAACCTCCCCCCTTGTGGGGGAGGTCGCCGCGGAGCGGCGGGTGGGGGGTGAGGCCTCAACGAATGTTAAAGCCGACACTTCTCCCGGCGATGCGAAGATAATGGAAGAGCCAGACCAGAACGAACGGACCACAACCACGGACGGTTTCTCGGATTCGACGGACCCACACGTCTAACCACTTGCGAGGAACTCATGTCCTTGTATCGCCTCAGTTCACGCCGCATCGCGGCCCCCGCATTCGCCCTGGCAGCGATCATGCTTGCCAACGGGCCGATGCGTGCTCAGGACGCGCCCGACGGCACCGCCGTGCTCGAGAAGGTCAAGGACGGTGCCGGGCTCACCAAAGTGAAAGAGAAGCTCGCGGCCGATGCGGTCGGCTCGCGGTTCCGCGTCGAAGGCTTCGCCCTGAATGACGACAAGGCACTGAAAGTCACCGGCGTCGCGCTCGTTCCGGGCGGCACCGACGAGGAACGCACCGAGGCCGAGAAGGCGATCCGCAACAAGGTCATCGCCGCAGTTCAGGAAGTGGCCGGTGCCAAGGAATTCAAGGACTTCGAGTTCACCGACAAATCCGCTCGAGGCGACAAACTCCCGCACCTGCTGCTTCAGAAGGCGGCGAACGAAGCGGGCAAGGCCGATCGTGCTGCCGACGAACTCAAGCTCGCCGACTCGAAGTTCGACGCCAAGGGGAAGCTCGTGATCGTCGGCATTCGTGGCCGCGACCCGAAGACGCTGAAGTGGCTGGAAGAAGCGCTCCCCAAGGTGCTCGCCGAGAACCCGGCCGCGACCGACGCGGCTGGCAAGGTCGCGGTCACGCTCGACGTCGCGAGCGTCAAGGACGGCACCGAGTGGCCGCTGGCCCCGGCAGCCGTGCAGAAGGCGCTCAACGGCTCACGCATTCGTGTGGATCGTGCGTTCCTCGTGGCGACGCCCGCGAAGTTGGACGAAACCAACGCGACCGGCACAGCCTGGGCCTACGCACTTTCCGGGATCGTGATCGGGAACGACAAGCCCGATGCGAAGGCCATCGAAGCCGGCATGGCGAAGGCGTTCGCGGCCGCAGGCTGGCCCGCACTGAAGGATGGCGACCTCGAAGCCCTCACGAACGCCGACAACCGCGTTCCCGACCCCGGTGCGTTCTTCCAGAAGGCAGTTGCCGAGAAGCCGGCGCTCGACGGCGTTCGCATCGATAGCCGCACGGAGTTCGGCCCCGACGGCAAGCTCGTGCTGACTGGGCTTCAACCCGGCCTCGATGACAAGCAACTCGCAGAACTGACGACGACCGTTCGCGACGTGCTCAAGAAACTCTCAACCGGCACCGATGCGAACCCCGGCTTCAAGAAGCTGGCCGAACTCGGTGTTTCGATCGACAAGCTGGAGAAGGTCAAGGTCCGCGAACTGCACGCCGACCTGCGGAAGTGGGCGACCGAAAACCTCGACGACGTTCGACTGAGCCGCCTCTACTTCGACGAGCAAAGCAAGCTGGTGCTGACCTGCGAAGCACCCGACGACGCCGTGAAAGGGATTGTCGAGAAGCAACTGACGGAGCGTGCCGCGAAGATCATCCCCGGCCTGAAGGCCGCCGAACCGATGATGCCCGTGGGGGAACCCAAGGAACCCGAAAAGAAAGAACCCGAGAAGAAAGAGCCTGAAAAGAAAGAACCCGAGAAGAAAGAAGAACCCAAGGAACCGAAGAAGGATCCCGAGGACAAGAAAGATCCGAAGGAGCCCGAGAAGAAAGAACCCAAGGAACCTGAGAAGAAAGAGCCCGAGAAGAAAGAACCCGAGAAGAAGGAAGAGAAGGAACCCACCACGTTCATCGTGGCTCGCGTTCAGGCTGAAGCCCCGAAGGCTGGCGGCGCGGGTCCTGAGGTGCAGTTCACCAAGTTCAAGGGCGGGCTCACGCGGTTCCTGCAACAAGTCGTTGTTGACCCCAAGAACAAACAGTGGGAATCGCTGCTCATCGAGCGCGGGTACTTCAACGCCGACAACGAGTACACCGTTCGCGGTGTGGCGAACTCGGAAGAACAACGCAAGGCGTTCAGTGCGTACCTCGATTCGCTCAAGAGCGATCCCGAGTGGGCGCCGTACTTCAGCCCGAAGCCACACGCCACGCCCGATCTGGTCGTGGTTCCCATGGGCAAGCTCGTCGAACGGGCGCAGCGTGTGATGCCTGCGTACAGCACCTTCGACGGCATTCGCGTCGTCTCCGCACGTTACCTCTACGTCGATGACAAGGTCGATCCCGGCCAGAAGCTCGTGTTCGAGGCACACGTCGTCGGCCGACCAAACATCACGGCGGCAAGTGACCTCAGCAAGCTGATCGCGGCCGATCGCAACTTCTACGGTCGCCGGCTGCCACGCACCCGCGGGGGTCAGGAGCGAACGATCGAGATTCGCGCTGTCCCCGAGGACGTGGTTCCGAGCGACCAGGTCGGCAACTTCACCGAAGGGTACGGCGCGCTGGCGCTCCTCAAAGGCGACATGGCGAAGGCTCGCGAATGGGCTGACGCCGGCGTGCTGCACACCCCGCACCTGTCGTCGGTGTGGTACCTGAGCGCGTACTACAACTTCCTGAAGGGCGACAAGGAACTGGTTCGGCGTGACCTGTACCGCGTGCTCCAGATCGAAGACCCAGTCGAGTTCGACGGCCCGTATCAGCGGAAACGCCGTTACCGTGTCGCCAAGGATTTGCAGGGCGAGAAGCGCGACCAGATGGAGAAGATCTGGCTCGTGTTGTGGAAAGAGTACAAGGATGGCGGCCAACCGATCACATTCGCCGAACCGAAGTGATGGTAAACGAGCGGGGGACGTGAGTCCCCCGCTTCTGTTCTGTGTTCTGTTCACACACAACGGAGTATCTGCATGTTTCGAGTGATCCTGTTCGGGCTCTTGGGTTGGCTCACTCTGAGTTCATGTGCTGTAGTTCGGGCCGACGAGGTCGAGGACAAGGCTGTCGCAGTTGTGACGAAGCTGAAGGGAACCATGTCTCGCAACATGAACGCGCCCGGCAAGCCCGTTTACTCCGTCGATCTGCGTGACTCGAAAGTGACGGACGCGGACTTGAAGGAACTCGCGGGGTTCAAAGAACTCTCCATGTTGGACCTCTACCGCACCGCAGTGACCGATGCGGGACTGAAGCATCTGTCGGCGATGCCCAAGCTCAACTCAATCAATCTCAACGACACCAAGGTGACCGACGCCGGGCTGAAGGAAATCGCCGGGTTGAAGAACGTCACCTACCTCGGGCTGGGCACACGCGGGATCACCGATGCGGGGCTGAAAGAAATCGCAGTTCACACGAAGCTCACGACGCTCCACCTGCTCGGGACTCCCGTGACCGATGCGGGGTTGAAGGAAATCGCGGCTCTTCCAAATCTCAAGATGCTGTTTCTCGACAGCCAAAAAATCACTGACGCGGGATTGAAGCAACTCGCGGCTTGCAAAGACCTCGATTCGCTTTACCTGGGGAGCACGACTATCACAGGGACGTGTTTCAAAGAACTCGCGAGTCTGAAGAATCTCACGTCCTTGGACCTGACGGCTGCGCGGGTGACAGACGCAGGGCTGAAAGACCTCGCAACGATCAAATCGCTTACCACGCTCTCGTTGCGGGGAACCAAAGTCACGGACGCGGGATTCAAGGAACTCGCGGCTCTCCCGAAACTCGAGCGCCTCGATCTGGGTCAAACAAAAATCACCGACGCGGGATTGAAGGAGCTCGCAGCGGTCAAAACCTTAACCTCGCTGGATCTCAGCAATACTGGGATTACGGACGAGGGGTTGAAGCACTTGACCGGGCTGAACGCCCTCCGCTACCTTGATGTGCCTTCCACCAAGGTAACCGACAAGGGCGTCGCGGATCTCAAGAAGGCGTTGGTGGGTTGCCAGATCACCAAGTGATCTCACGAACACAATGCCGTCAATCATAATGCCCACCCGCTCGTTCGGGTGGGTTTTCGCGTCTGTAGGTACTGGACCGCGGCCCGTCGTGCCGTCATCATGAAGCCCTCTCCGGCACTTCGTGCCGCTGGAATCGCCCCGAGGGAAGATATGCCCGCTCCGAAGATGCTCGCGGGTTTGCCAAAGCCCGTGCTGTTCGGTCTCTACGGTGCCATTGGCGGGTTGCTCGGTGCCCTCGTGTTCGGCGAGCCGCTGTACCTCGTGCTCGAACCCGCGAAGGCCGCGACGGGACGGCCGGAACCCGAGGTCGCCGTTGCCGCGTCGCCCGAGGTGCCGGTTGCCATCACGGGCACGAACACGTTCGTCGTCGAGGTCGCGCGAGCCGAGTTCGACGCCCCCGTCACCGTGCGGTTCGACAACCTTCCCGCTGGCGTGTCCATCGAACCCGTCGCCATCGGAAAGGGCGAAACCCGGGCCACGGCGACCGTGACCGCACGCGGCGCGGCCGTCGGTTCGGTGCCGATCAGCGTGGTCGCGGAAGCCAAAGCGGGCGACAAGGCGATCACGGCCACGGCGAAAACCCGCGTCGTGGTCACCGACCCGTCGCGGCCGCAAGCCGACATCATGTTCGTGCTCGACGTGACGGCCAGCATGCAGAACGAGATCGACGGCGTGAAGAACGGCGTTCGCTCGTTCGCGGCCGCACTGCAACGGAACAAGATCGACTTCCGCATCGGGCTCGTCGCGTTCCGCGACCTGATGGCCGATTCCGACGCGATGATCGTGCTGAAATTCCAGGGCGAGCCGTTCACCACGGACGTCGAGGCGTTTCGCGATCAGGTCGGCTTGCTGAAAGCGGCGGGCGGCGGCGACATCCCCGAGCATAGCATCGAAGCCGTGGCCGAGGCGACCAAGCAGCCGTTCCGCAAGTCCGCGACGAAGGTGCTGTTGCTCATCACCGACGCGCCGCCGAAGGTCGTGGACCAGACCGGCCGGCTGAGCGACGCGGAGATTCCGGGCGCGGTTCGTCGTGCGGCCGCCGCGGTGAAGGAGAAGGGAATCGACTCGGTTCACCTTGTCGTTCCCAACGGGAAGGATGGGAAGCCGTTCCTGCTCGCGACCTACGAACCGCTCCGCGACGCGGGTCTTGAGAAAGCCAAGGGCGAGTTCTTTGACCTGGCCGATGTCGCGAACGGCCGCGGGTTTGACCCACTGCTCGACAAGTTCAGTGTTCGCGTGACCGAGGCCGCGAAGGCGAAGAACCCCGACGGCAAGTTGCAGGTCGGTGGCGAGGCCGCGAAGCCGGAACTCGGGCAGAAGTCGCTTCAATCGAACGTGGACTACGCGAAGGGTTCGGAAGTGCGGCTCGCGGTTCTCAGCGCCGTGTGGACGGGTGCGATCGCGGCGCTGGTGTGTCTCGCGCTGGTCGCGGGGCAGCACCACTACTTGCGGGGAACGCTGCCGGCCGCGGCGGGGCTGGGGACCGGGCTGGCGGGCGGACTGGTCGCGGGGCTGATCGGCGGAGCGGCCGGGCAAGGGCTGTACATGATCGCGCCGGGCGGCAAGTTCATATCCATCGTGTTCCAACTGATCGGCTGGGCGCTCCTCGGCGGGCTCGCGGGGGTCGGGCTGTCGCTGTTCATTCCGAACTTGAAGAAGGTTCACGGTCTCGCCGGCGGTGCCATCGGTGGCGCGGTCGGCGCGATCGGCTTCATTGCGGTGTCGTCGCTCACCGGCGACCTCGTGGGGCGGCTCGTCGGCGGGTTGCTGGTCGGCTTCTGCATCGGGTTGATGGTCGCGGTGGTCGAAGCGGCGTTCCGGCGAGCGTGGCTCGAAGTGCGGTACGGCGAACGCGAGACGATCACGGTGAACCTCGGCCCGGAGCCCGTGAAGGTCGGCGGCGACGGCCCGGCTTGCACGGTGTGGGCACGCGGTGCCGCTCCGCTGGCACTGCGCTACTTCATCCGCAACGGGCAGGTGATCTGCGAGGATTCGCCCACTCGAACGGAGTCGGTCGCTTCCGATGGCGACGCCCGCGAGATCGGCAACGTGCGGCTCACGGTGCGAACCGGCACGAGCGCGGTACCCGTGGCAACGCCCGCTCGCCCGGCCCCCGCGCCTGTTCCGAACAGGGGGTTAACACCCCCCGCTCGCCAGGAAGTGAAATCGCTCGACGACGATCCGCTGCCGATGCCGTTGCCCAAGCCGGTCGCACCGCCACCACGCCCGACAGCGCCGGCACCGGCACCCGTTCAGGCTGCGAAGCCGAGCGGCCCGCGCGACCCCGAAGCGTGCCCCGGCTGCGGTCGCAAGAACCCCGGCCGCCCCGGAGCGCGTTACTGTATGCTCTGCGATAACACGTACTGAATCGAGTGCGCGGTTAGCGGTGATCCCAACGGGACCACGGCCCGGAACGTCGCCCCGAAGGGGCGACCGCTAACCGGTGTACATTTATGTTGGAGTTCCCTCCATGCCCGCACCGAAGGCGCTATCCCGGTTGCCGAAGCCGCTGCTGTTCGGCCTGTACGGGGCCGTCGGCGGGCTGCTCGGTGCCCTCGTCTTCGGCGAACTGATCTGGTTCGTGCTCAAGCCGCCAGCCGCGACCGCGAGCCTCCCCGAGCCGCGAGTTGCGATTGCCGCGTCGAAGGATGTCGAGGTCTTCGTCGATGGGCGAAACGCCTTCCCCGTGCAGATCGCCCGTGCCGACTTCACCGGCCCCGTCACCGTTCGGTTCGAGGACCTGCCCGCGGGCGTGACCGCCGCCCCCGTCACCATTCCCGCCGAGATGACCGAGGGCGAAGTGGTCGTTGTCGGCGGGCGTTCGGCTCCCGTGACCACGAAGACGGCGAGGCTCGTGGCCGAGGCGACCTCCAACGGCAAGACCGCGACTGCGGACGCTGCCGTGAACCTGAAGGTGTGGAACCCGCCCCGCCCGCAAGCCGACATCGTGTTCGTGCTCGACGTCACTTCCAGCATGCAGTGGGCGATCGACGACCTGAAGAACGGCATCGGCAAGTTCGCCAACACGCTCGCGAAAGCACGCATCGACTACCGCCTGGGGCTCGTCACGTTCCGCGACGTCACCGTCCCCGGCGAGAAGGTGGAAGTCGTGATGTTCGGCAACGACGAAGTCTTCACCGCAGACGGCATCGACTTCCGCGAGCGAGTCGGCACGTTCCGCGCGTCGGGCGGCGGCGACATTCCCGAGAGCAGCCTCGAAGCGATCGCGGCCGCGACCCAGATGCCACTCCGCAAGTCCGCGACGAAGGTGCTGCTGCTCATCACGGACGCCCCGCCGAAGGTACTCGATCAGAACCGGCGGCACAGCGACGCGGGGATTCCGGCCGCGGTGCAAAAGGCAGCGGGTGCGGTGAAGGCCGCCGAGATTGATTCGGTTCACCTCGTGATTCAGAAACTCGACCTGGACGACTACAAGTCGCTCATGTCGGCCGGTCTGGAGAAGACCGGCGGCAAGCACTTCGACCTCGGCGACATCGTTCGCGGCGACGAGGGGTTCGACCCCGTGCTGGCGACTTTCAGCACGGCCGTCACGGAGGCGGCACGGGCGAAGGTTCCCGACAGCAAGCCGCAGGTGGCGTCGCGCGGCGAGGCTCCGGTTCTCGGCGTGAAGAGCTTGCAGTCGGGCGAGCAGTCGGCCGCGGGGAGCGAGGGGAAGGTGGTCCTGCGGAGCGGGCTGTGGGCGGGTGCCATCGCGGCCCTCGTGTGCCTGGCACTGCTCGCGGGGCAGCACCACTACCTCCGCGGCACGCTCCCGTCGTTCGGCGGCGTTGTCACCGGGTTGCTCGGCGGGCTGGTGGTCGGCTTCGTGGGCGGGGCCGCGGGTCAGGGGCTGTTCTTCCTCGCGCCGGACAACGCGACCCTCGCCACGGCGTTCCGCGTGCTCGGCTGGATTCTCCTGGGTGGGCTCGCGGGTGCGGGGCTGTCGCCGTTCATTCCGAACTTGAAGTGGACGCTCGGGCTTGCGGGCGGCGCGATCGGCGGCGCGGTCGGTGCCGTGGGGTTCCTCGCCGCGTCGGGCGTGGGCGAACTCGTGGGTCGGCTCGTCGGCGGATTGCTGGTCGGGTTCTGCATCGGGCTCATGGTCGCGATCGTGGAAGCGGCGTTCCGGCGTGCGTGGCTCGAAGTGCGGTACGGTGCCCGCGAGACGATCACGGTGAACCTCGGGCCGGAACCCGTGAAGATCGGCGGCGACGCGAAAATGTGTACCGTGTGGGCACGCGGCGCGGCCCCGCTGGCTCTGCGTTTCTTTGTGCGTGACGCGAAGGTGATTTGCGACGATACTGTGATGAAGCGGGAATCCCAGGTTGCGGAAGGGTTCTCGAAGGAAGTCGGCAACGTGACCGTCACCGTTCGTACGGGCACGGGAGCCGTTGCAGCGCCTGTGCCGGCGTCGCCACCTCCCCCGCCAGCAAAAGCTCCCCTCTCTCGCGTTTCGGCGGACGACGACTACGATTCGCTTCCAATGCCGATCAGCCCGCCGGCTCCCGCGCCGAAGCCGGTCACGCCGAAGCCCGCCGCACCACCGGCACCGGTCGTGGCGAAACCCGTCGCGCCGCCCGCACCGGCAGCGATGAAGCCACCAGTGCCAGCCGGGGGACTCACATCCCCCGCTCGCCCAGCAACCGGGAGCCCCGCCTCACCGGTTCGCCCAGAACCGAAGCCGGCCACACCTGCGGGGGCGAAGCATCCGGATGCGTGTCCGGGGTGTGGTCGGGTGAACGCGGGGAAGCCGAAGCAACGTTACTGCATGGTCTGCGATAATACGTATTGAGCAAATTCGATCAGAGTGCATTTGGGTTTCTACAATGCGTCTGCAACTCGACACCCATTTCCCGGCAAGTGCCATGCGATATCTACTTTTGTTTGCACTCATGCTCGGCCTCGCGGGCGGCTGCTCCAAGAAAAAGCCACCGGAACCGACGGACACGGGTGCCGAAACGGAAACGCCTGCTGAACTCACGCCTGCTGAAAAGCTCGCCAAGGATCGCGCGTACTGGTTCAAGGGGCTCGCCAGCAAAGACCTGAAGGTGAAGCAGGAAGCCGCGGATGAGCTTGTGGTCTGGGTCGCGACTGACCCCGACACCGTGAACGGCCTGCTCGACTTGCTCAGGGACAAGGCCACAGCGGGTGCCGGCAAGGCGATGCCGACCAAGGTAAACAGTTCTCGCGAACTGGCGGCCAGCATTCTGAATCGCAGCGAGAAAGGGCAGGCGGCACTCAAGGAGAAAGGGCTCCCGATCCTTCGCGAAGGGTTGAACGACCCCGATGCGGCAATCCGCGAACACACCCTGTACACCATCGGCACGCTCGGTTCGCTCGCCAATCCCTTGGCACCCGACGTCCTGAAACTCTGCGTCAATCCCGACCCCAATATTCACCGTGCCGCCTTCGACGCACTGAGGGCAATTGGGGGATCCGATCCGGTCGCGTTTTCGGCAATGCTCACGAATACTCGACGGGATATCGTCCGGCTTGCGGCTGAGCAACTCTCCGGGTTCAGCAAGATGCCGGCGGAAGCCGTGCCGAATCTCATCGTTGGCCTGAAGGACAAAACCGCAACCGTTCGCACTTCCAGCGCGGCCGCGTTAGCCCTCGTTGGGCCGAAAGCGGCCCCGGCACTCGATGCGCTCATCAAGGCCATCAACGAGAGCTACGTGAAGGAACCCGATCCCACCGTCGCCTATGAACCCGGTGCCGATATCGCGTACTGGAACGCGCTCACGGCGATCGGCGAACCGGCCGTGGTGCCGACCGCAGGACTCCTCACGCACTCCAACCCCTGGGTCCGCGGCTTGGCAGCCCAGACCCTGGGTGAAATCGGTGAACCATCCAAAGCTGTCGCCGGGAAACTCAAGGATGCCCTCAAGGATTCGTTCGGCAATGTTGCAATCGAGGCCGCGTGCGCGCTGTGCCGGATTGGTGAAGGGAAAGAGGATGCTATCGATCTGGTGAAACGCGCGATGGACGCCCCCAACGCCATCGCACAAACCGCGATCGAGTCGATCCCCCGAATGGGCGACGCGGGCAAGGCACTCATCCCCGTTGCGTTGGGCAAACTCAGCAGCGAGAACCCATTCGCTCGGTATGCGGCAGTGGGCGTGGTCGGAAGTTTGGAGCCTGTGGAGGCAGCTAAGTACGCGGCTGAGTTAGGCAAACTGGCGGCCGACACGGGAGCCGGAGCCCCGGATTCCACCCCGGAACTCCAGCGGCGAGCCGCACGCGAGATCCGTCAGCGGGTCGCGACGGTGCTCACGAGACTCGGGCCAGCAGCGGCACCGGCAGCCGACTCGCTTGTGAAGGCGATCCCCGACGAGACCGACTCTGGTATCCGGGACCAGTACATTGAGGTGCTTTTGGGAATCGGAGTGGGCGCGAAGCCCGCGTTCCCCCTGTTGCTGAGCATCGCCGGCGACAAATCCACGTCACCGGAGCGGCGAGCGCATCTGTTCGAAGTTTTGGCTGTGATTGCCCCCGATTCGAAGGAACTCTCCGTGGTTCTGCTGAAGGCTGCCGGCGAAACCGGTTCCCCCATCCGGTTCCTCGCGCTGAACACGCTCGCGAAACTGGACCCGATCCCTCCTGAGGCTCTCGCAAAGCTGATCGAGATGGCGACGACCGACCGGGCGACAAATGCTCGAATCGCAGCGATGCGGGCGCTGGCGACGGCCGGCGCTCGTGCGAAGCCCGTGAGGGCCGACGTGGAGAAGATCGCGAACGGGTCGATCCCCGAGTTCGCACTCACGGCCAAGGTGTCGCTCGCGGCCATCGACGGCGACGTAGCCAACGCCGCTGGTGATGTTCGCGCTGGTTTGACGGATAAGAACGCCTCGGTGCGAATGGCTGCAGCCGAAGCGTTGTTGTTGGTCGGGCCGGTTGCGGCCGACGTGCCCGCGCTTCAGAAGTTGCTCGGCGAGCGGAGCGACGGCACGAAGGAAGCCGCCGCGAAGTGCCTTGGCCGAATCGGCCCGGCCGCGAAGGAAGCCGTTCCGCAGTTGGTTCGCCTGCTCGACGACAAGGAAGGGACCGTTCGGATCGCGGCCGCAACCGCGCTCGGCGACATCGGCCCCGGTGCGAAGGAGGCGGTCGAGAAGTTGCGGCAGGTGCGCGGGAATGGCAAGCGAACCGAACGCAGCGACCCCATCGCGGGACCAGCCGCTGGCGTTGCGCTGGACAAGATCCTGGGGCGTGTGAAGAAGTGAGATGATCGTTTCTGAAAACCGCGAAGCCGCAAGCGGCGGCTGTGGGACTCACAGCCACCGCTTGCGGCTTCGCAGGTTCGCCAAGATCACTTCCGGTCGGCGATGACCTGATCGAGCACTTGCTTCACGGCTTCATTGCCGGTCTTGCCCACGGCGGTGTACTGCCGCTTCGCACCGTTCCCGCTGATCGGCACGGACGCACGGAAGGTGTAGTCGCCGTTCTCCTGTACCAGCGTACGATCCGCCCGCGTGACCCCATACTTCGCAAGTTCCGAGAACAGCGGTTCCAGGCCCGGCGGCGACGGGGCTTCCACACTGCCTGCCGGCAACACGCCACTCGCTTGTCGCAAGGGAACCCGGTTGTCTGGGGTGTCGATCTTCAATTCTTCGGCGTCGAGATTTTTTCCGGCGAGCGCGGCGGGTGCGGTTCCGGGACCGGGGTTGTACGCCCCCTTGAACCGATCCGGGCTGTCGGAATAGCCCACGCCGGTTTTGTCGCCGTTCTTGCCCGCGGGGGTTGTCAGTGGGTCGGCGCGCCCCTTCGCCCCGATGCCGCCACGCTCGGGAAGAGGCACATTTTGAGGCGGAATTCGTGTTGGCCCGTAGACAAGTGGATCACGAATCTTCGTCGGTGCGCCACCTGCGCCGACCTCTCCGCCGCTGTCGCGGCTCTTGCATCCGGTGAGCGCGAGGAAGCCTGCCAACCCGGCGATACACGCCCGGCGAGAGAGGATTCGGGTTCGCGGGTTCGTTGCCGTCATCTTGACCCGCCTCCGTGGGCGACTACACCAGCGAGATATTCACCGGCAGAGTTCACCACCTGTACTCTCACTGACCGGGTGTCCGGAGTCCACCTCGTGTGTGGCGAAACCGGCCCCCGAAAGATCATTGCGGGTAGGGCGGTTCCCGGTGGGAAGACTTTTCCGATGACATAACCACGGTGAAGGGCGGGTTCAATGGCGGTTTTCCGGATCGCGGTTATCGGCGGCGATGGAATTGGCCCCGAAGTGATCGACCAGGCAATTCGCACGGCTGAGGCTGCCGCACGCAAGTACGACGGTGCCGACCTTCAATGGAACCGGCTTCCGTGGAGCACGGCGTACTACAAGAAGCACGGCCGAATGCTTCCTGAAGACGGTTGGGAGCAACTCAAGCCCCACGACGCCATCCTGTTCGGCGCTGTGGGGGACCCGAGCGTTCCCGACAAGATCACGGTTCACGAACTGCTGCTGCCGATGCGGCGCAAGTACGATCAGTACGTGAACCTGCGACCGGCGTACCTCTTTGCGGGCGTGCCGTGTCCGCTCGTCGGCAAGAAGCCCGGCGAGATCGACATGCTGGTGTTCCGCGAGAACACCGAGGGCGAATACGCCCCGGTTGGCGGGAACCTGTATCCCGGCACCGAGCATGAGATTGCGGTGCAAACCGGCATCTTCACACGGCGCGGCTGCGAGCGCATCCTGCGTGCGGCGTTCGAGACGGCCAAGAAGCGCCCCCGCAAGAAACTGACGAGCATCACCAAATCGAATGCGCAGGTTTGGGGACTTGGGCTGTGGGACGACGCATTCGAAGCAGTCCGCAAAGATTACCCAGACGTTCAAAGTAGCTCGCTGCTCGTGGACGCGGCCGCGATGGACTTCGTGCGCAAGCCCGAAGCGTTCGACGTGGTCGTGGCGAGCAACCTGTTCGGCGACATCCTCACCGACTTGAGCGCTGCCGTCACGGGTAGCATTGGTTTGGCGAGTTCAGCGAATATCAACCCGACGCGACAGTTCCCGAGCATGTTCGAGCCGGTTCACGGTAGCGCTCCGGACATCGCCGGAAAGGGGATCGCCAACCCGATGGCCGCAATCCTGAGCGCGGCACTGATGCTTGACCATCTTGGCCTTGCCAAGAGTGCCGAGGCCGTGCGTGGTGCCGTGAGCAAGGTGCTCGCCGAGGCCAAGGTGCTGACGCCAGACCTGGGCGGCAAGCACACGACGACCGACATCGGCAATGCCGTGGCGAACGCGATCGGGTGAATTCGTTTAACCGCGACACGAAGTGGAGCGCGGTTGGGTCCGCGCTCCACTTCGTGTCGCGGCTAAACTGGGGTATAGAATGCCGACCGGCCCGCAGATTATCCTGACGCTCAAGGTACTCGTCGCAACCGTGACGGTGCTGCTTGTGGCATCGCTCGTTGCACTGCTGTTGAAGCGGCCGCGGTTGCACGGGCAGATCAACACGCTGTTCTTCGCGCTCACGCTCACCACGGTGATCGGCTTCGAGGTGCTGCTCCAGTTCGTGAACGTGTCCGCGACGTTCGACGACGCCACCCGTGCGGCACTTCGCGTTCACCTGTGCTTCTCCATTCCGTCGGCGCTCCTGCTGCCGATCATGCTGTACACGGGGAAGACGCGGCGAAAGTCGGTCCACATTGCGTTCGGCATCCTGTTCGCTATCGTGTGGGCGGGCACCTTCGTAACGGGGGTCTTCTTCCTCCCGCACAACTGACGGGGTCACGATTATGGCAGGACGCCACCCCGACGACGAACCGTTCCCGAACCTTGCCGGCGAGTGGCAACTCGACGCCGAACCCCTGTTGGAACCGGAACCGGATTTGGGCGAGCGGGGGTGCGTCAGCCCCCCGAGTGAACCGCGAACAGAAAACCTCGGGACAGAAAACCTCGGGACAGAAAACCTCGGGGGGCTGACGCACCCCCGCTCGCCTCAGACGGATGACACACCACCATCCCCCGAGCAGATCATCGAGGCAATGCTGTTCGTCGGCGGGCACCCGCTTACAGCCGAAGCAGTCTGTATGGCCGTTCGCGGCCTGACACGCGAGAGCTTCACCGCAGCCATCGACTCGCTCACGAAACGCTACCGCCAGCAACGCCGCCCTTACGCCATTCTGCCGCGCGACGACGGCTACGTGCTCGCGATCACGCCGACGTACCGCGCCCTGCGTGAACGACTCTTCGGCGGCCCACGCGAAGCGCGCCTGAGCCAGCCAGCGCTCGACGTGCTCTCGGTGGTCGCGTATCGTCAACCGATCGGCAAGGCGGAAGTGGACACGATCCGCGGCACGGATTCGGGCTCGATCCTTCGCCAGCTCGTGCGTCTCGGCCTCGTCGCGGTGCAACACCGTGCTGAAGCCGGCACACGCGAAGTGCGCTACGGCACCACCCCGCGCTTCTTGACGGTCTTCAGCCTTGGCTCGCTCGACGAACTGCCGCGACTGGGCGACACCGCACAGGTTTAGGAGGACATTTCGTGAGTATCGTGTTGTCGCCGCCAACCATCATCCCCATCGAGGGACCGCTCGTATTCTTGGCCGGTCCCATCCAGGGAGCACCCGACTGGCAAAGCGACGCGATCCGTTGGTTCGTTGAACACGCACCCACGTTCTCGGTTGCATCGCCTCGCCGTCTGGATCGTTCCCGCGAGTTCGACTACGCCGCTCAGGTTGATTGGGAGACACACTATCTGCGTCGTGCTGCGGAGAATGGCGTGATCTTGTTCTGGTTGGCTCACGAATCGGTGGGAGTACCCGGTCGATCTTATGCCCAAACCAGTCGCTTCGAACTTGCTGAGTGGAAGGTACGACACGAACGCGACGACGTGCGGTTGGTTATCGGCATCGAGGACGGATTCAGCGGGGCGCGATACATCCAGCATCGCTTTGGACAGGACTGCCCGCGAGTTCCAATCGTCTCGTCTCTCGCAGCCGTTTGTGCCGCTGCCGTGGAACTGATAGGCCGTTAGCCCTATTTTGTGACGAACACGACCTTCTTCGCGCTGCGGTCGATGCCGACGAGACCATTTCAACGGCCTAAACGAATACACGCAATTCCGTGGATTTCATGGATTTACAGGAACAATAGTATCTAAAGAATGACTGATGGTTATTATGGCGGGGACTGCCAACTCCTCGTGTTCGCTGGCAGCTGCATTCCAAGCTGGACCATCATGGTGGACACGTGAAAAAGTCGCCCCGGAAACTTCTGTTCATGGCATGGGGATGGCTGGTCATCCCATGGGCATTGGGATTGTTGGCTGTTGCTTTCAGCGTGAACCCGTACTTCGGGCTCGGGCTCGGGCTCGTGGCCCTCCTCGCGTTGTGGTTCCTTGATATGGGCGAGACGACCTGCTCTCGGTGCGGGTCGTATGGAACCGGACGGTGCGGGCTTCAGTCGTGGCTTGTGCCCTTGTTCTGGGCCAAAAAGACGATGCGAAGCGTGTCTCGACTTCGAGTTCAGTTGCACTTCTATTTTGACCTCCTGATGATGGTCGTCGGAGTCGTGGTGTTCGCCTACTCCCCTGCGGTGCTCCCGTTCTTCCTCGTCTGGTTAGCTCTTGGCTGGTTTGTCGTCTTCGGCCCAAAGGAGCATCATGGGTTGTTGCCCCTCCTCCAGTCGGCTGCTGATGCAGAGAACAAGGGGAGGATTAGTCTGCCTGTTCTTTCCACTTCGGAACGCGAGCCGGGTGGGTGTGGAAAGTAGGTCCCTCGCGTTCCGTCGGTGGGTTTCTGTGAGGCTTGCTCCTACTTCCCTGCGAAGACGACCTTCTTCGTGGGGCGGTCGATGCCGACGAGGCCACCAGTCTTCGGGTCGGTGGCGATTCCTTGGCCCGGGAACGGGCACGTTAGCGATTCGACCAGTTCGAGTTCCTTCCCGTCCTTCGGCACCTTCAGGCGATAAAGCACCTTGTAATGGTGGTGGGTCACGAGCAATGTGTCGCCGTCCCAGATGCCGCCGGACGCGCTCATCTTGTCCCAGTCGTCCACGACGACTTTCGGGAACGTCCAGCGTTGCTCTTCCTTGAAGCCGTCGCCAAAGCGGACGAGCACGGTCTTCGCGGCGTCGGCTCCGTAATGCGCAAAGCAGCACCACCAGTGCTTGCCATCGTGGATGTTCCACACGAGGCTGCCGGGTGGGTCTTTGAAGTCGTGGAACACGGTGAGCTTGTTCGTCGCCGGGTCGTAGACGCGAATCTCGCTCGTCTCCGGCTTCTTCGGGTAGTTCGAGTGGGCACAGTACACCTTGCCGTCGAGGAGGAACGCACTGTTGAGATGTGTCGCGCCGCCGGCGCTGGCGAGCAACTTGCCGCTGGCCCGATCATACATGGCGACCGTCGTGCTGCTGACGGCGAACACGCGTTTCTCGTCTGCCGCGGCGGCCTGCGTGGCGTGTTCGGAGCTGAGTTCGCCCGTCGCCTTCCAGCCGGGCTTGAGCGTGAGTTTCGATTCGCCGTCGGCGAGGAAACCTGTCAAGAGCAGCAGCGCGAACATGGGGAGGCTCCGAAAACTGGGATTTACGGGGTTGGCAGAGAAGTTATGTATCCACCCGCTCGGTCGGAAAGGATTCCACCGGCACTCCGCAAGGAAGCGGGATGTTTATGCGAAGGATCGCACTTTGGTTTGGGGTGCCGACCGCTGTTGTGGTCGGCGTCTCTCTGTGGTTCACCCTCGTGCCGGGTCGCTCCGGCGCGGGGTGAACGCCTGTGGGCTGTGGCCCGGTTGGCGGTCTGCCAACCTTCGACCCGTACATGCAAGCCGGACCGTACGGAGCACCGCAACCGTACTTCCCACCGCAACCGCAGTATCAGCAACCCCGGCCGCAGTATCCGCAACCTCGCCCCGTTGCCGTGCAGCCGAAGCCGGCCCCCGTGGTGATATTGCCTGACCCCGAACCCGTGGCGGTTACCGTGCGACCGGTCGAAGTGCCGTCGCCGGAACAACTCGGGATTCGGTTGGAAGCGCCCGCCGTGGTAGTTCCCGCGCCGGACAAGCTGGGGATTCGGCTGGAATGAACACAAGCCCACGGATAGCAATCCGTGGGCTTCGTCATTTCACCAACTCCAACACGGCCCACAGCGACGGGTCTTCCCCGAACGGGAAGTCCCAGTTCACGCTGAGGAACTGATCGCCCAGTTCCTGATCGCGGACGCAGTAGTACACGCCGAGCCGCGGATGTTCCTGTGGGTCGAACCCCGACAACGCGGCAGCGGGGATAAACGCTTCGAGCCGATACCCGCCCTTGATACGCTCGCTGCGGAACAGCACGTCCGCGAGGTTCGCGGCGGGCGCGTCTTGCTGGGCACGGTTGATCTTTGACTGCGCTACGAACGGCTCATCTTTATCGACACCGCCACCCGCAGCCAGAAACATGAAGTGATGGCAGTACCGACTTGCCCGGTGACTCGCCCGAGCGTCGCGGGTGTCGAGCAATAGCCAGAGCCCGTCGCTCGTCTTGGGCTTGTCGGAATCACCGACCGCGACCAGTTGCTTACCTTTCACTTCGACCTGCACGGCGAGGCCGAAGTCGTTCCACGCGAGCCGCACGTCGGCGAAGTTCTTCTGCTCGTCGAGCGCCGCGAAGTTCTCGATCCGAGCTTCTTCGGGCAACTCGACGAGGTTGTCGTGCTTCTCGGTGTCGCGTGGTACGTCCTTGACGTATGGGCACGGGTGCGAGACGCGAACGAGGAAACGATTGGGCACGATCTGCGGCATGGCGAATCCTTCCAGGCAAAACTCTTTACGTCTACGATAAGCCGCTACATCTCGCCGATGCAAAAGATTCCGAGGAGTGATTCTGACCACGATACCCCTTCGCGATCAATTATCCGATCTCGAGTTTCGCGTTCGGCCCATCCAACACGATGCGGAAGAGGTTCAACACGTCTCGACCAATGAGAATGTGCGGTTCACTGTCGTTGCCTGCCACAGCCACCTGCACAGCCGAGCAACCTCGGATTGTCAGAAGGACGTGAAAGATCGACATCGTGACGCGCTGCCCACCAAGACCTTCAAACTCGCGGCGTTCCACCTCTTCGAGTTTGAGTTGGGTCGCGAGTTGCGTGGGAAACACCGTCCGGTCAGCACCACAATCCACTTTCGCGGGCACATCCAACAAGAGTGTCGTTCCATCCGGGCGACCAACCGAAACCAAGACGTAGGGCGCAGGTGGCGACTCGGCTGTGACGTATCGGAACGTGACGGGCATCGCGATCATCCCGTTGGAAGTTGGCGGAACGACGGGATACGTTCGAGTGGTTGCGGTTGATCCGTCACGAGCCGACAGTAAACCGGCGTCCCAGGCGATTGTTGCTGGGCAGCGGTCAACGCGCTGACCTCGCTATCTGCAACCGCGACCACGGCTCCGCCTCGCAGCGCGACGTACCGCCCAGCGTGTTGCTTCATCAACTCCGGAAGCAATCGATCGAATGCTTCATATTCAGGAATGAGGACCGCGTTCGTGGGTCGCGGTGGGAACGCTTTCGGTCGATTGTCGGGAGGCAATACGACAACGACTTCCGCCTCCGGCTCATGCATCGAAATTTCCAATTCCGCGTCGCCCACAGGGAAGTCTGGGGGCAACGTGAGCGTGATCTGACGATTCTCGGGGATGCGAGTCTTCACGCGAATCGCTGACATCCTGGGCGCTCCTTCGGACAGTGACTCGGAACCATACTTTCCAGCACCGGTGACGCGATCAATTTCGGCCCGATCCGCCATGATACTCGATTGGAAGGCTTCGAATTCTTCCAGCGTCTCTGGCCGTTCGGGGACTGGCTGCACTTCGGTCATGTCTTCAGTCCCCGTGGGGGTGGTCTTCGACGACCGGGGTCACGGCCACCGGCGGGTTCAGCAAGCTGCGGGCGAGCACTTCCTTCGCCTTGTCGAACTCCGGTTGCCAGAGGATCTCCGGCCTGCCGTACTTCATGCAGTCGCGGACCGTTTCCAAAGTGTTGCGTGCCATGTGCGGGCACTTGTTGCACGAGCACGACACGCCCGGCACGCCGAGGTACGTGTGCTGCGGGTTTCGACGCTGCAAGTCCCACATCATGTTCGCTTCGGTCGCCACCAGGAACGTCGTCGGTTCCTTGAACGTACCGACATGCTTGATCATCGCCTCCGTGCCGCCGACGAAGTCCGCATGGCCGAGGATGTTCGCGGGGCACTCGGGGTGCGCGATCGTCTTCGCTCCAGGGTGTTGCTTTTGCATCTTCAGCAGGTCGCCGAGGCTGAAGATCTCGTGAACCATGCACGAGCCATCCCACAGGATCATGTCGCGGCCCGTGACGTCCTTGATGTACGCCCCGAGGTGCTTGTCCGGCACGAACAAGATTTCGTAGCCCTCGGGCACCTTGTTCCGCACCACGTCCTCGGCGTTCCCGGATGTCACGACCCAGTCCGAAAGTGCCTTCACTTTCGCGGAGCTGTTGATGTAGCAGACCGTCTGGAACTTGTGGCCGTTGGCACGGAGGCGTTCCTGCTCGCGTTCGAGCTTGTCCGCGGGGCAGGCGTCCACGAGGCTGCAACCCGCCTTTAGATCGGGGAGCAGCACTTTCTTTGACGGGTTGAGCATCTTGGCCGTTTCGGCCATGAACAGCACGCCGCAGAACACGATGACGGGCGAATCGACCTTGGTGGCTTCGCGGGCGAGTTTGAGGCTATCGCCGGTGACGTCGGCGAGCGCCTGGATTTCGCCCTCCTGGTAGTAGTGAGCCAGGATCGTGGCTCCGATTTTCTTCTTCAGTTCAAGGATCTCTGCGGAGATGTCGTCGAGAATGGCCGGCATGTGCGGCTCCCTTGTTTTTTATGTGGCGGAGGGTGAACCCACTGACACAGGTTGTTTACCTTATCATACGCCTCGCGAATCGCGATATTTACGTATTTCCCAGCTCTGGCACTCGTCTCTCGCGTGCGGTAGGCTGTGGTTCTCACCGTCGGATTCCCACAGTGAGTACGCTCCCACCCGATGTCGAGCCTATTCCGAGTCGAGGTCGAGCCTGTTCCGGCTCTGCGGAACCGGGTGAGACTCCAAGACGAGGAATCGGGCGAGACTCAACTACAGAGGTTCTCTCCATGCGTCTGCTGCCATGCGTTGCGTTTCTGTTCACCGTCGGCTTCGTCGTCGCGGCCGACGACTTCAAGCTCGAACCCGGCTACAAGCTCATCTTCAACGGCAAGAACCTCGATGGCTGGCAAACCAAGGCTGCCGGCAAGGACGGCAAGCCGGAAGCTCTCGAAGGCAAGGCCGAAGCTTTCGCCGGTCGGTTCAAGGTGGCCGACGGTGAGTTGGTGATCGATGCGAAGGTGAAGGGCGACAAGTACATCGAGACCACGGCCCCCGTAAGCGGCGACTTCACGATCCGGTTCGACTTCAAACCTGCCGAGGGTTGCAACAACGACCTGCTGTTCCTGGGGACGAAGTTCGACATCAAAGCCGGCGGCAAGGAGAACGTGAAGGGGGTCAAGGTTGGCGAGTGGAACAAGCTCGAAATCGTGGTGAAAGGTGGCTCGGCCGACTTCCTCGTGAACGGCGAAAAGTCCGCGACGCAGAAGACGAAGGGCGACAAGGGGCCGTTCACGCTGCGAGCTGAAGGCGGCGCGATCAGCTACAAGAACATCCGCATCAGCGACGGGAAGTGACGTCTGAGGGGTGTTGTTGGTGGGTGGTTGTTTGTGGGGCGTTGGCAACGGGTGCGTGGGCGAACCACAGAGGCCTGTCGCGTGTCACACTCAACCAACCACAACCAACGAACAACCACCCACAGACAATAGGTGAAACATGCCAGTCTGGTTCACAGCGGATACGCACTTCGGGCACGGGAACATCATCAAGTATTGCCAGCGACCGTTCCTGTCGCCCGAAGAGTTCGCGGCGACCCGCGACGATCCGCGAAGTAAACTCCGCATATCGCCCGAGACCGTTCGGCGGCACGACAACTCACTTCTCGACGCCATCAACTCTGCTGTTGCCCCCAACGACGTGCTGTGGATTCTCGGCGATTTCTGTTGGGGTGGGCACGCCGATGCGATGCGTTACCGCAACCGGATTCGTTGCCGCACGGTGAACCTCGTGTGGGGCAACCACGATCAGCAAGAGATCGCCAGCGCCTTCAACGACTGCATGGATCAGGGGATGATCGAAGTGGAGGGCCAACCGATCTGGCTGAACCACTACCCGATGCGGAGTTGGGACAGGTCATTCCACGGAAGCTGGCACTTCTACGGACACGTTCACGGACGCCTCGAACGCGAAGATGCTCTCAAGCCGGCGATGCTCACGAAAGACGTGGGTGTGGATGCGTGCGACTATCGCCCGTGGAGCTTCGCTCAGTTGCGGGCGTACATGACACCGCGGATCGATGCGTTCGAGCGGCACAAGGCCGCGTTCATCGCTGGCAAGGACGACGGCTCGTTACCGCTTTGAGCCGGTCGCCGCGTGCGGCATCGCACTGCTCGTCATCACGCGGCCTTGTTCTGGGCGATCTTCATCGGCGTGAACAGGAAACCAGCGGGCTGCGGTAAGCCGTTCGGGCCGAGCGGTCCCTCGACGTGGCCGTTCCACTGGTGGTTCCGCAACGCGGTCAGAACACGTTCCGCCAACTCCAGCGCGTTGCGGCCGTCCTCGCCGCTGACCCTCGGGCAGTTCCCGGTTCGCACGCAGTTCACGAAGTGCTTCAATTCCGCGGTAAGTTGGTCGCCCTTGCGATCGCCGTCCAGGTTCAACACCTGCAAGTATCGCCCGAACACTTCGTCCTTGAGTCGGGCTTTCGCCGCAGCATCGAGGTGTTCGACATCCAACCCGTGCTCGCGAACTTCCTCGCTTTGCTGAACGAGGGTGAGTTTCCGTGTCACGAAGTCGATGCCGGCATACCCCTCGGGAGCCCAAACTCGGAGACGACGCTTGGGCAGTTTCGTGATTCGGCTTGCGGTCACATGTGCCACGCAACCGTTCTCGAACTCCAGGCGGGCGTTCACCATGTCCTCGTGGCCACCGAAGACCGCCGCGCCGACCGCGGAGACGTTCCGAACCGGTGAACCGACGAGCGACAGCAGTAGATCGAGGTCGTGAATCATCAGATCGAGCACGGCACCGATGTCCACGGAGCGGCCGGTGAACGGGCCGTGCCGTTCGGCTTCCACGAATTTCGGGCGGATCGGACGACGAACCAGTTCCTCGAATGCGGGGTTGAACCGCTCGATGTGCCCAACCTGGAATGGGACGTTGGCCTTCGCCGCGAGTGCAATCAGGTCGTCTGCCTCCGCAACGGTCCTGCAGACCGGCTTCTCGACGAGCACTGGGACGCCAGCTCGAAGGAACGCACTCGCTACCGAATGGTGGTGGATAGTCGGCGTGACAATGCTCACTGCGTCTACCCGGCCCAGCAGCGGCGTGTACTGGTCGTATGGGGTTGTGCCGAGCTTCGCCGCGATCCCGCGTGCCTGCTCTGGGTTCGCATCGACAACACCGACCAACTCGACATCTGGCATCCCTGAAAGAATGCGAGCGTGGTGCTGGCCAAGGTGCCCAACTCCGATTACTGCCATACGCAAGCGCGTCATGTGAGCCTCAAGTCGTCGGAATGTCGAACGCATAATGTGGAATGTCGCCTCGCAGAACTCAGGCGGCCTGGTTCAAGGAGGTCGAGACTTTTCGACTTTTTGACTTGCGACAACTATCCGCCAGTGTCGCGAGTCGCAGTGCCAACTGTACGTTCAAGGCGTGGCCGGAACGGTAGGCGACAACATGCCCCGAGAGGTCGAACCCGCACAGGGCGAGATCGCCGAGGATGTCGAGAACCTTGTGCCGGGCAGGTTCGTCACCAAAACGGAGAGTATTGTTGATCGGGCCATCCGGGCCAAAAACCAGCAGGTCTGCCGATGTCAAATGCCGGCCAATACCCTGGCTGTGAAGCCCCTGAACCTCGGCTTCCGTGACAAATGTTCGGCAACTGGCGACCTCACGGACAAACTCGTCAGGTCGCACGTCGAGAGTGAATGTCTGGCGGTGGATCGGGCCAAATACCCCGTAGTCCAGCAGATAGCTGACTCGGAGTCCTGGCTCTGTGGACGGATGAAGGCCGATTGTCGCGCCTGCCATCGAGATCACGACCGGAGTCTTGACCGTCCAGATGGCGCGGGTGGCCGGTTGTTCAACCGCGCCGCATTCCGCAATGGCTTTCACATATCCGGCCGCAGATCCGTCGAGTCCGGGCGGTTCGGGGCCGTCGATGTCGATTTCACAGTTATCAATTCGCAAGCCGGCAAGGGTCGCGAGGAGGTGTTCGACCAGCGTCACACCGTGGGTGTCTGGTCCTAGTGTTGTGCGACGGCGGGTGTCTGTAACGAACGCAGCGTGTGCGGGAACGGCGGGTGAGTTGGGACGATCGGTCCGCCGAAACATGACTCCGCTATCGGGAGGTGCGGGTCGTAACCGAACGCGGACGCGGGCTCCGGTGACGAAACCTACGCCCTCGACTTTCACGTTGGCAGCCAGCGTACGCTGACAGCGGTATCCGGTGACTCGCACGGGCTCAGCCTTTTCCGGCATCCTGCCGGGGTTCGATCCACATCCCTGTTGTTGGTCGCCGCTGGCCCCACTGCACGCCGCAACGGGTCCGCGTAACTGTTATCGTCACGCGGACCCCGCGAGGTTTACCCAGTCATGTCACTTCGGTGCTGGGCCACCCATTGGTGCCGGTGCTGGGCCACCCATTGGTGCTGGTGCCGGTGCCATCGCATCAGCCGGGACGGCGGGAGAAGGATACCAGGCGTTGAGCGTCTGGATCACAACACCCGTCAGGTCAACGTGTTTGGCGACGTAGAACGGCGAGGCCGCAGGTGGCTTCAACTTCAGTTCCTTCACCATCGCGCTGTCCTGCTCTTCCTTGGTCACCGCGTCCGGGTAAGCGAACACGATGTGGTAGCCGTTCATTTCCGCCGTCTTGTCCACAACGGTCTTAATATCGTCGTAGAGCTGAGAAATGATCTTGGTCGCGTCCTCGTTGAGGGTCTTGTTGACCTCACGATCGCGGTCTTCGATCTGGCGGGCCAGAGCAACCATCCGCTTCGCGTTCTGCTCGCGGACATCCACGATCACCTTCGGGTCCTGGCTTTCCTGCTGGAGCTTGATGTACTCCGCACGCCAGGCCATCAGATCCTTGGACATGTCGTTGCGCTTCTTGTTCAGCATGGCCACCTGGTACTTGGCCTTGCCGTAGTCCCGCATCACCGCAGCCATGTTGAACACGGCAATGGTCGGTCGGGCAGCGTTGGCTGCCGGAGCCGCCGCTGGCGGTGGCGTGGCACCCGCTGGGGCCTGGGCGTTTGAGCCGCTAGCCAGGAGCAGCATCCCCCCGAACCCCAACAATCCCGTCAGGTACGCGCTAGTACGCTTCACTCCGTGCCTCCTCGTGATCGGTAGAAGCGGGACAGGGGTTCCGGTCCCTGGTCCGCCAATCGTCACCGGACGTCGAACGCCCGGCAACAATGCCGGCTTTCCGTTCCCCTCGGTGCCGTGGGGGGTGCTTCTACCCCAACCCTCACGCCGGGTCAATCGGAATGCGAAGCCCCAAATTGCCACATCACACAACAGAAACCCCGAATGCCGAACCCAGATTGAGGAGCGACCGCAAAAAACACCGATAGGAGAAGTGCGAGCCCGAACGCTGCGACGAAAATTTTCTCATCCGGTGCCCCCATGTCGATGCTCATGCGGTTGTGCGTGCCCATCGTCGCGCTCCTCTTCGGTGTCGCGGCAGTGGCGTTGCCCGGCGGCTGCAGCCGCAAAACCGCTGGAAAACCGACGACGGTTCGTGGTGCCGTCACTTTCCAGGGGCGACCACTCGTTGGTGGCGTTGTCGTGTTCACCCCCGACCCGGAGCGGGGCAGTAGTGGCAAGCCGATCCGCGGGAACGTCGGGGCTGACGGTCGCTACGAACTACGGCTCACGGACGGTATTCCCATCTCGCCGGGTTGGTATCGCGTTGCGCTCGCGGCCCCTCCCACTCTGGAACCGACCTCAGCGGTATCTGCGTTCTTCCCGCCGAAGCTCGCTCGCCCGGACATGTCGGGCCTTGTGCGTGAAGTGAAGCCCGAGCAGGAAAACGTGTTTGAGTTTGCGATCGAGGTGCCAGTGAACGTGGCCACGCGATAGGAATTGACATTTCGACGGCAGGCGTGTTACGACATCATCCCCGGGTATCTTGCGCCGGGTTTGACAGGATGTCATGCCATGCCGTTGGCTGCGATTTTCTCTGGTCCTGATAAGGTGGGATTCGATCCCGGCCGAGTCGTTGCGCCCGAAGTGTCGGTTTGCATTGCAAGCTGGAACTGCGTGGGACTGCTGCGAAAGTGCTTGCAATCGCTGTTCGGCAACCCGCAAGGGGTTCGCTTCGAGGTCGTCATCGCGGATAACGCTTCGACCGACGGCGCGGCGGAAATGGTCGCAGCCGAGTTCCCGCAAGTCGTCCTGATTCGAAACACTACGAACGCCGGGTTTGCCGCCGCCAGCAATCAGGCAGCCGTTCGCGCACGCGGCCGGTTCCTCTTTTTCCTGAACAACGACACCGAAGTTCCCGCTCAAACGCTTCGTCGGCTCCTCGATCATGCACGCGCGAACCCCGCGGCCGGGATGTTCGGGCCGCTGCTCCGGGAAGCCGATGGCAGCGTTCAGATCTCGTACCGTCGCCGGCCAACCCTGCCGGCGTTGCTCCACAAGCTCTCTGTCGTTCGCTGGACGGGACTCTTCCGCCAGGCACACGCCAACTATCGACGCGGCTCGTTCCACCCTGAGGGCGTGCGACCTGTGGAAGTGCTGATGGGCTCGGCCGTGTTCGTGTCGCGGGACGTGTTCGAAGAAGTCGGCGGCTGGGACGAACGCTACCGGTTCGGCGTCGAGGATATCGACCTCTCGACACAGGTCGGCCGGAAGCGGGCGGTTGTGTTTGCTGGTGATGTCGAGATCGTGCATCACGGGCGGGCGTCGAGCCGCGACAACATCGGTTACGTCGCTTCGAGCGTCACCACCGGCTACGTGCAGTATTTCCGCAAGAGCGGCGTTCGGCCGTGGACGCTGTTCTGGTACAAGCTCGCGGTGACGTTGAACGCCCCGATTTACGTCGTGGAGAAGTCGGTGGAAGCCGCTGCGAGGTGGGCCACCAATCAGCCGAGAGAGGCGAAGCGAAGTTGGGCGACCGTACGCGGGTTGACCTCATTTCTGCGGTACGAACTCGTCCGCTTCTGGCGAGCGTGACTGATCCGTCTGCAAAACCCTCCGAACCAAAGTGATTTGGTGGCACAGGCCTGTGAATTGCAAGCACAGGCCAGAGGCCTGTGCCACCAGAAGACTGGTTGAGTGGCACAGGCCTCTGACCTGTGGATTGCAAGCCCACCACTTAATCGCGGCTCGCCAACTCAGGCCGCGCGGCGAACTTCCACTGCGGCATGGGCCGGAACCACTTCGCTCACATCTGCCGCGCCAACGCTCCGGTATCTTGCCCGACAGCAACCCAGGAACAGTCCCAGCGTCAGGAAGAACAGCAACCCGTTCCACATCAGGAAGTCGTAAGCCGTGCGGCCAACGATGTCCTTGCCGGTACAGAGCCCGCCGATCGCGATTGCCGTGGCGAGGCCCAACAGCACGCGGTCGCGGGTCAGGAAGCCGATCCGCACAATCGCGAGTTGTGCCAGCACCATGATCGTGAAGTGCGGCTTGCTCGACATCGGCGAAAGCATCAGCATCAGCGTGACGACCACGCCCATCTCCGCGGCGAACACCGGTCCGGGCGTGATGTCGCCGGAACGTCGCCACAGCGACACGAGCGCGATCAGGCCCATCATCGCCACGCACGCCAGATTCAGCCGTTTGAGTTCGATTGCGGTTGGTCGGTCGGCACGCGGCATAACGGGCATCTCCTTCGCGTCCGTCCGTTCGTAGGCCAGCACCCGGAGGTTGAACCCCGCGAGTGAGTGGTTGAAACTCACAGCGCTGGCCCACTGCCCGGGATCGCGATTCGCTTCCGACATCGGCGTCAGGAACCGATTCTTCCACACGACGAGGCGAGTCTGGCCGTCGCTCGGTGGGTACGCGAGATCGGGGAGCAGGTTCAGCCCGATCGCAGCAACCATGACAACGCCGGCCGCGACGAATCGCCGCTTCCACAGCAGGTACGGGGCGAAGAGCAACGGCGTACACTTGAACGCCGCCGCGAACCCGAACGCCAGCGCCGCTGCGATCGAACGTCCACGAACGAGTAGGGCGCACCCGCCGATCAGCACCGCCCCAATGACGAGATCGGTCTGCCAGTTCGCGGCCGTGTCGAGAATGAACCCGACGACGAGGAACCCACCGAGCCAGAACGCGGCGTAGTCGGCCTTGCCGGTTCCGACGCGACCGGGAAGGCCACGCCCGCCGCTCAGTCGCCAGGCACAGACCAGAATCACCGCGGCTGCGAGTGCGTTCAGCGCCGCCCACGCGGCGATCCCGACTTGCCGTGGAACGAACGTGAACGGCACCGCGAACAGCGCTCCGAACGGCGGATAGACGTAGCCGTTCTTTCCATCGAGCACGTCGCCGTGATCACGCAGGTGATGTGCGGCCGAGAGGTAGACCGATTCCCAGTCGCCGGTGGGTCGCGTGAAGAACTGCACCGTGAGGAACGCGAGCAACCCCGCGAGCAGCCCACGGCACGCCCAAATGGAGATGCGGTGCTCGGTGGTGCGTGCGAAATCCATGACGGCTCTCGTGGTGGGCGTGGACCGAACCGTGTGCGTACCACCGCGGGGCCGTTGCCGTCAATCCGGGAAATTGGTTCCAGACAAAATGCCCACCCATGTCCGGAATCGTTCTGGAACCGTTGACCTGTCCGGAAGAAAGTTCATTAGAACAATTTCGGGCCCCGCAGAAATCAACCAAGTGACGTGCTAGAAATGAGATAGGCACTCATGCTGTGGTGCCGACGGGGAATTCATCTCCGAGTCTACGTCCGATTCATGCGACGCAGGAACGGATTATCACCTCATCGAGCCACAATCGACCCGCTGTGAGCCACGGAAAAGCCTTGGGCGTGAGCCCCAGCGCAGCCGAATTGTCCCACCAATTCTCGCGACGAAAGCGGACAACATTCCGCATAGGCTACATTGTCTCCCCTCCGGAAAGGCTGTCCGCATTAAAGGCTGAAATAGGTGGTAGAAATCGGCTCCGCACCATTGCGGAATCGTCCACGATGATTCCGGGGCACGTCACTTCTCGAATGCCAAGGTAACACGCGGGGGAAGTTGGTTACACTGTCTTTGTCGGGCTGCGAGATCACCCCGTGATGTGCAGGCCAAATTCCCTCCGAGGTTTCCCCCACATGATTCGCCACACGCTCCGCTTCGCGTCGCGGCTCTGCCTGTTTGGGCTGGTCGCGTTGTGCGTGCCAGTCGTCGCGCACGCACAGCCGCCAGCCATCGACCCCGCCGGGCTTCCCGGGCCGCTCGTCATCGTCGGCGGGGGGAAGGTGTCGGACGACGCCCAGAAGGCGTTCTTCGACCTCGCTGGCAAGGAGAAGGCGAAGATCGTCGTCATCCCCGCACCCGCCGACGCCGAGAAGACGGGCGAGGAGTCGCGGAAGCTGTGGCGTGAACTGAAGCCGCTGTCGGTCGAAGTGCTCGCCGCCCGCGATCGGAAGCAGGCCGACGACCCGGCGTTCGCGAAGCCGCTCGCCGACGCCACCGGCGTGTGGATCACCGGCGGACCGGCCGATGCACTCCTCGACCTGTACCGCGGCACCACGGTCGAGAAGGAAGTGAAGAAGCTCCACGCCCGCGGTGTAGTGGTCGGCTGCCGAACTCCCGCCGTGACCGACGTGGTCATCAAGGGCGGCCCAGGCCCGATCACCTCGCGTGCGGGGTTCGGCTTCCTGCCGGGGTTCGTGCTGAATTACGTCTCCGACTCGCGGGCCGGAACTCCACCACTCGAACGCGCCCTGGCCGACCTGCCGGGGTACGTGGGTGTCGCCGTTGGTGAAACCTCGGCACTCGTGATTCAGGGGCGGGTGGCTCGCGTGATCGGGGACTCGCCCGTGAACGTGTGCGTCGCCAAGGGTGCGGGGAAGCCCGCGGCCACGGACACCTACAAGGCGGGGTCGCTGATCGACATCGTGCAACTTCGCCGTGCGGCAGCGAATCGCGCGGCGAAGGAACCGTTCCCGCCCGCGAAGCCACCGGAAGCCGTGGTTCCCAAGGGCACGCTGATCATCATTGGCGGCGGCGGTTCCACGGCCGAGATGTGGGAGCGATTCATCAAGGCCAGCGGCGGACCGGATGCGCTGATCGTCGTGCTGCCGACTGCACTGGAAGACCCGCTCCCCGAGACCATCGGCGAGGTCTCGACGCTGAAACGCTTCGGCGCGAAGAACGTGAAGGTGCTCCACACCCGCGACCCGAAAGTGGCCGACGACCCGAAGTTCTCGGAGATGCTCACGAAGGCCGGCGGCGTGTGGTTCGGTGGCGGTCGGCAGTGGCGATTCGTGGATGCCTATGCCGGAACGCTCACCGAGAAGCGGATTCACGAGGTACTGGAACGTGGCGGCGCGATCGGCGGCAGTTCAGCAGGCGCGAGCATCCAGAGCGAATACATGCCGCGAGGGCATCCGCTGGGGAACACCGTCATGGCGGCCGAGGGGTACGAGAAGGGGCTCTGCTTTCTGCCGGGCTGTGCGGTCGATCAGCACTTCTTCGCACGCAAGCGAACCGCCGACATGACCGGCCTGATGAAGAAGTACCCGCAATACCTGGGGATCGGGCTGGACGAAGCCACGGCGATCGTGGTGACGGGAACCACGGCCGAGGTGATCGGCAAGAGCAAGGTGGGGTTCTACGACACGACGAAAAAGCCCGACGGCGACAAGGATTACGAGGAGTTGAAGCACGGAGACAAGTACGACTTGAAGAAGCGAGCGAAGATCGAGAAGTGACACATTCTTGGCGAGCGGGGCGGCGTAAGCCCCCCGAGTTTTTGTCTTTTGATTTCAAAAAACACAAGAACTCGGGGGGCTTACGCCACCCCGCTCGCCAGGAAGCAATCAACTCACTTCTTTTCCTTGATGGTCCACAGGTGGAGCTTGTACTCGTCGCCGTCGGCACCCTTCACGTCGATCGTCTTGTCTGGTGCCCAGTCGCCCATCACAAAGCGGTGCGAGACGATTCGGCTACCCGGCTTCAACTGCTTCTCCAGAACCGGCCGCAGCAGGGCGTTGAACTCATTGCCCATGTACAGCAGCACAACGCTCGCCTCGCTGTAGTCGCGGTCCTTGAGGGCGTCGCCTTCGATGATCGTGATCTTGCCGTCCAGCTTGGCCTTCTTGACGGCATCGGTTGCCTCGGCGGCCTTCTTCGCGTCGATCTCGATGCCGACGCCCTTCTTCGCGCCCTTCTTCACAGCCGCGATCAGCATGCGGCCGTCGCCGGGGCCCGGTTCGTACACGACGTCGCCTTCCTTCACGCCGCCGAGCTTCAGCATCTCTTCGACGATGTCTTCCGGGGTCGGAACCCAGCGGATGACGGCCTTGTCCGGGTTCTTCGGGTCCACCTTGGTCAGGTCAACGTTGATATCAACGCCACCCTTGAACTCGACGGCCTTCGTGCGGGTCAGCACGGTGTAGTTGTTCGGCCGCCAGGTAACGCTGAAGACGTACTCGTAAGCCTTGCCGACTTCCAGGTCCGGCGTTTCGAACTCGCGGACGGTGCCGGTTGGCTTGGTGGCCTTCCCTTCGATCTGAAGTTCGGCATCATCCGCCGGAACGGTGATCTTGAGCTTGGACTTGGCCTTCTCGACTTTCTTTTCCTGTGCGGTGCTCACGCCGGCGAAGCCGCCGGAGAAGAGGCACAGGGCGAGAGCCAGCCCGAGCGTACGGGCGGTGCGGACCGCGAACATCGCAACTCCTCGAAATTGGACCTGGGAGGGAAACGGGTATGGCGAGACACAGTGTCTACGAAAGGAACTCGACACGCAAGGGCCGTGTGGCAACCACGTAGCACTTACAGTCACGTTTGATTTACCGGGGTGGGACCGAAATGGGAACGGCCAACCCGGGCGTTTCCGCGATTGGTGCTGCCGCAAAAATGAGAATAGCGATGACGCTCTAACGGGCATTTGTCGCCAGGACGGGGCTTTCGCTCAGATTCACTTCGTGGAAGCGGGTGCCGGTCGAGTCGTAGAAGATGATCCGGTCGTCGTCGCTCGACCAGACGGCACTGTTCCGCAGCAGGCGTGGCCCCTCGACGTGGAAAACCAGCCCGCAATCTCGTTTACCCTTGCGGAGCGGCGTGCGGAACAGTGGCGTTTGCTGCGGATCGAGGGCGTCCCGCTCGCACAGAACCTGGCGAACGAACGCGGCCAGGTCTTCCACCGCTGCACACGCGACAACCGCTTGCGACATCAGGTTTCCCGCTGGGTTAGCGGTCGCCCCGGCGGGCGACGGACCCAGAATCAATCGGCACTGACGCGGTGTCGTTGATGGGAACCGCGTTGGAACGACGGCCCCGGCGCGAGAATTTGTTCCGGTTTTACCAGTCGTGCAACTGGCGCAGGGCTTCGTACAGCACGATGCCGACGCTCGTGGCCAGGTTCAGGCTGCGAACAGCCTCCGTCGGCATGGGGATTCCGATCATCGTTTCCGCGTACTTGTCGCGTACACCCGCGGGCAACCCCTTCGATTCCGCCCCGAACAGCAGGCAATCTCCGTCGGCGAACTCGGCCCGCGTGTACAGGCGGCTCGCGGGGGTCTCCACGCACCAGATTCGCCCAACGGTTGGCTCGAACTCCTCGAACGTGATGTGCCGCACGACATCGACCGCGTCCCAGTAGTCGAGCCCGGCCCGCTTCAGGGAGCGATCATCGAGCCGGAACCCGAGGCGACCGATGAGGTGCAGTCGGGCACCCGTGGCAGCGCACAGCCTCGCCACATTGCCGGTGTTCGGCGGAATCTCAGGCTCCCACAGCGCAACGTGCAACATCGCTAATTTTCGCAAGGAGAACTGAGGAAATCCGCGACGTGTTCTGAATACCATCGCCCGGCAGAGTACCCCACCGATGCTGGATGTTTGATGAACAGCGCCGGGCACTCATGCGCCTGAGTGACGAGCTTACCCCGACATTGTGTTTCGCTGCGTTCGCCGAAGCCGGCAGCCATCAGACAGCCCGCGAGTTGGTTGCCGAAGACAATCGCCCGGTCTGGTTTCAACTCGGCGAACGCAGTCGGAAAGAGTTGTCTGGAGTCAGCCCACTGTTGATCTGTAGGGCGAGTGCGCGGCCCGCCTTGAAGCGGGAACTGCACATAGTTGTAAAGCGAAACACGATCCCAGAACGCCTTGAGTTCGTCACCAATGGATCGTGTCCGACGTTTACCTGTGACAGTGTGGTACACCCTGTTGTAAAAGCGCCAGGTATTGGGGCCGGTGATCTGTTCGGCGATGAGATCCGACAGGATATTCGGCGAGAGTTTGTCGGCAGTGGTGTACATGGACTCGCCGAGGAGGAGAAGCCGTTGGCCCTTCGGGAGGGTCGCGTAATTCGCTCCAATCCAGGGTCGAAGCGGAAGTTCAGGTGTCATGTGAGTGTTGGGAGAAGTGTCTAATTGAGACGATTCTTCGTGTTATACGGAACGCAACAAGGCTCAAGCGGCATTCTCTCAGTTGGTGCCGCGAACACCGGTTCAGCTTCGGCGTTCCACGCGGGACAATGTTGTGTGGCACTCTGCATCTTCGAGGGACATCAGCATGTCGGCGAAATCCGAGGAACCGGTGGTCGCGCCGCGGTTCCGCCTCGATGCGGTCGCGCTGACGTTGTTCACCGCTGGAAGTTTGCTCGCGCTCGCCGTGGCCGGTTACCGCCCGCTCTCCGGAAACGACAACCTCCTCGGCAGCTTCGGCGACGAGGCCGCCGCGATGCTCGTGGACGCACTCGGCTGGGCCACGGCGGTGTTCCTCGGCGCGTGGTTCGTGCTGGCGGGGTTGCTGGTCGTGAACCGGTCGCCGGTGCGGTTCACGATGCGACTGATGGGCTGGGCCACGCTCACGACGTGTGCGGCGGTCGCGGCCGACTGGTTCGACGTGGGCTTGTCGCAGGCGTCGGCCGCCGGTCGCGGTGGCTCGGTCGGAGCCTACCTGCGGTTCGGGCTCGAAGACGCCCTCGATCCACTCACGGCGGAAATCGCTTTCGGTGCCTCTGTGCTGATGGGGCTCATGCTCGCGGCCGACTGGCTCGTGATCGGTGTGCTCCGCGCAACGTGGGTCACCGCACGGGGAATCTGGAAGGCCGCAGTGTGGGGGAACGACCGCGTCGCCGAAGGCAGCACGCACGTCCTGGCCGGGTTGGAAGTCGTCGCGAAGGTGGCCGGGCAAGGGGCCACGGAACTGGCGAAGGTTGCGAACAACGCGGTGAAGGCCGCGATCCCCGCCCCCGCCGCAACGCCGGATGCTCCGCCGATCGTCACGACGCTGCCATTCGTTCAGCCGAAGAAGCAACCGACCCCGGAAGCCGAGCCCGCGCCGGAACCCACGAAGGTCGAGGACATCCCGATCCACGTGCACACCGAACCGGCCACGGTGCCCATGGTTCGCGCGGCTCTGCCCGCACCGGCAACCGAGCCACCGGTCGCGCCGCCGTATCAGCTTCCCCCGCTGACACTGCTCAAAGACCCCGAGCCGTTCCCGGTCGAGGATCACGAGCAGAAACTCCGCGACATGGCGGCACTGCTCGAAAAGACGTGCCTCGATTTCGGCATCAAGATCAAGGTCGTCGGCATCCACACTGGCCCGGTCATCACGCAATACGAAGTGTCGCTGGAAACGGGCTTGCGGCTCAACAAGGTCACCACACTGGCCGACGACCTCGCGTTGAATCTGCGTGTGCCGAGCGTGCGGGTCGTCGCTCCGTTGCCCGGGCGAAACACGGTCGGCATCGAGGTGCCGAACGAGATTCGGCAGGCGGTGCGCCTCAAGGAACTCGTCGAAGCGACCGCGGCCACGCCGAAGGTCAGCAAGTTCAAGCTGCCGCTGTTCGTGGGGAAGGATGTCGAGGGCCGACCGCTGGCCTACGACCTCGCCACGATGCCGCACTTGCTCATCGCCGGTAGCACCGGCACCGGTAAGTCGGTCTGCTTGAACACGATCATCATCAGCCTGCTCCTGACTCGTCGGCCCGACGAGTGCCGGTTGATCCTGATCGACCCGAAGAAGGTGGAACTGACGCAGTTCGCACAGATCCCGCACCTCATGACGCCGGTCGTGAAGGACGAGAAGAAGGCCGACGCGATTCTGGCGTGGGCCGTGGACAAGATGGAGGAACGCTACGAATTCCTGCACCGTGCCCGCGTGCGGAACATCGCCACGTACAACGACCTCCCCTACGAGGAGATCACACGACGAATGAACCCGGACAGCGTAGACGACCTCAAGAACATCCCCCGCAAGATGCCGTACATCGTGATCGTCATCGACGAAGTCGGCGACCTGATGATGAAGATGAAGAAGGAGATCGAAGGGAACATCATCCTGCTGGCTCAGAAGGCACGAGCCGCCGGGATTCACCTGATCCTCGCGACTCAGAAACCGACCGTGGACGTGGTTACCGGCCTCATCAAGTCGAATCTGCCGGCACGCATGTGCTTCCGCGTGACGAACCGCTCCGACAGTGCCGTTGTGCTTGACGAGAAGGGTGCCGAGCGTTTGCTGGGCAAGGGCGACATGCTGTTCCTGCAAACCGGCGTGACCACTCGCGCACAGGGGGCACTGGTCGAGGACGACGAGATCGAACGCGTCGTGGAGGCGATCGCGACCGACACGCCGAATTACGACAGCGAGTTGCTGAACCTGAAGACCCGCGAGCAGAAGGAAGCGGGGGCAACGGACGGAGGCAGTGGCGAGGTCGGCGAGAAACTCCGCGAACGCGACCCACTGTACGAGCAGGCGGTCGAGATCGTCATTCGCGAGCAGCGAGGCAGCACGTCGCTGCTTCAACGTGCTCTCGGCATCGGGTACGGCAAGGCGTCACGGTTCGTGGACTTCATGGCCGAAGACGGCATCGTCGGGGCGTACAACGGCAGCAACGCCCGACAGGTTCTCATCGCGCCGGATGAATGGGAGAGCCGCAAGAAAGCCGCGGGGTGATGTTTAGCCGCGACCCGAAGGAGAGCGTATCACGCGCTCCCCTTCGGGTCGCGGCTACGCGAAAACACCCGCAACGCCAGCAACCCCAGCGCGATGCCGAACCAGTCGATCAGAACGTCGGTTGCCTTCCCGGTTCGGCCCCAACCCATGACGTGCTGCAACACTTCGCTGGCTACGCCGTGCAACGCCAGCAAGCCCACCACCACCCAGAATTGCCTTCGGTTGAGTGGTAGCCACGCGGCGAGTAGCGTGAGGAATGTGTAACCGCCGACGTGGGCAATCTTCGAGGCGATGAACTTCAAGTCGAACGGAATCGCTTCATTGATCGCCTCTGGAACCGGGCTCGGTTCCAGCAACTTCCACGTCCACAATCCGAGGAAGGTGAAGAACACGACGAAGAGAAGGGCGTTCCTCATCAGCGGTGAGACCCAAGGTCGCGGAGGCGGGCTTTCAGGTACTTCGCACGCGCCGCGTTCCGCTCCTCGCCGTCGAGAGCGTGGCCGACCAACTTTTGAAGGTGTGCGGCTTGCGTCTGGATGAAGAGCTGGTTCACAGCCGTCGCGGGCACGTCCTCGATCAGTCGCAGGTGAATCCCGAGGCGGACCACCGAGAGCAACTCCATCGTCTCCTCGGCGGTAATCATCGTCGCGCTGCCGAGTGTCCCCAGGGCGCGGGCCACGCGATCCTGTTCCGCTTGCTTACGCTCCTTCATCAGCACGGCGCGGGCCTGCCGTTCGTACTGAAGGATCGTGAGGATCACTTCCTTGATCTCGCCGAGAATCTTCTGCTCCGACTTCCCGAGCGTGACCTGGTTGGAAATCTGGTACAGGTCGCCGAACGCCCGGCTCCCTTCGCCGTGCAGGCCGCGAACAGCAAGGTTGATCTTCTGGAGCGCCCGGAACACCTTGTCGATCTGCTTCGTGAGGCCGAGCGCGGGGAGGTGAAGCATCACGCTGCCGCGAAGCCCGGTGCCGACGTTCGTGGGGCACGCGGTCAGGTAGCCGAACTGCGCGTGGAATGCGTACGCAAGACGGCTTTCCAGGGCGTCGTCGAGTTTGTCGATGTCGGCCCACGCATCGTCGAGGGCGAACCCGCTGCGCAGGACTTGCAGCCGCAGGTGGTCTTCCTCGTTCACCATGATGCTGGCAGATTCCTTGACGTCGAATGCCACACCACGCGGCCCTTCGAGCACCGCGGCGAGTTCCCGGCTGATGAGTTGGCGTTCAACGAGGAACTGCCGGTCAAGCACGGACATGCTGGGAACGTCGTGGTAGTCCAGCTTGAACGGCAACTCGACACGTGCGATCGCGTCCTTGACCTTGGAGACGATCTCGGTCTTCTGGGCGGGCGTGGCGCGGCCGGTGAATGGGTAGTCGGCGAGGTTCCGGGCCAGGCGAATGCGCGTGGAAACGACCACATCCGATTCGGGACCAGTCCCGCGGAGCCACTCGCCCAGGTTGGGGAGCAAGGTGTCGAGATTCATCCGGCGGTTCCTTCAGTCCAGTTCCGAGTTTCGCGTTCCGAGTTTCGAGTTTAAATCAGATTGCCTCGTCTTCCTGAACTCGAAACTTAGAGCGCGAAACTCGAAACTATTGAGCAGCTTCCATCTCGCGAATCAGGTCGCGAAGTCGTGCGGCCTGTTCGTAGTCTTCGGTCCCAATCGCAGCGGCCATCTCGGTCCGGAGTTCCGCGATGCGAGCACTCCGGGCGGCCACGCGGGCACCGGCCGGCAACTTCCCGGTGTGTTTCGTTCCCCGGTGAACTCGCTCGAGTAGCGGTTCGAGAATGCTCCGGAACGCCTCGTAGTCGTGGGCACAGCCGAACCGACCTTCACCCTTGAACGCGGCGTAGGTGAGCCCGCACCTGGGACAGTTTAGCGTAACGGGTACGGTCGTGGCGGGCGCGATCTGCACCGGCGGCTCGGGTGCCATCATGAGGTTCACGAGCGCTTTCAGGTCGATGGCCTGGCCGGCCTGCTCGGGCAGCAGGTCACGGTCGCGGGCGCACTTCTCGCAGAGATGCGCTTCCCGCTTCTTTTTGTTCACGATGTCCGTCAGGTGCACCGTGGCCACGCTATCGCAGAACATGCACTTCATGGAATGTCTGCCACCTTGAACACACGACCGGGTGTCGATCGGGTGTGCTGCCGTGTTCCTTTACGGCGAGCCATCCAGCCCGCCACGCAGCCCGAAACTTTTCACGATAACCGTCTGTCTGACAACATCTACTCCGTACCAGACCGAGATGATCCCAACGACCCCGAATCGCATCTCGAGTTGGAGAACCGGAAGGTATTCGCGACTCTCGCCCCACTCATCAGGCTCGACCGAGAGCCGATACTTGAGTTCTTTGAGGTTCTTCAGAAACTCCTCTGCTCGCCCTAGGAGGACCGCTTCATCTCGCATTGCTTTCAGCTCGTCGATCCACCTCGGCGGAATCTGAATCGAGAATCGCTCAAATCCATCCGACAGCATGAGCTCACCTCGGCATGGTGGCTTCGATTTCCCGGATCACATCATCCATGCTGACCCCAGCCGCCTCGATTTCACGCAGTTCCTCGCCAGTGAACGTGACCGACTCCTCTTCGGGGGGCAGGGTCTCTCCGGGAGATAGTTCAATCCCGTGCTCTCGATGTAACACCGCGATGTCGGTGACAACCGTTAGCACCGTGTTGAGTTTCGAGTGCCACAGGATGTCGGTGCCGGGCAATCGTGTAACAAGGATAATTAATTGGGTCTGAACTGCTTTGAGGAAGCGATGTAACCGAACGAGATCACCGGTCATACGATCGGATAGCGAGTTCAATTGCCTGAGGTCGAGGACGACCCGTTTCGGCGCATCGTGCTCGGTTCGCAGTTCTGCTACCACCAGCTGGTGAAGATCCGCGAGCTGTTCTTGAAACGCGGTGTCGCCGTCCAGCCCGCTTTCGTTGCAGCCGAGGGCGCGGACTTCCACCGTATTCGCAGAGCGGTGAATTCGCCGAATAAGCCGAACGTAATCGGTCGCCATTGCTACCCCCTCGTGAGCACTCGGTTGTGTGAGTCACTCGCTTCAGCTTGTCTCCAGTTCCTTGATTCGATCGCGAATGCGGGCCGCCTCCTCGTACTTCTCCTCCTCGATGAGCGACTGCAGCCGTTGGCGGAGTTGGCCGAGTTCAGCCTGAGCGGTCGCGGTGCGAGGAGCACGCCGCGGAATTTTGCCCGCATGGCTGGTGTCGCCGTGGACGCTCTCCATCAGCGGGAGGAGTTCCGGCTTGAAAGCATCGTAGTCGTGGGCACAGCCAAACCGACCGTGGTTGCGGAATTCGAGGAACGTAATCCCGCAGGCAGGGCACTTGGTTCCGGCAGGCGCGTCTTCGACCACCGCATCAGCAACCGGAGCGGCTCCCGGCTTGGCCTGCTTCTTCAGTTGGGGTTCATACAGGTATTTTTTGGCGCAATCCTCGCACAGGTGTACTTCCTCGAAGCGTTCCTCTCCGAGCACCTCGGTGATGTGCAAAGTTGCCTGTTTCGGACAGCGTTGACACTTCATTACCCAACCCCTGGCCACACAGGCGTTCCCGTGGGTGTGCGCATTCTACCAGCGACTACCCAGGTTGTCAGTGGCGGGTTCCCGACGATTAGTCCGTGAAGCCGCAAGCGGCTTTGAGTGGGCCGTTGGGGTTGACGCTGAACCCGGACTTGCTCTCAGTCCCAAAATCGGGTTATCTTGCCGCGCCCAGCACTGCGCGAAGGATTGCCTCATGACCGAACCACCCACGAACGGGTTCCGGGATCGCCCCGCGTGGCTTCTCGCGGTCCCCGTACTCTTGCTCGCCCAGGTCGGCCTTGGCCTGACGTTCTTCAGCGCGAATCGTGGCTGGGCAGCCGTTACCGACGACCGACCCATCCTCTCGGGCCGCCATCCACTGCACCTTTACCACGGCTCGCTCGGGGCTGCCTCGTTCTACGCGCGAGGCACGACCACCTGTTACGACCCACGCTTCCAGGCGGGATTTCCCAAGACGCCGGTGTTTGATGCCGCCAGTCGCCCCGCCGAGTTGTTCCTCATCCTGGGCGGCGGAACGTACCGACCGGCAGCATACAAACTTGGCCTGTTCGCGGTGCTGATGGCGGTCCCGCTGGCGTTCGTGCTGGCCGCGCGAGGTGCGGGGTTGCCCGGCGGGGCCGCGGTGCTCGCCGGAGCGTGCGGGACAGTGCTCATCTGGTCGCAACCGGGTCGGCACATGCTCGAATCCGGACAGGTCGATTCCGTCGCGGCTGGGTTGGCGGCGCTCGTCTTCGTCCCGTGGCTGGCACGCTTCGCACGCACCCTCGGCATCGACGCCTGGCTCGTTCTGGCTGTGAGCGCGCTGGCGGGGTGGTTCTTCAACCCATTCGTTTGGCTCGGGCTCACGCCCGTCGTGATCGCCTACTATCTCGTCTTCGCGCCGCGGCACGGGCTCGGTTTTCACCTCGGCTTGGCGGGCGTCACCTTCGTGGGAATCACGCCGAACGTCTGGTGGATGGTGGACTGGGCGAAGTTTTGGTGGCTCCGAGAACCGATGATCAGCGACTCGCTCACGGTGCCCGAGTGGCGATCGCTTCTGGGGTGCGCTCACGACTACCCGGCGATGTTTGCCTGCCTACCCGGTTGGCCAGCACTTGTCCTCGGTGGATTGATCGGCGGGGTGCTTGTGTGGCGTTCGGGGCACCGCTCGGCCGCGGCGTTGTCGCTGTTGTCGGCGGTGCTCGCCGTGGCGGTCGCTCGCGTGAGCGGTGCCTGGCCTGGGTTGCCACCAGGAATCTCGGACCGGCTCGTTGTCCTCGCTGCCGGCTTCCTGATTCTCCCAACCACATTCGGTGCCTGGCTCATCCTCGAACGCTGCCGGCTTGCGGGGGTCGCAACGGGCGTTGCACTGGCAGGATTGCTCCTGGTTGCGTGGGCAGATGGCCAGCGCCGTCCGCTCGCCAGCACCCTTGGCATCGCGGCCCGCCCGCTCGTGGTGGGCTTCACGGTCGAGCAACGCGACATCATCACCGTGCTGAAACAGCACACGACGAACGAGGCTCGCATCCTCTGGGACGAAACGACCGATCAACGCGCGGCGTGGAACTGGTCGGCGCTGCTGCCGGTCGCAACCGACCGCTCATTCCTGGGCGGTCTGGACCCCGACGCGGGAATGGAACACTCGTACTGTGGCATGTGCGACCGGCAGCTCACCGGCCGCGGGCTCGGTGAGTGGGGCAATTCCGACTTGCTCGCGTTTTGCCGGTGGTACAACGTCGGCTGGGTCGTGGCTCGCAGCCCGGCGGTCATCGAACGGTGGGCGAAGTGCCCGAAGGCGCGAGTTGTGGTTCAACTCATGGAAGGCGGTCGCCCGGTGGTGCTGTACGCGGTGGATCGGCCGCTTTCGTTCGTGCTGGCAGGCACGGCAACGTGGCACGCGGCAGACTCACGCCGCGTGGTGCTCACGAACGTCGTTCCGAACGCCGAGGGCGAAGTGCAACTGAGCCTGCACATGATCGAAGGAATGCGGGCGTTCCCCACGTACGTTGAAGTGAAAGAATTGAAAGACCCGACTGGCCGCGACCCGATCGGGTTGATTCGGTTGAAAATCCCCGGCCCGACCCCACGCCTTACACTCACGTGGGACGCACCGTGATGATAGATGGGCGGCGGCTCTACGCCGGGTTGACGCTGATTTCCTGCTCCACTTTTTCGCTTTGAGCCCCGACTCGCTTGATATAGGTCGTGCCCACGTCCACCTGTTCCATCGTCGCGGAACGGCACAGGCCAATCAGTTCGGGGCGTTCGGCCGGGGCGTGCACTTCGCAGATGCCGAAGAATTGATCCTGCAAGAATCGGAGAACCTGAGCCAGAAGCAATTTCGCAAGCCCCTGTCGCCGCAAGTCGGTTCGCACCTGAATGTCGAGAATGCCAGCCGACGGGAAGCCCCATCGCCAGCCGTAGCCTTCCAGTTCCCACACCACGGCTCGCGCCGCCGGGATGTTGTTGGCGAGCTTGTCCACCATCCGGAACTCAACCGGCTCCAGCATGCCCCACACGCAATCGTGCCACCACGTTGGCACCCCAGCCGCTCGCAGGATTTGCGTTTCGTAGCGCTTTCGGAGCATTCCGAACCGGCCGTCGGCGATCGAGATGGGGGCTTCGAGCTTCTTGTGGAAAACGAGAGTGGTATCGGCGGCTTCGTAACCAAGAGACTTGAAGAAGGGGTCGGCCCCTTCGTCGGAGGCCAGGAAACCCGGGCAGTTCGTCCCACCATAGAGGCCAAACCCGAACGGACAGTACGGCCAGCGTGGTCCGGCACGGAGGGTAGTCGCGCCCCGAGCGGTCAGGTACTCTTCGGCCTTGCGGACAAGGTTGTGTGCGATTCCGTGGCGTCGTTCACCAGGCCGGATCGCGACGGAACAGATCACACCGTTGGTCTTGTCGAGCTTTGAGAGACTTTCGTTCGGACCGAACCCCGCGAGCGTGTAACCGAGGACTTTGCCGTCGTCTGCATCATCCACCGCGACAATCAATCCTTCGGGATCGAAGTACGGTTTGGAGAATACCCAACGGTCCAGAAGTGCGGGTGTACGGAGTGGGTACGCACTGCGAGACGGGTGTGACTCGTTCCAGACATCGGCGAGGGCCGGTGGATCGTTATTGCGAAATCGGCGGAAGGAAATCACTGCCGGCTCTCACATCCCGCCGGGGAGGTCGGCGGCGTTACTTGGATCACGCCAATGTTATTGACCGGGGCACCGAACCGCAAGTTACAGACGTGGATGCTGTGCAGAGATTGACCGCGATGAGCGAAAAACCCTGAAGAAGCGAGCGGTCTCATTCATCCCAAACTCTCACTTCTGGCGGATGTGTTCCCACGCGGCATCGACGGCGCGGCGAGCGTTCCCCAGGTTGGTCCACGCGGCATCGGTGGGAATGGTGGGCGAATCGAGCATCTCCAGGAACAGTTCGCACTCTTTCAGTCGCGATTCGGCGAAGGCGCGCGCTCGTTGTCGGATGCCGTCCAGCGGCTCCCAACCCACTGCGGGCACAGCAAGATGCGTGATGGTTTCCTGAGCGGTCGATTTCAGTTCCAGCCACGTCGTGCGGAGTTCAGTCGCTGCGGTGGCGTTGCGGGATTCCTTCGGTACGAACAGGATGGCCCACGTTCGCACCTGAATCGGGCGAACGGTGTCGGGCGAGAGGCGGTTGAGTCGCGGCACCACGTCGCGGTTGAACGCTTCCTCCGCGGCGGCAAGCCCCGCGAACCGCTCTCGATCCGCGGCAGCAGCAGCGCGCCGTGCGTTGTGGGCTTCCACGGCCGCGTGCCGTTCCCGCGTGTGAGCCCACACCTGGCTCTGTTTCATCGCCAGCAGCAACCCGCCGACGCACAACACAGGCAGGGCCAGGAGAAACACCAACGCGAGCAGTCGGCGCGGCTGTGGACCAACCCGGAGGGCGTTCAACAACCCCGAGGCCACGAACCCGGCGACCCCGCCACCGAGGTGCGCTTCCCAACTGACGCCAGGTAAGAAGCTCACGCCCGCGTTCAGCAAGAACGCCAGCCACAACCGGCGTGCCCACTCCCCGGCGACTTCCACAGGTAACTCACTGCGAAAGAGCATGAGCCAGGCCAGCAGCGACGTCAGGATCCCCCAGATCGCACCCGATGCTCCCGCGAGAATCGCGTCGGGCTGACTGGACATCGCCAGACAACTCCCGGCCAGTCCCGAGATAATGTAAATCGTGGCCAGTCGCCATCGCCCCCACAGCAATTCGGCCAGCGGCCCCATCATCGCCAGGGCGAACATATTGGCGAGCAAGTGCAGCAAACCGATGTGAACGAAGCACGCGCTGAGTAATCGCCACCACTCGCCGTTGAGCAGGTCGCCCCCCGTGACAGCCCCGATGCGGTGGAGGAGCGACGCCGGCTGCCCCTCGGCCAGATACCGATTGATGGAGCCATCGCCCTGAGCGGCGGCGAATGCGCCGACACAGAACCACGACACATTCGCCACCAACATGATGGGAACGAACACGGGCGTGCGGAGGTTCAACCCGAACTGGCGTGCGGCTGTTTGCTCCGGTGCGTTGGGCGAAACCTCAGAAGTCTCGGTGAGTGCGGGCGCAGCCGTTCGCTCCGACGGTGCTGAACCAGCACGCCCCGTCAGAGCCGCGGTTCCTTCGGGGGTGAGAACGTAGCCCTGGCCCAGACCGCGAACCCACGTCGCAACACGGATGTGGTTGGCCCGCCGCAATTCGCCGAGTGGGCTGTCGAGGGCCGTGCGATCGGTGCCGGCTTCGGTCGCGTGACGGGAAGGGAACCAGGGTTCCTCGCCGGATGCCGCGACCCACTTCAGAACCATCTCGGGGGTCGGATCGGGACGCGGCGATTCGGCGGCGCTGGCGGGGATTGGGGCAGCACCGTCGGCGTTGTGAGAAACGACCTCGTCATTGCTTGGCATCAGGGGCATTATTATCGGGGAGCGATGCGAAGTCGAGTGACGTGAGTAACGGGTGTGACTTTAGTTTTGGCGAGCGGGGGACGTGAGTCCCCTGATCCTGTGTTTTGAAGTTGCGATATTGGGATTTGAGCCCCGGATGGGGCGGCCGAGTGTAGCCAGGGGTGCAGTGCCGGCTTTGCGGCACAAACCCCTGGTAAGCGATCAAAAAACAACGGCCCAAGCCCTGGAAGGGCGACAGAAACAACGCGTGCGTGGCGTCCGTCGCCCCATCCGGGGCTGCACGTTCACGGTAGCGGACCAGGGGTTTGTTCGCTTCGCTCACTGCACCCCTGGCTACACTCGGTCGCCGCATCCGCGGCTACAATCCAAGAAAGCGCAACTCCACAAATCCTGTGCAACAATCAGGGGACTCACGTCCCCCGCTCGCCTGAGTGTCTGCGTTCGAGAAAGGCAGTTCGATGATTCCCGATTGGCTTACCTGTTCCGCGGAAGTTGCTGCCGCCCTCGCTGACGGCAGGCCCGTCGTGGCTCTCGAATCGACGCTGATCGCTCACGGGCTCCCGTGGCCCACAAACCTGGAGACGGCCCGCGAGGCGGAGGCGGCCGTGCGTGCAGCGGGTGCGGTCCCCGCGACAATCGCGATCTGGCACGGCGTGCCAACCGTGGGGCTGAGTGACTCGCAACTTGCGGAACTGGCCCAGGCAAAGGGTGTGCTGAAGGCCAGTCGTCGCGACATGGGAGCGGCCGTGGGTTTGAAACGACTCGCGGCTACCACCGTGTCTGCGACGATGGCGCTGGCACACGCAGCCGGGATTCGGGTCTTCGCAACGGGTGGCATCGGTGGAGCACACCGCGAGGACGAGATCTTCGACATCTCGGCGGACCTGACGGAACTGAGCCGCACGCCGGTGCTGGTCGTGTGTGCTGGGGCGAAAAGCATCCTCGACCTGCCGCGAACGCTGGAAATCCTCGAAACGCTGGGCGTGCCCGTTCTCGGTTATCGCACCGAGGAATTCCCAGCGTTCTACGTTTCGGTGGCGAAGCTACCGGTGTCGTGCCGCGTCGAAACGGCGAGCGAGGCAGCCGCAGTCTTCACTGCGCACGTTCGCATGGGTGGGAGCGGGGCTGTGCTGGCGCGGTCGTGCCCCGACGATGCGGCGATCCCGGCGGCCGAGTTTCACGAATGGTTGTGTGTGGCCGAACAGGACGCACAGGAAGCCCGCGTGAGTGGGCCGCGAATCACCCCGTTCTTGCTGGCGCGACTCGCGGAGTTAAGCGGCGGGCGAACTCTGAAAGCGAACCGGGCGCTGATCGTAGCGAACGCACGGCTCGCGGCTGAGGTGGCAGTCGAACTTGCGGCGCAACCGCGGCCTTAAGCTGCCCTCTCCCCTTGCGGGGGAAGGTGTCGGCGCTTCGCCGACGGGTGAGTGGTTAACGCACAACAGTTGTTCAAGTTTCACCCCTCACCCGCTGCTCGAAGACTCGCAGCGACCTCTCCCCGCAAAGCCGGGGCGAGGTGGGGCTCGCCTGTCTTTTTCTCTCGCAATCGACTCCACTACCTGAAGTGAAAAACCAAGGGCAACACCTCGCCCCGGCTTTGCGGGGAGAGGTCGGCGAGGCTTTGCGAGCCGGGTGAGGGGAAACCACCTTGCCCCACTCAATTCCACGCAAGCCCTGCCTGTTACGTTCTCGAATCACTTCTTCTTGCAGTAGCTGATTGCCATGAGCGCGAAGGCTGTGGCCAGCACGGGCACCCCTTCGAGGAACGCGGGGTTCGCGTTCGCCCAGCTACCGTCCGCCTTCTGGGTCTTCTTTAACTGGTCGAACAACTCCTGCCGCCAGTCGTGCTTCTCGCCCTTGGCGTCCACGAACGGTTCTTCCCCGAGCGCGTCCATCGCCTTGGCGAAGGTGCTGTAGTAGTAGAACAGGCCGCTGTCCTTCAGCCCCGGGTTCTCGGTCACGCTGTAGTGCTTGCGCACCCAGCCGATTGCGGCCTTCACACGCGGATCGTCCTTCCCCACACCCGCGTACAGGAACGACTTCAACCCGGCATATGTCATCGCGCCTTCGCTGCGCAACCCGCCGGCAGCCGTGCGCTTCTTGCTTTTCTCGTCGTCCTGATCCGCGGGGTTGTACACGAACCCGCCCGCGTCTTCATCTGCGGTCTTCGTGGCGAACGGCTGGTCGTTGAACTCACTCTTGAGGTTCTGAGTCCGGCTCACAAACACGAGCGCCTTCTTGATGGACGGGTCGTCCTTGTTCACCCCCGCAGCCAGCAGCGCCTCGACCATGAAGTGCGTGTTCGACAGGTCGGGCCGGCCCTTGCCGTCGTAGCCGACGCCGCCGTGCTCCAGGCTCTTGGGGTCGCCGTCGTTCTGCAATCCTTTCACGAACTTGACGCCGGAGTCGATGATCTTGTCGTACTTGCCGCCGGTGTTGAGTTCCTTGAACGTCATGAGTGCCAGGTTGGTCATGTAGTTCGCCTGACCCTTCTGGTACACGCCGCCGTCCTTCTGAACGTTCTTCTCCAGGTAGGCCACGCTCTTCGCAACGACGGCGTTATCGGCCGGCACGCCGTTCCGCAACAGGGCCGCGACGATGAGCGCCGTCAGCCCGGGTTCGCCGGCCTTCGGGAAGAAGTCGCCGCCGGCCTGCTGGGCACCCTTGAGGAACGCGAGCGCCTTATCGACGACGCCTTTCAGGTCGTCCGCACTTGGCGCGGCCCAACTCCGTCTCGGAAAAGCGGACACGGCAACGCCTGACACGGCGGCGGTTTTCATCCAGTCGCGACGAGTGAACATGCAACTCTCCGGTGATGAATGGGAATGAACGGTGGAAGTGAGCAATCCGCGTGCCCCAGTGGGAACACGCGGTTACAGCCAGGGTAGTCGTGCGACAGGCCCAGGGGAATGGGCAATCGGTAGCCAAAGGTGGTTGCAAATTACCCGGGGTCTGTGACCCCGGATCAACTGTTACACCGTCAGCACGCGATCCCGCGAGGCCACCGACCAGCGGCCGACGATCTTGCCACCCTCGGCGACCAGCACGTCCTTGTGAAGCGCCACCGTTGGGCAGATGTGCCCCGGGAGCGCATACACCACGTCGCCGGGCTTGTACGCCGCGGCACCGGCGGTCTCCACGATGAGGTGTTCTTCGTTGTGGCCGACCGTCTTGTACTCGGGGAAGTCGAGCAGCGTCACTCGCTTTTCCAGTGCGGGGTCGGCGGCCACGGCCTTGTTCCCGAGATCGAGCGTGACGCGGTCGGGCGTAGGGCGGCTAATCACTCGCGTGACCAGAACGGCCGCGGGGGTGATACCCGCGAGGTCGGCGTACTTCGGGCCGTAACCCGCGTCGTGCAGCACGAACGTACCCGGCGAGCACTCGATTCCGGGGATGTCCGTCATCGCGGCGTACACCGGGAAGCTCGGCGTGCCACCACACACCAACCGCGGAACGGGCACACCCTTGGCCTCAGCCTTCGCACGAAGCGCCAATACCGGAGCGATGAATTCCCGCACGGCTGCCTCGCGTGCCGCACGATCGGGCTGGCTGTTGTGGCCGTCGTAGAGCTGGAAGCCGTTCGGCGTGAGGCCCGGGAGCGTTCCCGCGAGCTGATAGAGTGACAACGCACTGTCACCAATCGGGATACCCGTGCGATGCTGGCCAACATCCAGGTCGAGCATCACGCCGACCTTCACCCCCGCAGCACTCATCGCGACCGAAAGCGCTCGGGTCGCGTTCGTGTCGTCAATGAGTGTCGAGAAAGCAGTTCCGGGGTACTTGCGAATCAGTCCGACGAGCCGGTCGAGGTTCGGCCCAACGAGCGGATATGCGATGAGTACATCGGGTGCGCCGGCGCTGGCCAGCATCTCGGCCTCGGCGATGGTGGCACACTTGTGTTTCGTCACTCCCGCGTCGAGCAGCATCCGGGCAATCTCGCGTGTTTTGTGCGTCTTGACGTGCGGTCGAAGCCGGTCGGGGCTGCCGGCCATTTCGATGACACGAGCGATGTTCTTCCGAATCAGTTCCGGAAAGAACACGAGTGAGGGGCTGAACACGGTGGCCACGTCGGCCAGGGCATAGGCGGGATGCATGAGTGGTTCCCGATAGGGAGATTGAGGTAGGTGACGAGAACGTCGCAGTTCCAATGAGCCAACCTGACAAGAATGAGCGAGCCTCCGTGAATGTGTTTGTAGGGGCAGCCCGCCGACCACGCAAATCCAAACACCAGAACAACTCGCAAGAATGTGCGGAGTGATCGGGTTCGGACCTGTCGTTCGTTGCAACTCTCGCGGCTCATCAATATCTTCTGCCGTGCGACGAACTCTCTTCCAGGTTCAATTCGTTCCTCACAATTCAGGAGGTGACCGTGTCGGTGATTGAGACGCGGGAACTCCGCAAAACCTACGGCCGCATTCAGGCACTCAAGGGCGTGTCCTTGAGGGTCGAGAAGGGCCAGATCTACGGCTTGCTCGGCCAGAACGGCGCGGGCAAGACGACGCTCATCAAGATACTCCTGGGCATCACCCAACTCACCGATGGCGATGCCCGCTTGCTCGACGCACCTGCAGGCAACACAGCCGTTCGCGCCCGCGTGGGTTACCTGCCCGAAGACCACCAGTTCCCGGGCTACCACTCCGCGTATTCGCTGATGGACTTCTACGGCCAGCTTTACGGCGTCAGTCGGGGCGATCGCAGACAGAAGATCCCCGCGACGCTGGAACTCGTTGGCATCGCGGGCCGGATGCATTCCAAGATCAAGACGTACTCGAAGGGGATGAAGCAACGGCTCGGCATCGCTCAGGCGTTGTTGCACGACCCGGACGTGATCTTCCTCGATGAACCGACCGACGGCGTGGACCCCGTTGGCCGCAAAGAAATCCGCGCGTTGATGGCGACACTCAAGGATCGCGGGCACACGATCTTCCTGAACTCGCACCTGCTCGGCGAAGTGGAACTGATCTGCGACCGCGTCGCGATCTTGCAGCGTGGCGAGCTCGTTCGCGAAGGGACGATTGCCGAACTGACCGCGCAGAAAGGCGTCTTCGAGCTTGGCCTCGCGCCGAGTCAGGCATTCCCCGAACACGAGGCGAAAGCACTGGGGTATCCCGTGCGCGCCCTGAACCCGACCGCGACGCTGTGGGAAGTGGGGCTGACCGACGGGCAGACCATCGACCCGCTCGTGCGGATGCTGGTCGAGAAGGGGCTCAGCCTGCGACACCTCGTCGAGAAGAAAGTCACGCTTGAAGACGTGTTCATGTCGGTGGTCGAGGGTGCCGAGCCGGGCACGGATCGCCGCGAACGCAAGGCAACGGCAGTGGGAGGGAGCGACCGATGACGCAGTTCCTGGCAATTTTACGCGACTCCTTCCGTGAAGCCGTCGATGGCTTCGTGATTTACGCCATGCTCGGGCTCTCGGCTCTCACGATACTCATCGTCGGGAGCATGTCGTTCACGCCGGTTGCGCCACAGGAGGCGATGGGGAAGATCGCCAGTCGCTTCAGCATCATCGTCCCCGAGCGCGGGCGTAGTCGTTCTGTCAGTTTCGGCACCAGTGGCGAGTTTAAGGCGTCGGACGTGACGACTGCGGGGAGTGGGTACAAGTTGCGGCTCACGGTGACGGGGCACGCGGAGAAGAAAAGCACCGATGACGGCAAAACCGTTCCGGACCTGACCAACGGCGATTCATTCCGGTCCGCGGTGGCACAGTGGATCGGCAAGAGCGGTCAGTCGATGTCGATTGACCCGAGCGGAAAAGCTAGCAAGAAGGGCGGCGGGGGCAAGAATGTCGAGGTCTCCATGCCCACGCAACCGACGGCCGAGGAACAGCGAGCCGTGACCACCGCACAGATGGAAGAGTTCCTGGTCAACCAGTTCGCGATGCAAGGCGGAATGACCGCAACCGTGAAGCGGATCACGGATGGGGTCGCGGAACCGACGTATGCGTTCGATGTAACCACCGCCGGCGGTTCGGGCGTTCGCGGCTGGCCGCACAAGGTGGAGATCTTCTTCGGTGCCGTGAACATCAGCGACGAGGCACCGCTCGGGATGGTGTTGTGGGGGATCGAGGATCAGATCATCAACGGCATGGGAGCGGGCGTGGCCCTGCTCATCAGCATCATCATGACGGCGTTCTTCGTGCCCAACATGATCCGCAAGGGAAGCGTCGACCTGCTCATTTCCAAGCCGATCGGGCGAACGCCGCTACTGGTCTACAAGTACATCGGCGGACTGACGTTCATCTTCCTGGTCTCGACGGTCACGGTGGGCGGAATCTGGCTGGCGATCGCGTTGCGGTCGGGCTTCTGGGACCCCACCTTCCTGGTGCTGATCCCCGTGCTCACATTCACGTTCGCGATTCTGTACTCGATCTCGGTGATGGTGGGCGTGCTGACACGCAGCCCGATTGTCGCCATGCTCGCGACGATGGGGAGCATGTTCTTTTTCTGGATCGCCGGCTTCGCGAAGAGGTGGGCGGACAGCAAACGAAACGACAACGAAGTGGGCAGCACGCCCGAATGGTTGTTCATGGTGATCGACACGATCAACACGATCATGCCGCGCTACAAGGATCTCGACACCATCACCAGCAAGCTGATCGCGGACGGGACGCTAACCCCTGCCGAGACCCGCATGGTGGGGCTGGCCTCGTTGGAGTATCCCTCGGGAATCGAGACGTTTGGCGTGTCGCTGGCGTTCATCGCGGTGATGCTGGCGATTGCCTGCTGGAAGTTCAAGCGCCGCGATAGCTAACCAACTTGGCGAGCCGTGCCAATCATGGCACGGGCTCTTGCGACACACCCGTGCAATGACTGGCACGGCTCGCCACAATCAGTCTTTCGCCTTCCAATTCCCGAAACTGTGCTGAGTCGATCCGATCGAAACGCACCACGTCGCCCACTCGCAACGGGAAGAAGCCTGCGGCCACATCCACGATCACCAGTGGCGTGCGGCCAATCAGGTTCCAGCCACCCGGTCGCGGCAGCGGGTAGATCCCCGTTTGCCGACCCGTTAGCCCGACGCTCCCCGGATCCACACGCACACGCGGACTCGGCAGCCGACCCACGCCACACAGTTTCTCGGGGAGGTAACCCATGTACGGGAACCCCGGCACGAACCCGATTGCGTAAATCGTGAACTCGGTTGTGGTGTGGAGCCGAATCACCTCATCGGAGGTGAGGCCGGTCTGTTCGCACACGCGGGGCATGTCGGGCGCGAACTCGTAGCACACGGGAATCACTACACTCTGTGGCGAGCGGAGTGGCGTGAGCCCCCCGAGATTCTCGTTGCTCGCCAGAAGCCACGCAGTCACGTCCGTCGTTCCAATCTGGTCCGCATCGAAGAACACGCCAACGCTGCCATACGCGGGGACCACGTCCTGAAGCCACGGCGGGTTCGCGGTCCGCACGGCAGCCGCGAACCGCACGGCCGCCGCTTCGTCCGCACAGTACGCGAGAACGGCCTGATCGCCGAGCGGCTTCAGTTTCACCGATCGCCTCGGAAAATTGCCTGTGTGATGGGACGCTTCGCAGTGTAAAACGGATGCGAGCCGGGAACAACCATTTGCCTGAAATCCGTCAGCCTCGCGGGCGTCTTATCACCGATGGGACCAGAACAGCTAGCCGAACTGGTGGATCGATACGGTGCGGCGCTTGTGCTGTACGCCCGGCAGTGGTGCGATTCCCCCGAAGACGTGGTTCAGTCGGCAATGCTGAAGTTGGTTCGCGTCACTGTGCCGCCCGACAACCTTGTCCCGTGGCTCTACCGCGTGGTGCGGAACGGTGCCATCGACGCGAGCCGTGCCGCCCGCCGCCGCCACAAGTACGAGGCCGCGGCCGCCGAGAACGCCCCGAAGTGGTTCTCGCCGAGCTACGACCCCACGGGGCTCGATGCCCGGAGTGCGGGCCTCGCCCTCGCGGACTTGCCACCCGAAACCCGCGAGATCATTGTGATGCATCTGTGGGGCGGGCTGACGTTCGAGCAGATCGCCCAGGCTGTCGGAAGTTCTGCTGCGACGTGCTACCGTCGATATGCTGCCGGACTGGATACCCTTCGCCACAAACTCGGGGCAGACATCCCCGCGAAAACGAAATGAAAGACGCTGCTCCTACTCCTGACATGCCCACCACACCCGACCCGCTGGCGCTCGCGCTATCGAAGCTCGATCCAGCCCCGCACGGGTTTAACCGCGACTCGCTCATGTTCCAGGCGGGTCAGGCGTCGAAGTTGAACGCGCTGGCATTCTGGCGAGCGACCGCGGTGATTGCCACCATCGCGGCTGGCGTCTTCGCCACGCTGTACTTCACACGCCCCACGAAGATCGAACACATTGAGCGTCAGGTGGTCGTGGAGCCGAACAAATAATTGCAACTGGCTCGGCCACCTTACTCGGCCAGCAGATCGACCAGTTGCTTCAGGTGCTGCATCCCGCCAACTTCACGGGCCAGGTCTTTCACCCGGATGACAACCTCGACCGGGTTCTTGGCACCCGTCTTGCGTGACGACTCGGCGACGAGTGCTCGCTTCACCTTCCGGTTCGCCTGCTTCTGCTTGCTGCGAACGTAGTACACCATCGTCGGCGTGACCTTGATCCCCGACTCGGCAAGCGTCGAGATAACTTCGCGGGATGTCGCCTTGGGGTTCTTGGCGAAGACCCCGCGGACCGCTTCCGACTTGTTCGAGGACTCGCCGTTGTTTGAGTCACCTTCGGCCTTGATCTTAGCCACGTTATCTCCCGAGGTGTGCTGAGTGACGTGTTGTCATCTCTAAGATCTTAGAGTATCAGTTCGAACCTTAGAAGTCTACCTTAGAACCTTAGACTTCCATCTTAGACAATTCATATCACATCGTGCCGAGCCCGCGTGAGCGTGGTTGGAGACCACTGCAACACCCCACTCGCCTCGCCCGCCCGTATCATTCCTGTATGGTCGAACACCTGCGTACACTCCGTCTTGCCGCGTGGCTCGGCTGGCAGCTCGAAACGAACTGGGCCAGTGCGTGGCTGTTTGCCGTGTACATGCTCATCAAGCCCGTGTGCGGGTCGCTCATGCTGGTGTGCATGTTCTACGCCGCACGCAGCGCCGCAGGGGCACGCGTGCCCGCCGAGTTCATGCCTTACCTCTACATCTCGAACGCCTGCTACGGGCTTGTCGGCACCGTGATGTTCGGCCTCAGCTACGCCGTCGTTCGCGATCGCGAGCACTACCGGATGCTGAAGTACATTTACATCAGCCCGGCACACTTCCAGACGTACTTCCTGGGTCGCGGTGCCGCACGGGGGCTTGAGGGCACGGTCGGCGGCGTGCTGAACGTCGGCGTCGGCCTGTTCCTGTTTTCCGAACTTCGCGCCTCGGTCGGCATCGACGTACCCTGGCTCATCGCTTACCTGCTGATCGGCAGTGCGATGCTCTGGGCGTGCGGTATGATCCTCGCCGGCGCGTGCTTGAACATGTCGCGGAACGGGATGTTCCTGAGCGAAGGAATTGCGGGCGTTGTCTACCTCCTCAGCGGCGTTGTCTTCCCGTTGAAGGCATTGCCGGAGTGGGTGCAACCGATCTCGCTGAGCCTGCCAACGACGTACTGGCTGGAAGGAATGCGACGAGCGATTCTGGGGACTGAGGCGTTGCCCGAGCAACTCCGTGGGCCGCTCTCGGACTGGAGCAACAACGAACTTGCATTGATGCTCCTGGCGACGACGGCCATGCTCGTCGTTCTTGCCCAACTTTTCTGGCGGTGGAGCGAACGCCGGGCCTGGCGAAATGGGAAACTGGAAGAGAACGCGGGCGTCTGACCTGAAGTGAAGGGGCCGCCTCGTGGCGGCCCGCCAACTACTTATCTCGGCATCAAACCAGTTCGCGAATCGGATCGCCGAAGGGTAGCATCGGCATCGGGCGACCGCTGCCGTCGAGGAACGCCGTTCCGTTGTAGTCGATGTGCAGGTGCTGGAAGACCGTTGCCCAGAGGTCGTTCGGCGTCATGGGGCGATCTTTCGGCACTTCCGCGCGGGATGTCGTCGAGCCCACCACAACGCCCGTCTTGCACGCGCCACTGACGAGGATGCTCTGAGCTTGCGGCCAGTGATCGCGGCCAGGCTGTTTCACCTTCGTCTGCGTTCCCGTCGAGTATTCGATCTTCGGCGTGCGGCCGAACTCCCCTGTTACGACCAGCAACACTCGCTTATTGAGCCCACGGGTATACAGGTCTTCAATCAACGCCGAGATGGCCTGATCGAGGAACCCGAGCTTGTACTGGGTGTCGTCGAAGATGTGGCAATTGACGGCGTGCGAGTCCCAGTTGTAACAGTGGTTTTGCTTCATCGCTTCGCCCGGCGGCGTCGCGTTCTCCATCACGACCGTTACCCAACTGGCCCCGTGTTCCACCAACCGACGAGCCATCAGCGCCCGCTGGCCGTAGCGGTGACGGCCGTAGCGATCACGGAGTTTGCCCGGTTCCTTCGAGAGATCAAACGCGACGCGGGCGGTGTCCTTCGTCACGAGATCGAGCGCCCGATTCCGGAGCGGGTCGATCGCTCGGGCACCGTTCGTCAGGTCCGTTCCATTCAGCGGCTTGTCGAGTTGGTTCAGCAGCGAGACGCGGTCGCCGAGTTTCGTCTCGGCACCGGCGACCGGTGACAGACCCCGCACCTCGAACTTGGCCTCGGAAGGGTCACCCCAGACGGTGAATGGATGCGATTGCGGCCCGAGGTACGCGGAGCCGAAGCTGAACGTGTCGATCCCCTGTCGCCCACCATCCACCACGGAGATGTAATTCGGGATCGCCGAGCGCTTCCCTTTCCACACTTCCGCGGCCATCGAGCCGACCATCGGCGTGTCGTTCACGAACCCGGCCGGCTGAAGCGGGTCGCGACCCGTGAGGAATCGCTTGTGGCCGCCGCCGTGGTCGGCGAACGTGTGCGCGATGGATCGAATGATGCTGTACTTATCGGTCACCTTTGCGAGTTGTGGCAGGTGCTCGCAGATCTGGATGCCTGGCACGTTCGTCTGAATCGGGTTGTACGGCCCGCGATACTCCAGCGGGGCGTCCGGCTTCAGGTCGAAGGTGTCTTGATGCGGTGGGCCGCCGGGTAGCCAGACGAAGATGACCGCCGGGTCGTTGGTGGTGTGGTCGGCGCCGCGTGCCTTGTGTGCGAGTGCGGGACCGAACGCGGCCGAGGCCACGGCAACGGACCCAAACTTCAGCGCATCCCGGCGGCTTGGGCCGGTGCAATTGCGATTGGAGATCATCTGCGACGGGCTCCGCGTGGGCGGGTGAGTAGGCAGGTGAAGTAAAGAATACTCGAACGAGTGCAGCGGGTCAAACGCGCAGACTCATCATGTTTGGCGGTTGCCCCAGCGGGGCAACAACCACAATGGGAGACACCCGGCCGGATTTCTCCTGCACCGGGTGCCTCGCCAGCGGAACTGGATGAGGAACACCCCCACCCACTTATTAAACTGCGGGAACGGGGGAACTTGCGCCTGGCACGTTTCGAGTTTCGAGTTCAACGTTTCGAGTTAACGACCAAGCCCTGACTTCCTCTGTATTCAACTCGAAACGTTGAACTCGAAACTCGAAACTCGAAACTAATCGTGTCGCAGTGCCTCGATAGGATCGAGTCGGGCAGCGCGGCGGGCAGGGTACCACCCGAACAACACGCCCACGCCAATCGACACGAACAGCGACAAGAAGATCGCCGGGACGTGGATCTTCGCGGGGAGTGGCGTCGTCGCGAACAGGCTCCAGACGTACGGCACCGTGTACACCATCACCAGCCCCAGCACCACGCCACACAGACCGCCGATCGTGGTCTGGACCACGGCCTCGACCAGGAACTGTAACGTGATGTCCTTCTGCTTCGCACCCAGAGCGCGGCGAATCCCGATCTCGCGGGTTCGCTCCGTCACGGTTGCCAGCATGATGTTCATGATCCCGATGCCACCGACCACAAGTGAGATCGACGCGATCAGCACGAGCAGGCTCGTGAAACGTGTCTTGGCTCGCTCCGCTTCTTCCAGCTTGTCGAGGGGAATCGTCACCACCCAGTCTTTCTTGTAGCCGTGTTCCTGCTCCAGAATCGCCTTGATCGAATCCCCCACGGGGCGAACCTTGTCGATATCCGAAACGGTAATCGTCACCTGGTTGTACTGCACCTTCTCGTTCACTCGCGAGCCGGCGGTGCGAACGGAGATCACCTCGCCGAAGCGGGCCACCGTGGTGTTCAACGGCACGTAAATGTCGCGGTTGTACTCCTCGGCAGCCTGGCTCCCACCGGTGCCGCCGGTTGGCATGCGATCGCGAATGACGCCGACGACGGTGAAGTCGAACGTGCGCATGAGCACAGAGCGACCAACCGGATCTTCGAACGGAAACAGCTTGTCGGCGGCCTCGGAACCCAGCACGCAGACGTTCTTGCGGTCTCGTTCATCCAGATCGGTGAGAAATCGCCCGCTCGATAGCTCGAATTTGTGGACATCGGCATACTCCGGCGTGGTCCCAATGACACGAGCGTTGACGAGTCGTTCGAGGAAACGCGCCTCGGTCGGAAACACACGCAGAGGGACGATGCGGAGGATCGAGTCGCCGATGGTTTCGATCCGGTCGATGTCTCGCTTCACGAGACCGTAAGTCGTGACATACGACCTCTGAGCGGTAGCCGAGTCGTCCGACGGTTTCACGCTGCGGACGATGATGTTCGTTGCGCCCTGTCGCCGGATATCGTCAAGCGCGTCTTGCATGGACCCTTCGCCGAACGCCATGAGCGCGATCACGGAACTGGTTCCGATGATGATTCCCAGGACCGACAGGACCGAACGCAGCTTGTGCAGCCAGAGGCTCTTGACCGCGAGGTCGATGCTGCGCTGCAACTTTGCACCGATCCCGTTGCGGCGCAGTTGAGCAACCCCGATAAGCACCAGGACGACCACGAACAGACCCACGAGCGCGATGAGCAGCACGTTTGTCTGGGAAGGAGTTTCGGAGATCGAGTTCATGACTTCACTTTGACCATTTTTGGCGAGCGGGGCGGCGTGAGCCCCCCGAGTATTGAGCAGACGCGAGCCTCGGGGGGCTTACGCCGCCCCGCTCGCCGAAGCCAAATTACGCAGTCGCGCGATTATCGTTCCGGGTGTCGGACTCGACCCGGCCATCGCGGAGGCGGATGACCCGTCTCGCCCACTCCGCGATGTCGTTCTCGTGGGTCACCATGATGATGGTCTTCCCGCTGCGATTCAGCGTCCGGAGCATCTGCATGATCTCGACGCTGGTCTTGGTGTCGAGGTTCCCCGTGGGTTCGTCGCCGAGGATCAGGTGCGGGTCGTTCACCAGACTGCGGGCAATTGCGACTCGCTGCTGCTGACCGCCCGAGAGCTGGAGCGGGCGGTGGTCGAGCCGATCCGAAAGACCCACCATCTCGGCCAGTTTCACACATCGTTCCTTCGTGGCCTCATCGAGCTTGATCCCCTGGTACAGCAACGGCAGTTCGATGTTCTCAACCACGGTGTACTGCGGCAGCAGGTTGTACGACTGGAAGATGAACCCGAGGTAGGTGCTGCGGACTTCCGAGAGTTGGTCGTCGCCCATTTGCGCGACGTTCACGTCGCCGAGGTAGTACGCGCCGGAGGTCGGTCGGTCGAGGCAGCCGAGCACGTTGAGCAGGGTGGACTTCCCGGAACCGGACGGCCCCATCAACGCGACGAAGTCCCCTTCCTCAAACGTGAGGTTCAGCCCCTTGAGGACGTTGACGGTCTGCGTCCCCATGTAGTAGTTCTTGACCAGATCGACGACGCGAACGATGGCTGGCATGGGTGATTTTGGGTTGGTGACATTGGCGAGCGGGGCGGCGTAAGCCCCCCGAGTCTTCGGTTTGGCAATCCACTCGGGGGGCTTACGCCGCCCCGCTCGCCAATATCAACTTGATCCGTCTTTCGAGCCGCCGCCCGGAGCAGCCGCAGGCGGCATTCCACCGCCCTTCTTGCCTTTCTTCGTGGGCATCTCGGCGTCTTTCGAGTCACCGCCCTTGGTGCTCCCCTTCTGGTCGCCCCCGTCGCGGGTCTTGGTTTTGGAATCGCCCATCAAAACCTTCGGGTTCACGACGATCTCGTCGCCCTCGGCGAGCCCCGTGCGAACCTCGACCATCCGCTCGTTGTACAACCCCAACGTGACGGGCTTCCGCTCGTATTCGCCGCTGGCCGTCTTCACGAACACCTCGCGGGTGGCTCCCATCTCGGTTCCACCGATGATGGCCTGGATTGGAGCCGTGAGAACGGGGGTCTTCGCGGCGTCCACGTTGATGGTGACTTCGGCCGTCATGTCGGGTTTGAGCAGTTCACCCTCGCGGGCAATCACCTGCTTGAGTGGGATGATCTTGCCGTCGGCCCCGAGTTCGCCGTCGATGCGAACCAGCGTCTGGTACAGCTTGACGTCGGACATGAACATGTCGGCCTGGCTGGCGACGGCGGCGACCGTCTTCACATGCCCGACGAACTGCTTGGTCGGAATGGAATCGAGGCGGATCATGGCCCGCTGCCCGTCCGCGACCTTCTCGTACTCGATGTCGCGGTTGCGGTCGGTTTCGCTTTGCTTGGCTTGCTCACGCAGCGCCTCGCGGACTCGTTCAACCGTGTCCTGGCGAGTGGCGATGATGCGACCAAACAGGTCGGTGTTGAACAGCATGCCGACCTGAGTGAGTTCGACAATCCGGGTCGGAACACGGACGTCGCCACGGATGCGAGCCACCATCGCCTCGTGAACCTTGGTGTTGACCTGCATCCGGGACAGGTTCGGGATGCGGAGCATCTTCTGCCCCTCCTTCACCTGCGCGCCCTGCTCGATCAAACCCTGAGATGAACTGCTCCCGAACCGGCTCGACTCCGGCTTGAAGTACACCACCATCGAGCCTTCCTCGATGTCGTCTGGTGCGGTGATCTTGCACTCACGCCGTTGCTTCTGGATGTCCTCCAGTTTGTCCTTTTCCTGGTTGTAGATGGACGTCTTGGTCTGCATCTCGATCCGGAACTGGATCTCGGTCGCGTCCGCTTCCAGGCGGGCTTTCTCCAGATCGCGGAACGCGTTGTCTCGCTTGCTGGTGAGGTCGGTCAGGCGTTGTTTGCGGTCGTGCGAGATGAGCAACGATTTCTTGGACATCTTGCTGCGGAGGTCTTCGAGCGAACTGTCGAGGCGAGATTTCTCGGCCTGAGCCTGGGCCGGGCTCATGTAGCTGAGTTTGACCATGCGATCGGCCCACGCCGCCCGTTCGCGGTTCTGTTGAACCGTGGACTGAGCCAGCGAAATCTGGCCGCTCAGGTCATCGAGTTCCTGGCGGTACGAGCCGCCTTCAGCCAGCGCCGAGGGAATCCCCGCAACGGCGGTCAGGGCAACCAGAGTTGGGTCGTGTGCGTAGCCCGTGAGCTTGTCGAGTTCGAGTTCGGCCAGGGTGAGAGTGGTCTGGGCCAGTGCAATCGCGCTCTCGTTCTTCTTGGCCTGGATCTCGTAATCTTTCTCGGCCTTCACCTTGGCGGCGGAAGCGGTCTGGAACACGATGCTCTGGCTTTCTTCCTGATCCCGCAGTGCCGAGTCGTCGAGCACCATGAGAAGCTGGCCGGGCTTGACTCGGGTGCCGTCCTCGATCACGTCCTTGATGGTCGTGGCGAACCCCTTGCTGCCTGCGCGCACCCGACACACGATCTCCCGGCTGTCGGCGCTTTCCAGCGTCCCCTTCTCGGTAACGGTGACGTTGAGAGTCTCCTTCTTGACCGTGTGAAGGATGACATCGGGCCGCAGGACGGTCCGGGGACCGATCACTCGGCCCGTGAGCAGGCTAGTGTTGAGGAAGTAGTACGCGGCCAGGTCGCCGGCGATGAAGGATATGAGAAGAACCACGCTAAGCCAGACGCCCTTGCGACCGGTTCGCCCCCCCGCTTTGCCGGGAAGGGCGCGAGGCAGGACGCTCTTATTTGCGATCGGCAGGCCCGACTGGCTTGGGAGCGGGGATACGCTCGGCGGGCTGTTCAGGTCCGGGTCGTCGAACGTCTGGTCCGGTGATTTGCTCATCTTCCCATACCCCGCGGTCATCGAGTTGCATTAACTCTAGGTCCAGGTACAAGTTCATGCGGGCCGAAAGATAATTGACCCACAAGGTATACAGGGCATTCTGGGCGTTCAAAAGGCTGCTCTGGGCCTGGAGTACCTGTTGAGTCAGGGCGGCAGCACTCCCGGCGTCGGTTCCGGCTCCTGGTGCGGGTGGGGCGACGAGAAGCATTCTGGCGTTATCCACTTGCGAATAGCCAAGATCCACCACCCGTTGTTGGATACGGTACAACTGGGCCTGGGTTCGCAACTCCCGAATGTCGTTCCGAACATCGTTGGCGATGTTGTCCTCAAACGCCATCAGTGTACGACGTTGCCGTTGGTAACTGATGAGAGCCGCACGGTAGTTATTTCGCTCGGCTCGGCGGACGAGGGGCAGTTCGCCCGAGAAGACCAGGGTGTGGCGGGTACGATCGCCCGAGAATGCGAACGGCCGATTGTCCCCCGCCGGGGTTTGTGCAGCTAAATCATACTCGACGTTGAACACCCCCTGCAAGGAATTCGCCTGCACCGCGATCTGTCGGTAGGCGTCTACCACCTGCGCTCGTGCGTTCATCAGGTCTAACCGGGACGATAACGCTGCCTGAACGCCCACTGTGTAGGCATCGTCGAGATCGGCAGCCAGCAGATCAACTCCGTTAACCGGCAAAGGCGGCAAATCCGGCCACTTCGTCCGGATGTCGGTGAGCCGCTCGTTGCGGGCGTCGAGAGCGATCTTGTAGAAGGAAGCGAACATATCGCGAGTCGTATCGGATTGAAGCTGATCGCGTTCTTCCCGGGGCTTCTTGAGCCAGGGCTGGGATTCAAAAGTCCGAACGGATCGTTCGAAGTCCGCGAGGTCGAGGTCGGATTCCAGACCCGCCAGTCGCTGAACTTCGGCAAGTGGTTCGGGCTTTCCTTCGAGTTGCCGTTTGGTGCGCGCATCGAGCAACAGGGTTCGTTGCTGGCGAAGATCTCCCGTCCGGGTGAACAGCGCATCATCCGTTAGCTTCGCCCATGAATCCCACCGCGTGCCAATGGTTTTGGCGAAGGGCGTTCCGCGAACGAAGTCCGATTCCGTCAACAGTTTGCGAAAGCGCGGGCGATACACATTGGCAGGATCGGTCGTTTTGTACTGGAGAGCTTGCTGCTCGAACCGTGTGAGATCGGCGTAGAGCCGCTCGAACCGGCCGAGTTGTTGGTTGATGGGCTTCAGCGGTGAGTCGTCGAGATCCAGACCAATGGTGACTGGCAACCCGAGTTGCAGTTTGAATCCGTCGAGCGAATCGAGCAACCCGCGGATGCCGGAACCACCACCGGAACCGGCGCTTCCCAAAAGTTGGCCCTGGCTATTCAGCAGTTGCACCTCGACCTGGCCGACTTGCAGGTCCGACTGCTGACCACCCTCGCGGAATGCCACGTACAGCTTCAACAACTGGCCGAGGAACGCCACGTTCTTCTTCTGGTTGGCAACGACTGCTGCTTGCTGGAGCAGCGGCAGGTACCCAATCACCGGCGATGTCAGGTTGCCACCGATGCCGCGGCCGAGGTTCACCGACAACCCCTGGAGGCCGTAGGGGTTGTTGGTTAGCCCGAGACCACCCGCAGGGCCAGCGACTGTTGCGACGTAAAACAGTTTGCGGAACCGGGCATAGGACCGCATTCCGTAGAGGAGGTTACGCTCGGATTGCGTGAGCGGTTCCAGGTTCACGGCAAAGCCGCCGCCGCGCAGGAACGGCTGAATGAAGCTCAGACCCAGGTTCGACACGGCAATGTCGGGCCGCCGCGAACCGAGGTCGATCACGACCTGATTCGCCATTCGGATGAGGAGCGAGCCACCAGTGGCGAAGTTCTTGGTCAGGCCAGTTTCCGTGTTCAGGCTCCACAGACGCCCCGCGCCGGACAGGTTGCTTCCGGTGAAGTCGCGAATGATCTGCTCGGCAAAGAACGCCTTGGCCGCGAAGTTGTACCGCTCCAGTGTGACCGGCAACGCGGCGAGGTACAGGTCTTCGCGGCGGTCCTGGAATTCCCGGCTATTGATGAGCCCGAGTTGCACGGCCTGGTCGGCCCGGATGCGGTAGCCTTGCTGGTTGCTGTACAACGCTCGCAGGAATGCGTCGGGGCTATCTCCCAGCGCGATTAGCGATTGAATGCTCGGAAACTGACCGGGCGGCGTGGTGGCACTCGGATCGGCTGGTGCCGTTCCCGGCGGCTGCGGGATGGCATTCGGAAGGCCGTCCTTCTTGGGCTGCGTCACGGGGGTCGCCGGAACCGTGGGCAGCGGCGGAACGTCGACCTTTTCCTGTGCCGATGCCTGCACGACACCTGTCTTGTTCGTGCTAGCGACTGCAGCGGCGGGCGCGTCAGCAGCACGGTTTTCCGCGTCCCACTCGGCGAGAATCCGGAAGTACCCTTCACCGTCGTAGCGACCAACTCCGCTTCGTTTCGTGGGGTGTTGTGGGTTCGGCGAGAGAACGCGGGCCGCGAAGTCGTCGGGTGGGTATGGCGGGCGGTCGGGGTTGTACGGGTCGGCGAAGCGCGCGTCAGGGTGCGGGTACACGAACCAGTTCTTCACGGCCCAGTCGGGGAACTGGTTCTTCTGGGTGATGATTCCGGCCACGTCGTCGTCGGCGCGGTTGCGGAAGAACTTGCGTGAGCACCCCGGTCCGACGAGTAGCAGCAAGAGCACGGGTATGACGAGCCGGACCGATCGCTTCATGACGCACCCCGCAAATGCCGGAACTTCGGACAATCCGGTATATCCGGTATCGGCAGCCCAAATTGCCAGCGTGAGATTAAAACCAGCTGAGTGCTCCCAATGAAGAGGATTCACCGGAGAGAACGCAGAGAACGCAGAGAACGCAGAGAAAATACAAAAGCCCGTAGAGAAGAGTTGATTCAAACTCGGCAATTTCTCCGTCTTGCTTCCCTCTGCGCCCTCTGCGTTCTCTCCGGTGAACCGTGTCTTTTGCCGGAATGTGGCAATGAGGACGGCACCGCCTTAGCATGTTGAATAAGGAGAGCAACATGGGCGCTGCTGGAGTTGATTCGTTTGCCGAGGCGCTGGGTCGAATCCCGAGCGGGCTGTTCGTGGTCACTGCCCGGCAGGGTGACCGCGAAACGGGGATGCTGGCGAGCTGGGTGCAACAGTGTTCGTTCGATCCGCCGCAAGTGTCGGTCGCGGTACGGTCGGGTCGGTACATCCTCGACTGGCTGAGCGACGGCGCATCGTTTGTCGTGAACGTGATTCCCGAGGGCGGCAAGGCGCTGATCGCGCACTTCGGGAAGGGGTTCGAGCCGGGCGAGCCCGCGTTCGAGGGGCTCGATGTTCGCCGCGAGGGTGAAACCCCACCCGTGTTGCTGGCATCACATGCCTACGTGGAGTGTCGCGTCGTGAATCGGATCGACGTGGGCGATCACGTGCTGGTGATTGGTCGCGTCGTGGCCGGTGCGCTGCAACACCACGGCGGCCCGATTGTGCACGTGCGGAAGAACGGGCTGCGGTATTGATTCACGTCGATTCGTTTAGCCGCGACCCGAAGGGGAGCGTGTTCACGAACGGGAAAGGAGTTTCCACATGGCCAACGAACCGATCATCAGCCCGGATACGCGGCGTGAGAACCGCATCCCGCCACGGCAAGCGCAGACCCGCAAGTGGCCTGTGCTGCACGCGGGTCAGGTGCCCACCTTCAACCCCGCGAAGTGGGATTTCGGCATCATCCCCGTGCCACTCGTCGACGCGGTGAAACGCTTCACCTGGGACGAATTCTGTGCGTTGCCGCGAACCAAGGTGTTCGCCGACATGCACTGCGTCACGCGGTGGAGCCTGCTCGACAATATGTGGGAAGGGGTCGCGACGGGTGAGTTGCTCAACCACGTGAAGGTGTCGCCTGCCGCGAAGTTCGTGATGATCCACTGCGAGTACGGGTTCAGCACGAACCTACCGATCGAGGACTTCTTCAACAACGACTGTCTGTTCGCGCTCAAGCACAACGGGGCCGATCTGACGCCCGATCACGGCTATCCGCTGCGCCTGGTGGTGCCGAAACTCTACGCGTGGAAGAGCGCGAAGTGGGTTCGTGGTGTGGAGTTCATGGAGAAGGATCGGCCGGGCTTCTGGGAAAGCTGGAGCAACGGTGGCTACCACATGCGGGGCGACCCGTGGACAGAGGAACGCTTCCGCGACGGGAACGAAACCATGGGCAGCGGTAGCGATCTGTGAGCGGGGGGCGGCGCGTTACCCGCAATCATGCAACCAATTCCAGCACCACGAGCATCGGCCAATCGACGTATTTGGCCGCTCGCGTAAACCGGGAAGCAAACTCCGCATCCGGGGCGTGCTCGCCAACCGCTGAAAGCCGAAACCCGGCGCGAACCGCGGCCATCACAAACGCCGCGACCGAGTGCGGCACGCTGCCCGGCTGAACCAACTCACTGGTAGTTGGGTCGGTGAACCGGGCCTGGGTTCCCCGCAGGAACATGGCGGGGTGCATCGCCGACACAACCGCCCGCCCTCCCAGTTGCAAGACCCTGTGCGCCTCGGCAAAGAAGCCATCCAGTTCTCGCAGGTGTTCCAGCACCAACCCGCTTATAACCAGATCGAACTGCCCGTCAGCGAATGGAAGTGGCTGGTGAAGGTCGTGTGCCAGGAAGGTTACTTTCTCCGCCCCTGGCTTCTTTCGGGCCTCGGCCAACATCCCTTCCGAGAAGTCCACGGCCGTGACGACGGCACCCGAGTCCGCGAGCCAGAGGGCGTGCCGACCGGTACCGCAACCCAGGTCGAGGGTACGCACCCCGCGTACATCCCCGACCGCGGCCCGAACGATGGGTTCTTCGATTGCTTGAAGCGGGTTGGCGTCGTGATCGTAGACCGCTGCCCAGCGGTCGTAACCGTCTCGAACGGCTTGCAACGGGTCGGTCATCGACACTTCTTCCATCACTCAAATAGCAGAACCACTGACTGAGAGGTTCACTCCGCCTTGAACGGCGTTCCGGAACCGAGCGGGGCGGGTGTCGTGATCAGCGCGTCGCGGTCGATGTTCTTCTTCTTGATCTTCGTGTGAAGCGTGTCGCGGCTCATTCCCAGCAACTTCGCGGCATGGCTCACGTTCCCGCCCGTTTGCCGCAGCGCCTTGCGGATGGCCCACGTCTCGATGTCGTCCATGTCCAGGCTGGTGGGTGCGTCGGCGGCGGCCTTCGGAGCGGGCATCGACGCCATTTCGCTCAGACCCGTGAGCGGGAGCGTTTCGCCATCGAGAACATCGGTCTCGCTCATCACGGCAGCACTCTCGATTGCCGCCCGAAGCTGACGGACATTCCCCGGCCACGGATACGCCTGCAGTTTTCGCATCGCGGTCGCGGTGAGCCGGAAATTGCGCCGACACTCGGCCGACACCCGCGACAGGAAGAACCCCGCCAACTCGGGGATATCCTCGGGGTGTTCACGCAGCGGCGGAACGCGAATCGGGATGACCCGTAGCCGGAACAGCAGGTCTTGCCGGAACCGCCCGGCCTTGGCTTCCTTCTCCAGGTCGCGGTGCGTGGCGGCCACGATCCGCACATCCACCTTCACGTCTGCGGTCGAACCGATCGGACGGAACGCCTTCCCCTCGATGACTCGCAACAGCCTTGCCTGGCAGTCGAGCGACAGTTCACCGATCTCATCGAGGAACAGTGTGCCTTCGTCGGCTTGCTGGAACAGACCAGGATGGTCGCGGTCCGCGCCGGTGAATGCACCCTTCTTGTAGCCGAAGAGTTCGGCTTCGAGCAGCGACGGTGCGATTGCCGCGCAATTCACGACGACCAGGGGACCATCGGCCCGGCGGCTGTTTCGGTGAAGGCCCAGCGCGACGAGTTCCTTCCCCGACCCGCTTTCGCCATGCACGAGCACAGTGAAGGGTTGCGGTGCGGCCTTCAGAATTTGCTGGCGGAGGTTCATGATGGCGGTGCTACCGCCCAGAATGTCGTCGGCTGCGGGCGTGTGAATGCGGAGTCGGTAGTTCTCGGCTTCGAGCGTGCGGCGGTTCCGGTGGATCTCGAGGCTGGGGGCGAGGAACCCCGCGACAGCCTCAATGAACTTCACGTCGCGCTCGGTGAACGCCGCCGTGGAACGGTAGACGTGCAGGGCCGCGAACGCCGCACCCGACGCCTTGAGGGGAATGCAAATGGCATCCGCGAAGGTGGCGAGCGAGTCGGTCGGCGGGTGGGCCGCGGTCAGTTCCGGGAACAACCAGACCATCTTGCCGGTCTTCTGCACCTGGGCCGTCAGTCGGCGGCTCAACTGGCTATCCATCGTGGCCGATTCGGGAACGATCACACGGGGTGAAGGATCTTCCGCGTCGAGGCCAAGGTAGCCCGCGAGTTTGGCAGTGGTTTGGTGCAGGATCGCACGAAGGGCGTTGCCAATGAGATCGTAAGGCGTGCGGGTTTCGACCGCCTGCGTCATGAATTTGCACAGCGCGGTCAGTTCGTCCATCCGAAGATGGTTAGCGGTCGGTTCCTGCGGCACATCGCCGTGAGGGACACGTGCCGCAGGGACTTCGAAAATCTTTGTCCCGGCGTGAACGTTCTCGGTGGCACGCGAACCACGAGACTGCGATGGGTTCCCGGACGACGAAGGAGCAACCGGAATCGCCGGCAGCTTCGAACTCGAACCCGGCTTGATATCGGTGATGAAACGCAGGACGACTTCCCCGATCTTGATCTTCTTGCCGTCGGTGAGTTCAACCGCTCCGTTCACCTTCACGCCATCGACCCGCGTGCCGTTAAGGCCGAAATCACGGAGGTGCCAGCGGCCATCTTCGAAGTAAATCTTGGCGTGGAGTCGCGACGCGAGTTCGTCTTTGAGGACGATCGTGTTGTCCCGGCCGCGGCCGAGGGTCACGGGTTGCTCGGGTGTGAAGTCGAGCGTTGTGGGGAGGGTCTCGCCACCTTCGAGATTGACGCGTGCGTGCATGGTCCGCCGGGTCTCCTGACACGCCTGCCATCGTGGAGAAATGGCTTGTGGCGAACAACAAACGGTTCTTGGCCTCGGGAAAACCGAACTCGCCCCCGAGTCACGGTCCCGATCCGACAACCGCAAAGGATCGACTGAGCATTCGCTTCGGAAAACTTTAGCACGCAATTCTGCCTGTGGGCGCAACAACCGTGGGGGCTTCCCATCTGGGGTCGCGGGGGGTAGGGTAACCGGGTCGAGAACGATCGACCAACGCCCGCCACACACAGAGTTTCACCATGCAAACCCGGATCGAAGGTATCGCTTACGTCCTTGGCGACAACATCGACACCGACCAGATCATCCCGGCCCAGTATTTGACGTACAATCCGTCGATTCCCGCTGAATACAAGATGTTTGGCAAGTTCGCGTTGTGCGGCGTGCCCGACGATCAGGCCGGCTTGCCGAAGGGTCACATGCCCTTCCACCCCGCAGGTACGGACGAGTACCTTTCGCCCTACACCATCATCATCGGCGGCAAGAATTTTGGCTGCGGGTCGAGCCGCGAACACGCCCCCATTGCCCTCGCCGCCGCTGGGGTTGTTGCGGTAGTGGCCGAATTTTATGCCCGAATCTTCTACCGAAATGCCGTCAACGGCGGCTACTTGGTGCCGATCGAATCCAAAGCTCGTCTTATTGACCGCGTTTGTACCGGCGACAAGATCGTGATCGATATCGAGGCCAAGACCTTGACGAACACGACAAGTGGGGAAGTGGTCGAGTTGCTGCCGCTGGGCGAGGTTGGCCCGATCATCGAGGCCGGCGGCGTGTTCCCCTACGCGGAGAAGGTAGGGATGCTGGTGCGGTGAGTGAGCGGCAACCCCAGCGGGGTTGCGTCAGATTGTTGGGCTCAGCCCCGCCGGGGCTGACGCTCAACTCAATTGCGGCCCGTGGCGTCGAACCGTGCGTGTGCCAGATCGACTGGCGTCGCGCCGGGGATGTTTGGCAGGTCGAAGAGCCTCTTGTTGTCCTGTGGCGTCATCTGCCCATTCACGCGGCCGGCGTCGAGCTTCAACGTCATCTCGAACTTCTGTTCTTCCCATCGCAGTAGCAATTCGGTGGGGTACTGCACGACATACGGCCGCCCGGATTGCGGATCGTTGCCGCCGGTGGGGACGGTCTTGGCCGATCGCACGTCGGCGTAGGCGAGCACCTTCCCCTTCGTGTCGCGGATCAGGTGCTTCTTAACCTGGGCCTGGTTGTGGACGGCATCGGCGTCATCCGCGGCGAACACGATCTCCTTGCGGATCGGCACACCGTTCGGTGTCGTCGTCGGCCACGACAGGGTGTAGGTGCGTGCCCGTTCGTCGGCGGTCGCTGTGTATGGCAACCCGGTCTGGAAGGTGGTCATGCCGAGTGCCTGCATGATCCAGTCGGGATCGACGGGCATGTTGCCGGGGATCTTCGCCTTGCCGGCCTCGAAGTCGGAGTGCGACGCGAAGACGTACATCGGCTGGACCTGCGGTGCCGTGAAGTACACCCAGAACTGATCGGGGTTCGAGCCGAGATCGACCTTCACATCGACAAGCCCGCCCTTGGCCACCATGCGGAAGTTTCGGGGCTGGCTGGCCGACAGATTCCCGCGAAGGTTCGGGTAGGCCATTTCCTTGAGCGCGCCGCGGATGCCGTCGCCTTCTTTGGCGGAAACCGTCACTTCGCCGTAGCTGATGTTGTTGAGGCGGCTCGCCTGGATGTTCAGGTAGCCAACGAGCTGCTCGGCCGAGACTTTCTGAACCGCACCGTGATTGTTGTTCGCTTGCTGGCCGATGCCTGCGGTGTTGCGCAGCCAGGAGCACCCCGCGGATGGAGCGAGTAGGAGCGCGACGAGGAGGAATCGCAGATGACACATCGGTGTTCTCCAACGAACGGCCATCATTCCCAACCCAGGACGCGAAACACTTCCGTTTGCACCGCGGCGATTTGCTCGTCGGTCAGTCGCGGGTCGGTAACCTGGTGGACCGCCCCGCCTTTCGCATCCTTGAGGATCATCACGTCGCGGCCGAGACTGTCGCGGGCCGCGTCCTCGAACTTGAACCGCTTTCTACGCATGAGCAGCAGGGCCGCGACGTATCGGAAGTTCAGGCCGTCAGAATCGGTCGAATCCTTCAGCCGGTCGAAGCAGCCCAGCAGCAGGTCGTCGTTGATGACGGGCTTACGAGGCTTGTCGGCAGCCTGAACCTTCCCGGCCCAGTGAGCAACGGCACCTTCGGGCGGCCCGGCCCAGGAGTCGGCCGCGTAGTCCGTGCGAACGAACTTGCCCCCCTGTTCCATTAACACCGCGTGGAACCGATCACCGGGCTTCAACTCGCGCCCAGTGGCCGCACAGATTCTCGCCGGCCCCTGGATCTCGTAATCGGTCATGTCATCCCACGTTTCGAGTTTCGAGTTTCATGTTTCACGTTGAAGACAAGACCGATGGTGTTTCTCGCTGAACCGTTGAACTCGAAACTCGAAACTCGAATGCATCGTACGCCCGCGACTTGCTCGCAGGCAATCAGGGGCGCGGCACGATTGGCGGCAATGCTGGCACGGACGCAGGGGTTATTCCGCCTGCGCTGTTTTGGGAAGCTGAGGGGACCAGGTTATCGGCCTGTTCCTTCAGCAAGAACCCGGTTTCCCCACCCACCCCGGTGAAGGTCCAGCGCACCTTGCCAGCCCCATCAATGAAGAAGAAACGCGGGGCGGTTTCGATGCCATACGCCGTCGCGGCCTTCACTCCGTCGTAAAGCGGGACGGTCAGCTTTAACCGGTCCCGGTCCTTCGTGGCCGTGGCAACGTCGCCAAACACCGCGAGCGGGACCACGACGAGCTTGCCCGCATACCGTTTCTCCAGTGCGCCGGCAATTGCGAGCGACAGGTCGGTCGTCTCGCCACCCGGTCGGAAGAAGATCAACACGACGGGCTTCCCTTGTTGCTCCGCGAGCCGAAACTTCCCCGCCGTGAAGTCCGGTGCAAGCTGCCCGACTTCCGGCACAGCAGGGACTGTCACGGCGATCACCGGCCCAACCGCGGTGGGCTGAAGCGCGGCCGTCTTCCCGTTGCGGCCATCTTCGAGCATCCGGCGAGCGGCCTGCATGGCTTCGCGATAAGGGCTGGCGAGATCAGTCTCTTCGAGTTGAGCATCGAGCTTGGTGAGTCGGTTCTCGAACGTCTTTGGTCCGAGTTTCACGGCGTCGGGAACCAACTGTGCCGCGTCTGTGAGTGCCGCGTAAGCGAGCTCGACATCGCGACGCATTCGGTCGAAGGTCTGCCCGTTGAGCCGCGATTGATCCTTGAGCTCGTACTTCACTTCGACCCACGCCGAAGCCTTGTCCGCGTTCCCGTCGCGCTGCTGAATCACGCGGTGAACCTTCCGTGCGGTGCCGTCTTGCGTCGAAACCCAAACCGCGTCGGCCCGGTGCCACGCCATCTGCCCGCCGACGGGTTTCTCCCAGTTCGCAGACATCTGATTCCCGATCACCCAACGGCAGCGCTCGGCGTTGATGAACTCGAAACCCTTCGCTTGCCACGTTTGTGCGGGGCGGTTCGCGGGAGTAACGGTCCAGGCTTCGCCGTCGTTATCTCGCGGAATAACCGGTGGAAAGATCCCGAACTCGGACGCCGCGAACGCATCGAGCGGAACCGGCGGCAGCCCGCGTGCCGGGGTGTTGGCCGCGAGTTTCAGCGGTGGCGGCCCGGCTGGCAGGAGCAGGTGAACGGTGCCATCGGCGTGAATTCGCACGAGATCGAGCCGCACGGACGGCGGGAAATCCTTGGCGGCCGCGCCCGTGACCACGCCGACCGCACCCGCGACCGCGTCGTCGGTGCGCTGGAGTCGCGTGAGGACAACGGCGTCGGCCCAGTGCTCCTGACGATCGAGGACGAGGACGCGGAGTTCGAGGTTGTGGTTGCGGCGGAAGAAGTCTGGGGCGCGGTTAACCGCTTCGGCGACGGTGCCGGTGAACGTGAACACGTCGCCGGCCTGGAGCCCCGTGGCTGGCGGTGCGGCGATGGCGAGCGTGAGTGCGAACAGACCGGCGGTCACGGCTTCCCTCCGCGGCGAACCGACTTACCGGGCGGCGGGAATATACCGGGGTTCGCAGGGGACGCAACCGCAGTTGGAAATGGGGTAAGTGGGGAGTCCTGGAGGGCCGGTGCTGGTCACTCCTTGCCCAAAACGAGATCGACCACCCAGCACCCGCGAACGTGTGGCCCATCGCCACGACAGTGGTTCAGGATGTCGTCGTTGTCGCAACCCGCGTCTTGAAGCGCATCCGCGAGAATGGGCATCGCTGAGAAGTCGCGCGACTCGTACATCTGCTCTGCGAGGGCGACAACGGTGGAGGTTCGCCACTCTGGGGAGAACGTGACGGGACGGAACGGATTGCCGAAGATGTCGCGGACCAGTGCTGCTAGAGCTGCAAACTCCGCTTGGTGCTCCGCTTCATACTCATTGCAAGTGCCGGCAGTTGCGGAAGCGGTTGAGAACGAAACGTACGTGGCGGCGGAGCTGGCGTCCGGCCGCAAACAATCCCCTACCATCTCAGCGGCATAGGTCTCGGGGTGGACGAAGTCGCCCCGCCTGACGACACAGTTCGTGCCGGGGTCGAGTCCCATGAACTCTTCGACTCGCTGCCGGACTTGACGCTCGCACTCGAAAAACTCTGCCTCCGTGCATCTGGCGTCAGCGAATCGCTCGGCGACTTCAATGGCGTTCCGAAGGGTTTTGTCGTGCACGAGATGGACTGCCCGCCAGCAGCAACCGGCCGCGAACAGCCGATGCTTGCGGTCTGAGAATAAGACGTTTGCCGCCATGTAGGCGGGTTGGGTACAGGTTAGCCACTCCGCTTCGGTCATCGCTAAGCCTCGTCGAAATCACTCCTCGAAGAAGCGAGAGACCAGCACCTCGAAGCCTGGGAGCACATCGGGAAGCGTGAGCGTCTGATTCTTCTCGAAGATGTCTTGCTTGGTGCCAGATCGGTAGACGCTGGCTGATTCCGTTTCTGGGTCAATAATCACCACGACCGGTACGCCGAAGTGCTGGTAGTCGAGCATCTTCTCGACCATGTCGGTCCACGTGTTCGACGGCGATCGTACTTCCACCACCAAATCGGGCGGGACTTCCAACATTTTCTCCGAGGACTTTCCAGGCGGCAGTTTGGCGTAACTGACGTAACAGAGGTCCGCACCGCGTGCAGTGTCTGCGGAAATGCGAATGAGTGTATCGTTGCCCATGACGCGGCCAAGCTTCGCCTGCTTGATAAACAACCCAAATATCATCGCAGCATTGAAACAAACGACTCCGTGTATCGTTCCAGGCATGGGATATCTCACGACGTGACCGCGAACGAGGTCGACGTTCGACTCGTGACCGTGGAGCTTGAAGAATTCCTCCGCCGTCAACGTGGGGGTAGCCACTACCATCGCAGTGCCTCCGAAAAGCAATGGGCGAATGATACCACTCATTCGCCCCGTTGCACCAGTTGGATTCCCGTCCGCATCACGCCGGGCGCGGCTTCTCGCTGTAGCCCTTGCCGGTCTTCTCCGCGAGCAACTTGTCGTACTCCTTCTTCGCCTTCGCCTCGTCCGCGAAGGTCTTCGGCTTCGTCTGACCAGCCGTGCCGATCTTCCCCCAACTCGTCGTCACCACGGCGCCGTCCATCCAGATTTCCCAGAACTTGCGTGAGTCGCCATCCACGAATTCGAAGTAACGCTTCGGGGTTGCAGCCATAGTCGGGTCTCCATTGGGAACAGGGGTTGGTGTTGAAACGGGAACGGGAACAGGTTTGGGTTTTGGCGAGCCGGGAGCGTCAGCGACCGGAGTCACCACGGTAGTCTTGCGTGTCGGCGGCGCTGCGTTCGGGTTGCCGTCGGGTCGCAGGCCAACGTATACGGGGAAGCGCGGAATGCCGTCCTTGGTGAGTTCTTGATACTTCACGTTGATGACGCTTCCCACGGCCGGCGGGTTCTCGCGTTCCTTGTCCTTCAACCCCGTGCCGACCTTGAATTCCTTGCCGTTGCCGAGGCGTGCCATCAGCGCACCCACACGACCCTTATGCCGGCCCAGCCCGGCTTCGTAGCCCAGCACGACCGCCTCAGTGTCGAGGAACTTCTTCACCTTCAGCAATGTGGTCGAGCGGGCGCGTTCGTACTGCGAGCCGGGCTTGCGGAGCATCAACCCTTCGCCGCCGAGGTCGGTTACGCGGTCGAGTTCGGTGAGGAGGTGATCGAACCCCGTGCAGACCTCGTGCTCGTGCAGCGCGACGAATTTCGTCTTCCACGACGCCACGCCATCCGCGAGGAACTTCATCCGATCCTCGAACGGTCCGCGTGCGTCTGGCGCGTCGAACACGAGGTACTTCAGTTCCTTCCAGATCTCCGGCTTATCCTGTCGGCGAACGATGCCACTCGTGCGGTCAAACTGCTTGCGTGCCAGCCACAACTCGCCGTCGAGCGGGTGAGCCGGCAACCCTTCCGTGAACCATTCGGGAGCGTAGAAGATGTTGTTCTTGCGCGAGAGGAACTGCTTGCCGTCCCAGTACGCCCGCACGCCATCGAGCTTTTCGCTCATCCACCAGTTGGTGGGGTCGTAATCGTCGCTCCAAACGTGAGCGAGCAGGATCGGCAGTTCTTCGACTTCGGCGGCCCCCTCGGGCTTAGCGGGTTTCGCGGGAAGGGCTGTTTCGATACGGGCTTCCTCGGCGGCATCGCCACGAAGTTTGCAGAGGTGCTTGCAGGTCCGTTTCTCGATGGGCACGGACTGATTCCGCCACGCGGGGCAGTTGCAGGAGTACACGCCGCCGACGTTTTTGAGTTGGTAGGGGTTCTTACCGGAACCCTGCATTTCGGTCGTTTCGCCATCGGCTAAATCGGGCATGGTTGCTGCCTCCCGGTGTTGGAAGGAAGGTAACCCGCGGCATGTTGACTTGCAATCGCCGTAGCGAACTACTCGAAGAACTTCTTCACTTCCACAGAGAACCCCGGCAGAACATCGGGAAGTGTGAGGGCATCACTCGGCCCAAAACGGCGCGGTAGCTGGTCTGCTGAGAACAGGCCCGCAGTCTTGTGGTCTGGATCAAGAACAAGGACAACCTTCACACCGGCGGTAACGTACTCAGTGGCCTTGCAAAGCATCTCCGCGATGCTGTCGAGTGGTCCTCGCACTTCAACAACGATCTCTGGTGGAGTCAGGATCAGGTCGGGCATCGGTTTGGGAATCGCGTCCCGCCGCCAGATCACTAAATCACCACCGCGAACGCTATCGGGGTCTCGACCGGTGAGTACGAAGGTATCGTTCGAACACGCGACCCATGTTCGAGAGTGTTCAATCGCGTTCGCAAACTCGAAGCACACGTTCGCACAAATGAACCCGACCCGGCCGCCCGTTGGGTGAGTCGGCTGCATCCGACCACGAACGAGTTCCAGGTTGTCGCGATTTTGAGTGGCGAACTCCTCAGCCGTCATTAGTGGTTCGACGGGCGCATTCATCGCGTTCTCCTGTTCCACGACAGTTTACCACACACGAAATCTTCACCGCCAGACGGAGCGAGAACCCGTGAAAGCGCTCGGTAACTCGGTAGGTATAGGACTGGGACACGTCACGCAGAGGAACCACCCATGTCGATTCGTGCGTATGCGGCACACGCCCCGAAGGGCGAATTGAAGCCGTTCGAGTACGAACCCGGACCGCTCGGCGACGAGCAGGTCGAGATCGCTGTGAGCCACTGTGGGATTTGCCACTCGGACCTATCGATGCTCGACAACGACTGGGGGATGACCGGCTACCCGCTCGTTCCTGGGCACGAAGTTGTCGGAACTGTCTCCGCAGCGGGCAGTCGCGTGAAGACCCTGAAGCCGGGCGACCGTGTTGGCCTCGGGTGGTACTCGAAGAGCTGCATGACGTGCCGGCAATGTATGCGCGGCGACCACAACCTGTGCCCGACCGCTGAGCAGACGATCGTCGGTCGGCACGGCGGATTCGCGAACAAGGTGCGGGCCAGCGCCGAGTGGGCAACTCCACTTCCAACGGGAATCGACCCGGTGAAAGCCGGGCCGTTGTTCTGTGGCGGCATCACCGTGTTCAACCCACTGGTGCAGTTCGACGTGAAGCCGACCCATCGCGTTGGTGTTGTGGGTATCGGTGGCCTCGGGCACCTGGCGTTGCAGTTTTGCAACAAGTGGGGCTGCGAGGTGATCGCGTTCTCGTCGTCGGCCGGGAAATCCGACGAAGCGAAGAAACTCGGAGCGCATCACGTCGTGAACTCGAAGGACGACGCGGCGATGGCGAAACTCGCCGGTTCGCTCGACCTGATTCTCGTGACGGTGAACGTGTCGCTGAACTGGCCGGTGTACATCAACGCACTCGCCCCGCGTGGGCGAATCCACTTCGTTGGCGCAGTCGCAGAACCGGTTCCCATTGTGGCATTCCAGATGATCATGGCGCAGCGTTCGCTCTCCGGTTCACCACTCGGAAGCCCCACGACCACGGCCGACATGCTCGCCTTCGCGGCCCGGCACAACATCGCGCCGGTGACCGAGTTGTACCCCATGTCGAAGGTGAACGAAGCGCTCGATCACCTTCGCGCCGGCAAGGCCCGCTATCGGATCGTGCTGGAGAACGACTTCAAGGCTTAGAGGGTTGTTGTCGGTTGGTAGTTGTGGGTTGTTTGTTTCGACCCACAACTACCAACCGACGCACACCAACAACCAATCACCCACTCACAACCCACAACACACATGCATCCCGTTTCTCCCGATACCGTTCTCGCTCAGTTGCAGTGGCGATACGCGACCAAGAAGTTCGACGCCACACGGAAGATCGCGCCGGAACTGTGGGCCAAACTCGAACAGGCTACCGTGCTGTCGCCGTCGTCGTTCGGGCTGCAACTCTGGAAGTTCGTCGTCGTCACGAACCCCGAAGTGCGTCAGAAGCTGCATCCGGTTTCATGGAACCAGCCGCAGATCCTCGATGCCTCGCACCTCGTGGTGTTCGCGGCGAAGAACCCGCCGAAAGCCACCGACGTGGAACGCCATATTGCTCGCATCGCCGAAGTTCGCGGCGTGGAACTGACATCGCTCGACCCGCTCAAGGATCGGATACTGGGCACGGTATCGAGGATGACCGAGAAGGATGCGCACAACTGGGCGGCGCGGCAGTGCTACATCGCGCTTGGCGTGTTCCTTTCGACGTGTGCGCTCGCGGGAGTCGATGCGTGCCCAATGGAAGGTTTCCAGCCCGAGAAGTACGACGAAATCCTTGGGCTGAAGGCGAAGGGGTACGGCTCGGTTGTCATCGCGACCGCAGGGTATCGCCACCCCGATGACCCCGCGGCGAAACTCCCCAAGGCGCGGTTCGCCCTGAATGATGTGATCGAACACGTGTGATCTCTGGAGCCGCCCCGTTGGGGCGGTTGTTCACGAATCCTCTCCGTTCCTGTTTCACGAGATGAATACATGATGCGAATCGTGTTATCGCTGTGCGTGCTGAGTCTATCCACTTCGCTCTCCGCAGGAGATTGGCCGCAGTTCCGCGGGCCGGGTGGTTCGGGCGTCGCGGACGATCAGAAGCCACCGGTGAAGTTCGGGCCGAAAGAGAACCTCGCGTGGAAAGTCGCCGTGCCGCCGGGCGCTTCGTCGCCCATCGTCGTCGGTGAGAAGATCATCTTCACGGCGTTCGAGAACGACAAACTGTTCACGATCTGCTACTCCGCAACCGATGGCAAGGAACTCTGGCGGGCCGACGCCAAGGCCAAGCAAATCGAGCCGTTCCACCCGATCCACGGGAGCCCGGCCGCGTCCACTCCGGTGAGCGACGGGAAGCGAGTCGTGTCGTACTTCGGCTCGTGCGGGTTGATCTGCCACGACCTCGAAGGGAAGGAACTGTGGAAGTTTGAACTCCCCATGGCCGTGACGAACAACGAGTTCGGCACCGGCACTTCGCCGATTCTCGCGGACGGTTTGGTGCTGCTGGCTCGCGACCTGTCCAAGGACTCGGCAGTGTATGGGATCGACCTCGCAACGGGATCGCAGAAGTGGAAGACCGACCGGAAGGTGCCGACCGCTTACAGCACGCCGGTGGTGTGGGCCGACGGCGAAAAGAAGGTGCTCGTCGTGCCTGGGGCGTTGTCGCTGACGGGGTACGACGCGCAAACCGGCAAAGAAGTGTGGGCGCTGGACAAAATGTCGGCCGTTGCGTGCACAACACCCGTTGTGTACAAGGACACACTCGTGCATTCCTCCTGGGCACCGGGCGGGGCCGACTTCAAGCTCCCCACTTTCGATGACATCCTGAAGGGAGCCGGGGATGAGAAACTTGGTCACATCACCAAGGCCGGCGCTGCCAAGACGCCGTTCAAGGACTTCTTCGACAACAATGACCTGAACAAGGACGGGAAGATCACCCGTGAGGAGTGGGATACCCTGGCCAAGACCCTGGCCGGCGGGCAGAACCGCGCCGTGGCTCTGAAGGCAGGTGGCAAGCTGGAACTGGCGTGGTCGTACACCAAGGGGTTGCCATATGTCCCGAGCCCGATCGTGTATCGCGACCGCTTCTATCTGTTGAAGGATGGCCCGCAGATGACATGCCTCGATGCGAAGACTGGCAAACCCGTCTTCGAGGGGGAGCGTGTGAACAAGGCGGGGCCGATGGTTTACGCATCACCCGTGGCCGCGAACGGGCACATCTACCTTTCGGGTCTCGATGGCACGGTCGCGGTGATGGTTGCGGGTGAAGACGCTCCGGATGTGATCCACGCGGTGAAGCTGGGCGAACCTGTCCGGGCGACACCGGCGATTGCCCACGACACGCTGTATGTGCGAAGCGACAAGTTCCTGTATGCGTTCAAGGCAACGAAGTGATTCGCGTTTCGTGAAGCGTCAGCCCCAGCGGGGCTGACGCTAAACATCGCTCACGCGGCTTTCCGAAGTGGGTGGGCGAACGACCACTCGTGCCCGAACGGGTCGGTGATCTTCCCGTAGCGGTCGCCCCAGAACATATCCATCGCGGGCTGTTTCACGGTAGCCCCTGCCGACGCGGCTTTCGCAATCGCCGCATCGCAATCCGCCACATCCAGGTGCAGCGTCACGGGCGTCGGCGTCCCCGGTTTTGGTGCCAACGCGACACCCCCACAATATTCCGGGAAGTCGTCGCACAGGAACAACGCCGCATCGCCAATCTTCAGTTCAACGTGCATCAACCGCGTGCCGTCTTCCGCCGGGATTCGGGCCACTTCGACTGCACCCAGCGCGGACTTGTAGAACTCGACTGCCTTCGCGGCTCCGTTCACCACGAGATGTGGAACCAACCCATGCTTTGCGCGCACTGCCATGCCATTCTCCCCTTTCACAAAATACCACCCGCTTGATACCGCACCGGGGTACGGGGCGCAAGGTCGGTTGTGGGAAAATGATGGCCTTGCGTTCAGTTATGAACATCGGTCCTGAATCAGCGAAACGTGAGCAATTCTGGTCGAAGTGATTGCGGAATTTGGCTTTGTGCGGAATTGCGGATGTGGGGTGCTTGGGCACCCCGGTGAAAGGGGATTATCTGGAAATCATCCTCCCGCACTCGTCACGGCAGGTTTACGGTCTTTCCGTCGTTTGTCTGAATCAGGTTGCTCAATTCTGCCGGGGTAAGATTCATCGGCAGGAACCGTGCGGTGCCATCGGCAAAGAGGGCGCAGAACCCGTTGCTGAACACGCCACCGCCCAGCTTGGGTGGCGAACCCGGCGTGAACGCCAGTTCGTCGGGCTTCGTCCAGATCACAGGATCGTAGGCTTCCGCGACCAGCAACGTGTTCGATGACCCATCCGGGATGGTGGCCAGGCTCATCGCCGTGACTGTTGCGCCAGCGGCGAACATCCTCGTTGGCGGCGGCATTACCGTGTCCTTTCCGCTGAACGAGCGGTAGAAGGTGTAGCCGAACGTGTTCATGTTCGACGGCGCGTAGATCTTGGGCATCTTCACGATGAGCTTCTTGTTGTGCTCGCTATCCCATGGTTCGTCGAGCTTGAACTCCTTGTAGAGATTCTCTTGCTCAAGGAACGGAAGCAATGCGACTCGCCAGCTCAGGCCAACCTTCCCGTTCTTGTCCGCGATGCCGGTCGGGATGTTCTGGAACGTGTCGTTGGCGTTCTGGAACCCGAGGCCGATCTGCTTCAGGTTCGTGAGATGTGCATCGCGGGCCGCTGCAACCGTGACGGCCAGCGAGAACAGCGGCTTCTGCGCTGGAGGGTTCGGCAGCGACGGATCGGTCAGGACTCCGGGGTTGGTTCCCGTTCCTGGGTTCTGGCCGGGTTGTGGTTTGGGGCCGGGGACCGGGGCCGGCGTCGAATCGGGGACGGTTGCGGTGGGCTTCTTGCCGCACGCCGGCAACGTGAGCAAAACTGCTGCGAGAAGAGGAATGAGGCCGGAGAAGCGCTTCAACATTGGTGGAACCTCCGGAAGTAGATTGGGCATCGGACAGCGTATCAACGCAACTCGCCGGCGTCATTTCTTCACACGCCAACTCACCCGGCACTCCAGCGGGTAATCGGTCAGCATCGCATCGACTCCTGCCTCGCGACCCTTCGCCCAGTTCGCCGGTTCGTTCCCCATGACCAGCGTTCCAACAAGGAACACCCGTTTCCCTGCGTCGTGAACCTTCTTCACGTCATCCGCTGTGGGAATAAATCGCACATAGACCCACGTTGCGGTCTTGTCCTCGATCGCAGCGGCGAGTTTCTCCGCAGTGGGGCACAGCACGGCACACGTCGCTGGAGTCTTCGCATGGTCGCGGCTTGCGGTCAGGAGTTTCGTCCGCACCTCTTCGCTTTCGATCGTGATGCCGATGAACACGAGTTGTTTCAGTACGCCATACTTCTGGGCGAGGATCACCACATCTTCCTCGCAACCGGGTTCCTTGAGATCGATTGCCACGAGGAGCGAAGTCGCCTTGCGTTCCTTGAGCAGCGAGAAGAATTCTTCCAACGCTGGCACCCGTTCGCCGGCGAACGCGGGGTCGAACTTCTTCCCGGCGTCGAGTTGGCGGACTTCGCGAAACGACAGGTCGCCGACCTTCCCTTTGCCGTCGGTGGTGCGGTCGAGTGTGGGGTCGTGGAGGCAAACCAGTTGCCCGTCTCGCGTGCGGCGAACGTCGAGCTCGACGCCGATTCGCAGGTCGATGCACGCGTTGAACGTGGCGAGTGTTTCTTCGGGAGCGTGCGTGGGGATCCCTCGATGCCCGACGACGAGCGGGTCGGCGGCCCTGGCGAACGGTGACGGTAAGAACACGGTTCCAAACGTGACTGCGAGTGCGAACAACACGCGAGGCATGGAGAGTTCCTCACATCTTGATGATCTTGAGCCGACGACTGATCTCTTCGACGGGAATGACATCACCTTTACCCGTACCAGGACAGACGGCGCGGGTGTTTTCCCAATCTTCGGGCGTGGCGACGTTGCTATCCCAGAATGGCCAGGTGCGGCACTGCGGCGGCCGCACAGAGTAGATGGTACAACCCTTCTTGGTGTCCCAGAACGTGCAGTCGCCGTTGTCTCGTTCGCGGAGGGTGATTCGACCGCGTGCCTTGCGTGAATACAGTTCGCGGACTTCACGCAATGGCTGCCCGAGGAACGCGGCGATCGCCGCGAGTTCATCTTCAGTGACCCAGACGTAGCCAGGGTCACCGGTGCAACACTTGCCGCAACGGGTGCACTCGAACGCGAGTCCGTCCGCATACCAGGGTTCGTCGCTCGATTTGTTCTGCTCGCTCACATTCACCTCCGGGGATACGGAGGATTGTAGCCGACTTGGCGAGCGGGGGTGCGTAAGCCCCCCGAGTCTTGGTCTTTGATGAGCGAAAAGCAAAGACCAAGACTCGGGGGGCTTACGCACCCCCGCTCGCCAAGGTCACAGAATGGATTGAGCGTCTTTCACGGCGGGGTGCTCCTTCAAATCTGCCCAACGGCACATCACATCCGTTCGCATGACATACTTGCGGCCATCTTCGACTGGTGCGCCGCGGTGCAGAATCTTGTGCGGGAAGACCAGTGCTTTGCCCACTTCCGGTTGCACCTGCAACACATGCTTGCCCGTCATGCCGCGGAATTCCGTGGCGCCACCCGCGATGTAGCCGTTGAGGTAGATCATGAACGTGAACGCACTGTGTTCCGTCGGCGAACGCTCGTAGCGACCATCGAAGTGCCAGTCGAATTGCTGCCCCGGATCGTAACGATAGAACCGGAAGCGTTCGTTCAGGCCAATCGGAATCCAGAAGCGTGCCCACTCCGGGAAGAACGGCTTCAACCGTTCCCATATCTCTGCCGCGAGTTGTGGATCGTCGATCATCACGCGGTCGTTGTTGCGGATATCTTTCCGCATCACGGGACCAGCCATCGTGGTGATCGGCGCATCGCCGTAGCCGACAGATTCGGTGCGTGCGATGTACGCGGTACATTCCTCCGGTGTCAGGAAATCGTGAACGACGAACAAGTCGTCGCGTTCCGCAAGGAATTCTTTTCGCATGACTGCCTCTTGGCGAGCGATGGGCATATGCCCAGTGTTCTCGATCAGCAAGACCGACACTTCCGCAGCGGAGCGAGGTTCGCGAGGAATTGCCGCGTGCAGTTCTCCCATGTGTACGAAGCGCCCTCGGCAGCGCACGCCACGCGATCAGCGGTCGCCAGTGCCCGTTCGACGGCTCTCCCCAGATCGTTATCAAGCGCGCCGAGCTTATCGCTGGTGAGGATGTCGGCCGGTCCGGTCACGGGATACGCCGCGACGGGCAAGCCACTCGCCAGCGCTTCGATGACCACCACACCGAACGTGTCGGTCTTGCTCGGGAACACGAACAGATCCGCCGAAGCGTACACTTCGCCGAGCGCCTGCCCCTTGCGATAACCCAGGAACACTGCCTCGGGGTACTGCTTTTCCAGGCTCGCACGCGCCGGGCCGTCGCCAACAATCAGCTTCGTGCCGGGCGTCTTCAGCTTCAAGAAATCGTCGATCCCCTTCTCGTGCGACACGCGGCCAACGTAGAGCAGCACCGGTCGCGGGTAGCCGGCGTCCACCTTCTCACGCGGTCGGAAGATCCCCAGATCGACGCCACGCGACCAGCGCCGAATCGGTGGCCGGAACCCACGCCCAACCAGTTCCTTCTCCAGGCTTGGCGTCGCCACCATCATCGCTCGGGACGGGCCGTGAAACCATTTGAGAAAGCGATACGAGATTCCTTCCGGCACGCAGGCGAGCCGCTGGAGGTACTCGGGGAACCGCGTGTGATACGACGTGGTGAACCCCCACCGCATTCTTTGACAAAGTTGGCGAACCAAAAGCCCGAGCGCCCCCTCTGTGGAGATGTGAACGTGGTCGGGGCGAAACGACAGCACCCGTTCATAAACGCGACCTGGCCGTGGATACGAGATCGGGATTTCGGGGTAAAATGGTGTGGGTACTGAGGGATACGCCGTGGGTTCGACGACTTCGACGATGTGGCCCCATTCACGCAGCGTGCGTGCCGTGGTATCGAGCGTCCGCACGACGCCGTTGACCTGCGGGTGCCACGCATCGGTGGCAATGAGTATTCGTGCCATGTCAGGAACATAACATGCCCGATCCCGATAAACGCAAACTTCGCGAGGCCAAGCGTGTCATCAAGAAGCTTGGCACCAAGCACCGTCGGCGTGAGCTAAAGCGTAATCTGGCAGAGAATCCGGAAGAGGCTGCCCATGCCGATGAAGATTTGGGGAAATTTCGAAGCGACACGCTGAACCGCCTCGACAACGACAGCACCCGCCGCAAACCGGACCTGGATAACGAGGATTAACCACAGAGTCACAGAGGACACAGAGGGAAGACCAAGACCGAGAGAAGTCAGTGTTTTGAAACCCTGATTTCCCTCAGTGTTCGATTTCGTCTCTGTGTCCTCTGTGACTCTGTGGTTAATCCTGTCTTTTCAAGCCGCGGCCCGGTCGGGCTGCCGTGCGTTCGCCAGCCAGCAGCACCGGCACGCCGTTCACCAACACGTGCTCAACGCCCACCGCCAGCGCCTTGCCATCGTTGTAGGTCGAACGATCCGCGATCGTGTCCGCATCGAACACCACCACGTCGGCTGCCATGCCAGCGCGAATCAGGCCGCGATCCTTGAGCCCGAACCGCCGGGCCGTGTGATACGCGCACTTCATCACGGCTTCTTCCAGTGACCACGTGCCGTTGCGAACGTAGTGCCCGAGGTACCTCGCGAAGCAACCCGTGCCGCGTGGATGTGGCCGACCGCCGACGTAGATGCCGTCGCTCCCCGCCATCATCACCGGGTGCTTCATGAGCTTGGAGATATCGGAGTCTTGCCGGGCCGCGAAGTGCCGGATCACGCACCCTGCCGCGAGGTTCGTGGCGATGAGCAGATCGCAGGTGAAATCGACGAGTGATTGCTTCGCCGCTGCTGCCGCTACTGGAAGCAACATCCCTTCGAGATGCCGATACTGATCGTGCGGAATGCTCGCGAGCCGGATCGTCTCGATAGGGAAACGCGGATTCGCGAACGCCGCTTCAAGTTCCTTGCGCACCGCCGGGGTTTTCAGGCGTTCCACAGTTGCCGCGATGCCACCTTCGAGAATCTCCGGTGGCAACGTGAGCATGGCGACGATGGTGCTGCCGTAGAGGTAGCAGTACAGGTCGAAGGTCACGTCCACGCCATCGCGTCGTGCTGCGTCGAGTAGCGGAATCGTTTGATCGGCGAGGCAATTGAAGTGCGAAACGTGAACGCCGCAGTTCGCCCGCTTGCCGATGTTGAACACCTCTCGCAGCGCCGCCGGTGCTTTCTGCTCGTTGTACCCGCGCATGTGCGTGACGTAGATGCCACCGAACGGCGCGATCTCCTCGCACAGTGCGGATAGCTCATCTTCATCGGAATAGATGCTTGGGATGTAGTCCAGGCCGCTCGATAGCCCGACCGCTCCCTGCTCCATTCCTTCTCGCACAATCGCCCGCATCCGCTTCAGTTCGTCGGCCGTGGGTTTGCGTGGGTCGAGGCCGACCACTTCCATTCGCACATTGCCGTTGGGAATGAGCGTGCAGGCGTTGATCGACGAATGCCCGTCGTATGCCGCGAGGAACTCGGCAACCGTGCGCCAGTGCTTGCCGGGCGTCGGGAAGTTCCCGTTGAACCCGGCCGTGTATTGCCGCATGTACGCCTGCGTTTCGGCGGACCCCGGCGCGAACGCGACGCCATCCTGACCGATGACGTGCGTGGTCACGCCTTGCCGCACGCCCTGCTCGTGGAGTGGGTCGGCGAGCAAGGGCAAGTCACCGTGAACGTGCGCATCGACAAACCCCGGACACACGGCCTTCCCGGCCGCGTCGAGGGTTTGCTTCGCGGCCGCGTTGCCGAGCCGCCCAACAGCGGCGATGCGGTCGCCGGTGATGCCGACATCGGCATGGAACCACGGCAACCCGGACCCATCAACCACGCGACCATTGCGAATGAGGAGATCGAACATGGGAGATCGAATGTGGGTTATGGATGGTGGGTTATCGGCAGGTTAAACCATGTTGAGTGTGATGGCCAGCGATTCCACCAGCAGAGCAACTATCGGACAATGATTGTTATCCGATGATGTTCCGAGTAGCCTGGTTTCGAGGTCAGACGCCACCGCAGAAACTCGGGAGATGCACATGAGAATTCTCAGCCTGTTCGTTGCGTGTCTCGGTGCAGTCGCGTTTGGCGGGGACAACAAACCCGACGACGCGAAGAAGGAGTTGGAGAAGGTTCAGGGTAAGTGGTACATCACCTCGATTTCAGGCGAAGGTAAAGGGACGGCCTGGATGGATCTGAAGGAAAACACCGTCAGCATCAAAGGCGACCAGATGGCCTCGAAGTTCTTCGGCAGGACATCGACGGTAACGTTCGCGCGGGTCGGAGGGGAACCGAACGCCTCGCGCCGCCCCGTCCTCAAGTCGATCCTCGCCGTCGGCGAGCGGGACGTGAAATTCGAGGACACCCCGCTGATATTTCAACTCGATGCGACCACGAATCCCAAGTCGATCGAGGTCCAACTCGACAAGAATGCCCTCTCGGGTATCTACGCCGTTGATGGCGAACAGCTGAAGATTTGCCTGGCCCTTCCCAAGACCGAGCGGCCGAAGGACTTCTCCGGCGGTGCCGACCGGTTCGTCCTTATCCTGTCGCGAAAGAAGCCCGACGATGCCGCCCGGAACAAGGCCATCAAGGTGGCGCGTGAGTCGCTAAAAGGTACGTGGGTAGTTGAGAGCGGGCAATTCGACACGGCGAAGTTGTCCGACGACGACCTGAAGGGCTTCCGCGTCACGTTCGGCGATGACGGAGTGAAGTGGGAAGAAGCGGGCAAGGCGGAATCGGTGGCGATCGAACTCGACCCGACCGTCACGCCCGCAGCCGTGGACTTCATCGTGCCCGTCGAGGCGAAGAAGGAGGGTACGGTCCGCGCCGTCTACGAGTTGAAGGGCGATCAGCTCACGCTCCGCCTGCAGGCGCAGCTCTCCTTCCGCCGCCCCAGGGACCTCACCAAGGACGTTGGGGCCGACGCGGTGCTCGTGTTGAAGCGAGTGAAGCCTTGATCGCGTCCCATCGGGCTTGAGATTCCGCACGCCGTCGCTTACGCTCCCGGTTCGCCACGAACCCGGAGTTGTTCATGTCCGCTGCGCACACGGTTCCTCACACACGCATTCTGATGGGCCTCGTCGGCGGGGCCGTCGTCGGGTGCGTGGTCAACGCCCTCGTTCACGATGGCACCATTCCCAAGAAGGTCATCGATGACCTGCTGGAGTATCTCATCCGCCCCGTCGGGCAAGTCTTCATGAACCTCCTGTTCATGGCGATCATCCCGCTCGTGTTCGCATCGCTTGCCGTTGGGGTCACGAAGCTCGGTGGCACCGCGAATGTCGGCCGCATCGGGTTCAAGACCATCACGTACTTCCTGGTCACCACCGCGTGCGCCGCAGCTATTGGGATCACGCTTGTGAACGCCGTTCGCCCCGGCGACCAACTCCCCGACGCCCAGAAGGAGGAACTGCGAGCGAAATACGCTGGCGACCCCACCAAGCCGGGCGAGAAGAAGGAGCAGTTCGGCATCAACACGTTCGTGAACGTCGTGCCAAAGAACCCGCTGGAATCGTTCATGAAGAAGGACATGCTCGCGGTCATCTTCACGTCACTCGTCGTGGGCATCGCCCTGACTCGCATGGACCCGGAGAAGGCGAGGTTGATGGTGGACCTGCTCGAAGGCGTGAACCAGATCGCCGACTTCATCCTGCGAATGGCGATGGCCCTGGCACCTTACGCGGTGTTCTGCCTCATCTTCGCAACCACTGCCGAGCTCGGGTACGAGATCCTGAAGGCGCTGGCGGCGTTCGTGTTCACCGTGCTGGGCGGGTTGGCGATTCACTTGTTCGTCGTGCTGCCGTTGCTCGTGAAGTTCCTGGGCGGCATGTCGCCGATCGAGTTCTTCCGACGCTCGCGGGGCACGATGGTCACGGCGTTCAGCACGAGTTCGTCGAGCGCCACACTGCCGACCGCGATGAAGTGCGCCGAGGAAGAACTGGGCGTGCCAGCGCGGGTGTCGCGGTTCGTGCTGCCGCTCTCCGCGTCGATGAACCACAACGGCACGGCGCTGTTCGAGTCCGTCACGGTGCTGTTCCTGGCCCAAGTATTCGGCGTCGATCTTTCGCTGGGTCAGCAACTGATCGTGCTGGTGCTGTGCATCCTGACGGCAACGGGAATGGCCGGCGTTCCCGGTGGCTCGCTCCCGCTGATCGGCATGATCCTGGTGACAGCGACCGATGGCCGCGTAGCAGCCGGTGCCATTGCGATTGTGTTGGGCGTGGACCGCATCCTCGACATGTGCCGGACGATGGTGAACGTGACCGCCGACCTCACGACCGCCGTGTTCGTGGCGAAGAGCGAGCCCAACGACCCGGAGCCTGCTTCCCCGGGAACGTGAACGATCTGAACTCGCTCGGGGTTCGTGTGTTGGGCAAGCCCGCAGCGCAAGCAAGGGTCAAGCTTTTGACCCTTGCTTGCGCTGCGGGCTTGTTTCGAGATCATCCACGCTTGATCCAACTCCGCACGTCAACGCCGTGCATCCCCGCACGTCGCGCCGCTTCCAGGCCGATGTCCGTGTCCTCGAACACCACACACGCGGTTGCGGTCACTCCCAGGCGGCGAGCGGCTTCCAGAAACACATCAGGCTCCGGCTTGTGTCGCGCCGTGTCCTCGGCCGTCACCATCGCGTCGAACCAGTGCCGGATGGTGATGCGGTCGAGCGTCCGCGTGATCGTGTCGCGGTAGCCGCCACTGGCCACGGCGATGGGCAACTTCCCCCGGTGTGCAGACGCGATGGCGACCACAGGCTCGATGGCCACGATGGCGTCGAGGTACGTCAGGAACGCTTGCTCTTTCTCGTGAACCATCGCATCAACGTCGGCAACGGTCACGCCGACCTCTGCCGCCAGCACACGGATGATCTGTGCCGTGGGCATGCCGCCCATCGCGTAGAACCGTGGCTCGGGGAACGGGATGTTGTGCCGCCCGAGCATGGCCGTCCACGCCTTGTAATGGGCGGGCATCGTGTCCGCGAGGGTGCCGTCACAATCGAAGATGAGCCCGGCCGTGCCTGCCGGCGGGGTCCAGTGTAGAGTGCTGTTCATCCTGTTTCTGTATGGCAACGGCAGCGCGACATCAACCGCTCGCACGGTCGACTTTTGCGGACCACGTTCGTGCCGCACGGTTGAACTCTCGCTTCATCACGTTCGGTCGCGTATACTCGCGGTGGCCCACCAACGGACCCTTCCCACGGTCAGGAATTCTCCCGATGTCTCGCTCAACGTGGCCGTCGAGGCTCATCGCCATCGCCAGTGGTTTGGGACTCCTGGCGTGGGCCAGCGTTGGTTCCGGCACGGCTCAGAAGCCACGCGCGGACGCGAAGGCGGAATTCGCCACGACTGTGCAACCGATTCTGAAGAAGTACTGCAACGATTGCCACTCCACGAAGCTGATGAAGGGGCATCTCGATCTGGAGCGGTACACGTCGATCGACGAAATCCGCAAGGATCTGAAGCCGTGGCAGAGCATGATCGAGCAGATCGAAACCGGCGAGATGCCGCCGAAGAACAAGCCGCAACCGACGGCCGACGAGAAGAAGCAACTCCTCGCGTGGGTTCACGGGTTCCTGGAACACGAGGCGAAGTCGCGTTCCGGCGACCCGGGTTTCGTGCCACTGCGAAGGCTCAGTAACGCCGAGTACAACTACACGATCCGCGATCTCACCGGCGTCGATCTGCAACCGACACGCGAGTTCCCCGCCGACGGCGCTGCGGGCGAAGGGTTCACCAACGCGGCCGAGGCACTCTCGGACATCTCGCCGGCTCTCTTCACCAAGTATCTGAACGCCGCGAAGGATCTCTCCGAGCGGGTCGTGCTGCTCCCGGATGGCTTCCGCTTCTCGATGAGCAAGACCCGCCGTGAGTGGACCAACGAGGGCACGGCCGCGCTGCGGAACGTCTACGCTGGCCTTGCGCCCGCCGACGGCAAGCTATCCGTTCAACCGTACCTCGCTGCCACGGTTCGACACCGCGATGCGCTCGCTCGTGGCGAGTTTGCCGTGGTCGCCGAGAAGGAGAAGCTCAACGCGAAGTATCTGGGCGTGCTGTGGGCGACGTTGAACGAGAAGACGCCGTCGCAACCGCTCGATACGCTCCGTGCGAAGTGGCGAACTGCGACCGAAAAGGACGTTCCCGCACTCGCGGCCGAGATTGTGGCGTGGCAGGTGGCGCTGTGGAAGACGGTTCGCGTCGGCAGCTATGTGCAGGAAAGTTGGGGCACGGCTGCGGGGGCCAAGAAGGGTTACGCCGAGAGCGTCGCGCGGCAGGTGCCGGTCGATCCCCCGGCGGTGGACGCGGCTCCGTTGCGGGTCGCGGTCAAGCCCGCACCGGGGCAGTCCGATGTCGTGCTGTACCTGGTCGCACGTGAAGTTGCTCCCGTGGCCGGACCGGTCGTGTGGCAACGCCCGCGACTCGAATCGCCCGGGAAGCCGCCGCTGTTGCTGAAGGACTACCCGCAGTTCGGCCCGGCATACGAACTCGATTACCCCAGCGTGTTCGCCAACAGTTCCAAGTACCTCGCGGCAGCGGTTGAGGCTGCCAACGACAAGAAGGCCACGCCCGAGGATCTCGCGAAGAAGCACGACTTGGATGCCGCGTTCCTGAAGCGATGGATCGCCGTGCTGGCTGTCGAGCCGTTCAAGAAAGAAGCCCCGCCCGAGACCACGGGCCGCGTGATGCCAGCGGTGGCTCTCACGCTGCTCGAAGAAAAGACGCCCGCAGTCGACGGCTTCCCCGCGATCAAGGGCTGGCGAAGGAAGGGGACCGAGCTTCCCGTCCTGGTCACGAATGCGTCGGACAAGAACGAACAGATCCCTGGCCGCGTGTCGGCTCGCGGTGTCGCGGTGCATCCGATGCCGAAGGAGTTCGTCGCGGTTGTGTGGAAGTCGCCGGCCGCCATGAGCGTGAAGATCGGCGCGAAGGTTGTTCACTCGCACCCGGCCTGCGGGAACGGCGTCGCGTGGTGGCTCGAACATCGTCGCGGCGAGAAGGCCACGGTGTTCGGCGAAGGGGCCATCGAACTCGGCGCGACTGCAAGCCCTGCTGCAAAGACGCTGAAGGTGGAGAAGGGCGATCTGCTCATCCTCGCGGTCGATGCCAAGGCCGAGAACCACATCTGCGACATGACCGAGGTTTCATTCACGATCACCGACACCGAGAAGGCCACGCAGGTCTGGGAACTCGCCGCCGACATCGCGAACACGATCTCGGACGGCAACCCGCACGCCGACAAACTCGGCAACAAGGACACGTGGAGTTTCGTTCGCGGTCCGTCGCGGCCCGTGGGGAAGTCGGCACCATCGCTGATTCCGGGTGGCTCCGTGCTGGCGAAGTGGCGTGAAACCGCAGGCGATCCCGTGCGTGCGGCCGACGCTGCCAAGCTCGCCGAACAGGTGCAAACGCTGCTCTCCGGCGCGCGGCCCGCACAGGACAACACACCCGATCGCAAGCTGTACGACACCCTGGTTGCCGGCGAAAGCCCGCTGTTCCAGGGTGTTGACGCCACGAAACTCGGCAAGCCGCGTCCCAATGCGAAGCCGTATAGCCTTCCACTTGATCGCTTTGGCAAGCCCGACGATGCCAGCATCCTGACCCGCGATGCCGTGACCGAAGTACGCCTTCCAGCCGCGCTGCTGCTGGGTCGTGAGTTCGTGGTGGAAGGAAAGCTCGAAGCGATCGGCGATCGTGTCGTGCAGTTCCGCGTGCTGACCTCGCCCCCAGATTCGGTTGCCGGTTGGGACAGCAAAGCCCCGGTCGTAGCATCGCCTGCGAGTGCGGCGTACAAGCACGTCGTCGTAGGGAACGCCGAGTTCCGCAAGGTCTTCCCGCTGTACCTTTGCTTCCCCGCCGTTGTCCCCACCGATGAAGTGGTCTCGCTCAAGATGTTCCACCGCGAGGACGAACCGCTCGCCCGGCTGTTCCTCAACGACGAGCAAATCAAGCTCCTCGATCGACTCTGGGCCGAGCAACGATTCGTCAGTCGGCAACCGGTCGCCGAGTACGACTACCTGCCGCAGTTCATGGCCTACACCACGCAGGACACGCCCAAGGATTTCCAGCAGTTCTTCATCGACCGCAAGCCGATGTTCAAGCAACGGGCCGACGAGTTCGAGAAGGACGAGGCCGCAGCCCACCCGAAGCAACTGGACGCGGTGCTGGCGTTCGCGGCGAAGGCGTATCGGCGCCCGCTGACTGACAAGGAGAAGACTGAACTGTTGACGCTCTACAAGACGATTTGCGAGAAGGGTGCGGGCCACGAGGAGGCGTTCCGCGGCGTGCTGTCGCGCGTGTTCGTGTCGCCCGCGTTCCTGTTCCGCATCGAGCAATCGCCGAAGGGCGTCGCCCCCGGTGCGGTGAGCGACTGGGAACTCGCCACGCGACTGAGCTACTTCCTGTGGGCATCCGCACCCGACGAGGAACTTCGCAAGCTCGCCGCGGCCGGGCAACTCCGCGACCCGAAGGTGCTCGCAGCCCAGGTACAACGCATGTTGAAGGACGAACGCCTGCGAGCGCTGGCCATCGAGTTCGGCACGCAATGGCTCCACATTCGCGGCTTCGACGAACTCAAGGAGAAAAACGAAAAGCTGTTCCCGACGTTTGATGCGAAACTGCGAGCCGCGATTTACGAAGAGTCGATCCTGTTCTTCCAGGACTTGTTCCAGGCCGACCGACCTGTCACGCACATCCTCGACGCGGATTCCACATTCCTCAACGACACGCTCGCGAAACACTACGGCATCCCCGGCGTGGCTGGCCCACAGTTCCGGCGCGTCGATGGCGTGAAGAAGTACGCTCGCGGCGGCGTGCTGGGCCTGGCCAGCGTGCAGACGAAGGAAGCCGGCGCTTCACGCACAAGCCCCGTGCTGCGCGGCAACTGGGTGGTCGAAACGCTGCTCGGCGAGAAGCTGCCGAAACCGCCGCCGAACGTGCCGCAACTTCCCGAGGAAGAGGGCGGCGCGGACAAGCTCACGATGCGCCAGCAGGTGGAGAAGCACACGCGGTTGCAGGAATGTGCGGTGTGCCACGTGCGGATCGACCCGTTCGGGTTCGCGCTCGAGCGGTACGACCCCATCGGCCGGCTGCGTGAGAAAGACCTGGGCGGCTTGCCGGTCGATGCCAAATCGAAGCTGCGCGACGGCACAGAATTCGAAGGCATCGACGGCTTGCGGAACTATCTGCTCACCAAGAAGAAGGACGTGGTCGTGCGTCTGTTCTGCCGTCGCCTGCTGGGTTACGCCCTGGGCCGTGCGGTGACGCTCTCGGACACGGCGCTGCTCGACGAGATGGTGGCCGAGTTGAACAAGAACGAGGGCCGCGTGTCGGCGGCCGTGCAGGTGATCGTTAAGAGCACGCAGTTCCGCATGGTCCGGGGCAACGAGTTTGTGGAGTAGTTTGCGGAGTCCGAGCCGGAGCGCCAGCGAAGTAACGCCTGACCACCTCGCTGGCGGTCGGGCTCGGACCATCTCTCGCTCCTTGTCTCCCCCTCGCCTTGTCTCCCCATCCGTGGACCCTAAACCAAGGGAACCTCTCCGCCTGATTTCTCAGAGGCATCCCTCATGGATTTGAAGCCTTGGTTTCGCCCGCCTGCCGAAGGGCAGACAGACCGGCCACAGACGCCCGCAGCCGCAATCGCTCAGTTGCTCGCCGGGAACCGTCGGCTTCTGTCTAGCGCGGACGAATGCGGGTGTGACGAGCTTTACCCTACAACCCCACCCAAGCAGACGCCATTTGGTGTTGTGCTCGGTTGCTCAGACGCACGCGCACCCCTGGAACTCGTGTTCGATGCCGGACCCAACCAACTGTTCGTCGTTCGCGTTGCTGGAAACGTGCTGGGCGACGAGTGCCTCGGGAGCATCGAGTACGCGCTGTACAACTTCAAGGAATCGGTCAAGGTGCTGATCGTGATGGGCCACACCGGGTGCGGTGCGGTGGCGGCGGCCGTGCAGACATATCTCAGCCCTAAGCGTGCCGCGGGCATCGCGTTTAGCCGGTCGCTGCGGAGCGTCGTGAACTACATCATTGTCGCGGTTCGCAGTGCGGCCCTTTCGCTCGAACAGGTCTGGGGAGCGGACATCCTCGAAGACCCCGGCTTCCCCGATGCCCTCGCGGAGTTGTCGGTTCCCCTGAACGCCGCGATGACCGCCTACCAGTTGCGACTGGAATTGCAGGCACACGAACTACACGATCCGGAGGTGGTGTACGGCGTGTTTGACCTGGTCACATCGCGGGTATTCGGCCCACCCGACCTCGATAATGTGGCACTCTCGCCCGCACCGAAAGACTCGAGCGAACTGGTCGAACTCGGCGTTCAGTTGGCCCGCTCGGCCGCCGTCTCCCGGCACCTGAATCTGATTCGCGGCCCGTTCACGGACGAGTCACCAACCTCCCCGAACTGACGGTGCCCATGTTCGAAGCTACGATCGTCAGGCTCCGTAAGGCGTTCCGGTTCCCGGTTCTCGGCCGGTTGTGGAAGTACATCGTCGCGATGGCGGTCTACTCAGCCCTGGTTGTCCAGTTTGGCAGCGGGGTGTTCCCAACGGGTTCTCCCCGCCCGTCTGGCAGGGCCAGCGACATGGTCATCGTCAGCATCCTCTTCGGCTGGCTCATGAGCTTCCGCACGCAAACGTCCTACGCCCGATGGTGGGAAGGCCGCAGTTTATGGGGCCAGCTTGTGAACGATAGTAGGAACCTCACGCTGAAAGCCGCTTCCTACGTCCGCGACGTACCCGAGCGGGAGAAACTCGGAGCGATCCTGGTCCGGTTCGCCGAGACGCTTCGCAACCGCCTCCGACAACCGAAAAGCACTCCCGGACCGCACCAGCCAATGGACGCAGCCGGTGAAGTGTTCGAACTTCTTCGTGGCTGGCACAGCGGTGGGAAAGTTGACGGGTTCGCATTCCTGGCACTCGACAGGCACGCCCAGGAACTGATGAACATCTGCGGTGCGTGTGAGAAGATTCGGGCCACCCCGATTGCGGCGTCATATCGCGGGCTGCTCCGCAAGGGAATTGCCTTCTACCTGCTCATGCTGCCATGGTTGATGGCCGGCGAGATGGGTTGGGCGACGGTTCCGGTGTGCGTACTCACCTCCTACGCGCTGGTCGGGCTGGAGTTGATCGCGAGCGGGATCGAAGACCCGTTCGGCTACGACGGCGACGACTTACCCATCGACGAGATCGTCGAAACGATCCGCCGATCCACCACCGTCGGAACCGGCGTATAGTTTTGTGGCAGTCGCAGCAGCGTTCCCGCTCGGTGGAAGAAGGCGGCGTCGAACCCGAGCGCACGCTTGCCCAGCACATCGCGGCGCATCCAGTTCCGCTCGGTGACCCACAATCGCACCGCTTCCGGCGTTCCCATCTGCAATGGCGGAATGGACACGACCGGCCAGTCGCTCCCGTGAACGGTCTTCTGCCACGCTTCCTTGTCCCGCATGATGCGTGGAATCGCATACGACCGCGTCGGCAGGCACAACGCCGACGTGTCGCCATAGAAGTGTTCGTGCTCCTTCGCCATGCGAATGAACGTCGCGAGATGGCAGTCGCCGAACGGCTGCGACCGCGTTCCGCAGTGCGCAGCGATGACAGTAACGCCGCACTTCAGCGCAAGCTCGAGGTGTGCCGGCGAAGCGTACTGCGGGGCGCACTGCGGCAACGACAACTCACCGCCCGTGTGCGACAGCAGTGGGATCTTGTGGTGCGCCATCGCTTCAAAGAACGGTCGACACTTGTCGGACCCCGGATCGAAGGCTTGCACGAGCGGCAGCCATTTCACCAATACCGCCCCCGCCGCGACGCAGCGTTCCAACTCGGCAACGGCATCCTTGCGGTATGGGTGAATCGACGCCCCGAACAGAATCTTCGGGTGCCTGCGAGCGAGGTCCGCGGCGTAGTCGTTGGTGACGTGGAGGTGCGTGTTGGCGTCGTCGAGGCGGCCGTCTTCGTTATAGACGGCATCGAACGCGAGTCCGACGACGGCATCGAGTTCCGGAGTCTGGTTGATGCTGCGTGCGAGGGCGTTCTCGAATGCTCGCTCAAGTTGTTCATCGGTGCCGAAGAAGGGGATGCCGAACTTGAAGCGAGCGAGGACGACGTTCGGCCGCTTGCGGAGGTACGCGGAAACCTTCCCGTGCGCGGCGGTCATGGCGAGGATGTGAACGTGGCAATCAACGATCACACCCACCTCCGCACACCGTGGGTCCGCCGCTTGCGGCTTCGCGGGAACCGCGAAGCCGCAAGCGGCGTGTCAAGTCGATCACACCAGTCCAGGCAGCACGCCGCCGGCGCAGAAGTTCGGGTTGCCGAACTCCTTGATGTGGTTGCCGAAGCCGTGCGCGAACGACATCAGTAGGCGGTTGTGCGGCAACTTGTTGTACTTCAGCGAACGGCCCATCTTGAAGTCGAGCCCGCCACCGACCATCACGAACGGGATGTTGTCGAGCGTGTGCGAGTTCCCCTTGCCCAGTTCGTTCGTCCACACGATCAGCGTGTTGTCGAGCAGGCTACCCGTGCCGCCTGGCTCCGGCGTCTCGGCCAGCCGCTTCGCCATGTACGCGAGTTGCTCCGCGAACCACTTGTTGATCTTCGTCAGCTTCTCTTGAGCCTTCTCGTTGTTGTCGGGTTCGTGGCTCAGTTCGTGGTGGCCTTCGGTGATGTCGAGCCACTTCATGCGGGCCATGCCGACCGAGTTCGTGTACTGCATCGACGCCACGCGGGTGAAGTCGGCCGCGAAGGCGTTCACCATCAGGTCTATCTGCGTCTTGCTGATCTTGGGGATGTTGTCGTTGTCCTTCTTCACGCCGGGTTCGAGTTGCGGCACGGCGTGGCTGGCCGTCGCCTTCGTTTCCTTGAGATCCTTCTCCATCGCACGCACGAACGCGGCGTGCTCTTCGAGCAACTTCTTGTCCGCGGCGCTGACGGCCCCGCCGACCTTCTTCAGGTCGCCGGTCAGGTCGTCGAGGATGCTGGCGAGTGCGGCCTTGTCCTTGGTGCGGCCGTAGAGCTTGTTGAACATCTGGTACGGGTCGTCGATCGGCGCAACCGGCTTGTTGCCGGCGGTGTAGACCCAGCGGGTCCAGGTGTCGGCCCGTTCGGGGACCATGACGCCGAATTCGAGGGAGCCGAATCGCGTCTTGGTGGCGTTGTCTTTCTGGAGGTGGTTCTTGATTTCCTGGTCGATGCTGTGCCCCTTGGCCCAGCCGGCGGGCGTGTCGGAACCGCCCTGCACGTTACCCGGGAACAGTTCGATGCCGGTGAGCAAGCAACCCATGCCACGCATGTGGGCGTCGCCGTCGCCGCGAACGCGGTCGCACACGCCATTCAGAATGAGCGTCTTGTCCTGGAACGGGGCGAGTGGCTTGAGGCTTTCCTTGAGCGTGAACTTCGCACCTTCTTCGTCCGGCCAGAACGCCTTCGGCACGACGCCGTTGGGGCTGAACATGAACACGATGCGTTGCTTCCGTTTGGCCTGATTCGCGAACCCGAGGCTCGGCAGGTTCATCAGGAACGGCATCGCCGCGGCGCTCACGCCTAGGTCGCGGACGAACTCACGGCGGGTACGGATCATGCGAAAGGACTCCGAAACAATGTGATTCCGTCGGGCGTTACTTTCGGCGGCACTCTGATTCAACTTCGAGAGCGGCGTAATCCAGAACAGGTTCGGTTAGCGCTCGCTGGTATCGCTCAAACTCGCTTACCAAATCCTCGATCTCGTCTCCACGAGGGAAAACCGGCTCCACACTCCAATTGTTGATTCGTCCTTCGTCATCGTAGAAGACTTCGTGGACAGCCAGTTGTCCATCCTTGAGCATCACGCGGTAGTTCCACATTGGCTCATCGTCAGGCAGGTTACTTCGGCGGGTTCTTCGTTGTTGCGGCGGTTACGGCAATATCAACCACCAGTTTACGCACATTGAATCCGTTTTCCGAGAACGTTTTTTCCAACTCGTCCGGCTTGCTGATGCCGAACGCCATCACCGGTTGTTTCACCATGTGGTGGAACATTCGTTCCGTGAAGGCGCCGGCGACTTCGGGGCTGCCGGCCAGGAACTTTGCCAGTTCCTTCGCGCCGGTGAACTTGGCGGTTGCGCCGGCTCGCGTGTCGTAACTGCCGACCGAATCGACCGGCTTGTCGTTCTCCTTCGCACGGTATCGGCCCACGGCGTCGAAGTTCTCCAGCGCAAAGCCCAGCGGGTTCATGACGCTGTGACATCCCGCACACGCAGCCGGCTTTGTCTGAAGAAGTACCCGCTCGCGGGTCGTCAGTTTCGGGTGCAGGTCGGCTGCCAGCGGCGTGAACGCATCCTTCGGCGGACGGATCGAGATGCCCAGCAACCCACGTGCGACGAACACGCCCCGGTGAATCGGCGACGTTTCCGCGTTGTACGCCAGCACCGACAGCATGTATGGGTGCGTCACAATCCCCGACCTTTTATCTGCCTCAAACGACACCTTGGTGAACCCGGCATCGGCGGGGAGCGTGACACCGTAGAACTTCGCGAGTCGGCCGTTGAGGTACAGATCATCCGAGGTCAGCAGTTTGCGGAAGTCGCCGTCGTTCCACACCACGTCGTCGAGGAACATTTCCAACGACGTTCGCAGGTCGGCCGCGATGTTCGCATCGAAGCCGGGGAAGCGCTTGGGATCCTTGGCCAGTTCCGGCGACTGGTCGAGCTTCAACCAGATGAACAGGAACTCGCGGATCTTCGCCTTGGCTTTTGGGTCGGCCAGCATTCGCTCGGCCTGCTTCGCGACCTCGGCACGGTTGGTGAGTTGCCCCTTGGCAGCTGCTTCGAGCAGCACGCTGTCGGGGAATGCATCCCACAGCGTGAGCGCGAGCTTGGCCGCGACGGCATAGTTCTCGGGGAGTTGTGCCGCGTCCGGGTACAGGAAGCGTGGCGACTTCAGCACGAACAGCAGCACGCGCTTCACGGCGAGATCGAGATCCGCCCCGGCTCCCTCGAACTGCCGGTCGATGAACAGCTTCTTCTCATCGTCGGTCAGCGGTCGGCGGAAGGCACGTTCGGCGAACTTCAGGCAGAACGCCTTCAGCTTCACGTCACGGTCTTTCGCGCCTTCTGTGGTGCCGGCGAGTTCGGGCAGGCGCGTCAGCACATACGCGGCAGCTTCGATCGCGCCGTCGGTCGTGGCCGATTCCCATTCTTTCGAGATGCTGGTGCCGCGTTCCCAGCCCAGGCTGCGGTCATCGGGTGGGAACGGGGACTCGATCACCGCCACTTCCGGGAACTTCACGGGCAACAGGTGCCGGGCCGGGATCACTTCGAGCGTCCCCTTGGGCCGCTTCCAGTTCAGCGAGATGAAGGCATTCTTCGGCGGCGGGTTCGGGTTCTTCTTGGAGTCGTCCACGCCCTGCTTGGCCTTTGAAAATTCCAGCCGCACAGGGTACGGGCGACCCGCAAGCAGGAACGCGCTGCCGTGGTACTCGGTGTCGGTGCCGGACTTCACCCACGCGTCGATCAGTGGTCGTTTGTTGTCGTTCACCCACAGTCGCAACGCTTGATCGGTCTTGACGACAAAGTCGTACAGCCCCGTTTCCGGAGCCAGCACCGAGCCTTCCCAGCGGATGCTGAACTGGTGCGGGTCGAACTTGGGCGGCTCCTTCTTCTCGGGCTCCTTCTTGGGCTCTTCCTTCTTCGGTGGGTCTTTCTTCTCGGGTTCCTTTTTGGGCGGCTCTTTCTTGTCGTCCTTCTTCGGCTCGACCTTCACGGGTTGAGTGCCGTCGGGACCGCCGACCTTGAAGTCGAAGGACACCTCGCCGTCGTTGCGTTGGATGAGCCGCTTGTTGCCGTCGAAACCGCGAGAGTTGAAGTACTCGCCGCGGAGTCCTTGCTGCTTGTCGTCGAACTTCGGCGCGAAGCGGAAGCTACCCACGATGTCCGCGATGGCGTTGCGGTACTGGCGGATCGTGAGATGCGACAGTTCCACTCGCGGCGGCCTGATGCGAGCCTGTGCCTGGGGCGAGTAGAACTTGTCGTAGATGTACTCGGCCACCTTCTTCGACCCGGCGGCGTCGAGCTTGTCTGGGTCGTCTTCCGGCATGGTGCGATCGATGACGTGCGTGAGTTGCGGCACGGAGCGGTCGCCGGTCAGCGGCGACGGAGCCTTCTTGGTCCCCTCGCCACTCGCACCGTGACAGCGGGCACACTGGTCCTTGTAGATCGCCTCGCCGGTCTGTGCGGTGGCGGATGTCGTGGCGGTGAAGAGCGCGACGAGACCGATGGCCAAGGGCAGGGATGTTCGCATGGGGTGTGATCTGCGGACGAGGAAGCGACGGCGAGAGGGCTGAAGTTAGTTTGGCGGCAAGGTGATGAAATGTCAAGCGGCCGGTATTCGCCGCTTGCGGCTTCGCGCTGGTGGCGTGGTAAACTCGATCACCCGACCACGAGGACCGGAACCATGACCGAGGCGGAATGGCTGACGAGCGGCGACCCCGAAGAGATGGTGCGGGCAATCCTCCCGACAGCGGACAACCGAAAACTCCGTCTATTCATCTGTGCATGTTTCCGACGGCGCTGGAAGCAATGGAAGCCACAGACGAGGGAGGTCATTGAAATCGGAGAACGCCACGCCGATAAGTTGGTGACGTTGGCGGACATCCGGCAAGCTCAGCTTATGTCTCTCAGCAACCCACTCAACCAGATTTCTTGGCTCGCTGTTTGTGAACGACCCGAGGAGCAGATCCTCCCGGTTATGACACATGAATTTTGGTTGTGGAAGGAACGATTGGGGCGAGATTGCTCGCTGCTCCGCGATATCTTCGGCAATCCGTTCCAGTCAGTCGCCTTCTCTCCCGAGTGGCGCACGTCCACGGCGGTGGCCATCGCGCAGGGGATGTACGAGTCGCGGGACTTCGGCGCGATGCCGATTCTCGCCGACGCTCTCCAGGATGCCGGGTGCGACAACGACGACGTGCTGACCCATTGCCGCGGAACCGGACCGCACGTCCGCGGGTGCTGGGTTGTTGACAGCGTGTTGGGCAAATCCTAACCTTCCAGGGGTTAACACCCCTGGCTATTGACGGTAACCCCGTTGGGGTCAAAACGCAGGGCGATTGATCGATGTTTTTGCAGCCCCGAAGGGGCGACCGTTAATAGCCAGGGGTGTTATGCTCCGCGCGGTGGGGAATGAGGCGTGTTGGCGAGCCGCCCGTGTTAACGGGCGGGTTCAGCCAGCCAGCCACCCGCCCGTTAACACGGGCGGCTCGCCAACCCCCTTCGCAAAACTCGTCTGGCACTTCTTGCCGACTTTGCCTATTACCCCATCCCTCAAAACTCCCCCATCGCCCGGGGCGGGTTTGTGATCCCCCGAGGAGATGGTATGCGACATCCGTGGTTCCCCGTCGCGGCGGCAGTCCTGCTCGCCACCACAACATCCGCCTTCGCACAGCCCGCGGTTCCGTTCGCCGACGCCGGCATTCATGCTGTGCAGTTCATCGACGCGAGCGAAGGCTGGGCGGTGGGCGATGATGGCGTCGTCTGGCACTCGATGGACGGCGGCAAATCCTGGGAACGACAGAAGACCGGATCGCGGGCCAGTTTGCGCGGTGTTCACTTCACGACACCGTACACCGGATGGGCCGTCGGACGGCTGGAATCGCCGTGCGGAGGGAGTTCCGTCGGCGTGATGCTTCGGACCACCGACGGCGGCATCCAGTGGGAAGAGGTCGGTATGAACGTGCTGCCGGGCCTGAATGCCGTGCGATTCTTCGACGAGAAGAACGGCTTCCTGTGCGGCGACGGCAGCGAAGCGTTCCCCAGCGGCATGTTCAACACCAGCGATAGCGGGCGAACGTGGAAGCCGGTGACCGGGGCCAAGTTGCCCTCGTGTCGCGGCGTCGATTTCTTCCCCGGCGTGCGAACGGGGATCGTTGCGGGTGCGTGGAGCCGGCTTGGCGTCGTGACCCCCGAAGGGACGTACCGCGACTCGGAACTTGACCCGCTCGCGGGCCGCACCATTCACGCGGTCACCATCACGGGCACAAGCGGAATCACCGGTGCGACAGCATTCGCGGCCGGCGACGGCGGAGCCGTGCTCACCAGCACCGACGGCGGCAAGACGTGGGGTTTCGTGAACCTCGGACTCAGCCCGGCAGCGCTCGCGGTGTGCGACTTCCGAACGGTCGCGTGCTTCGGCCCGCACGTGTGGGTCGCGGGGAAGCCGGGCGGCTTCGTGCTCCACAGCGCCGACAGCGGCAAGACCTGGGAAGTGCAGAAGACGGAACTCTCGGTGCCGATCAACGGCATGTATTTCCTCACGGACAAAGTTGGCTGGATGACGGGCGAACTCGGCTGCATCTTCGGCACGATCGACGGCGGCAAGACGTGGAAGGTTCAACACGCTGGTGGTCAACGGGCCGCGGTGTTGAGCCTGAACGCCTCGCACCGCTCGGTCCCGCTTGATGTGATCTCGACGCTTGGTCTCGGCGAAGGCTACCTGTGCGCCGCGGTCGGGCTGATGTGTGCTGATCCCGCGACTTCCGATCCGAAACGAGCAGGCGATGCGGCCCGACTGCGCAACACGATGCGCCTCGCCGGTGGTGCAACGGGCGATGTGAACTGGGCGTTCCCGGTCGCGGCGCACACGGCCGGGCTTCCGCCACGCGAACTGATGGCGTCGTGGGATCGCAAGCACGACGGCAAGGCCACGGAGCAACTGTTGCGGCAAGCCGTGTGCGCGATCCGCACCTGGCAGCCCGAGGTGATTCTCGCCGACCTCGTCGTGGAGAACGGGCCTGCGGCGGATGTGCTGGCACTGCACATGGCGAAGGAAGCGTTCACCAAGGCCGCCGATCCGGAAGCGTTCCCGGAACAGATCAAGATCTTGGGCCTGAAGCCGTGGACCGCGAAGAAGCTCTACGCTCTCGCCCCGCAGGCCAAGGGTTCGCAGGTGTTGCTCGATCAGTCGATCTACACCGCGGCTCTCGGCGATTCGCCCAAGGACTACGCCGAGCCCGCGACCCGCATCCTGGCCGACGATTCGGCGGTCGTGGATCGTCGGTGCTTCACGCTGGTCGCGCACCGTCTCGAAGGGGCGGAGAAGCACGCGGCACTGATGCAGGGGATCCAGGTGGCTCGCGGTGGTGCGTCGCGCCGACCCGAGACGGCGGTGATCCTCGATCCCGAGATGATGGAAGACAAGAAGAAGGCGGCACAGTCGCGCCGACGCCTCGAAAACCTGGCGACGGTCACCGATCCGGAGTTCGCCGGGGCCGACAAGATTCTGGGCGTGCTGGGCGTTGAACTGAAGAAGATGCCCGATGATACGGCGGCTCGCACAGCGTTCTCGGTCGCCACGCGGTTCGCCCGCGACGGCAAGTGGGCCGAGGCTCGCGAGGTGTACGGCCTGCTCGCGTTGCAGTACCCCGGTCACCCGCTGGCCATTGAAGGCTACCGCTGGCTCACCCGCTTCCACGCCAGCAGCGAGGCACGCCGACGAACCGAGATTCAGCAGAAGTACCTGCTCAAGAACGTGACCTTCGAGATGCTCCCCGGTGCGGGCGGGAAGGTCGTCCAGGCCAGTGGCACCAGCTCGAACGCCGCGAAGCCCGTGATTCAGGAAGACGTGTACCGCGTCTACAATCCCGAAGCGATTCTGCGCTGGCACCAGGGCTGCCTCGACCTCGAACCGAAGCTGGTTGCGTTCGGCCCGGTCTACTCGCGTGACCCCGCCTCGTGGCTCTGCTTCCTCGCCGCTCGCCGACAGGTTGGCCGACACAACGACGCGGTCACATTCGTTCGGGACTACTTCAAGAGCACGCCCGGAGCCGCGCTCTCCGCACCGGGGCAAGACCCGTGGCGCGATTGCCTCGCGGCGGAACTGTGGATGACCGACCGCAGCCTGATTGGGGTTCCGCCCAAGGGGCTCGCGACCTGCCGAAACGCCGAGGTGCGCCCGATGCTTGACGGCAAGCTGGACGACGCCTGCTGGCAGGACATGAAGCCGATGCCGCTCGCCCCGCTGGCCAGCGACGACACCCGCGCCGACGAGAAGAAAGCGTTCGCGAGCGCTTACAAGACCGAGACCAAGTTCGCTTACGACGATGCGTTCCTGTACGTGTCGGTGGCATGTACCCACCCAACCGGCATGAAGGTTCCTGCGGTCGAGAAGCGAACCCGCGACGCGGACATGACCGGACACGACCGCGTGGACATCCTCCTCGACCTGGACCGCGACTATCAGACGTACTACCGCTTCCAGGTCGATCACCGCGGTTGCCTGGCCGAGGATTGCTGGGGCGACAAGACGTGGAACCCGAAGTACTTCGCGGCGTTCCACTCGACCGACACGGGCTGGACGGTCGAACTGGCGATCCCGCTGGTAGAACTGAGCAACGAGCGCCCGTCGCACGGGAAGACGTGGGCGGCGAACGTGTCGCGTGTAACGCCGGGCAAGGGGATTCAGTCGTGGAACGGCCCGGCCGACGACACCCCCCGACCCGAGGGCATGGGCCTGCTGCAATTCCGCGTCGATTCGAAGTAGTCCGCATGCGAAGTGAAGCAGCCGCCCCACTGTTAGCCGATCGGGGCGGGTGGGACGGCTGCCTCGGATGGGTTGCTCCCGAGCAACAGCACCAACCTGCGAACGACCTCGTCAACCACTGCGTCTGGTGCGGTTCCAGCGTACTCCGCACGCCTCGCACGCCAGTCCAGAGACTTGACGTGATCGGCCAGGACAACGCCGGACACCGCCAATCCGCTCGGCAGAGCCACCTCAAACGGGTATCCCTTTGCTTGCCCAGTGATGGGGCAGAACAGGGCCAACCCGACCGGCCCGTTGTATGACGCCGGAGACACCACCAAAGCGGGCCGGCGTCCGGCCTGTTCGTGACCGGCCTGCGGATCGAGGCTGACCCACACAAGGTGGCCCCGGTCGGGGAGTTCGGGGACCGGCGTCACAGGATTTCCGCCCCGGCTGGTGGGCCGGACGCCCACTCGCCGTGCAGGTTGTCGGGCGTGATTCCAGCCAGCAGGTCGGCCAGAGTCGTGGGCCGGGATGAGCGAACAACCAACCCTCCACCCGTCACTTCGATTTCGACCGGGCCACCGACTTGCAAGCCAGCCTGCGTGGCAAGGGGTTCGGGAATGACGACGGCAACGCCGCCGGGATAAGTCTCGATGTGAGTATGCATGAAAGCCTCCTTACCTGGCAGTGTACGCGGACGACAACCCGGCCACAACGCTTGACGTGAACCACGGGTGTGCCTTTAGTTTTTGGCGAGCGGGGGACGTCAGTCCCCCGAGATGTGAGCGAAGACAAGAACTCGGGGGGCTTACGCACCCCCGCTCGCCAAAAACTAAAGGCACACCCTGAACCACTGAGAGCAACAAACGCAAGCATCCAGTTCGGCATCAATCTTGAGTCAAACCAGCGGGCGCAACGCAATTTCCTTGTGGTCGGATTGCTGAGGGCCGCTTGAAGTGACCATCGACGTTAAAGTACTGCGAGTATGGCTCTGTTGAGATAGCTTCGGCTCGTGTGAGTGTCTCCGAGCCTTACCACTCGCCGTAAAACACTCGGACGGTTACAGATAGTTCATCCGGATCAGGCAGAGACCGTTCTTCACGGAATGTGAACCACCCGAACTCGATGTCATTATTAGCTGTAGGTGTTGCAACACAGCAATGCTGCCCCAGCTCAAGATCGGTTGCCATGTTCGCCTGTGCACCAGATTGGTTGAGATCGTAGAATGCATCGCCTCCGTACAACTCGGCGTGGGGTCGGGAGCGGCAGTTATTGAACAGCATTGCTGGATCTCGTTGCTTTGGGTTAGAAATGAAATACATCCAGGTGAACAGACCGCTGCCGATTGTCGTCGTCACGTGTTTCTGGTCAAGTAAATCCGGTTGATGTACTGCACGAGCACCGCGGCGTGGGCCAGCGGTTGGTTCGCGTCGTGCATGTCGCCGTTGTCGCCGACATCGTGAATGTGCTGCGTCACGCCTGATAACGCCGCTTCGATCAATCCTTCGATCACGTCTGCCGCGATGCAGTGGGTCAGCATCCATTCGTATGTCGGGATGTAAACCCGCCGGCGGGCCTCGACGATGCCCAGCAGTTTCTTGCCGAAGCGGTGGCCCGATGGCTTGCCGCCGCGTTTCGCACCGGGGCCGTGGAAGTAACGCATCGCAATCTCGCCGCGGATCACCTTGAGCCCCTGCCAGACCCCTTCGACCGTGTCCGACGTGGTGCCAGCCATTCCGGGAACGGGAATGCCACCGTGAACCCACATTGGGCTGAGCGAGCAGAACGGCTCCGGGGCGTAGCTGCTGACGTCGATGATCGTGCTGCCGGTCGGCAGGTTTTCGACGTGATAGCGGGGCACGAACACGGCTCGTGCGAATTTGGGCAGGCTGCGGGACATGAACGCTCCTCCGCGAAGCAGACACGCGGAGGGTGAGACGGGTTCAACGACAAAGCCGCCCGGTGGGGCGGCTGTTAGACATCGGGATGATTTCAGCCCTGGCGCTTCTGCATCGCGCGGCGTGCGGCGAGCGTGCCCAGGCCGATGAGCGCGCCGAAGACCGTTCCCGGTTCCGGCGTTGGCGTTGGCGGGACCACGATCGGGGGCGGCGGTGGCGGTGGTGGGTTCGGCGGAGGAGGAACGATTGTCTTCTCCGGCGGAACGTACCAGTAGAACGCCTCCACAGGATCGGGGGCGACCGTGACTACCGTCAAAGCGGCAGCGAACAACCAGTGAGTAGCACCGTGACTTTGCATTCTGCGAATACCCCAATCGACGTCATCTTGCCCGTCGTCAACAGCTGACTCATTCCACAACAGGCCTCCGGTGTCAACCACGGCTTCCGCGAGCGAAGCCTGGGCAATCTGGGTAAGGCTTGCGAAAAATACTCATCCTAACGATTCGAGAAACCTTGCGGATCGCGACGCCGATCAGCCGAAAGATGCTGATGTTGCTACTGTGCGCGAGGCGGTGTGTATGAAACGCTTCCGGGTTAAACTCGTCGGGTTCGGGTGTGTGGTCCTCGCCGGTACGGCGTTCGGGGCCGATGGGCCGTGGCAGCCTGCCACACGACCGACGCCACCACCCCCTGCTGAGGTCAGTGCGCCCGCATCTGCGGCCGAAGGAGTTGGCGCGATCCGGTTGAAGCCGGTCGAGCCTGTTCCGCCTGTCGTTGCGCCGGCGTCTTCCACAACGATCCAGGTTCAGCCTGCGTGGCAACCGATCTCTCCGCGAGTCGGCATGGCCATGCCGCAGCCGCCACTCGCCGAGCCGAAGCTGGCACCGCCAGCACCACCGGCACCCGCACTCACGCGGCCCTTGCCAGCATTGCCGCCGATACCGGCCGTAGATGAAACCGCGCCGGCTCCCGCAGCACAAGACCAACCGCCGCGGATGGTCATCCCGACGCCGTTGCCACGGGATTTCTTCGTGCCGCCGAAGCCACTGGAGATGATTCCGCCAGAGCTACCCGGCACGCCGCGACAGATGCTCCCGCAACCGAAACCGGTGCCGAACGAGAACGGGACCAGTGCCGACGAACTTCCCATCGCGCCGCCGGACCTCATGATCCCCGCCGGGGCGGTTGTGCCCGGTCAGCGTGGCACGTTCGGCTCGAAGCCGATCAACATCTCGCGTGACTTCCCGACGTTCTTCGACGGCGGTCTCCGCGAACAACTCGGGCTCGCCGGCGAGGGAACCCGCACCCGCGGATTCGTTCAGGGCGAATACCTGATGTGGTGGGCGACGCCGCTGAACATTCCGGTGCTCGGTACGACGAACACGCTCGGCGGTGCCGGTTTCATCGGCGAACCCGGCACCGTGCCGATCATCGGGCCAGGCGAGTTCATCAGCCCGTTCCGGAACGGCTTCCGCGTTCGCGCCGGAACCTGGCTCGGCAACGGCTGCGGCATCGACGGCAGCTTCTTCTTCCTGGGGAACAAGACGGCCGAGGTTACGCGAACGTCGAACGAATTCCCGACCATCACGCGGCCCGTGTTCAGCCCGAACCCCGTTCCGGGTGGCGGCGTCGTCGGCAACACGGGCGAGGCGGTCACGGTGCCGGGCGTGCTGACCGGCTCGCTCTCGGCCCGCGCGGAAAGCGTGATTTTCGGCTTCGACGCGAACATTCGGAAATGCCTGCACACCTGCTGCGACTGGCACGCCGAGTGGTTCGTTGGCTATCGAAACGTGAGCATGCAAGAATCGCTCACGATCACCGAGAACATCAACGTGGTCGGTGTTGGGGCTGGGCTCGGCTTACCGGATCCCGTCGGCACGGTGGTCTTCGTGCAAGACAGGTTCGCGACCAACAACTATTTCAACGGTGTTCAACTCGGCGGTCTCTACGAACGCAACTGGGGCCGCGTGTCGCTCACGGGGCGGGCCTCGGTCGCGCTCGGGGCTACAACTCAGGAGATTGAAATTTCTGGCGTGCAGGTTCGCACGCGGCCGGGGATGGCTCCGATGGTGTTCAACAACGGCGGGTTGCTCGCGGCCGGGCCGAACATTGGCAGTTTCTCGCGTACCGCATTCTCGGTGGTCCCGGAACTGACGGTCAACGTGGGCTATCGCGTGTCGCCGAGCGTGCGCGTCTACACGGGGTACAACCTGCTGTATTGGTCGAACGTGGTGCGACCGGGCGACCAGATCGACGGCGTGGTGGATCTCACGAACGTGCCGAACGGCCCGCCAGCCACGCCGTCGGGCCTGGCGCGACCCGCCGTGCCGTTCCGCCAGTCCGACATGTGGATCAGCGGCGTGCAGTTCGGTGCCGAATTCCGCTGGTGAGTACGTTGTGTTGGCGAGCGGGGGACGTAAGTCCCCTGATCCTTCCCAACAATCAGGCGACTTACGTCCCCCGCTCGCCAATACTGCCACAATCTCAAACACGCCTACTCCAGCGGGGCAACTTGCGGACCCACCGGGTCCGCGACTACACTTCAGTTCATCGTGATTTCGCACAAACTCTCCACACCGGCACACATCATGGATCGCATCGCGGCGGCGGCGGATTACCTGTTCGACATGCGTGTGAAGCAGCGGCAGGTTGCGGCGTTGCCCGACGACGTGGTGCCGCGGTCGCTCGCCGAGGGGTATCAGGTTCAGGAACTGCTCGTCCGGAAGTTGCTCGCACGCGGCAACGGCCACCCCATCGGGTACAAGATCGCCTGCACCAACGTGCTCGCCCAGCAGGCGCTCGGCGTCGACGCGCCGTTCTTCGGCGTGCTCATGTCGCACTCCACGCACCGCAGCGGAGTCACACTGCCCGCCACCGATTTCGTCGTGCGATGTGCGGAAGTCGAGTTCGGATTCGCGATGGCTCAGGACGTGCCGCCGGGCACAACCTACACCGCCGAGACGATCAAGCCGTTCGTCGGCAGCGTCATCCCGAGTATCGAGATGGTCGACCACCGTTACCACAGTTGGAAGACCGTCGGAGCACCGTCGCTGCTCGCCGATAACGCCATTCACGGGTGCTGGGTCGAAGGCGAGCCCGTCACCAACTGGCAGGGGATCGATTTTACCTCGCACCCGACAGCGCTCATCGTGAACGGCGAGCAGACGTTCCCGGGTTCCGGGGCGGCGGTGTTGGGGAATCCGCTGAACGTGGTGGCGTGGCTGGCGAACGAGTTGCCGAAGTTCGGTCGGCGACTGAGTCGCGGCGACAAGATCACGACGGGGCTCACGACCGACGTGTACCTCGCGAACCCCGGCGACCACCTCTCAGCCGACTTCGGCCCGCTCGGCCGCGTCGAGATGACCTTCGCGTAGCCCGCAACGGACCGGGAAGAGGTCCCTCCACCAAATCTCGGTCTTCGTTCTTGACCTCACCCTGGTGGAAGGTCTTGGAATGTAGCTGTTTCCATAACGTTTTTCAAATCAATACCTTATGGCAAACATGTAGCCTCGATCAAACCCGTAAACTATTGTGAATAAATACCTTATGGCAAAAATATACAATTCCTAACAGTGATGGGTGCGCTCGCGGCCTGAAGGTATATTGAGGGTATGCAAGGGAATCGGACTCCTTAACAGAGCAACCCGACCACCCGACTGCGTCAACAGTCGGAGGATCGGGTTTTCCGTTGCAGTAATAACGCCTTGGAGACGCCTGTACTGCCTGGGTGCTATCCCCTGGTACTGTACACTACGGCATCTCCTGGGTCCAGCATTTCCCCAGGAGGCATCATGGCGGCCAGCAAAAAGGCAGCAGTACACCCGGAAAGCACAACTGTCCACCTATCGTGGCCCACAGTCGTACTAGCGGGGATCGTGGCAGGTTCGCTTGTCATCATCATCGCGTTAATACGACCAAACACGATTCATGGGGGTATCGGCGATGGAAAAGGAATCCACATCCGAATCGAGAAGTGACATCCTGAAAAGGCAAGACATGTAGGGCATTTCGCCTCGAGCTGAGTCTCGCGGGCACTTGGCCTTGGCGAGGCAGCCACGCGTGGCCGCCTCACCCATTGTTCACTTGCCGGGGGTTGACACGATTTCGGGCTTCGTGAAATCGATGCGGATCACCTCGCCCGGCGTGCCCGTGACCACACGCTTCTCCTCACGCATCACGCCACGCTCGATCCACTTCGCCGTGATCTCGTAGCGGAACTCCTTGCCCGCTTCCAGCGGCGTCGAGTCGAACACGCGGTCGGTGCCAATCTGGTTCGTCTTCACGCCGTCCACGAACACCTGAGCCGAGAACTGAGGAACCTTCACCGAGAGAATCATGCTCGCGCCCGCAGGAGGGCCAACCGCACCCGGAGCCGGCGGGGGAGGCGGGAGCGGCTTCGGGGCTGGCAGTGTCGGGGTCAGCGGCGTTGGCAGACCGTTGCTCGGCAGGTTCGTGTTGTCGAAGTTCCCGCCGGCGTTCGGGTTCTGGTTGTTAATCCGCTCCACGGGCCACACGTTCACGCTCGGGTATCGCGGCCGTGGCGACGCGGCGTAGATGCCGACCCACCCGAACGGAATCCCCGGCGACGGCACCTGTTCCCACAGACGACGCAGGTCGTTGTTGCCGAACACACCCGGAATCGGGCCGTAGGTCGGCACCGGCGGGCCGTACAGGCTCAGACCGTTCGACCACGACGAGCCGGCACGCGGGCCGTAGCCGTAATAGCCGAACGGATAGCCGACGAACGGCCCGCCGTAGAGTCCGGGGTAGCCCCAACCCGGAGCGACCGCTGGGCCGTAGGGCCAACCCGAGCCATAAAAGCCGGGTCCAAAGCCCGGCCCGAACGGGGCACCGAACGGAGCGCCGGCGACCACCGCGATGTCACGCTTCGGCCCCTGGATGATCGTGCCACCGCCGTATGGGTTGGGGTAGGGCGGGAAGTCCTGGGCCATTCCCGTTCCGGGCAGGAACACGCTGACGAGAATGGGCGTGGCGAGGCGAATCAGCCCGGTTGGGCGAAGTGTCATCGTGGACCCTCCCTGGTGGAAGCGAACCGTCTCCTGTAAACGATTCGGCCCGCCGGGCGGTGTGAATCGCCGGGCGGGCCGTGGAGAAAGTCGCTTTAACCTTGGAGATCACGGCTTATTCGGAAGATCGTTCCCGGCGGGCGGAACCGAAGGATTCACGTTGGCTGGCAGAGGTTCGCCAATCGGAATAATCCCTCGCACCGCACCAATCCGACCGTCAAGAGTGTGACCGGCGATGATCACTTCGTACCCGCCTGACGCCGAGCCGAGTTGAACCGGCAGCGTGAGCTTGCCCGTGGCCGGCATCACGATCACCGGTTGCCACAGGACCGTGTCGGCTTCGTAGGGCGAAGCCTCACCCTTCCCGGCCTTTGCCATTCCGGGTCGCGGAGCGGCGTATTCACGGACGACGAGCGGGTGTGTCGTCGGAACAGCCGTGCCAACGCGGTAGATGGCGCGGGTTTCGGCAGGCACAGCCACCGCACCATTGCGGCCAGGGGCAGGCGGAGCCATGGCAGCCTTCTCGGTTGAGCGATCTTGCAGCGATTGCTTCTGGGCTTCCTCCTGCACCTTCAACTGACGCAGCCCTTCCCGCAGGTGAAGCTGAATGTCCTGGGATCGCTTGTTGGCGAAGTCCTTGGCCTTCTCGACATCGCCCCAATACTGCTCGGCGTCTGCCTTGCGTTCCTTGGCGTCGGCATCAGCCTTGGCTTCACCCTTCATGAACAGGAATCCGGCACGGCGAGCGGCTCCGAACTTGGCGAGGGCATCCTGGCCGAGATCCTTCCGCCCACGAAAGAAGGTATGGCCACCGCTGTCGGGCAACTCGTTCTCGGAGATTTCCTTCTTGGCGTTGCGGGGCTGCCAGCCGCCCTCGCCCATGATGCGATTGGAGTCGGCTTGTTGTTGCGAGCCGCCTTCTCCGAGCACTGCGTTCAGCGTTGCCGCGTTCGGCTTGCCACCCGGAGCCTTCGCCGTCGGAGGACTCGCAGGGACAGCAGCCGCGCCCGCCGTGGGGCGAGCGTCCGAGTCGGCAGGAGCCTGGCGAGGCGGGCCGAACCTGTTGAGGCCGCCAGCGTACGGGTAGAGGTTCTTCATGAACCCAGGGGCGACTGTCATAACCCCTGGTGGGGTTGCGCCCGGCCCCTTGCCGCCCTGCGATCCGTTGTTCGATGGGATTTGATTGAATCCCATCGGAGAGCCGCCGATGCCGCCACCGCCGCCGGCGACACCGCCGAGTTGTGGAGCCATCGGGCCTTGTGGCTTGCCGTCGGACAGGCTTTGCTCATCGCGAGCCGCACCGGTCTTGGCCTTGAATCCGTTGGGATCCTTATCGCTGCCGGTTGCGCCGGTGACGACAGTTTCCAGCTCCCGGGCGCCGCCACCCTTCGGTTCGCCGCCTTGGCGGGCGTGCGGGGCAGGAGCAACGGCCGGTTCCAGTTCGAACCGAGCCACCGGGATTCCAACCGCGTCGTTGTTCGTGCCAGCGGCGTGCGTCTGGTCGGCCGTGCCGAGGGCGACGACGAGGAACGCGACGATACCGACGGCTCCCATGGTGCTGATGCCTAGCGGCAAGCGACCCGTGGGGCGGGCGAAGGCCGCGACACCCAGCATCACTGCGAGGAGCCCGAACCCACCGACCGCGAACCAGCCGGTTTCCCGGAACCGTTCGACTGGCACGATGGCGGCTTCGGCCTGTTCGGCCTTGGCACGAGCGAGCAGTCGGGCCTCGTTGGCCTCCGCTGCGAGCTTCTGGATTCCCTCGGCCCCGGTGCGGTCTGCGTCGGCTGCGTCGGCTGCGGCCTTCGCGGCGTCGAGGCTTCGCACGGCGGCTTCGTAGCGCGGCCAGTACAGGTCGCGGATCTTCTGGTGATCCTTGAACGAGGTCGGTTCCACCGAGGTCATGTATTGCCCGTTGCAGACCAACAGGTTGGCCTGCTCCTGGCTTGGGGCGACTGGCTTGCGGGCGTACCCCGCGGGAACCTGCTCGGCGAACCGACGCCAGCCCTGCGTCGCGAGGACGAGGTCGAGACTCTCGGCGGCCTTCGGGTGATCGGTCAGCAGGAAGTCGGCGTATTCCATCGAGTCGGGCGTGCTCACTTCCCCGGCGATCAGGAAGTGCGTGGTGAGCAACCGATCCTTCGCGTCGGATGCGACCGCGCTGTTCACGACGGCTGCGTAGAGGATGGCTGCGGCCGGGTTCCCCTTCTCGTCGGTCGCGGTCAGGTTCAGCCCGATCCGCGAGTTGGGGAGGAAGCCACCCGGGTTATCGGTGCGCGGGCCAGTGGTGAAGCTCAGGTTCAGCCCGTCGCCGGGGCGGCGGAAGATGAGTCGCTCGGCGACCGGCTTCAGGTCTTCCTTCGGCTGGCCGACAACCTGATCGACGTCCTCGAACACCGTGACGCGGACAACACCACCGCGGGGGTCGGCGTTGGCGAGCAACCGAACCTCGGCCACGCGGCCGGGGGTTGCGGTGATCGACTGGGTGTCGGAGAGCCGGCCGCGGGTGTACGCACCCACGACGAGCTTGCGTTCACGGCCCACCGATCGCAGGTGAACGCGGATCGGCTTGCCCGGGGTGGTCACCGGATCGGGGACCGTCATCACGACGCCATCGTGAGTCACTTCGGGAAGCTGGAAGCCCGTCCGCGAGGCGGTGACAAGCGGTGCTCCGAGGACGGCAGCCGGCACGCTCGGGAACGTGTCGTTCTCGGGGACCAGCAGCGGGGAGTACGCACCTGTTGGCGAGGCGAGCTTGAGCCACACGGGGATGCCGAGTTCCGGGGTGAAGGTGAACACCCCGAGGCCGCGGTTCATGCCGCGAACGTCGTTGCTTCGGACGGTTTCCACGTTCGCGATCGCACGACGGCCGTCGGTGATCGTGCCACTGATATCGACGGGCAACCCGCTGGGGGTCGTGGCTCGGACGTACACGCGGCAGGGAACCCCGGCGACGAGATCGCCACCTTCGGGGAAGAACTCAACCACGAGGTTCGGCCCGACAACCGGGATGCGGTTGGCAACCGGCTCTTCAACGAAGTCGTTGCCGTTCTTGCCGCGAACGACGACCTTGAGGCGGGCGTCGCCCTGTGCAATGGCGGCCGGCAGAACGAACTGGAAGCTCGTGCGGCCCTTGTCGTCGGTCGGGCGGGGCTGAAGATCGACCACTTCGAGCACCTGGTTGTCGATGACGGCGATCGCGGAGAGCACCTGAGCGCCGACGACCGGCTGATCCTTGTGCTTCATCTCAACCCACGCTTCGACGGTATCGCCAGCGACGTAGGAGGCGGCTCCGAAGGTGATCCGCTTGTTGAACACTTCCGGCGTGCCGGACTCGACCCGGATCGTGCGGGTGACCGGGAACGGGATGACCGACGGGTTCCCTGACGGGTTGGGGAGTTCCCGCATGATGAGCGTGTACTCGCCCTCCGGAGCACGCATCGGCAGCGAGAATTCGCCAGCACCGACGCCGCGAACCGGGTTGTTATCCGGCCCCATGACTGGGGTGACCTTACCTTCGATCACGCGAACCATGTCCGTGCTGCCGTTGAGCGTGCCGTTGCTGGTGCCACTGCGAACCAGCGCACCGTTGGGGCCGCGGAGTTCATAGTGGAGGAGTTGCTCGCGGTTCGGTGGGGTGAACGTGACCCGGTCGAGCGTGAGCGAGCGGAAGCGAACCGTTTCGCCCGGCCAGTAGGTTGGCTTGTCGGTCGTCAGAACGGTGGTGAACACCGGCCCGAGGAGCCGCACCTTGTCCTGAAGGACGGTTCGCTCATTGGTCTTGTCGTCCACGCGGGACACGACGAGGAACAGTTCCGAATCGGGCTTCAGCTTCGTCCACGCGCCGGCGGGGAGGCGAATCGGGTGTTCCCGGTCGCGGTCCTGGTCTATCGGCTGCGAGTGGATCACTGCGTCGGTCTGGTCGCGGAACTCGGCAACCACGTGGCCGCTCGGGGTGTTGCCGCGGTTGTTGATGACGAGCAGGAATTCGTTGGGCGCCCCGGGCTGAACGGCGGCTGGCTTCATCACTTCCCAGGTCAGCTTGCGGGTGTCCTGAGTCTGGGCGGCAATCTTCTCGTCGGCCACCCACTTGGCCAGCAGGCCATCGTGGGCTTGCTTGGCCGCAACGAGAGCGTTGTGAGCGGCGGCACGCTGGATGTCCACCTCGCGGCCGGTGGATTCGAACACGCGGAGAGCTTCGGCGGCTCGTGCGGTCGATTCACTGGCATCGCGGCGAGCGACTTCGGCGTTTTTCAGGAGATTCGAGACCGGAACGATGGTCCCCGGAACGGCGACCAGCACCGCGGCGGCAACGGCCCACGGGAGGAACAGGGCGATGCGTGAGCCCGTGCCGGAGGGAGCCTTCGTGGCGCCCCCATGACGCGAACTCCGCTGGTTCTTGGCAGCGGGAGTGACGGGCGTTCGTGTTTCGAGCGAAGGCAGCGGGGCCGCGATCGCGTTGCAAACCATCGGGCTGGTTTTGGCGAGCGATGCGGCCGACTTGGCCGCAGCCGTTCGGGCATCGGGTGCCTCGAAGCGGACAGCTGGGAAGGCGATCTTCGCAGCCTGCGCGATGAGACCATGCACCTTGGCGGCCTCGGCACGCTCGGAAGCGCAGGCCGGACAGGTCGAAAGGTGTGCCGCGACCGCCGCGATTTCGGGTGCGTCGAGCAACCCGAAAAGGTGGTCGAGGATCAGGGGGCGACATTCGGTACAACGCAACATGGCTACGCTCTCTTTCCCGAGACCGGGCCAGCCGGGGGGGGAGATCACTTACTACTACTGAGACGAGGGACACCGGCGGTTGGATTTCGCAGGCAGGCAATAAGTCGGGCCAATCGCTGCTTGTTACGTTTCCGGTACCAACCGAGTTGTGACTCGCGTCGGCGAGCGGCGCACCGTAAGGTCGCCGGTTTTTTTGGCGCGATCACCGGCGACCTTACGGTGCGCCGCTCGCCGCGGTCGTTCTTTCCGCCATCGTTTCCTACTCTTCAACCACGCCGTTCGGGTTCAGCACTTTGCGGAGCTTGATGAGGGCCGTCCGCATCTGGGTTTTCACGGTGCCGACCGGGGCGTTTCGGATCTCGGCAATCTGTTCGTAGGTCAGTTCGCCGTTCTGGCGAAGCAGGAAGACTTCCTTCTCGTCCTGACGCAGTTCCGTGATCGCCAGACGAAGGCGGTCGAGCGTTTCTTGCTCTTCGAGCGATCGGCCGGGTGTATCGTCGCGACCGGGCATCATGACTTCTTCCTCCGGGAGAGGTCGAGACTTGCGGTTCCAGGCGCTCCGCTGGAAATCCTTGGCCGCATTGAGTCCGACACGGAAGATCCAGGCTCGCAGATTCAAAACATCGGGGACCGACTGTCTGGCCCGCCAACACTTCAGGAATGCTTCCTGGGCGGCATCCTGCGCATCGTCTTGGTTACCCAGGAGATAGAGAAGAGTGCTGACGAGTTCGTCCCGGCAGTTGTTGAAGGTGGCAATCAGTACGTCTTCGCCCGGCCGGCCGTTCCCGCTGTGAAGGGGTACGGCCGGAAGGGCAACCGCGGGTTCGACACCCGCTGGCGGCCACGGAATCGGGCTCGCGCCGGGTTTCGCCATAGCGTCCTACCTGAACGACGACTGACGGACGGGAACGGATTGGAAAAACCGGTCGCGGACCACGGATGACGTGGCGGGACCGCGCCATTTTCCCATGCTATCCGCGTTGAGCCAGACGGAGCAAGGACAAGTTCGGAAGAGTGTGGGGTTCGGTTTCGGAAGAGAGTGGGAGATGGGGAGACACGGAGATGGGGAGAGGGGGAGAGAAGAACCAAACCCGTGCGTTGTTCTCGTCTTTTCTCCCCCTCTCCGTGTCTCCCCATCTCCCACTCTCTTCCGAGCCCCACGCCGAGCAGCCCGTTACAAACTCGTCATTGTGGGTGCTCACCCAACGCGCTACACTCGCCTCCAGAGACGATTCCCACGGGAGATCACAACTCATGGTTCCGAATCTGCGCACGGTCCTGGCTGGCTGTCTACTCACGGTCGGCCTCTTCAGTGTCACTGCGGCCGCTCAGGATCCCAAGAAGAAGGACGACAAAGGCGACCCCGCCGTGAAGGTGGCACTCACGCAGACCTCGGCGGTTCAGTTACTCCCGGACTACACGCAACGAACGAAAAAAGGAACGGACTCGGCCGTGGGCGAGCTCGTGAGGAAGGACGGCCTCACCATCAGCTACGACATCGGCTGGTACGGCGCTCAGACGCTCGAAAATACGCTCTGGAGCAAGGAGCAAATGTTGTTCGGGAAGAAGGTGAAAATCGTCTTCTCGAAGCAAAAGGAGCTGCTCGTTGTCGTCGGCGCGGGGGAGAAGGTCCACGCGAGCTTCTACTCGAAGGTCAAGTCTGAAGAAGACGTGGCCGAAATCCTCCTCATCGTGCTGAGTTACACACATCAGAACTGATTGCTGGGTAAATGAAGCAATGGCACGCGGATCACGCGGATAACCCGCGGATGAAGAGGATCAAAGCAGAGAATTACCCACAGAGGACACAAACGACACAGCGAAGACAGAGATCAACAGAATCCAGGAAAACGAACCACGGTTTTGTTCTTTACCCCGAAGGGGTTGTATTCCACAGCCCAGGGTCGCCGCTTCGGCGCACCCTGGGGAACCTATCGTGATCGGTGATCCTCGCTGCGTACCCAGGGTGGCGCTGCGCTGACCCTGGGCTGTGGAATACAACCCCTTCGGGGTAAAGACACGGCACTCCTCATCTCGAATCCATCGGAAAGGTTGGCAATATTTCACCTCACTCCTCCTCAGGGTTCGGACACGACTCTGTTCACTGTTTGCTCTCTTCCTTTGTGTCCTCTGTGGTTAATCTTGGTTTTGTCTGATCCTCTTCATCCGCGTTCCATCAGCGTGATCCGCGTGCCATTGCTTCGCTTTCATTCCTCTGGTCGCTGACGCACGTTCTGGGATTCGCCACAAAATTACTTGACATCCGTTCACTATTCGGCACACTTCAAAAAGCACGTCCGTCCTGCATGTCTCGACTCGGAAAGCCAATCCCAGATCATTCGTTACCGGAGGTTGTGTCGGCCGCGTTTGCCGCACGTCCGGAGGTGCCTATCCATGAAGACGTCATTGGCCCTGGTTCCTGTTTGCGGATCGCCTCGACATCACCACGCCGCAACGATTTACTCCCAGTTCACCGGAGCGAGAATCGACCCGGCCGCGTTCATCCGCGTGTGTCTCGCCGATCCACAAGGCAAGCCCGTCGAACTGGCCCCGATTCACGAGGAATTGCAGGCGTTCCTGAGCGAACACCGGATGGCACTGGTCGAGTTGCCTCGCGATCACGGCAAGAGCTTTCAGGTGTGCGGGCGGATTCTCTGGGAACTCGGCCGCAACCCTGGCCTGCGCGTGAAGGTGGTGTGCGCCACGGAAGCCGTCGCGGAGGAACGGAGCCGCTTCCTGCGAGATGCGATTGCGAAGAACCCGAACATCCGGATGGTGTTCCCGCACCTGCGACCCGGAACGCCGTGGACGGCCGAGGCGTTCGCGGTGCGCCGATCCGCCGAGGCGATCGGGCCAAGCGTTGCGGCGTTCGGCGTCGGTGCTGGCAGCACGGGAACGCGGGCGGACCTGCTCATCTGCGACGACATGGTCGATGTGCGGGCGCTTCACAGCAAGGCGGAACGGAACCGCGCCGCCGACTACTTCACGAACAACCTGATGAACCTGCTTGAACCCGACGGTCGTTGCTGGGGGCTTTGCACACCCTGGCACCCGGACGATCTGAACGCACGCCTGAAGGGAAACGCGGCGTTCGCGTTGTTCCGCAAGGCGATCGGTCCGGAGTTCGAGCCGGTGTGGCCGTCGAAATGGTCTGCCGAGAAACTGCGGGAACGGATGGCCGAGATCGGTTCGGTGTCGTTCGCTCGTGGCTATCACCTGCGGCCCGTCGCGGAAGAAGACACGCCGATTCGCCCGGAGTGGGTGCGTCTGTGGAGCGAACCCGCCGACTGCGACATGGTGATTCTGTCGGTCGATCCCGCGGTGAGTTCGGCTGCACGAGCCGACCGCTCGGCGCTGGTGGTGCTGGGGCGGGTCGCTTGTCTTGGCGAGCCGGGGGTGTTAACCCCCGGGTTGCTGAACACAACCCCCGGATTGATCCCAGTTCGCCAGAGCATGTTCGGGGCACGCCCGGCTACGGAGATTCGCGTTCTCGCCAGCACGGCTCGCCGCGTCCCTGCTCCGGAACTCGTGAACCTGATTGATGCATTCGATCAGCAGTGGAACCCGGCGGTGATCCTGTTCGAGTCGAACGCGGCGTTCCTCGGCATCAAGGATTTGCTGGTGCGGCACGCGCGGTTCGGCCCACGTGTGAAGGGCGTGTCGCAATCAGCAGACAAGGCGGCGCGGGTGGCGGCGTTCAGCGTGGCGGTCGAGAACGGCGGCTTTCGGCTGAAATCGAACGCGAACGGCGTCGTTGATGTGGGGCAGCGGGAGTTGTTCGACGAAATGACGACGTTCCCGTTCGGCGAGCACGACGACCTCATCGACGCGGCCGCGACCGGCTGTGCGTATCTGCTGGACCGGCGTGAGCCGCGTGTGTGGTGAGGCGAATGCGCATCGGGTACGATTTGTGGAGCGTGTGGCACATCTCAACGGAGCACATCATGGCATCGAACACCGACGACGAGTACGAGTATCGCCTGCTGTGGCGTCGCCGAATGATGTACATCCTGGTGTTGCTGGTAACGGTGGGCGTCGGGGTGTGGTTCGTGAACTGGCTCTCGACCGCCATCGGCATGAATCGCATCGGCGAGCATTACAAACAAGCCGACGAGTATTGATGAAGGCGAGGGGACCATGAACGTTCGCATAGGTGATGTCGGGCGTGCGGTTTCGGCGCTGTCGCCGAGCGGGTACGTCGAGATCGACGGGGTGCGGCGATCGGCACGGTCGGAAGGTACGTACATCGATGCGGGCCGGGATGTGATCGTCGTTCGCGGAGAAATGCCGTCGTTCATCGTTCGCGAGATCGAGCCCGGCATCCCCCTACCACGGTTCCCAAACCACGGCACGACGATCGAGAAATCCGAACACCAACGGAACAGCGCCGATGTCGCGGTGAGCGAGCAAGAAGAGCAGCGACTCGCTTGGAAGCAACTCAAACGACGGATGAGAATCGGGGCCGCGGCATCGGGTGCGTTCGGGTTGCTGGTCGGGTTGGCGAATGCCGCTTTGGGCGGGCACTACAACTGGGCGAGCGTGAACGAAACGATTCAACTACCGCTTCTCCATGCCGGGTCAGCAGCGATCGGAACGGCGGCCGCGATCGTGCTGTACTTCTTCACCGGCTGGTTCGTGACGCACATCTTGCCCGCAGAGGCCGACGCGGTGTTCGAGCCGAGCTTCCTGGCGATTCTTGCAGGGCTTGTGGGTGCGGCATTGGGGTTCTGGATGAACTTCGCGAGCGGAGATGTGAACACAATCGCGCTGTGGTCGGCGGGTGTTTCGTTCGCGTTCGCGGCTGTGGTTTGTGGCGTCAGTTGGGTGGTGACCCTCGCGCGTGGGTAATGGCGAAATTTCCGGACTCGATTCGCCTCGTCGCGGCATTACTTCACGGGCACATTCCCTTCCTCAATGGAGACTCGACCATGTTCACGCGAATCGTTGCTGTGCTTATCACTGGGGCGTTATGGGCCGCGCCAGCGTTCGCTCAGAAGAAGCCCGAACTCACCAACTTCGCGTTCTGGACCACTCCCAAGACCCCGCACGCCCAGGCATTCGTGCCGGGCCTGCAAGCCGCGCTCGAACTTACCCCGGAGCAAATCGAGAAGATCATCGCAGCGCAGAACGCCACAATTCACAGCCCCGAGATTCAAGCTCTCAAGCGCAAGGGCGACCCGACCGCGACCGCCGACGAACTCGCCAAGGGTGCCGCGAAGCGAGCCGAATCCGCCGAGAAACTGTTCAAGGACGTGGACGGCATTCTCACGAAGGATCAGAAGGCACTCATCGAGAAGATGAACGAGTCATACGAGAAGGTCTTGGGCGAAGTCGGCGAGCAGTTCCAGGCGAAGTTCGTGGCCGCGAAGGGGAATGCCGAAGAGATGGCAGCGGTGAGGAAAGAACACGGCGAGGCAATCGTGGAGGGGTTCAACAAGAAACTCACCAACATCCTGAGCACGGCACAAAAGCAAGCGGTCGAGAAGGCAGCGGAGATCGAAAAGAAACGAGCCGCCGAGGCAAAAGACAAGCCGAAGCCTGGGAAGTAATGGTCACTGCGGTCCGGTGAACAGTTCGGCGACAGGGCACGCGAACCCGGGGATCACTCAACGATGCGACAACGCGACTCAGTATGAACACGTCCGGTTCATACTAAGTCGGGAGCCTCGCAACCTCAAAAGTTGACGATCAGCAGGGAGTAGCCAGTTGCCGTCGCGTCGTTCCCCAGCACGACATTGGTAAACCCAATGGTGGTGACGGTGTTCCCGGACGAATCTTCGCCCGTGTTGGTGAATGAAGTGCCACCACCCGACCCGGCCGTATCCCCTTGGATTGTCCAGGTTCCCGGAACAGTGATGCTCAGGGTGTACGTCCCGGCGGGAACGCTGTCGAACTGGAAGAATCCGGTCCCCGTGTCCGATGTGGTGGTCGATGCCACGACATTGCCCTGGGCATCGATCAACGTGACGGTGGCCCCGTTGTACCCGGAGAAGCCGTCCTGCGTGGCATCGAGAAACAGAAGTTGACCCGACAGCGAGGCTGTGCCCGTGACGACCGGTACCACTTCCGGTTTGATCGACGCTGTGCCGCTGTAGGAGCCGGTATAGTTCGACCCACCACCCCCACGTGCCCCGCCGGTCACGTACGATTTGAAGTTCTCTGGCGTCCCGGCGTGATCGGAGTTCTTGTAAACATCCAGCGAGTTGCTATCGACCGCCTTCACCCCGAGGGCGGATGCATCGGCCGAGAAAGTCCGGTAGTTCGCCGCGCTCCACTGCCACTTCAGGCTGATCCCAGGGGTGTCGGTGGTGAAATCGCCCGTCCAGGTGATCGATTTGACGCTACCGCCCGCAATTCCCTCAGTCGGCACCTGCCACCCCATGCCCCCGAGGAACACGTTCCCACTGAACGAACCCGGAGCCGAAACCGTCCACCCACCGGGACCAAACGAGCTGCCCGCCGAGGTGGAACCGGGCGTCAGAATCAGCGTCGTATCTGGGAGGTTTAACGTGGTTCCGTTGAAGTCGATCGTCTGGTTTGTCACGTGGATCGTGACCGGTTCCGTGCCGACCCCGGACACTTTCGCCACACTGTTAAACCAGAGATAGTTCCCGCCCGCGATCGCGGTGCCGTTGAAGTTCGATGTAATCATCGAGACGGTCGGAGTCGTGCGGTCCTCAAGGGCTTCGCACGCCAGGCGACAGGCCAGCCCAAGGGGCGGCGGAGCGGAACGACGGGTGGCAGATCGGAAATCTTCGAACCAAGTCAACATGTGCCCACTCCTCACTGGAGAGTTGATAAGTGCTGAACTGGGCGATGTGACATCGAGATTGTGCGTAATCTAAATTGTCCCCTATTTGAAGCGAGGGAATTTTTCGAAGGATCACCCAGATCGCGAACCTTTCTACCTCAGATTCCTGTCCGAGAAAACAACTCACCCGAGACTGGAACCCGCTCCGCACAATCGCGTGATTTTCAGACGTAATTCGGCCGCATTGCTCGCGAAATCCGGGGATCACATCCTCACCCGAAAAGAGCCCGCCTCAACCACTTCCGCATGAATTGGAGGTCTGTCATGCTCGCGCCGATCACCATTCGGTACACGTTCCGGCCCACGCGGCGGTCGCTCGCCACGGGGCAGGTTGCGGACCTGTTCGGGCTGCCGGAACTGGAGCCGCCGCACACCATCGCCGAGAACGTCACGCTCGACATTCGCCCCGGCGACCTCGTGCTGTTCACGGGGCCAAGCGGCTCGGGGAAGTCGTCGCTGTTGAGGGTGGTCGCGGAGCAGGTGCAGGCCGTCGATGCGTTCGCGCTACCGTTGCCAGACGCGCCGCTAATCGACGCACTTCCCGGCACGGTGCAGGAGCGCCTCGCCGCGCTCGCCGGCTGTGGGCTATCCGAAGCGCGGCTGCTGTTGCGAACGCCCAATGAGTTGTCTGAGGGACAACGTTACCGATTCAGGATTGCGTATGGGATGGCCCAATGCGGAGTGCGGAACGCGGAATGCGGAATGAAATCCGAAGACAAGTTTTCCATTCCGCACTCCGAATTCCGCACTCCGCGTTTCTTGGTCGCGGACGAATTCACCGCCACGCTCGACCGCACGCTGGCCAAGGTGGTGGCGTTCAACTTGCGGAAACTCGTGTCGCGCACGGGTGTGGGTGTGCTGGCCGCGACCACGCATGAAGACATCGTCGAAGACCTGAACCCCGACGTTCACGTCCGCTGTCACGGCGACGCGGCGATCGAGGTCAAACGACGGAGGTGGAAAAGACAACGCATCTCGTTCGCGGACCAGTTTTGGCTCTCGCACGGTGCCCGATCCGACTGGCCGTACTTCGCTCGGTGGCATTACCGCAGTCACCACCTCGCCTTCGTGAAACGCGTCATTCTCCTGTGGCACGGTCGCGAACCGGTGGGCATCTGCGTGTTCGGATCACCCGCAGCATCACTCACGCTGCGGTCGAAACACTTCGGCTTGAAGAACCCGCGCTCGCGGGTTGCGTTGTCGGCGCTCAACGAGCAACTCTGGTTGTTGCAACGGGTGGTGCTGCATCCGACGTATCGCGGGGCGGGAGTCGCAGCAGAGTTCGTGCGGCGTGCGTGTTCGCTGTGCCCCGTGGACTGGATCGAAACGCTCTCGGCGATGGGGCAAGCGAATCCGTTCTTCGAGCGTGCCGGGTTCGTGCGTGTGGGCACGATCCACAAGGCAAGCAGGCGTCAGCCGGCTGCTCATGGCGAGTACGGCACAAAGGGAACGCTCTCTGCCGAGACGCGAGTTAAGAGCCGGTTCAGCGATCCGGTCTACTATGTGTTCGACAACCGCAATCGCAGTTCGTAATGTCACGACAACCGCATATCGGAGAACTCAATGCCACCCGTCGCTGCGAAACACAGCATCGCGTTTCACGCATTCATGGTCTTCTTCACGATCTTCGCGATCCCGATCATCATCGTGCTGCCGTTCCTGCTGTCGGGGTTCATCGGCCGCATGTGATTTGTTGGCGAGCGGCGCGGCGTCAGCCCGCCGGTTGATTTCGGTTCACCGGCGGGCTGACGCCGCGCCGCTCACAGAGGTTGCTCCATGAAAACGCGCTCGTTCGATGGCGTGCCGGTGTCCGAGGTCGGCCTGGGTTGCTGGCAGATCGGCGGCGACCAGTGGGGCGATGTGCCCGAGTCCGACGCGACCGACGTTCTGAAAGCGTCGGTCGATGCCGGGGTCACGTTCCTCGACACCGCAGACGTGTACGGTGCGGGCCGCAGCGAGGAGATCATCGGGCGGTTCCTGAAGAACTATCCGCGCGAGAAGTTCTTCATCGCGTCCAAGTTCGGCCGTTTCCCACGGCCGGGGATGCCGGGGAACTTCGAGCCGAAGACGATCCGCGAGCACACCGAGAACTCCCTGAAGCGGCTCGGCATCGAACGCCTCGACCTCACACAACTCCACTGCTTGCCGATGGAGCAGTTAAAGCGCCCAGAAGTGTGGGACACGGTGCGTGCGCTTCAAAAGGAAGGGAAGATCGCCCGATTCGGTGCCAGCGTCGAATCGAGCGCCGAGGCCGAGGAGTGCCTGAAGCAACCCGACTGCAAGTCGCTGCAAATCATCTTCAACATCTTCCGACAGACGTTCGCCGTCAGCGGCCTTCTCGACCGCGCCCAGAAGCAGGGCGTGTCAATCATCGTGCGGTTGCCTCTGGCGTCGGGGCTGCTCGCGGGGAAGTACACGCCAGCGAGCACGTTCGGCCCGAACGATCACCGCACGATCAACCGCAACGGCGAGAAGTTCAACGTCGGCGAAACCTTCGCGGGCCTGGGCTTCGAGAAGGGCCTGGAGATGGTGGAAAAGCTGAAGCCGCTCGTACCAGCGGGGTACACGTTGCCGCAACTAGCGCTGCGGTGGTGCCTCGATCACTCGGCTGTGACGACGATCATTCCGGGCGCTCGCAACCCCGCACAGGCGAAGGCCAACACTGCTGCCAGTGACCTCGCGCCGATCCCGGCCGCGACCCTGGCGAAACTGCGCGAGTTTTTCGTTCGCGATGTGAAGCCCGCAGTGCGAGGCCCGGATTAGAACGAAGAGTCTTATCCGCAGATTACACAGATGGACACAGATTTGAAAACAGAGAACCAAGAGACACAGCACTGTTGAAATCTTGATCTCTCTGTACGCAATGCTCGCTGTGAATCATCCTTGTTTCTATTTTCAAATCTGTGTCCATCTGTGTAATCTGCGGATAACTCTGCTTGTTTTCTTCGCGGATTGGTGGCCACTTGGGTGGCGTAGCATAAGTTAGTGAAAAGTTTCACAAGCCGGGTGAGTCATGCCCGCCATCTTCTCGCGATCGCTTGATTTTCGCGTCCGCCAGCTCGGCGTCGGGCTGATCGTGGGCGTATCGTTGTTTAGCATCGGCTTCTACTACTACGCGTTGCCGAGCTACACCCGCGTGGGGTACACGCCCGAGCAACCGGTGCCGTTCTCGCACCAACTGCACGTCGGCCAACTCGGGATGGATTGCACGTATTGCCATCAGGCCGTGTTCGAAAGCCCGCACGCGAACGTCCCCGCATCGCAGACGTGCATGAACTGTCACAACCCGAAGAAGGCGAACGTGAAGGGGGCGAGCCCGCTGCTCGCGCCGGTTCGCAACAGCTACGACACGGGTGTGCCGGTCGAATGGAAGCGCGTCCACAAGTTACCCGAGTTCGCGTTCTTCAACCACGCGGTTCACGTGAACAAGGGCGTGTCGTGCGTCTCGTGTCACGGGCAGGTGAACGAGATGAAGGTGGTTTCGCACGACCAGCCGTTGAGCATGGGCTGGTGCTTGAAGTGTCACAACGCACCCGAGAAATCGCTGCGTCCCGTGAGTGAAGTGACGAACCTGACGTGGACACGCAGCCCGGGCGACGACGACGGTGCGACGATCAAAAAGAACCTCGCGGTGAACCCGCCGATGAATTGCCAGGGTTGCCACCGGTGATTTCATTTAGCTCCGGGCTTGCCCGGAGTCTGCAACCCCGGCGTAAACGCCGGGCTAAATTATGGACACGAAATCCTACTACCGCAGCCTCGACGACCTGGCCGACACGCCGGAGTTCCGGGCGGGCGCGGCCCAGGAGTTCCCGGGTTACGTCAACATCTACGAATCGACGGGCGAGGCCGAATTCGCCGACGACAGCCCCGAAGCCGGGCTGAACCGCCGCAAGTTCCTGGCACTGTCCGCCGCGACGCTCGGCATGGCCACGATCGCGGGTTGTCGCCGACCTGACCTGGAAATCCTGCCGTATTCTGCCGTTCCCGATGATCAAGTTGGCAACCTCGTTGCCGGCAAGCCCACGTTCTACGCGACCAGCTTTCCGCGGCCCGGCGGTGCGTTGCCGATCCTCGTTGAGAGCCACGACGGCCGGCCCACGAAGGTCGAAGGGAACCCCAAGCACCCCGCGAGCGGCGGCAGCACGGACATCTACGCACAGGCGTCGGTGCTCGACCTGTACAGCCCCGACCGCGTGATGTCGGACAAGTACCCCGGCGTGATGGAGAAGGGTTCGCCGCGCCGCTGGGAAGACTTCGACCGGGTGGCCCGCACGCTCATCAAGAGTGGCGGCGAAGGGTTCGCGATCCTCACGGATCAGACGCCGTCGCCGGCACTGCGATTGATTCGCGAACACATCAAGACCGCGTTGCCGAAGGCATCGTGGCACACCTACGAACCCGTGGATCAGTCGGAAGCAATTAAGGGAGGCGAGATCGCGTTCGGGTCGGATTTTGTTGTGAAATGCGACTTCTCGAAGATCGACCGCATCCTCGCGCTGGATAGCGACTTCCTCGGCAACGAACCCAATTCGATCGAGTATGGCCGCGAGTTCGCCAAGCGCCGCAAGGTCGAGAAGCCCACCGACAAGATGAACCGGCTCTACGTCGTCGAATCGACGTACACCGTGACCGGCACGATGGCCGATCATCGGCTGCGATTGCCTGCGTCACAGATCGGCGCGTTCCTGCTCGCGGTTGCCCGCGAATTGCAGACCGCACACAATGCGAAGTTGCCGACGCTGCCCGACCCCGGCACCACGTTCCCCGAGAAGTGGGTGAAGGCTCTCGCGAATGATCTCGCTGAGAACCGCTTCCACATCGCGATTATTGTCGGGCATCGTCAACCGGCATGGGTTCACGCCCTCGGCCACGCGATAAACGACGCACTCAGCAAAACGGGGGGCATCAGGCTCGAATCTGCCTTCCCGGAGCAGTCCGAGAAGGGAATTCGCGATCTCACTCGCGACATGGCAGCGGGGAAAGTCAGCACGCTGCTCGTCGTCGGTGGCAACCCGGCGCTGAACGCTCCCGCCGATGTGAACTTCAAGGCTGAGTTGCAGAAAGTCGGCACGAAGATTCGGCTCGGCTTGTTCCACGATCAAACATCCGAAGTGTGCGACTGGCATCTGCCGATGTCGCATTACCTCGAAAGCTGGGGCGACACCGAGACCTCGGACGGTACGCTCTGCTGCATCCAGCCGCTCATCGCGCCACTCAATGGGGCTCGCACGGCGGGCGCAGCGGATATCGAACCGCCGGCCCGCGGCGGTCGCACGCCTCTCGAACTGCTGGCGCTGATGACCGGGTTCGCGAACCCCGACGACGGCAAGCCGGTCGGCTCGTTCTTCGCGGCACAGAAGGCCGCGTATGCTGCTGTTCGCAAGGTGTTCTCGCAACGCTCCGGAATCGCAACGAACGCGAAGGAATTCGACACCGAGTTCAACCGTTACAAGCAACTCGGGTTCTTGGAGCCAGACCCCCAACTTCAGGCGGTATTGAAGCCGGCCCAAGTCGCCACCGCGTTGGCGGCGTATCGCCCCGCGCCGGCCCCAACCAAAGACTCGCTGGAAGTCACGTTCCACCCGGATGCCACGCTGTTCGACGGCCGGTTCGCCATGAACCCGTGGCTGCAAGAGCTGCCCGACCCGATCACGAAACTCGTGTGGGATAACGCGGCGATCATCAGCCCGAAGACGGCGGCCGAGTTCGGTCTCAAGTTCGGCGACCGCGTCAAACTCACGGTCAACGGCGTGGCGCTCGATATCCCCGTGTATGTGCTGCCGGGCCAGGCGGACTACTCGGTCGCGCTGGCGTACGGTCAGTCCGGCGAGATGCGGATCAGCCACGTCCCCGACGGCGGCGGCACCGACGTGTTCCCCGCACGCAAGGCACCCGGTTTCCACACCGCGACCGGTTGCAAGCTGGAGAAGACCGGCAAGACGTTCGACCTCGTGACGACGCAGGAACACGGCGTCATCCCCGAAGGCCGCGACATCATCGGCGAACACACGTTAGCGAACTACGCTGCAACGCTGAGCCACAGCCCAAAGAATGGCGAGCACGAGCACGACAAGCACGGCCCCAAGGTTGGCATCGCACCGGACGGGCACGTCGCCGAAGGCGACTTCAAGAACCAGTTCCAGGGCGGGTACGGCAACCCGCAACAACTCCCCGCTCCCGCACGGCAGAAACAGGAACGCTTCCCGCTCGATCTCGCACGGCCCGAGTTGCTCGATAGTCAGTTCCAGTGGGGCATGACGATCGACATGAACGCCTGCACCGGCTGCACGGCGTGCCTCATCGCGTGCCAGACCGAGAACAACATTCCGGTTGTCGGCAAGGCCGAAGTGAAGCGGAACCGCGAGCTGCACTGGATCCGCATCGACCGTTACTTCTCGTCAGATGGCCACACCGCAGACGCCGATCCGCGGATCGTATCGCAGCCCGTCGCGTGCGTTCACTGTGAAGCCGCACCGTGCGAGCAGGTGTGCCCGGTGAACGCTGCGGTCCACAGCCCCGAGGGGTTGAACCTTCAGGTATACAACCGCTGCATCGGCACGCGGTACTGTGCGAACGCCTGCCCGTACAAGGTGCGCCGCTTCAACTGGTTCGACTTCAACAAGCGGAAGCTCGACGAGTTGCGGGTGCCGACGCCGTTTGCCGAGGGCGGCATGGCGCTCATGGAGAACCTGCTCCCGGAAACGCTGCGGATGCAGAAGAACCCGGACGTGACGGTGCGCATGCGCGGCGTCATGGAGAAGTGCACCTACTGCGTGCAGCGCATCGAACGCGGCAAGTACGGCGCGAAGATCGCCGCCACGGAAGTGGCGCAGGGTCGCCGCGTGATCGAGACCGATGCGGCGTACAAGCCCGAAGGCCCGGCGACCTCGTACCGCAAGCCGAAGAACCCCAAGGCCGCGGGTTACGACCTCGACAAGCAAGGCCGGGTGATCGTGCCCGATGGGCTGATCGTGACGGCGTGCCAGAGTGCGTGCCCGACACGAGCGATCACGTTCGGCAACGTGCTCGACCCGAACAGCGCCGTGTACAAGGCGAAGGCCCAGCTTGGCGAGTACCTGCTGCTGGGCGAACTGAACACGAAGCCGCGCACGAGCTTCTTGCCGCGACTGCGGAACCCGAACCCAGAACTGACGTGACCGGTTTCTGTCGCCCCGTTGGGGCTCTTGGTTGTTGGTGTTGTCGAGGTCCAGGGGCTTACGCCCCTGGCTATTAACGGACGCCCCGTTGGGGCTAAAACCAAAATCCCGGATGCCCATCGCGTCCGGCTGTGACCCCAACGGGGTTACCGTCAATAGCCAGGGGTGTAAACCCCTGGTACAAGACGAGAGCCGCATGACCGCAACGACCCACACCGCCGACACGCACGCCAGTCACGGGCCGAAGTTCCCGGACCCGTTGCCGCGTATTCCGCTCGTGTGGGGGCCGGCGACCTACGACTCGCTCTCCGAGCAGATCAGCGAAATCACCGAGAAGCCGCAGCCGTACTGGTGGTGGCCCGCGTTCCTGATCTCCGCAGCGCTCATGACCGGCGGCGTCACGGCCGCGACGTACCTGATCTCGACCGGCGTCGGCGTGTGGGGCTCAAACAACCCGGTGAACTGGGCGTTCGACATCACGAACTTCGTGTTCTGGATCGGCATCGGCCACGCCGGCACGCTGATCTCGGCGATCCTGTTCCTGTTCCGGCAGAAGTGGCGCACGAGCATCAACCGCTTCTCCGAAGCGATGACGATCTTCGCCGTGATCTGCGCCGGCATCTACCCCGGCATCCACGTCGGTCGGTTCTGGTACGCGTGGTTCATGTTCCCGCTGCCGAACGCGAACCACATCTTCCAGAACTTCCGCTCGGCGCTGCTCTGGGACTTGTTCGCCGTCAGCACGTACTTCACGATCTCGCTGATCTTCTGGTATATCGGCCTGATCCCCGACCTCGGCACCCTCCGCGACCGCGCCAAGAGTCGCACGCGGCAACTGATCTTCGGCTTCCTCTCGCTCGGCTGGCGTGGCAGCACACGGCACTGGCGGCACTACGAAGTCGCCTATCTCATGCTCGCGGGCCTCAGCACGCCGCTGGTGCTGAGCGTTCACTCGGTCGTGTCGTTCGACTTCGCCACGTCGCTGATCCCCGGCTGGCACACGACGATCTTCCCGCCCTACTTCGTGGCGGGGGCGATCTTCGGCGGCTTCGCGATGGTGCTGCAATGCATGATCCCGGCACGGGCCGTGTATAAGCTCGACAACGTCGTGACGATCAAGCACATCGACGTGATGTGCAAGTTCATCCTCGCGACCGGCACGCTGGTGGGTTACGCCTATTGCATGGAACTGTTCACCGCGTGGTTCTCTGGGAACCCGTATGAATGGCAGACGTTCAAGGATCGCGCCTTCACCGGCGATTACACCTGGGCGTACTGGACGATGATGACGTGCAATCTGTTCATTCCGCAGGTGTTCTGGTTCCGCTGGTGCCGGCAGACGCCGTGGTTCGTGCTGATCGTGGTCACGTTCGTGAACGTCGGCATGTGGTACGAACGGTTCGTCATCATCGTGCAGTCGCTGAGCCACGATTTCCTGCCGGGAAGCTGGGGGCAGTTCTACCCGTCGTGGGTGGACTGGCTGCAAATGATCGGCGACTTCGGGCTGTTCTTTACGCTCACGCTGCTGTTCATCCGCGCGTTGCCGATGATCGCGATTGCGGAAGTGAAGGGTGTGCTGCCGATGGCGAACCCGCACGGCCACCCGGTTGCCGATGACAAATACCTGAAGGGGCTCGACGGGGAATACCCGACCGCGGATCACGCGATGGCCGCGGAGTACGGCGCACCCGCTCATGCCGTGACCGAAGTGCCACCAAGCCCGACGCCGGTGCCCGCGTTCATCCCCACACCGGGCGGCAACGGGAAGCCGTGGGGAGCCGTGGCCGAGTTCGCGAACGGAACGCTCCTGCTAGCCGCGGCGAAGGCGACCGTCGCGGCGGGCTACAAGAATGTCGATGCATGGACGCCGTTCTACGTTCACGGCATGAAGGAAGCGATCGGCCGCACTCGCAGCCGGCTGCCGCTGTTCACGCTCGCCGGCGGGCTCACGGGGCTGACCGCGGCCGTGTGCATGCAGTTCTACCTGATGGCGTACTACTACCCGACCATCGTGGGCGGCAAAGAGTACCGCTCGTGGGAAGCGTTCACTCCGATCTTCTTCGAGATGATGATCCTGTTCTCGGGTATCTTCACGCTGCTGTCGCTGATCGGGCTGTGTGGCTTGCCGCAGTTCTTCCACCCGCTGGATAGCCACCCGACGTTCAACCGCAGCACGCAAGGCGGCTTCTTCCTGACGATCGAGGCGAAGGATCCGCGGTTCAATCCGGATACGGCACGAGCGTTCCTGGAATCGCTCGGCGGCAAGCACGTGGCTGTGGTGGAGGCATAGTGTTTAGCCGCGACCGAAGGGAGCGTTCACGCTCCCTTCGGTCGCGGCTAAACGAGTGAGAGTTTCATTCATGTACATGATCGACACGAACCGGTTCATGAACATCGTGCTGGGGCTGACCCTGGCCGCCGGCGCGTTCGTGTTCCTCGTCACGCTCGTGCTCGCGATGTTCGGCGGCAAGAAGACCAGCCGCGTGATGTCGTACCTGTACATGCTCAGCGGCATCTTCGGCGTGTTCGCGGTGGTCGTCGTTGTGATGGGGTTCCGTGGCAAGAAGAGCGACGGCCGACCCTGGCACATCTTCCTCGACATGAAGTACCAGCCGAAGTACACGAGCCAGGGGCAGAGCCGGTTCTTCGCGGACGGCCGCAGCAACCGCCTGCCAGTACAGAACACCATCCCGTTCGACGGCACCGATTACATTGCCGACGCGGGATATCACGACGGCCCGAACCCCGCCTTCCTGAAGGCCGACGCACGCTACTTCTTCGGGGTCGCGAACCCGGACATGAAGGACAAGGACGGCGTGCCCGCGCGGCCGCAATGGAAGGATGGCAAGCTCGCTGGCGACGGGTTCTTCGTGAACCACATTCCCGCCGAGGCGATCACGCATGCGGGCGGCTGGAAGCCACTCATCACGCGAGGCCAGCAGCAGTTCAACGTGCATTGTGCCGTGTGCCACGGGGCAAGCGGGCGTGGCGGCGGCGGCGAACTGGCTTACGGCATCGTCGGCGAGAAGGGACTGTCGGTCGCGCCGTCGAACATGGTGACGCCCGAGATTCAGGCCCAGGCCGACGGCCAGTTGTTCAACACGATCACCAACGGCGTGCGGAACATGCCCGCTTACGCCCACCAGGTGAAGACGCAAGATCGCTGGGCGATCGTAGCGTATCTGCGAGTGCTGCAATACGCCGCAGGCAATACGAAGTAACCGTTTAGCGGTCGCCCCAGCGTGGCGGCCTCAGGGAACCTGATGAGTACCGCGACCACAAACACCACCGGCGAACCGCAGCCGCTCACCTATCCGGATGGGCTGCCGGACAGCGTTGCGCCGCTGGGCGACAAGCCCGTTCGTGCGCTCCGCATCCTGATCCCGATTGTCAGTTTCGCGGCCGGCGCCCTCATCGTCGGCTGGTACCTGAACCCGAAGCAGTTCTACCACTCGTACCTGTTCGGCTACGTCTTTGCGCTCGACATCGCACTCGGCGCACTGTTCTGGACGCTAATTCACCACGTCGCCGACGCGGGCTGGTCCGTCGGGTTGCGGCGAATCTTCGAGAACATCACGCGGGCCATCCTTCCGCTCGTGGCACTGTTCATCCCGGTGCTCATCGGCATCTACAGCGGGAAGCTGCACGCGTGGTTCGAGTTCATCCACAAAGACCCCTCCACGCTCGTGGGTCACGAGGTACACCTTCAACATGTGAAGCACCTGTACTTCGCGACGCCGTTCTTGCTGTGCCGACTCACGTTCTACTTCGCCGTGTGGGGAATCTACGCGAGGCGGATGCGGGACTGGTCTACCAGGCAAGACGTTGAGGGTGGCGTGGCGCTCACCAAGAAGATGCACTGGTGGGCGCCGTCGGGCGTGGCGCTGCTCGGCCTCACCGCGACGTTCTTCGCCTTCGACATCGTGATGAGCCTGCAATACTCGTGGTTCAGCACGATCTTCGGCGTGTACTTCTGGGTCGGCGGCATTCGTGGCTCACTGGCAACGTGCGTGCTCGTCGTGCTCGCGCTTCGCCGTGCGGGCTACCTGCAACACACGATCACGGTCGAGCATTTGCACGACGTCGCCAAGATCATGTTCGGCTTCACCGTGTTCTGGGCGTACATCGCGTTCTCGCAATACTTCCTGATCTGGTACGGGAACATGCCCGAGGAAACGCAGTTCTACCTGCTGCGGCGGAACGGGGCGTGGTACCCGATGTCGATCCTTCTGCCGATCCTGTACTTCGTGGTGCCGTTCTTCATGCTGCTCCCGAGGGCACACAAGCGAAGCGTGCGCTGGCTCGCGTTCATCGCCACGTGGATTCTCGTGATGCACGCCTACGACCTGTACTGGCAGATCCTGCCGGTGCTGCACAACGACACGATCCACTTACACTACCTGGACGTGGCCGCCCCCGTGTGCATGTTCGGCGTGGTGCTGCTATCGACGATCTGGGGCTTGCAGCGATTCCCGCTGATTCCGATTCGCGACGCCCGCTTGAACGAAACGATTGGCTACGAGAACGAGACACCGTGATTTTGGCGAGCGGGGGTACGTAAGTCCCCCGAGTGTTTGCGAAGACGAAGACTCGGGGGACTTACGTACCCCCGCTCGCCCGGAGAAGAATATGGCCGATCCCGCAACCACCGAACCAGAGCCACGGGGCTTTCCGTTCCTCACTGTTGCAGTCACACTCGCCACGCTGTTCGCGTTCCTGGGTCTGATGGTGCTCGCGTACAAGTCGCCGAACTACCTCGACGAGACGACGAAGGCGGAACCGAAGGTTGACCCCGAAGTGCGGCTCAAAGAACTGAAAGCCCGGAACGATGCGGTTCTGGCCGGAAGCGGAGCGAAGATGCCGGTGCCGAAGGCGATGGATGAACTTCTCCCCAAGCTCAAGAGCGAGAAGGATACGTTACCGTTCCCGGCACCAGAACCACCCGCACCGCCCGCGACTGAGCCCAAGAAGAAGTGACCGGAGGCAACCCATGAACCCTGCGAATATCGCCGTGTTTGCCGTGGTGATCGGGTCGATTGTGCTGTTCGGCACCGCGACGATCATGGCTCTCGGGTGGGCGTTCCGCGACGGTCAGTTCGATAACTTCGAACAGGGCGCGGCGTCGATCTTCGGACCCGACGAGCCAATTGGTGAACCGACCGATGCGTTTCCTCGATAGGGTTTAGCTACGGTCCCATCGGGACCGCTCGCCCGCCCCGCTGGGGCGGCCGCTAACCCCGACGCATGTTGAATGAACCGCCCGGAGACTCTCCGAAATGTCCACCGCCACCGCGATACTCCCGCACGACCGCGAACGGGCCGCAGCCGAGCGCGCCGGTATCGACGAATCGTGCCGCGGCCCGGTGCTGTACTTCGCCGCCAGCGCCATCTTCTGGTTGCTCGCGGGCTCCATTCTCGCGATCATCGCATCCGTGAAGTTGCACAGCCCGTACTTCCTCACGGGAATTCCCGAACTCACGTTCGGTCGCGTGCGGATGGCTCACCTCCAGGGCGTATCCATCGGGTGGACCTCGATGGTCACCATGGGTGGTAGCGTCTGGATGATGTGCCGCCTGTGCCGAACCGAATTGATTTACCCGAAGTTGCTGTACGTCTCGGCGACGCTGTGGAACATCGGTACGCTCCTGTCGATAAGCGGCATTCTCCTGGGCGATGGGCAATCCATCGAATGGCTCGACGCCCCGCGGTATTGCCCGCCGTTCTTCATCGCCGGCCTCGGAATCGTCTCGGCCTGGGTGGCCGCCACGTTCCGCCGCCGCCGTGAAAAGCATGTGTACGTCACGCAGTGGTACATCCTTGCCGCAGTGTTCTGGTTCCCCTGGCTCTACACCGTTGCGGTCTTCATGATCTCCTGGAGCCCCGCGACGGGGGTCGTGCAGCCGATCGTGAACTGGTGGTTCAACCACAACTTCCTCGGCCTGTGGCTCACGCCCGTGGCCGTTGGCACTGCGTACTACCTGATTCCGAAGATCATCGGCCGGCCTGTCCACAGCTACTATCTGAGCATTACCGGCTTCTGGGCGCTCGCGTTGTTCTACTCGTGGGCCGGCATGCACCACTTGATCGGCGGGCCGATCCCCGCGTGGCTTGCGACCGCCAGCACCGTCGGCAGCATGATGATGTTCATTCCGGTCATCGCGGTCGGAATCAACCACCACATGACGATGCGGAACCACTTCCATCGGCTGAAATACAGCCCGGCGTTGCGATTCACCGTGTTCGGGTCCATCACGTATACCTGGGTCAGCTTCCAGGGGTCGATTGAGTCGTTGAAAGACTTCAGCGAGGTGGCTCACTTCACGCACTACACCGTGGCCCACGCCCACCTGGGTGCCTACGGCTTCGTGACGATGATCTTCTTCGGGCTCTACTACTACATGATCCCGCGGCTCACCGGCCGCGAGTGGGCGAGCAGCACGCTCATCCGCATCCACTTCTGGTGCGCGAGCATTGGGATTACGATCTACTTTGTGGGGCTCTCCATCGGCGGCTGGTGGCAAGGCCGAATGCTGAACAATCCGGATGTCTCGTTCGCGAGCATTACGCAATACTTGTTGCCGTACCTGTTCTCGCGAACCGTGGCGGGAATCCTCCTGACCATCGGACACATCGCGTTTGCGACGTCATTCCTGATGAATCTGGCTGGCTGGGGCAAGAAGCGAGCGGGCGGCCCGACCTACTTCGTCGAGAAGGCCCCTACGGTTTAGCCGCGGCCCCAACGGGCCGCGTCGGGAGCAATGCTCATGGATCGCGGGATGGTCATCTTCCTGGGTGCGCTGCTCACGTTTTCGTCGAGCTGGCTTGGCCTCGTTTTGTACCCATACTGGCAACTCAACGGCGAGAAACCCTACCAGAAAGAACCGACCGACGATCCGTACCCGCTTCCGCTTCAGGGCGAGGCGGTCGCGGGCCGCAAGATCTACCAGGCGAACGGCTGCATGTACTGCCATAGCCAGCAGGTTCGCAGTGAGAAGTTCGGCAACTGGTGGGATGAGCACGGCCAGGAGCGAACCGGGGCCGACATCAAACGCGGCTGGGGCGCGCGGCGGAACGTGTCGCGCGACTACATCTACGACAACCCGACGATGCTCGGCACGATGCGAACCGGCCCCGACCTCGCCAACGTCGGCAGCCGCTACTCCGAAGCGTGGCAGCACACGCACACGTTCAACCCACGCTCGCTGAACAACTGGAGCATCATGCCATCGTTCGCGTTCCTTTACCGCAAGGAAAAGGTTGTCGGCGAACGCTCCGAGAAGGCACTGAAACTCGGTCGCGAATGGACGGTTGACCCCGGCTATCGCTGGCGTCCATCGTCAGCGGCGTGGGATGCGATTCTGAGCACACAGGGCGAGAGCATCAAGGCACGCTTCCTCTCTGACCCTGCTCACACGACTGCCGCGATCGACCCGAACACGCCCGAGGGAAAAAAGCGGCTTCTCGACTTCTGGCTGACCACCGAGGAAGAGGGCGTTCAGATCGTTCCGACTGGCGATGCCGACGCCCTGATCGCGTATGTGCTGGCACTGCGTAAGGCCGAAGTTCCGGTTCCGGAGGCCAAGGAATGAGTACCCCAACGAATCCGACGCCGGCACCCGAAGGGGCTGGAACCGACTCCGTCATCGACCTGCACCGCCAGCACATGGCGCAGTTGAACGATGCCTCGATGACCGCGGACGGCACCCCGCCCGAGGATGAGGAACCAGACACGATCCAGCGGTTGCTCGACGTGCTGGCGCGTGAGAACGCCGAGCCTCGCGACGGCTTCGAGCCCGTGCCGTTCTGGGTGGCGTGCGTGTTCGGCACGCTGCTCGCCTGGGGCGGCTACTACATCGGCACGAACTCGGCCGACTTCCGCCGCGACGTGTTCGACCGCACGGACCTTTCAAGTGCCAGCAGCGGCGCCGCGGTTGCGAACGTCCCCGACCCTGATCCGCAAACGCTCGAAGAGTTGATGAAGATCGGCGCGCAGAAATTCAGTGCCGTGTGCGCGTCGTGCCACCAACCAAACGGCCAGGGGAAGCCCGCCGAGAACATTCCGCCGCTCGACGGCTCCGAGTGGCTCGTGGGCGACCAGGCAAGTGCGGCCCGACAGTGCCGCATCGTGCTCTATGGTCTCTCCGGCCCGGTGACCGTGAAGGGCCGAACGTACAACGCGGTGATGCCGAACCAGGGCAACATCATGAAGGATTACGAGATCGCCGCCGTGCTGACGTATGTTCGCAACAGCTGGAGCAACGCCGCGGACAAGGGGAAGCCGCCCGCGATCACGGCCGCGACCGTGCGTGCGGCGCGTGCCAAGGAAGGATCGCGCAAGACCAACGGCTCACAACCCGTGAGCATGCCCGAGTTGCAGAAACTGCCGCTGGAATACAGCGACGTTGCACCCGCAACTCCGCCGGAGAAGAAGGACGAGAAGAAGGATCCACCAAAGCAGTAATGTCGCTCGTTTAGTGGTCCCACCGGGACCACCAACAACACCCATGCCCCTCTGTGACTACTGCCGGGGTCCGATCACCGGTGCAGGGCACGCGGGGCGTCCGTGGCCCGGGCACGCCACCAATAACTACTGCTGCTTCGGGTGTCTCAGCCTCGGCGAACAAAACAATCAGATATCCACTGCGCAGCCACTTCCCAACTCCGGCTGGAAGCTCGACGGCCTCGCGATCCGCCTCGGTATCTCGCTGATCGTCGTCGCACAGTCGATGATCTTCGGCCTCGCTCTGAACATCCACGACGACGTGCCCGCCGACGCACGCTGGATCACGCAGACACTGATTCTGTGTGCCACGCTGGTGGTCGTCGCGCTACTCGGGCCGCCGCTGTTTCGCGCGGCATGGCACGAGTTCCGCCACGGTCGAATCACCATCGAGGCACTGTTCCTGCTCACGATGACCGGCGCGATGGCCGCATCGCTTCAGGCTCACATCACGGGCCACGGGAAAATCTACTTCGAAGTCGTGTCGATCTTGCTGGTCGTGTACACGCTGGGGAAGGTAATCGGGGCACGCAGTCGTGCCGCGGCGCTGGCGGGTGCGCGAGCGTGGGCCGGGCAACTCGAAACGTGCCGGCTTGTTGACGAACACGGGAGAACGCGAAGCGTTCTCGTCACGGAAGTGCTGGCGGGTGATGTGGTCGAAGTGAACCCCGGCGAGACGTTCGCGGTCGATGGCGTGATCCGCGATGGCGTCGGCTTCGTGTCGGAAGCGGCTGTCAGTGGAGAACCGTTCGCGGTCGTGCGGCGTGCCGGTGATCGCGTGTTGGCGGGTGCGGCCAGCCACGACGCTGTCTTCCGTGTCGAGGCCACCACACGCGGAACCGAACGGCAGGTCGATCGCCTTCTTGCAGCGGTCGAGCAGGCGCGTGACAGGCCGGTGTCACTGCAAGCGCGAGCCGACGCACTCGGGCAATGGTTCTTCCCGCTGGTCGTGCTCACGGCGTTCGGAACTTTCGGCTACTGGTCGCTGTTCACGCCCGTTGGCTGGGAAGCGGCGCTGTTCAACGCCATGTCGGTGCTGCTGGTCGCGTGCCCGTGCGTGATTGGGTTGGCGACGCCCATCGTGATCTGGTCGGCACTCGGGCGGCTCGCGGAACGTGGCGTCATCGTTCGCGCGGGTGATGCCGTCGAGCGGTTGGCGGAAATCGACTGCGTGATGCTCGACAAGACGGGCACCCTTACCAACGACAGCTTCACGTTGCTCGACATCGCCACGACTTCTACGGGCGAGGATCGTGCAAAGTTGCTCAGTTGGCTCTCCACTATCCAGGAGCGAAGCAACCACCCCGTGGCGCGGCCATTCGCACGGTTGCCGCGGCTGTTTGCTTCGCGTGTGGAAGCGCTCCTGGTCGTTCCCGGTTGCGGCGTGGAAGCGGGCATCGTCGCGGATGACGCATCGCACACGCTTCACGTTGGAACGCCGCAGTGGATCGCTTCGTTTAGCCGCGACGCGAAGCGGAAAGACTCTTCTCCTGACCTCCCCCCTTGTGGGGGAGGTGGCGAGGCTTTGCGAGCCGGTGGGGGGTATACCTCCAATATCTCCTCAGGCTTCACCCCCCACCCGCCGCTTCGCGGCGACCTCCCCCACAAGGGGGGAGGTCAGAATCAATTCTTGCACACTGAACTCCGTGCGACGGGGCACCGTGTAGATGTCGCGCTCGATGGCGAACTCGTGGCGGTTGCCGTGCTCTCCGAGCAACTGCGCGAGTCCGTCCCGCAGACGCTCACCGGCTTCCGCCAACTTCGCCTCCCGGTCGAAGTGCTCACCGGGGACAGTGCCGAGCGAACCGCGGCTCTCACGAACCTCTCGGCTCGCAGCGGGTTGCTTCCCGAGGATAAACGGCTCGCGGTCGAGGCGGCGAAGGCCGCCGGCCGCCGGCCGTTGTTCGTGGGCGATGGGATCAACGATGCCGCTGCACTCGCCTCGGCGCACGTCGGCATCGCGCTCGCCAGCGGAACCGATATCGCCGTCGGCGCGGCAGACATCACGCTTTACCACAACGATCTCCGGGTGTTGCCGTGGGCGGTCGAACTGAGTCGGGAAGCGATCCGTGCCGTGCGACGTAACACGTACCGTGCGCTTTGCTACAACCTGATCGGCATGGCACTCGCGGCGTGTGGCGTGCTTCATCCCGTCGTTGCCGCCCTGCTGATGCTCGTCTCCAGTCTCTCGCTGATCTTCTCGTCAACGCGGGTGGGTGTCGCGGCGCGGCACTGCTGGGACGAACCAGAACCCATCGCATCTGAGCCGGCGCGGTCGTCGAACGCCGGGTTGCCCGCGACCGTCCACGCCAGCGCGTTTGCGCTCCAGGGTGTCGCGCTGGTTCTGCTGCTTGGGGGCGCTCGCGAGTGGGTCGCCATCGTCGTCGGGTTCGCGCTCGTGGGGTTCTTACTGGCTCGTGCGTGGAGTCGCTGGGCAACGATTCCGCACACGCTCGATATGTGTTTCGGCATGCTCACGCTCGGGAACCTCGGAATGCTCCTCGGCTGGTGGACGGATGCGGGGTTCACTGCGCTGCACGATGGCGGGTGCTGTCACTGCGTCGAGTCGATGCGGTCGGGGATGATTTCGTCGCCGTGGATGTGGGTGGGAATGCTGGTGTTCGCGAACGTGGCGATGCGCTGGCTTCCGCGGCGGCCGGGCACGCATTCCGGTAATCACGCGATTGCGATGTACACCGGCGGCAACCTCGGCATGGTGCTCGGCATGGTTGCGGGCGGCTGGTGCGCTGCCCAGTTCGACACGGATTCGCTGTCGCTTGCCGTTACCGCGAGCTTCATCGGCATGACGGCGGGGATGCTCGCGGGAATGCTGCTCGGGACGTGGCTGGTCGAACGCATCATCGATACACTTCGTTCGCTCGTCTATTTCAGCCTACAAACCGGCTGATAGCTGCTTGTTTCTCGTCTAAAATTGATCCTGGGTAATCGCAACAGGAATGCACATCGTTCCTACCAGGGATCTCATGTCGCCCCAAGCAATTCTCAAAGCGCGTTTCTCCGAAATGGCGGAAACCATTGGCGTGGTCTTCTCAGCGAGGCGCCAAAGCGGAAAGTTCTACTTCACGGTCTGGGGCGAATGGAAGCCCACCGAGCGTTTCATCAAGGAGAGTTTCCCCGAAGCATGGGTGACATCCTCGGCTGGCCCGGAAGTCGTCTACGGGCTGCCGCTCGCGGAAGTGGAGCGGATCCTGGCCGGGGTGCAAATCGACCCGGCGTGGCTGCAACACAACGACTCCTCGGCGTTGCGGCTCGCGAAAACCATTCGCGAAAATGAAACGTTCGACGTGTTGCCGATCCTCGCCGATGCCCTTGAGGAAGCAGGCTGCAGCAACCCGGAAATCCTCGACCATTGCCGGGGTTCCGCGAAGCACAAGCATACGTGCTGGGTCATCGACCTTCTGCTGGGTCCGGATCGAAGACGCCGACGCTCTATACTTTAAGCGGTGGGGAATGATGCGCTTTGGCGAGCCGCCCGTGTTAACGGGCGGGTGGCTGGCTGAACACGCCCGTTAACACGGGCGGCTCGCCAAGACTGAATCGGAGTAAGGCATCGTTCTGGGTGTGCGTCTCAAAAGTCGGTGGAAACTGTATCGAGTTGGTTTTGTAGTGTGGTGCCGAGTCTTCGAGGCCCACGCTGTTGGCATAGTAACACCGTGGGCCTCGAAGACTCGGCACCACCCTACAAATCCACTGTCAACAAAGACGCTCACCCCATCGTTCTTGGCTGAGTGCGGTATAACAACGAGTGGCGCACGTCTCCCCGGTGTACAACTTCAACACCAGGAACGTCACGCGTAGCGCCGGATGAAGTAGTACGCCGACAGGCCGAACCCAATGATGATGACCGCGTAGCGAACGTAGATGGGAGGCAACCGCAGCGCGACCCGTGCCCCGAAGTAGCCCCCGACAATCGCCGTGACAGCCATGGGAAGCGCGTAGCTCCAGTTCACGAGTCCGTCGCGGATGAACACGACCACGGCCGCGGCGTTGATGACCGTCGCGAGAAACGTCTTCACCGCGTTCATTCGGTGGATGTCGCCGATCCCCATGAACCCGAGCGCACTCAGCATCAAGATGCCGATCCCCGCCCCGAAGTAGCCACCGTAGACCGCAACCAGAAACTGGAATCCGATCACGATCGATTGCGTGACCCAGTTCGGCTTGTGTTCTTCCGGCTGCACGCCGCCCGTGCTCGCCCGTCGTTTGAGCCACTTCGAGATCGGCCCCTGCACCACGAACAGCACTGCGGACGTGAGGATGAGCCAGGGGACCAGATCGGCGAACGTCTCCTTGTCCTGTCCCACGAGGTACGCGCCGAGGAACCCGCCCACAAGGCTTGGCAGGAACATCCGCAGCACGAACCGCCAGCTTTCGCGCAGTTCCTTGCGGTAGCCGATCGCACCCGCGATCGAGCCCGGCATGAGTGCGATGGTGCTAGTGCCGTTGGCGAATGCCGGCGAGATGACGCTCGTCAGCGCGGGGAAGGTGAGCAGCGTGCCGCCGCCCGCGATGGAGTTCATCGCTCCGGCGAGAAACGCAGAGATGCACAACGCAAAAAGCGTCCAGTCGAGAGGTGGCATTCGGACATGATATGAGACGAGGGAAAATTCAAATCCGCATTAACCACAGAGCCACAGAGGACACAGAGGACACAGAGGGAAGATAAACACTGAGAGAAGAGTTGTTTTGAAACCCTGATTTTCTCGAGACAGCAGCATCGCGAGTGCCACGGTCCTTTGTCTTTGCCCTGAAGGGGCAGAACAACATAGTCCGGGGCAAGCGAAGCGTCGCCCCGGGGTCAGGCCAACACCAAGAACCCACCCTGAAGGGGTGGGACAATGACCTTTCCCACCAGGG